>JBGSHS010000137.1:0-13397 GCA_041752115.1 Pirellulaceae bacterium | reverse complement strand
GCATCGTGACGTCAACCATCTTCCAGCGGTTATCTTCACTCGGCGGTTGCGGTTTGGCGAGCTGAAGCGTCATGAGATCTGCTGCTCCGTTTTCCTGTGCGGCGATCCTGCCTCGGTCTGCCGCCGTTCAACGCCGTCGCCGGACCCGACATCGGTCGCTCGTGCTGGCACGCTGCATGATCGGGCGGAGACGCGCGCGTCGAGCGGCCATCGGCCGACCGTCGCCGCAACAAAGAGTCGGCCCTGAAAAAAGATGGTCTTGAGGCGGCTACGCGCATCAGCAGGAACCGTCGCCGCACCGCGTCCGGACCCACACCTCATACGGTCACCCAATCCATCGATGACACCTGTCGGATAGTACTGCACAGGGAGCCAATTTGAAAGCCCTCCGGCGCAGGGAGTCGGAGGCGACAAGAATGTGCTAGCGATCGACTCATCGTCGCACGATGAGGGAGCGTGCCACGGTAAGGGGCTTCGACGATTTCCTGTCGCCCAACGTGCTGCCGATCGCTGCGGACTGAATCGACCACAACTTGTGGGGAGTCAACACGCTACTATCTCCTATCCGTGATCTCAAGATTATGCGGGCCGTGGAAACCGAACCGCCGTCGGCTCCTGGATGGCGGTCCCGCACCGCTCAGACCGTCGTGCCGGCTGACGATGGTCTGGGGCGGAGGAAGGGGGCTGGCGTTGTGACGGCGGTCACGGCGTCGAGTCGTGGCGTGCGGGCGGACTGCATGAACTCGGCGCGTGGCGGGTTGCACGAAAGGCTTGCGAATGAGAGAGTGTGGGTATTCCAACGCGTTGCGCACGAATCCGTTGGTGTATCGCGCGCTTATGTGCTCACTTTGTGCGAATCCGCTCATCTGACCTGGGTCAGAAGTGTGCGGCTCAGCGCGATTGCAGATGGTTAGCGAGTTCCGCGGCAAGTTCGCGGTGGTTTCCAGCAGCTGAGGCGAGCGCTAGTGCGGACGCTTTCTGGGGCTGCGGGGGTCTGAGTTGATAGAGGAGCGACGGGTGAGTCCACGATCATTTGTCACCATCGACGGGAACGAGGCTGCGTCTCTGATAGCGCATCAAGCCAGCGAGGTCATCGCCATCTATCCGATCACACCGGCATCGCCGATGGGCGAGCTGTCGGATGCCTGGTCGGCAGTGGGGCGCAAGAGCATTTTTGGCACGGTGCCCGACGTCATTGAGATGCAGAGCGAGGCGGGTGCGGCGGGAGCCGTGCATGGCGCGTTGCAGGCGGGCGCGATGACGACGACGTTTACGGCGTCGCAGGGTCTGTTGTTGATGATTCCGAACATGTTCAAGATCGCCGGCGAGTTGTTGCCGACGGTGTTCCACATTTCGGCGCGCACCGTGGCTACGCATGCGTTATCGATTTTTGGCGATCACAGTGATGTGATGGCCTGCCGGAGCACCGGTTGGGTGATGTTGGCGTCCAACAGTGTGCAGGAGATTCACGATCTGGCAATGGTTGCTCATGCCGCCACGCTGGAAGCGCGAGTTCCGTTCCTGCATTTCTTTGATGGATTCCGATCGTCGCACGAGGTGAACAAGATTGAGGTGCTCAATGCGGACGACATCCGGTCGATGATCGACGAGCAGTACATCAAGGAATTCCGCGAACGGGCGATGAATCCGGATCATCCGGTGTTGCGTGGGACGGCGCAGAACCCGGACGTGTTTTTCCAGGCACGCGAGGCGTGCAATCCGTTTTACGATGCGGTACCGGCGCTGGTCCAGAAATACATGGACAAGCTCGCCGCGCTGGTGGGCCGACAGTACCATCTGGTGGACTACGTCGGCGCTCCGGATGCCGAGCGGATGGTAGTGATGATGGGTTCGGGGGTCGGGGCCGCGGAGGAGGCGGTGGAGGCGATGGTGGCGCGGGGTGAGAAGGTGGGGCTGCTCAAAATCCGGCTCTATCGTCCATTCCCGTCGGAGTCACTGATGGCGGCGATGCCGGCCACAGTCCGTCAGATTGCCGTGCTCGATCGGACCAAGGAACCGGGGGCGATTGGGGAGCCATTGTATCTGGACGTGATCGCGGCGTTGACCGAGCAGTTGCCGGCTGGCCGCGCGATGCCGCGCGTGATTGGCGGTCGCTATGGACTCTCCTCCAAAGAGTTCACTCCGGCCATGGTCGTATCGGTGTTCGAGGAGTTGACCAAGGCGCAGCCGAAGCGTCACTTCACGGTCGGCATCGTCGACGACGTGACGCATCTGAGTCTGAAGTACGACAGCGAGTTCTCGACAGAAGCCAAGGACGTGATTCGCGCGGTGTTCTTCGGTTTGGGGAGCGACGGCACGGTTGGCGCCAGCAAGAACTCGGTGAAGATCGTCGGCGAAAACACCCCGATGTACGCTCAGGGGTATTTCGTCTACGACTCCAAGAAGGCCGGTTCGGTGACCGTGTCGCATTTGCGGTTCAGTCCCCGTCCGATCAATTCGTCGTATCTGGTCAGTCGAGCCAGTTTCGTGGCCTGCCACCAGTTCAACTTCATGGAGAAGATGGACGTGTTGGAGATGGCTGAACCCGGCGCCACGTTCCTGCTCAACAGTCCCTACGGGGCGGATGAGGTGTGGCACCAGTTGCCGATCGAGACGCAGCAGCAGATCATCGACAAGAGGCTGAGGTTCTATGTGGTGGACGGAGTGAAGGTGGCTCTGGAAGCCGGCATGGGGGGACGCATCAACACGGTGATGCAGACCTGCTTCTTTGCCCTGTCGGGCATCTTGCCGCGCGACGAAGCGATCGACGAGATCAAGAAGGCGATCAAGAAGACGTATGGCAAGCGAGGCGAGTCGATTCTCAATAAGAACTTTGCGGCGGTGGACGGAGCGCTCGGACAGATGGCCGAGGTGAAGGTCCCCTCCGTGGTCAGCGGCACGCTCAAGCGGCAGCCGATGGTGGCGGCCGGTGGCACCGATTTCGTGCAGCGCGTGGTCGCGATTCTGCTGGCGGGCAAGGGGGACCTGTTGCCGGTCAGCGCGTTGCCGCTGGACGGAACGTTCCCGACCGACACGGCCAAGGTGGAGAAGCGCAGCATCGCCCTGGAGATTCCGATCTGGGATCCGTCGATCTGTATCGACTGTGCCATGTGCGCGCTGGTCTGTCCACATGCGGCGATTCGCATGAAGCCTTACGCTCCCGAAACGCTGGCCGGAGCTCCGGCGACGTTCCAGTCCAAAGAGAGCAAGGGCAAGGACTTCGCCGGGATGCAAATGACCATTCAGGTCGCTCCCGACGATTGCACCGGCTGTGGCGTGTGCGTCGAGGTCTGCCCGGCCAAGAGCAAGGAAGCGGTCAAGCATCGGGCGATCAACATGCAGCCGAAGCTCGATCATCTGGAGCGGGAACGACAGAACTTCGAGTTCTTCCTCAGCATTCCCGATTACGACCGCACCAAGGTGAACACGGCGACGGTCAAGGGAACGCAGATCCTGCGGCCGCTCTTCGAGTATTCCGGCGCTTGTGCCGGCTGCGGCGAAACGCCGTACGTGAAGTTGATGAGCCAGTTGTTTGGCGATCGTATGATGATCGGCAACGCGACCGGCTGCTCGTCCATTTATGGCGGCAACCTGCCGACCACGCCCTACTCGGTGGATGCCGCCGGGCGTGGTCCGACCTGGAACAACTCGTTGTTTGAAGACAACGCCGAGTTCGGATTGGGATTCCGTCTGGCATTGGACCAGAAGCGTGAATACGCGGAGTACCTGCTCAAGCAGCAGGCCTCGGCCGTCGGTGACGACCTGGTCAAGGCCATTATCGAGTCGGCTCAGCAGGACGAGCTGGAGATTGCTGCGCAGCGGCAGCGGGTGGCGGAGCTGGTCCAGAAGTGCCAGGCCCTAGGCACTCCTGACGCCCTGCGGCTCGCCTCCGTCTCGGACGTGCTGGTGGTGCGCAGCGTCTGGATCTTGGGAGGGGACGGCTGGGCCTTTGATATCGGATTTGGCGGTCTGGATCACGTCTTGACTACGGGCCGCAATGTCAACATCCTGGTGCTCGATACCGGCGTCTACTCGAACACCGGCGGACAGGCCTCCAAGGCGACGCCGCGTGGAGCGGTGGCGAAGTTCGCCGCCTCCGGCAAGCCGGCCCGCAAGAAGGACCTCGGCATGATCGCCGTCGCCTACGGCAGCGTGTACGTCGCGCAGATCGCCGTGGGAGCCAATCCGATGCAGGCGATCAAGGCGTTCCGGGAGGCGGAGTCGTATCACGGAGTGTCGCTCATCCTGGCCTACAGCCAGTGCGTGGCACACGGGGTGAACATGACCACCGGTATGGCGCACCAGAAAGAGGCCGTGCAGTGCGGCTTCTGGCCGTTGTATCGCTACGATCCACGCGAAGCGCACAAGGGAGGAACGCCCTTCCAGCTGGACAGCCGGAAACCGACGTCCAACTTCAAGGACTTCGCCATGCAGGAAGCGCGCTTTGCGATGCTGGCACGCACCAGCCCGAATCGTGCGGAACAGCTGTTTGAATTGGCACAACGCGACATCGACGATCAGTGGCACTACTACGAGCAGATGGCTGGTGTGCAGCGCGACATCGTCAACGAACTCAATGAGGTGGAAGCATGAGTATTGATCTGACGACCAAATACCTGGGGCTGAAACTGCGCAACCCGTTGGTAGTGGCAGCCTGTCCGTTGAGCGGCGATGCCGAGACGCTCAAGCGACTGGAAGATGCCGGGGCGTCCGCTGCCGTTCTGCCGTCGCTGTTCGAAGAACAGATCGCGCACGAAGAACAGGAAGTGAATCGGCTGTACGAATACGGTTCGGAGTCCTTTGCCGAATCGCTGACGCATTTCCCCGAGCTGCACGCCTACCACACCGGCACGAAAGATTACCTGGAACTGATCGAAACGGCTAAAGCCAAGGTGCAGATGCCGCTGATCGGCAGCCTCAACGGTGCTTCCCCGGGCGGCTGGACCAGTTACGCCAAATCGATGGTCGATGCCGGCGTCGATGCAATGGAGTTGAACATCTACTACATCCCGACCGACCCCGACATGTGCGCTCTGGATGTGGAAAAGAAGTACGCCGAGCTCGTGGCACTGGTCAAGGACTCGATCAACGTCCCGCTGGCTGTCAAGATCGGTCCCTACTTCACCTCCATGCCCCGGCTGCTCAAACGCATTGCCGACGCGGGGGCCGACGGCATCGTGCTGTTCAACCGGTTCCTGGAACCGGATATCGATCTCGATTCGCTCACGGTGGCTCCCAACCTCGTGCTCAGCAGCCGGCATGAGCTGCGCCTGGCGCTGCGGTGGATCGCCATCTTGAGCGACCAGACCGAGATGTCGATCGCGGCCACCGGCGGGGTGCATTTCGCCGACGACGTGATCAAGGCACTGCTGGCCGGTGCTGACGTGGTGCAGATGGCAACTGCCCTGCTCCGCTATGGACCCCCCTACGTCAAGAAACTGCTGGAAGAAGTCGAGCGGTGGCTGGACGAGCACGAGTACACGTCGGTCGAGCAGATGACGGGAAGCCTCAGTCGCGGGAACAGTCCCGATCCGAGCGCTTTTGAACGGGCCAACTATATGAAAGCTTTGACCTCGTTCACCAGCGAGTTTCCCACCGGCTGATGCCGGTGCGACCTCTGCCCATTGTCCGATTGGAATGCGACGGGCGGACCCCCAAAGGGTCCGCCCGTTCTTTTTTTCGCCCTGGCCGGCGCACCGCGCATGTTCCCGGCGATGTCGTGCCGCGGGACATCAGCCGGAGGCGGCTCTGTGGAACTCCTGGTGCCTGGTGGCAGCTTCTCTTTCGAGTTGCGTGCCACTGGCTCTGCCGGTGTAGTTTTGCCCGCCAGTGGGAGGAGCACGGGCAAAGCCAGTGGCACCCTAATTCGTAGCTGTCACAGAGCGCTAGTCGTTGACGTACGTTTCGAGGAACCGGGCCAGCTGATGGAAGTCGGAATCGGGACGCACATAGCGGACGATCGTGACCAGCGTTTCGGGATCGACCAGCGTGGAAAACGGCACGTAGTGCAGGTCGAGCTGCCCGGAAACGGACACCATCACGCCGCTCCGCTGTTCTTCGACCAGCGCGCGATAGGCTCCGACTCCCAGCTGACTGCCGAGCATGACGTCGAACGCTTGCGGGCGGGCACACCGGGATTCGTAGCCCAGCTGCAGCCCTTTGACCCGCTTCTTCCTACCGGTCTGCCGTGCGTACTCCGTGCTGATCAACCGGCTGAACAGCTCGCTCAGGTTGATATGGGAAATGCTCAGATGCCCGTGCTCGTCGCGTGGTACGTTCTGCACGTAATCGTACGGAAGCAGTTCGGCCAGCCCTTCCGCCACCACCAGCACGCCGTAGCCTTTGCCTTCTGATTCCTCCCGCACGCGCATGGTGGCCACGATGCGCTTGATGGTCTCGTCCATGTTCATCACAGGGCGAATCATCTTCTCGCCCGTCTTCGGGTTAACCACCTCCTCTTCCTGGCGGTACTTCCCGGTGATGTCTTCGACGCTCACGACCAGACTGGCTTCCCCGGCGACCGCGGCGCCATACGCGATCCAGCCGGCGCTGCGCCCCATTGTCTCCGCCAGAAAATAACTGTTGGTCGATTCCGCGTCCGCCAACAGGTTGCGAATCTCGCCCGCCAGCGTCTCGACCGCCGTGAAATACCCGAACGTGAAGTCGATTCCCATGTAGTCGTTGTCAATGGTCTTGGGCACGTGGACTACCGGGATCTTCTTGGACCCGGCGGGGAGCCGATCCTGAAACATCTGGAACTTGTTGGCCGACTTGAGCGTGTCGTCGCCACCGATCGAAACCAGCGCGTCGACCCCCAGCGAACAGAGGGCATCGTACACCGTCTTGAGCGGTCCCGTCTTGACCAGGTCGTCCAGATCCGCCTTGCAGGTGACGTGCTTGCCCGGATTCGTACGCGCCGAACCGATCATGATGCCCTGGCTGTTACGGGTGCGCTTCAATCGCCCGTGATCCAGGACGACATAGTGCTTCCCTTGCTGCAGCGGCTTGTCCGGCTTGTACTCCACCAGATGGGAATAGCCATAGAGAATCCCCAGCACTTCGATATCATTGCGGAGAAAAGAAACGGCGGCCGTCGAAATGACCGCATTGGCGGCCGGTGCCGGACCGCCGGCAAAAAGGATCGCCACACGTTTGAAATCGTGGTGGACCTTGGGGGGACGCGATAGGGTGGTCGGCATAGTCGCTTTCTCCAGGATGGTGCTTCCGACGCAAAGGCTGCGAAGGATTCGATACGGAAACCAGTTCAGGTACAAACCGTCGTCGCTGAACTTGCGCTCATCTGCTGCTTGTAGCCCCGAGGAAGAGCCCCTCGATGGCTCTCGTTCACTGGCTCAGTTGACACCGCAGAGCCGAGAGTGGCCGCAGGGGAATCGGAACACTGCCACAGCGAGGTCCGCCGGGAGCGACCGATGGTGGTACAGCTTCGCTCACGCCGTGCGCGTGCCGCACACCGTGCACCCACTGCAACACCTCATTTCCCATGATTCTCAACGTCCTGATCGGCAGGTCAACCGGACTGAGAACAGGAATCTTGCCAACCGATCATTGCAGTTCAGTCGCCGCCGCCGCCGTGCTTCGACGCGAATTCATGGTGGGAGCAGGTAACGCTCCAATCTCCGCCTCAAGACCGCTGGTTCGGTGCATCTGCGCCACCTAGCGCATCCATAGCGCCAATGACTGCACGACGGGCCGCTGCCCTGCCCATTCTCAGTCAGCACACAGCCAATGGTATTTCCAGACGGGATTTCCACACACGCTGCACAGGTCCCCGTTGTCCAAAGGACGACCATGGCATTCGTGGCAGTCGCCAATCGCAGGTAGCCAGAACATCTGCCGGTTGCGCAGCTCGGCCGCATCCAGATGATGGCCAAAGGCAATCGCCGTCACGATCCTCACCGACAAGGGGAACAGGCGATACAGTATGAGCGGCGCCAATCGCGCTTCGGGAAAGACCGTCTCGAGATTGCGCGAAAAGCTCAGACGCAGATCGTCGTCAGACATGGCGAGATAATGCCGAATGCGCCGACGCCACTTCGAGTTGTCAACATCCTCCCCCAAACAGAGATGGGCGAGCCAGCTGACATACCACTTGAAGTCGCAACGGGTGTATTGCCGGTCGCGCACCGCCAACGCTGCCACCGAAACCTCAAATGACTCGATCTCGCATTTCGCCGTCCGCTCACCCTCCTCGACAGATAGTGGGAGCAGCATCGAATCATTTCCGACGTTCGCTTCCACGTCATCGTGAATTCGCTGAAACAACAAGACACGCAGCGAATGCAGTCCATAGACGAGACTGTGCGTCACCTGCTCAGCCGGCAGTTGCGGGTCCTGATGCGCCAGCTGCTGAGCCGCAGCCGTGCGCCGCGCAAGACACTCTCGAAGATATTTCTCCATGTCGTCACCCATAATGGATTGAAATGGTGCTGACACTAAGCCACGTCGCGACATGTATCCCCTAGCATACACCACTTCGCGCCTGCTTGACCATGCTCCTGTCCCGCCCCGCCCCCTGCGGCGACCGCGGCGCGGCGGAGCCGGGAATCCACCTCAAACCATCCCATCTCGCCTCCTCCCGCACGAGTGCGGCTCAGGTAGAATGGCGGCCTGTGGGAAAATGGGCAAAGCATATTGAAATAACTCGGCGCTCTGTCACCATAGGAGGCACTCGGTGCGACGACGGTTCGGGCCACGGCGATGCCAACTGGAGGGGAGTCTTCTATGTCGTCTGATCAGGTCGAAAGCAAACTGCTGGAACTGATTCAAAACAAAACCGGTGTTCTGCCGCAGATCGATGATTCGTTTGACGCGCTGAAAATCGACTCGCTCGGCATGGCCGAACTGACCGCGGAAATCGAAAAGACGTTCCATATCCGCATCGGCGACGACATTATGGGCGTGGCCAGCATTCGTGAATTGATCAGCTATGTGCGGCAGAAGGCCGCGTCTTCCTCGGCATCCTGAGGCCCTGAGGTGCTGGAGCCGAACAACGACTGCTTGCCCAGTTTGCCGCGTAAGGCCCCCAACGTCCCGGCCAATCCTCCGGGGCACTCCGACGCGAGCCCCGCTTCTTTACCTCCGCCTCACGTCGCCTCAAGTCCCTTGTCGGGTTCTAAGGCCTGCTTCGAAGACATTCGGCAAGAGACGATGCAGGCCAGTGAAAGACCTGGAATGCCGAGGCGAAAGGCGATTGTCACCGCGATGTGGATAGGCCGCGTCCTTGCCTAGACCGCGTCCTTGCATAGACCATGCCGCACTCTGCAGGCGAAGCATCCTGCGATCTCGCGCCGGGGCTCAGGCTGAGCGCTGCTCGGTGTTTCTGGCGAAACGGGCGGCTAACTTCCATGCCCAATCCCCTGATGGTAGGGTAAATGCGCTGCGCTGCGGGGAATTGTGGCAGTTTAGTCCGATTATAGTGCCTGTGCGACAAAGTCTGAGGATAAGGAAGATTCGCGTCGAAGCTAATATGCGGGTGGATAATACGTTGAAAGTCCTCGTGAGAGACCCCGAAGATGAAACGAATCAGCGGATGGTGTGGATGGGCCTCGCTCGCGGTATTGACCGTTCTGAGCGCCAGTGCGCCGGCTTGGGCTGCTGAAACGTTTGGTTATACGTCGCGCAAGCCGCAGCTCTGGGAAACAGAACGTCCGGTTTTGGAGACAGAGCCGGGTACCAACCTTTACTGGCATGATCCGCTGCTCGGTTCCTGGGAGGCGTGTCGTGCCTGGCCCCCGGCGACCAACGGCTGCCCGCCGCTCGTCTACGGAAAGATGGAGATGATGGCCTTGTTCCACGACAACAAGGATGCGTTCAGTTTTGCGTCTGTGGGTCCGAGCGGCCCGATCGCGTTGGGAACGGGCGATTTTCGCTCTGAGTTCAGTGCTGGCATGCGCACACTTCTTGGCGTAACGCTCGGCAGCTGGTATCGGCTCGAGGTATCCTATTTTGGTTCCTACGGCTGGGATGACTCGGTGGCGGTGCGCAACGTGGAGGCGAACGCAGAGGGTGGCGATGGCAACCTGTACTCGCCGCTGAGCAATTTCGGCAATCCGGACGGCATTATTGGCTACGACTACAACGACTACGTCACGACTCGTTTCAGTTCGGAACTGAACAATGGCGAGTTGAATCTGCGTCGTCGAGTGCTGATGCGACCTGGCGACTACGAAACCTCCTTCTTGCTGGGTGCGCGCTACCTGCAGATCAACGAGGAGTTTGGCTACTACAGTGAATCGGCCACGCCCGGGCCAGCCATCAGCACCAATGGGATGGGCATTGACACCGGCAATGAGCTGATCGGTGTGCAGGTCGGCTTACTCAGCCAGTTCCTCATCCAGCCGCGTTGCTGGATCGATTTCGAGATGAAGGGGGGCATTTTCCAGAACCATGCGACGCTCAACCGCACGTTCACCGTCACCGACGGGCTGGGCGGGTCGGATGTCGTGGCAGGCTCGGATGACATCGACCGCACGTCGTTCGTGGGCGATCTGTCATTGCAGTTCAACTATCAGTTTGCCCCGCGATGGACCTTCTACGCGGGCTACAACGCACTGTGGATCACGGGACTGGCATTGGGGCCCAACAATTTCGAGACCAATCCTGATCTGCTTCTGAACGGACCGACGCTGATCAATCACAGCGGGCAGATGGTTTACCATGGACCGAACTTCGGCCTCGTCCTCTCCTACTGACGCGACTCACAAAGCAGCAGCCTGGAGACGATCGAGTCCAGAGCCGATAGAGCCCCGTAACAATCGAACCCAGCGAAGCAGACTGTTCGATCTGAGATCACCAGCGCGTTTACGCGGTTGACGCGTGCGACATAGAACCCAGTACTGGCGTTGCCGCCGGCGCACGTGCAACGCTCGGTTCGATCCTTGTGGCCTCACGGCAATACGGAGCCTTGAAGCTACTGCCAGAGTTCGCCGTTCACAAGGAACGCGCCGAGGCCATCCCGTGCATCTCGGTGCCATGGTGACTCCGTGAGAAACCGCTCTTCGGATCGATCCTGTGGTAGCTGTCTCTCAGCCTGCTCTTGGTGCGAACGCAGTCTCCCGCAAACCACCATGAAGCGCACGCCTTGCGCCAAGTCGCCACGACGCACAGCGTCCTCGACGCAGCGGGATGGAACCTCCATCCCCTTTGCTGCTCGTACTCGTCGTCGGCCGTGCCACGAAAGCACTCGAATCGCCGCGACCAGCGATCGCTCGACAGTCGCTCACGCAGCGTGTTCTCCTCCTTCTTCACGTTGCCGTCTGCTGTTGGCGATTCGGCGGTTTGCTGGCCGATTCTGGCAAGCTCGTACTTGAGCCTTGGTCATTGGTCATTGGTCCTTCGTCCTTCGTCATTTCCTCCCGGGTGCCCTTGGTTGGCGGCTGCAAGTTGAGTGTGTTACGATGCACCCGTAGTGGCAGGCTCAGTCGAGGACCGCGTGCGGCGAGAGGAGAACCGGCAATGGTGTGGCAATGCGCTCGTGCTCTGCAATGGATCGTGATTCTCATTGGGGTGTGGATTGCCGGCAGTGCGCTGGCGGCGGACCGTGTGGTCGAGTCGGCACGTGAGATTCCGGTGGCCGCGGAAGTGGATGTGGTTGTTGTGGGAGGATCAACCGGCGCGGTGGCCGCGGCCGTAGCGGCGGCCCAGCAGGGGGCAACCGTTTTCCTGGCCGCGCCCTATCCGTATCTGGGCGACGACATGACGGCCACTCTTCAGCTTTGGCTTGAGCCAGGTGAAACGCCCCGCGGCGGGCTGGCGCGCAGCATCTACGATGATCCGTGCGTGCAGGTGGAGGAACCGAATCGGTTGCCTTTTCGTTACGAAGCCAGCGCACCCAGCGCTGCGCTGCATCGCGACACGGATCCGCCATCGCGTTTGACGGACGGCCAGTGGTCCAGTGCCGCTCAACACAGTGTGCAATTCGAGACCGACACGAGTATTGTAGCCGACCTGGGGGATGCGCAGCAGATCGAGCGTGTGCGTGTGGTTGTCTTCCGTCGCGGGGCCTCGGCCGATCCGGCGAGCGGTTTTGATGTAGGGAAAATGACGGTCTCGACGAGCGACGATCGTACACAATGGAGACGACTCGACACGTTCGACAACAACCTGCCACTGGAAGACATCAGCGCGCTGACGCTATCGGTCCATGAGCGCGCACGCTTTGTGAAGTTCGATCTGCAGATGGCGGCACCGCACCGGCGGATGCTGTTAGGAGAGATCGAGATTCTGGCGCCCGCCAAGGAGCCGACGGACCAGGCGGGCGTTGTACCGGTTCCGCCACGGCCTCTGCACGTGAAGAAGGTGCTGGACGACGCATTACTCACAGCCGGCGTGACGTATCTGTACAGCTGTCTTCCCACGGATGTGCTGCGCGACGAGCGGGGAGAACTCTGTGGCATCGTGATGGCCAACCGTGCCGGTCGGCAGGCCGTGGTGGCGAAGCGGATCATTGATGCCACTCCTACGGCCACGGTGGCTCGTCTGGCTGGCGCGACCTTTCGGAAGATCCCCGGGCACGAGACTTCGATGCGGCGCGTGGTGATTGGTGGAGAGCCCCATCCGGGGCCGGGCGTGGAAGTCCGCCAGCCGTGTGCGCCCTACACGATGTTGTTTCCCAGCGAAACGACGGCCGTCGGCGGTACCTATCCGGTCTACGAGTACACTTTGAAACTGCCCACGGGCGACTCGTACGATCAGTTCATGCGTGCCGACCAGCGGGCTCGTACGCTCTCCTACGATCCTCGGCAGCAGTATACTTCCGACCTGCCGTGGTTGGTCGAGGCCGAGCCGCTGGACAGTCGACAGGCCGCGGAGACGGACCAGGTCGACCAGGTGCCTCTTGATTCGTTCGTGCCGGCTCAACTGGAAGGTCTGTTCCTCTTGAGTGCTCACGCCGATGTGTCTCCCTCGCTGGCTGTGCAACTGGCTCGCCCCATCAACTTGATGCTCTATGGCGAGCGGATGGGAACGGCGGCGGCGGAGCAGGCGAAGAATTCAGGCAGGGCCGAGAGGATCTCGGTGGCGGGCCAACAGTGGAGTGAATCGTTGGTGCCAGCATCGCTGGTGCCAGGGGACGTGCGGGAGTTTCTTGCCGGGCCGCGACCGACAGGAGACTATCGGAAGATCACGCAGGATGCTCGTTCCGTTCCCGTGTTGGGGCGGTACGACGTGGTGGTGATCGGCGGGGGCACCGGTGGTGCTCCGGCGGGGATTGCCGCGGCCCGGCAGGGAGCCAAGACGTTAGTGGTCGAGTACCTGGCCGGACTCGGGGGCGTCGGCACGGAGGGGGCGATCGCCAGCTACTACTGGGGCCATCGCGTCGGGTTTACCGCCACCGTACTGGATGGTGCGACGCGCTGGGACGTGGAACCGAAGAAGGA
>JBGSHS010000136.1:0-13039 GCA_041752115.1 Pirellulaceae bacterium | reverse complement strand
AGAGGGCAGCGTCGGTAGCTGACCATCTGGTTCACCGCACGAGCGGAGCTCGCGGGGGTCGGGAAGTGTTGAGGAGTCAGCGCTGAGCGCGCATCGGGCCAGCGTGCTCAGACACTAGCGCGACGATCTGCTACGCGAGAGGGGTGATATCCGACTCTTCGATCTTCGATTGCTTGACTCGCTTGTTCGACAGGCACACAAAATGACACAACTGCTGATCGATAGCCAGCCCAGTCCGAAAAAAATGCCGGCTAGCATATTTCGGGCCGAACGGTATTGGGAGTGGTACATTTCTGCCGGCAGGCAACGCAGAATCGACAAGTTGCCACTCGAAAGACCGCTCAGTGCGCGGCACGCACCTGACGCTTGTAAACCATCGTGGCGGCGCAGACGATGTCGGTCACGACCGCGCTTGCCCGGCATGCTCAGCCTGCCACGCAAAGGTGCCACTCCCCGTTTCCATTCGTTTCCATTTCCCTAATTCCTTCGGTCGAGTGTTCTCGGCACCGAACGTCGGACCGGCCCTGTTGTCGAGCGGGCACGCCAGGAGTGTCCGATTATCCGGATAGTCCCCCTGGATTTCTCTGACGGCTCTGCGCCAGCGCTGACGCCGCCAAGGCCACCGGGCAAGCTTCCGCCCGGGCCACATTACGGGCCGTATCCACCGGGAGTCCACTGGAGTCCCATGGCACCGAACTGGCCGGAAGTCTGCTGCTGATAGTTGCGCATGGCGCGGTCCGACTGGTACTGAGCCTGCTCGATCGCCCTCTGCCGCGCGTAATCGGCCTGGGCGGCACGCCGCGCCGCAGCACCCCAGTCGTTGTAGATGGGAGCGCTCGTCGGGCGACCCGCGGTCGACCAGGCACGTCCGCCATACTCCCCGGATGGTCGCGGCACACCGATCGGCACACGCACTCCGATCTCCCGCTGCTCACTGTGATCCTCCTCAACGGGCCCAGCCAACTGGCCGGTCCCCGGCTCAGATTCCACCGCGTCGGTTGCGGACGAGCGCGACTGCTGGACTTCGGCGGCGAATTGCGGCCAAGACTGCCAGCCTTCCCCATCGGCCGAGTCGTCGGAACCCTCCGTGGCGGCTTGGTCGGACGACTCCGACTCCGGTTCCTCGCCTGCGGCGGCGGCACCCAGCCATCCCCAGACCTTGTCGCGTCCCCATGCCAAGGCGGTATCCGACTTCGTATCGGCGACCTTGGCAACGCTAACGGGCGTCGTATTGGGCCGCACCGAACCGGAACCAAGAACCGTTCCCAGGAATCCGGTTGCCAACGCGATGCAGCCGCCGCCGACGATGGCACGCAACTGCGTAGCTTGATCGGGCCGCACGGGGGGAGGCTGGACAGTGGTTGACAGTCGTCTCCAGGCGAAATATGCCACCATGTACGCGAGACACTGCCCGATGGCTCGGACCAGGAAGATCAGTTCACGGGCACTGAGCCATTGTCGCCACTTGACGGCCATGAATCGTCGCAATTGGTGGTGCTGTTTGCTTGCCATGATGGAACTTTCTGCTCCCAACTTTTTGTCTATTCAACTTAGTAACGGCGGACACGTACGACGCGATTGCGGGCGAGTCCGCGGACAGGACACTCGGCACGGCACCCTTGCAGAGGGCGCATCCCCCCGGCGAATATGCTGGGGCGATCCCGTCACGCGCGACTGGCTCTCTTACTCAAGGCGAGTTTTCAGACGAAATAGGGCGCGCAAAACCAAATCGACTCTGGCCGCCTGAGTGACGGCGGACCTGACAAGCTTGGCGTCACACCTGGGGCGGTGCGAAGGTCGCCTACGTTCGCGTGCGTCCTTGAACGGTGTCACTCCACACAGGGGAGCCTGCCGGCCGAATTTGTTGCCAACGGCTTCACCAGGAAACCACTCGATAGGCAGCCAACACCACAGCGTCGGGAGTCTGGCCGGCAGAAATTACCGCCTGAGAGTACTGGTAACCCACAAAGCCTGCGTCGGCGGTGACCAGGGCGGTATTGACAAGGCTGCTCAGCATCTCCAGCCAGTGTGCTCGTTCGCTGCTGTCGCCAGGTCCCAAATGCCGATTCCAAGGCAATCCTGTTCCCGCATGCCACAGAGTGGTTATCCACATCGAAGATGTAGTAGCCTTTTTGGCATCGGCCTCCTTCGCATGACGGCGTCTCTTTTCTTTTTCGTTTCTTCCCGGGACGCACGGCGGAGAAGGCGCGTTGATGCGACAAGGTCCGCGGCAAATCGATGCGACTGCCGTCGACGGCGAACAAGAGATACTTTCCCACACGCATACAATCCGACAGTTCTTGTTCCATCCGCCGCCGCAGCGACTCCTGCAGCACCGTGACAAAGGTGTCGGTCCAATGCCGCAGGAGTCTGATGAAGCCTTGAATGGTACTGGCCGCGGTCTGCGTCTGAGGAAACATCTGTAAGGTGACCTTGCGGGTGGTGGTCAAGCGGTCGCCCACTAAGGCTTCGTCCGACCAAGACCACATAAATGCCGTGACAGCTAACAATCGGGGTGATTTCCATGTACGATCACTACGCCAATGGACAGGCGTCCAGTCCACTCCGTGCAATAACCAGAGCAAAGCGATCTTGAGCAACTCGAAATTCAGCCGCGGTTTGCCAGCACACGGGTCTCGATGTGACATCGCCGAATCCTTTCGGTAACGAGCAGGCCATTTTGTTTGCACGCAAACCTACAGAATGACCGAAACTCGTTGTCGCATCGAGACTTGTTTTCCTGCTAGCAGTAAAGGTTCACGGCGTAGAGTGGCACCCTGGCTGATCCCCACGAGGCCTTGTGCGCGATGTTGCCGACCGAAGATCGCCTGAACGTCGATGAGACAGGACACAAAGAGAATGGTCACCGCCTCTGGACCAAGTGCTTCCGCGCCTATCCGTACACCGTCTACAAGATCTCGGCGTCGCGCGGGAGTGAAGTCCTGGTCGAGATGCTGGGGAAGAAATTCGATGGCATCCCGGGCTGCGACTACTTCAGTGCGTACCACAAGTACATGCCTGACTTCAACGTCTTGCTGCAGTTCTGTCTGGACCGTCTGATTCAGGATGTGAAGTTCCTGGTGGAGCACCCTTCCAAGAAGATCCAAGCGTACGGCCAGTTGCCGTTGGCGGACTTGTGACGGACGTTTGGTGTGATCCATCGACGCGAGGAATATGCCTCGCCGGAGAATTTCCGACGCGTCTTGGGAGCGGCTCGCGATCAGTTGGTGTGGGATGCCACGCGGCGAGCACCTCTCGGTCGCGAGGCGCACGATCTTGCTCAACGCTTCCGCGAAAACGCAGACAGCTACTTCCGTTTCATCACCGAGCCCCAGGTCGAGCCCACCAACAACTTGGCCGAATAAGCTATTCGTTTCGTCGCCATCCACCGCCGCATCACGCAAGGCATGCGGAGCGAGGACGGCCGTCGCTGGTGCGAACGAATCCGGACGGTGATTCAAACAAACTCACAGCAAGAGCGCTCCGTCATCGAATTCTTGTGTGCGGCGGTCACAGTGTACTTTCGGTCGGATGAGGCTCCTGCCTTGCTGCCAGATACATCTTAATCGCTGCCTCACGCTGCTGCGGTTTACTGCTCGTCACTCTCGATGATAACCACGACTCCGTGGTGCGATCTGTCTTCGCCATTACCGGGCCACAATTCCCCGAATTCCGTGTACGCTTACCTTTTCGGTCACCGCTTGGTTCCACAAATGCGACTTGTAATCGTCCAGGTGCTCTGTAAACGGTCGTTTGCGTTCATCGTCCGTACGATCAATCAGGCCCGCCCTTTTTCCACGACCCGAAATGCCGGGTCTATTGAAAACTAGCGGCGTCCTAGGCCCTCACGATCCTCGTTCGCTCTCAGTTCGGCCTGAGCCGTTGCCATGCACGAAACGCGGCATGTATAATCGCCACGTTCGTCAGGCCTGTGGGAACACCAGGTGTCGCTTGTGAGACTAAAAGGGACCGAAGCTGGCACAGTGTTCCTGGGCGATTGAAGAAAGGAAGTAATTCGATGGGTTGGGCGAATTGTCCGAGTCGCGAGGTGCTTGTGGGTTACCGCTCAGGCCAGCTTGATGACACGTCTTCTCGTGCTGTCTGCGATCACGTTGCCACCTGCTTGAGCTGTCAAGCCGCTCTTCAGTCAATGGTTGACCCAAGCGAGGTACCCCACTCGGTCGTCCGATCGCACTCGCCAAGACAGGCCGTTGACGAGTCGACGGATGCCACTTCAGCAGCCACGACTGGCCCTGGCAGCGTATCACACCAACCCGACAATCAGTGCCAGATAGCCGAGCACCCTGAATCGAGCGTGATCCGGCAGGTAGGGGGATGCCAGCTGTTTGAGATCATCAGTGATTCGGGGATGGCTACGGTCTACCGTCCCCGCCACGCGAGACTGAACCGTCCAGTCGTTGTGAAGCTGCTTAGAGACAACTTGCTGCAGGAGCCGAAGGCTCTCCTCCGGTTTCGCCGCGAAATGGCCGCCGCGGGAGCCCTCGAGCATCCGAATGTGGTCTGGGCTTCCCACGCCGGTGAGCATGAAGGCACTCCCTACATCGTTATGGAATACGTGGACGGGTTGAACTTGTCCCAGATCGTCACTCGGTGCGGTCCGCTTCAGGTGGCTGATACGTGTGAGATCGTGCGACAAGCAGCTTTGGGTTTGCAGTGCATCTTCGAACATGGAATGGTGCATCGCGATATCAAACCGTCGAACGTGATGCTGAGCTGCGACGGTGTGGTGAAGATCTTGGACTTGGGAATTGCGCGTCTGAGTGCGCAAGAGTTGGGAATGGTCGAACAGATTACGGAGACGGCAATCGCCTTGGGTACGGCCGACTATATGGCTCCGGAGCAGATATCGGATGCTCGACTTGTCGACATCCGCGCAGACATCTACAGCCTTGGCTGCACGCTCTACGAACTACTGTCGGGTCGGCCGCCTTTCTGCGACGGCCAACACCGAACGACAGTGAAGAAGCTGTTGGCCCACGGCCGGGAGACGGCTCCTCCCCTCCAGAGGGAACGACCTGACGTGCCCTATAAGTTGGCGCGTATCCTGGATCGAATGCTGGCCAAGGACCGCAGCGTGAGGTTCAGCACACCTGCCGAATTGGTCGACGCTTTGAGGTCTTTCTCAGAGGGGGCAGATCTGACGGCGTTGCTCTCGCAGTCGCAGCATGCGACCGACCGCAGCGGACGGGCAGCTGCCGCAGCGACGCCATCGGGGCATGCCGGCGAAACTCGCAGGACTGGCTCGCTCTGGTCGCGGAAACAACGATCTCCGGCGCAACGCCGCGCGCTCGTGTTGGTAGCAGGTGCGGCGGCGATCGTACTGCTGTTGGCCGGCATAATGCTGTTCTGGCACACGAAACACCCCATGTCGCACAGCGAAACCCACCGGCCGGCGATCTCGCCAGTTGCTCCGCGTCAAGCCCGCATCTATCAGGAAGCCTGGGCAAAGTACCTTGGCTTGCCGATCGATTACACCAATACCATCGGCATGAAGGTCATCCTCATACCGCCGGGTGAGTTCGACATGGGGTCCACGCCGGAAGATGTGGACCTGCTGCTCGTCGAAGCGCAACAACGCAATGAGCCTCAGTGGCTTGTGGATCTCCTGCACTGCGAGTCCGTGAGACATCGCGTGCGGGTAACCAGGGCGTTTTATCTGGGGGCCTGCGCAGTGACCGTGAGCCAGTTCAGGCAGTTTGTGGCCGATGCCGGCTATGTGACCGAAGCGGAGACAGATGGTAAGGGGGGCCTTGGTGTCGATGCATCGGGGCAGTGGTTGCAGAATCCTGAATGGACGTGGCGTCAGCCGGGCTTTGAGCAGAATGACGATCATCCCGTGGTCCAAGTGAGCTGGAGCGACGCGTCCGCCTTTTGCGAGTGGCTCAGCCGCAAGGAAGGTAAGACCTACCGCTTGCCGACCGAGGCGGAGTGGGAATATGCGTGTCGGGCGGGAAGCACGACGAAATGGTCCTTCGGGAACGAAGAACCCGAGTTGGGCGAATATGCCTGGTACGCTGACGGCACGCAGGGTGGCACGCGCCCTGTGTGTCAGAAGAAACCCAACGCCTTCGGCCTGTACGACATGCACGGAAACGTCTGGCAGTGGAGCGCGGACTGGTACGATGAAGACTATTACCAGAACTCGCCATTCAACGATCCTGCCGGGCCGATTACCGGCTCGGACCGCGTCGGTCGGGGCGGTGCTTGGACCAGTTCCGCGGCGGGCTGCCGGTCGGCGTACCGCAGCAGGGCTGCGCCGGACTTTCGCAAAGACGACCTGGGTTTTCGTGTCGTGCTGATGACGGATCCAACCGGTCCAGAGAGCAAAGCCGTGAGCGAAGCGGCGGAAGGAATGCTCGGCGTGGTGGTGAACGAGTCTGGAGCTCCCGTGGAGGTCGTTGGTGGACAGTCCGCGACCACGTCGGCTGAAAACAAGGAGCCGCTTGCGGGATTAGGACCGGAGCCGAGGATGGCCGGGAGTCGATACGTTGACCAAGATGGGAAGTGGCAACTCCCGCCCGGCGCTCCTTCGCCGGCCATCGCGCCGTTCGACGCGCAGAACGCGAAAGAACATCAAGAGGCGTGGGCCAAGCATCTTGGCTTGCCGGTCGATCACATCAACTCCATTGGCATGAAGTTCATCCTCATACCGCCGGGTCAGTTCGACATGGGGTCCACGCCAGAAGACGTGGAAGTGCTGCTCGCCGAAGCGCAACAACGCAATGAGCCGCAGTGGTACGTCGATGTCCTACACAGCGAGGTTCCGAGACATCGCGTGCGGATAGCCAGGGCGTTTCGTCTGGGGGCCTGCGAGGTGACTGTCGGCCAGTTCCGGCAGTTCATAGCCGATACCGGCTATTTGACCGAGGCGGAGACAGATGGCAAGGGCGGCTTCGGTGTTGATGCAGCGTTTCAGTGGCTGCAGAATCCTGAATGGACGTGGCGTCAGCCGGGCTCTGAGCAGAGTGACGATCATCCCGTGGTCCAAGTAAGCTGGAGCGATGCGTTTGCCTTTTGCGAATGGCTCAGCCGTAAGGAAGGTGCCACCTATCGCTTGCCGACCGAGGCGGAGTGGGAATATGCGTGTCGGGCGGGCAGCACGACGAAATGGTGCTGCGGGAACGGAGAATCCGAGTTGGGCGAATATGCCTGGTACGCTGACGGCGCGCAAGGTGGCACGCGCCCTGTGTGTCAAAAGAAGCCTAACGCCTTCGGCTTGTACGACATGCACGGAAACGTGCTCGAATGGTGCGCGGACTGGTACGACGAGAGTTATTACACTAAATCGCCGGCGAACAAACCCGCGGGACCGATTTGTGGATCAGACCGCGTGCATCGGGGGGGTGACTGGCGCAGCCCTGCTTCTTTCTGCAGGTCGGCGCTCCGATATCGGTGCCTGCCGTTCCTCCGCAGCATGTGCCTGGGATTCCGCGTGGCTGCAATTCCGTCACCAGGCCGAACCAGTCCAGTCAGTCCGGGCCCGGAAGTCGAGAACGGAACTCCAGAAGCGTCGAAATCAACGGTCCAGTAATTGCGCCCTCTGACGGGCCCGTACCTACCCTCAAGCGATGCATTTCTTGATCTGACATCTATTGATGCTAATGGCCCAGTCGCGAAGCCATTCTGAGAAGTATCCCTCAGCAAGAATGTCACGCTTCGGTGACGACGTTCCAGCCATCTAGGAATAGTGGGATGACGCCAAAAAGACCGAAGTTCGGGTTGATTCCCTGACAGCTTGGAAGGCATGTCACTGTCACGGTTCGCCGCTCGGGCGTGCCGGTACGTTTGGATCGCTTGTGCGGAGAAGTTCCTCCACCTCGATGCGGATGCGGAGAAGTTCTTCATCCTCGGAACGATTCTCGTCCATCCACTTGAGTCCCGTGTCATACCATCTGCGGGCTTCCTCTTGATGGCCGAGCTGGTGGTGGGCCATGGCGAGGAAGAACCAACCAATGGTGAAGCCGCCTCTGATTTCCGACGACTTCTCAAGCGAATCGATTGCCGCTTGCCAGTCGCCCGCTCGATACTGCGCAGCTCCCAGCGTATTCCAATAGCTCCATTCTCCCGGCGCCAACTCGACAGCCTTTGTTGCCAATTCAACGGCCTTCGCAGAATCCCGAGGCGCTGGCTCGCGGGAGATGACCAGCAAACAAGCGATAGCGTTGCAGTTCGCAGCAGTGTCTGGATTCGCCTGGACTGCGATCCCGATGTCTTCGCGGGAGCTCTCCAACTGGCCCAGCCTTGCCCTTGCCAAAGCCCGGCCAAGACGTGGGGAGGCCCAATCTGGACGGAAGCGGATTGCCTCGCTGTAGTCGGCGATGGCAAGATTCCAATCGCCCTTCTTGGCATGCGATACCCCGCGCCAATAATACAGTTCGGCATCGCTTGGACGAAGACGAACTGCTTCGCTGAAGTCGGCGATCGCCTTGTCGTACTCGCCTTTCTCGGACCACACCCATCCGCGTAACCGGTAGTGTCCGGCCCAGCTGGGACCGATCTTGATCGCTTCGCTGAGATCGGCAAGTGCCTTATCCGTCTCTCCCTTTGCCAAATACGCTGCTGCTCGATTGTGATAGGCAGGGTTGAGCCGAGGATCAAGCCGGACGGCATCGGTGCAGTCCCTGATCGTCTGGTCAAGATTGTTCAGCCTAACATTGGCCGCGGCGCGCCAGTAATGGGCAACGGCATCCTGAGGATTGATTTGAATGGCGACAGTCGCGTCGGCGATAGCCGCGTTCAGTTCACTCTTCCAACAGCGTACAGCCGCTCGGAGGCGGTAAGCTTTCGCCGCCTGAGGGTCTAATTGAATTGCCGTATTCAGAATCTCCACCAACGACGCCAAGTCCGTGTCAGACATGCTTTCCCGGTGCCATTCCGGCAAAAGGTCGTCTGCGACAGCACAAAGCCAGCCGGACGCCATCCGCCGGTATTCCGGCTTATCTGAAGCCCGCTCCGACAACTCCTTAGCGATCGCCAGGATGTCATCCTGGCGTTGCAGTTGGGAAACGGCCGTTGACAGTTCCATGCAGTATCGCTCCATGTCGGGCGGGTCACGGGTCAAAGCGTCGACGACGGCCAATGCTGCCTCGTAAGGGTCCCGGTCAGCCGGTGTCCTCGCGTTCGCCTCAGGGGGACTCACGTTGTACTCGCCCGGCAGCCGGTTTGACGGCGGCGTTTGTCCGACTCCGCCCATCTGTAGCGTCGCAACGGTGGAATCGGAGCCGTGGCGTCCATCGGTGTCGAGGGACAAGATGCACACTACGGCCACCGTCGCTGCAGCCAACGCTGAGCCGGCGATCGCAACGATGGGGAGGGGCCGCAGATGCGTGAACTTCGGTTTGACAGTCGCCTTCAGCGGTTGATTTACTGACGCGGCGACAATCGCCTGGCCTCCAGGCTCTCCGGCTACAACCACCGGCGAGGCCTCCACCTTGCCGTCCGCCGTTTCCAACACTCGTCGCAAATCGCAGCCTTCCGTGTGGGCCTCCATCACTCGCGCGACCTCAACCGGTTCCATGAATCGATCTGTGGGATCGCGGCTGAGCATACGATGAACCACGGCAACCAATTCGCTGGGTAAGTGCTCGCGGTACGTGGTGATCGGGGGAGCAGGCTGGTCGAGGCGAGCGATCAATCGATTAAATACCTCTGGATAATCCTCAGCACTAAAGGGCGGACGCGCGGCCAGAAGCTTGTACAACGTGCAGCCCAAACTGTAAATATCGGCGCGAATATCGATGCGATGGCTGTCCTCGATCTGTTCCGGAGCCATGTAGTCGACGGTGCCGATTGCCTGGCCCGTTGCGGTCAGGCGGTCTTCGCCTGATTCCCGACGTCGCAAGCTCGCCAAACCCAAGTCAAGAACCTTGACCGCCCCCTGGGTCGTCAGAATCAGATTTGACGGCTTGATGTCGCGGTGGACCAGGCCGTGGTCATGGATATGCTGCAGGCCGAGGGCGGCCTGCCGCACCAACTCGCAGGCGTCCGGGGTGCGCAGAGGTCCGCAGCGACGACTTACCTCGTTCAGGTCACGGCCTTCTACATACTCCATGACGAGGAACAGTGTGCCTCGCATTTGTCCAGCGTGCGCGGCCCGGACAATGTGCGGGTGACTTAGCGCGCCGATGGCCTCCATTTCGCGTTCAAAGCGAGCCGCACTCGCCTGATCAGCCATCAGTCGTTTAGCGAGCGTTTTTATCGCCATGGTCCGATGTAACGTCGTATGCCGGGCCTTGTAGACGGTTCCCATTCCGCCTTGTCCCAGCCGATCCAGCAACACGTAATTGTCCAGGATCAGTTCCGCCCCTCGTCCCTGTTGGAGAGCTTTCCATTGAAAGTCCGTGAGCTTTCCGGAGCGGCGGAGTTCTCCGACAAGTTGCTCGGCAGTGGTGGAGTCGCTTTTCACTGAGAACCGCTCGGCAAACGCCTTGCTTTCGCGGGGACTCAGTAATCCGCCCTCGATCATGAACGCGAGCACGTGCTCCACCGTGACGCTTGTTGCCGAAAAGGGTGAAGCGGCAGGCGGGCCGGTGAGATTGCCCGAGTATTCCACCGAAGCATGGCCGAGCGAGCGTTTCGCCGGGGCCTTGAACGCCTCGTCGGGATCCGGACCGCGTTGGGGCTCGTGAGACGGGATGAGTCTTCGGGGAACGAGCGAGTCCGCGGCGCCCAGTGCGCCGCGTACCGCCAGGATGTCGGCGAAAAACGCCCGCAGTTCATCGGCCACGTCAGGATGTTGCCGTATGAAGTGTTCCGAATCGATCTGTTCGCCCGCGTCCACGCGCCGAAGATAATCAGCGAGTGCTTCGTCCACGCGTTCGTCGCGGCCGTGGCTTTCGCCCGAAGTTCCCCCTGGCATGTGATCCCCCCTGCGGTACGTCTGGGACGGTCAGATATTCCGTCCATTAGGCGCCGAGTCCGCAAAGCCCGCAAGAGGTCGCCAGAGCGGGAGAAGTGGGAAACGTTGGACGCCATCCTGGACGCAGAGCGTTGGCGCACGGTAAAATACCGGCCGATCGTCCGCACCAGGAGGGAGAGTTTGCCCATGTCCGCCGCGCCCCAGCCTCGTCTGACGCCGCAGCAGTACTTGGCCCGCGAGCGGCAAGCCGAGACGAAAAGCGAATACCTCCGCGGGGAGATGTTCGCCATGGCGGGCGCTAGCCGGGAACACAACTTGATCGCTGGCAACGTCAACCGCGAGTTGGGCTCGCAACTGCGGGAACGCGAGTGCGAGGTCTATCAGTCCGATATGCGGGTGAAAGTCAGTCCAACGGGACTGTACACCTATCCCGACGTGACCGTAGTGTGCGGTGAGCCGGAATTCGAGGACGCCGAGGTCGACACGCTATTGAACCCCAAGGTGCTCGTCGAAGTGCTATCGCCGTCCACGGCTGATTACGACCGCGGCGGGAAATTCACCCACTACCGCCGCCTGCCGTCGCTGCAGGAGTACGTCTTGATCAGCCAGGACCGTCCGCTGGTCGAGCACTACGTGCGGCAGGGAAAGGACGAGTGGCTGCTGACGGAACAGAGTTCCCTGCAGGATCCCCTGATCCTGCCGTCCATCCAGTGCCAACTGCCGTTGTCGGAAATCTACCGCAAAGTGCAATTTGCCCCCGACGGGGGCGAACCGCCCGTCGAATCTGGCGGCATGTGCTGAGAACTGGCGGTGGGGCAGCTTGTATCGCCGGAAACGTGGTGAAGCGACACAGGAGTCGCTGTTAGATGCTCGGCCGCTGCCGCGGCGCCCGAGTGCCGCACTCACAATGGACCGCCGACCTCAGCAGGCAAGACGGGGGACGCGTAGAATACTGGCGGTCGCCGGGGTGGCATGGGCATTTCACTTGCGGCCGTGTGTTACGAGAGCAGTGACGTATAAATGACACCGCGATACGAGCGTGCCGCGGCATGCTTGCCCACGTTACCCGCTCCGCGCACCAAAAGGTGCCATTCCCCATTGTCTGTCCAATGACACCGCCGCATCGTCCGATAAGGATGTCAGACCCGGTAGAACCAGCCACTGCCGTTTGGCCAGGAATCCTGCCACCCTTCCACTGAGCGCAGTAAGTCCTCCAAGCGAGACGGTCTGTATGCGCCGTGACAGTGCTTCTGCAACTTGGTCCGATATCGTCGTCAATCCGTTAAGCGAGAGAGAACCCTTGTGCGCGGCCAACGCCACTGCCGCCTCCTCAGTCAGCGTCACCAGACCGTCGAGATCGAGACTGCCACGGTGCGCCACCAACGCTGCTGCTGCAGCTGCCGATAGGGAGGTCAACCCATTGAGCCTGAGATCGCAGCCACCGTGCTGCGACAGTGCTTCTGCAGCTTGGTCGGATATCGTCGTCAATCCGTTAAGCGAGAGAGAATCCTCGTGCGCGGCCAACGCCACTGCCGCCTCCTCTGTCAGCGTCGCCAGACCGTCGAGGTAGAGACGGCCACCGTGCGCCGCCAACGCTGCTGCTGCAGCTGCCGACAGGAAGGTCAACCCGTTGAGATCGAGATCGGAGCCACTGTGCTGCAACAGCGCTACTGCACCGCCGTTCGATAGCGAGGTCAGCCCGTTGAGGCTGAGGTCGCCGCGGTGCTGTGCCGGCGTTCGGGCTGTCACCTCCGACAGCATGGCGAGACCGTCGAGGCGGAGCCACCCTCGGTGCTTGGACAATGCCTCTGCAGCAACATCGGACAATTCAGTCAGACCGGCGAGTGAAAGGTCACCGCGGCGCTTCCCCAGCGCTTCGGCCATGTTATCGGATAGTGATGTCAAGCCATCGAGAAGTAGTTTTCCCTGGCACTCTGAGCATCCGGATTGCTCGTCGCTCGTGTTATGTCGTTGAAATTGCTCCCCATTCATTGTGCAACAAGCTCTGGCCGCTACGCCCTTCGCGCCAGTGGACTTGATCCGGCTCATTGTCCAGAATGGCGTCCAGCAGCTCGTAATCCTCCGACACGACGCCCAGCAGCACACTGGGCGTGGCGCCGTATTCGATCAGTACTTCACATGCCTCACCACCGCCATCCA
>JBGSHS010000135.1:0-17850 GCA_041752115.1 Pirellulaceae bacterium | reverse complement strand
TAGGTGTACCCCTGCCGTGGCTACACCCGCGGTGTTACCACCGCCAGCGTACGACTCGGGGCCAGCGTATCTGGCTAGGATTTCGCTGTAAGACTCTTTCATTCTCAACTCCAAACCGGTTTATCCCGACGCTTTCCGAGTACGAGCACCGCTGCGCACGTGTGAGAGAACTCTATTGTCCAAACAGGTCCTTCTTGACACGAGGATCTTCTGGCAGTGCGGGGTTGATCAACATGACGGGCTCGCCCATCAGACCATTGGCCAGATCCTCTGCCGGCGTCTGCGACGGAGGGGTCCACATCAGGTCGAAGTGGAACTCCAGGATTCCGTGTTCGTCGGCGACAAAATTTGTGTACCAGAAGTTATTGAAGGCCATGGCCAGGAGTCGGTGGACATCCTGTGGCGGCGATTGTCGCAGCGCGAGGGTCGGAGAGCTGCCGAAAGAGACGAGCGGTACGTCGTGGCTGACCCACAGCCATCGACCGTTGTCCGTCTGATAATCGGCCCAGCTGTCGCAAGGGAAATAGTCGCGGCAGGTTCCTGGAATCTGATCGGCGAACGGGGTATAGGGCTGACCGCCGCTGCTGAGTCTGGGCAGCGTTTCGCCGGTTGGCAACGGGAAGGCGATGTAGAAGATCTCCGGTGCCGCCGAGGAGTTGCGGTTGATGCGCAGAGTCAGTCGAGCGCGGGGCTCTCGCTTCCACACTTCCAGCACGCGCGTACCCCATGCCAGTCGCGGGTGTGCAATAGCCTGAGTGAACACGATCATGTGCGGTGAGTCATCGACGACCGCATCATCCTGTTGACTGGCCGTGACTTCGAGGAATGTCTTCTGACGCATCTTCTCGCGCTCGGTCTCGTTCTGACGGCGGATGTCGGCCAGAACGAAGCGCGGAGCAAACGCGTTAACCTGTGTGCTGGTCAGGTCGCCGAACCCTTCCAGGAATAAGGGCTGTTTCATACCTGGCCAGACGATCGACGTGGGCCAGCCCCGATCTCCGGTGACGATCTCGGGTCTTGTATTGTTGCTCGGATCTTCTGTTTCGACCTTCTGTTTGCTCAGTTGGAAGTGCTTGACTGAGTGGGCCGGGAGTTCTTCCACCCAGAACTTGGCGATCTTGTCGGGGGCCTGATCGGGGAAAACGGCCGAAATGTCTTCGCGACTCAGATCAGCTGGACTCTGCGGTCGTCCCCACGGTTCAATGCCTGGTTCGAAATAGAGTTTCATCCGTGTACCGGTTTGAGGATCCTCGATGCTCTGGTAATCATCCCGCAAGCAGGTGGCGATCATGCGCATCCAGCCACTGACCGGTGCGGGACTGGTATTGGCCAACAGCAGCCCTTCACCTTGATCGAGCAGTTGGGTGCGAGCGCGCTGGGAAAGAAGCCATTGAGCGCGCGCCATGGGTCGATAGGCCAGAATGGCCTTTTCAGTGAACTGAGCCTGAGTGTCGAGGCTGTACGGCCTGGCTACGCTCAAGCTCGAACCCCAGGTATGTTCATCGAACAAGCAGAGATCACGATAGCACTCGTCAACGGCCTGCTCCATCTGCTGGCTCACAGGGCCCCACAGCGGAGAGGTGGTGGCGGCGAGCAATCGCTTGGCGAGTCGGCTGGCGGCCACTTCACGGGGCGCGGAGGCGGTGCCGTTAGCCCACCAGTCCGTCCACTCGCCGCGATACTCGGGAATCGAGTCGCCCATGACTTCTTCCATTTGACGCATTGCTTGAGCCGCTGTGGTGAAACAGACGCGGGGTTGCAAGCCGAGCTCATTCCAGGCTGCGACAAAGTCGGCCATGGGAGGAAAAGGGGGATCGTTGTCAAATCGCCATTGACTGGTGATGGATATTGTCACGATCGGATACTGGTATCCCGACTGCTCCATCGATTTGATGATCTGCGCCACGCGCTGGTGGGAGGCCCGAACCGATGCTTCATCGCAGCGCAATATGTCCCCCGCACGCGGTGGCCGATAACGAGTATCGGAAGCCAACGGCAGCGGACCTCGCCGCCATTCGTGCGGCTCGAACATTGCGAAACCCGATCCATAGCCCAGGTTCAGCCATACGAACATCTTTCGTCCGTCGGGCATTCTCCACCAGAAAGCTGACGGACGTGGAAACGGTGCGCCTCCGCTGTCTTCGTTGATTCCCGTGAACAAGTAGTGCACGCCACGGTCCAGCAAGGCCAGTGCGGCCGCGCGTGGGACCCCGTTCACATCGTTCTGAAGGGCCACTTCCGGCCTGACCTCCTGCCACAACTCTTCGGGCAGCCAGTGCACCATGGTCTGCCACTGCGCGGCATTCATGAACGGCGTGTTGTTGCAGGCCAGTGCCGAGACCTCCAACTGGCCCGATTGCACCGCTTCGAGAAACTGTTCACGCCGCGGATCCGACGCGTGCTCCCACCAGTCTCGCACCGGGATCGTCGATTCGGCCGTCCAGAAGAACCGTTTTTCCGGCGGACCGGAATGGGAGTCGAGTACGGCGTCGATGGCGATGTCGAGGTACCGCCGATGCAACTCACGGCAGACGCTCGGGCTGTCCGTGAATCCGATATCCGTGTGAGAGAAATGTACCAGATTGATCTGCTTGATCACCCCTTCGTCCGCGTCAGGCTCAGCAGCCACCACGCTCGCTCCATGCCCTTCGAACGATCCCCAGAGTAGGAAAAGAGCATACGGTATCGCGAACGGCACGCATCGCCAACTGCAAGACAGGCGGCGCGGGAATCGAGCGGCTGCAGTCGTCATGGTTTGTTCCCCCCTTAGGTGCTTTCCGATCCAGTCTCTCTCAAGATCAGCGGCCGTGAGCAGTGACGCGTCTGCCTCACGCCGACCATTCCCACTCGCCCTGGGGGCGCCCGTGGGCATGCCCAGGTAGGGCGTCTGCCGAGCGATCCGGACGGAGCAGTGGCCGCTCGCCTCGAGAAACGAGCGATCCTCACAGCTCGCTCACCGGCACGGAGTTCCACCATGATGCCCGAATTCCCGCGGGGAAACCAGCAGGGGCCGCCGGCTGGATAGGTGGTAGACTTTCGCCAATCGTCCCAATCGCGGCCCCCGAACGCTCCTGTGCGTCCGTTTCCGGTCATGGAAGCGCGCCCCTTGGCGACAGCCCGGTGGGACTCGTGGTAAGATGGGCATCGAAACGACCCGTGCCGACCGTGGCTTCGGATTCCTGCGGACAGCAATCATCCCCCCGGACAGCATTACTAACAGCATTACTAACAATGAGCAGTGCGGCGAAGAACAGAGCAATGTCGAATCACGCGATGATGAACCATGTGGAGCGATTCAGGGCGGTCATGGATTTCCAGCCGGTCGATCGACTGCCGCGGTGGGAATGGGCCATGTGGTGGGACGAGACGATCGCCAACTGGAAGCAGCAAGGGTTGCCCGCCGAACTGGAGACGGTTTTCGACATCGCCGAATACTTCGGGCTCGATCCCTATCAGCAGTTCTGGTTCTCGACCACCGACGACACGATCGAGGCAGTGCAGCACCACGTCGAGGGAATCGTGTCGAACATGGACGACTATCTGCGGCTGCGTCCCAAGTTCTTTCCCGATCACAGTCGAGCCATTGAGTCGATGCGTCCTTGGGCGGACCGTCAGAGTCGGGGCGAGGCTGTCGTCTGGATCACGTTGGAAGGCTATTTCTGGTTCCCCCGTACGCTCATGGGTTTCAGCAAGATCAGTCTGGCGTTCTACGATCAACCGGAGTTGCTGCATCAGATTAACCAGGATCTGACCGACTTCAACTTGCGCATTCTGGATGCTGTCGAGCAGGTTTGCGTGCCGACGTTCGCCACGATTGCTGAGGACATGTCCTACAACAATGGACCCATGATTTCCGAGCGGCATTTTGACGAGTTTATTGCTCCCTACTATCGGCAAATTGTGCCACGGCTCCTGGAGAAGAATATTATCCCGCTGGTGGACACCGATGGTGACGTCACCATGATGGTGCCGTGGTTGATGCGGGAAGGGATGCGTGGCGCACTTCCACTGGAGCGTCAGGCTGGAGTGGACGGCATGGACTTGCGGCGTGCCTTTCCCACGGTCTGCCTGGTGGGACATTTCAACAAGATGATCATGGACAAGGGCGAGGCCGCCTTGCGCGCCGAATTTGAACGGCTCATGCCCCTCATGCGTTCCGGCGGCTTCATTCCCAGCGTCGATCATCAAACCCCTCCGCACATCACCCTGGACCAGTATCGGCTCTTCCGCCGCCTGCTGGACGAATACACTGCGGCGGTCGCCTAGATGAACTAGCTCGAGGCGGCAGCACCGGCGTGCCATGTCGATTGACGAAGTACGTAATGACGGTAATGGCGAATTTCCCAGTGCCGAACCAACCTGCCACAAGAACTCGACGGAACTCGCTGTCGGCCGGACCCATTTTGGACTTCGTTCGTCATTGGGTCATTCGTCATTCGTCATTCCGTACGGGCATACGGTCGAGTCGCGATCGTTGATTTACTACCGAGAAAACCCCTGTTTGAAGTGTGGCACTTGAGCCGTGCTCGGGAGAGACTTGTTTCACCCCCCAGCACTGGCAAAGCCCGAGCGCTGGCAAAGCCAGTGCCACATACTGTTGACGGCGGGCAGCGACCGAGCTGTCTTATTGGTATTGGTAGGAGTATTACCTATGAAACGCATCCTTGCAGTTCTTCTCCTGTCACTTGTCATGGGAACCTTTCTGTCTGCCGCAGTTGCGTGTGGCGACGATCACACGCCGCTGTCACTCGAACAGGGCTTTCGCGAGCCACCGGATGCCACCAAGCCGTGGTGCTACTGGTACTGGATCAGCGATAACCTGTCCCAAGAGGGAATCACACGCGACCTGGAAGCCATGGCCCAGGCCGGGATTGGCGAAGCGCTGATCGGCAACATCTTTCTGGAAGAAGTGCCCGCGGGCGACGTCAAGGTGCTGACGCCCGAGTGGTGGGAACTGGTGGAGCACGCCATTCGGGAGGCCGGGCGAGTGGGAGTGAACATTGGCATGTTCAACAGTCCCGGTTGGAGTCAATCGGGTGGGCCATGGGTCAAGCCGCAGCAGTCGATGCGGTTTCTCGTTTCGACCCAGACTCGGGTGAAAGGTCCGATCCGATTCCAGCAGAAGCTGCCGGTTTGCGAGGGATGGCTGCAGGATGTAACCGTGCAGGCGTTTCCCGCTCCGCAAGAAGATGCAGTGACGCTCGGCGACGCCGCACCGCGCATCAGCTGCAGTCCCGCTCCCACGGACGCGGCTCCGGCCGTTGATGGAGCGTTGGACACCGCCGTTGTGTTTCCGGCCGGCGCAGGACAGGGCGACAACGCGTGGACCTGGGAGATTCAGGTGGCACGCCCGATGACCGCTCGGCATCTGTCGCTCACGCCGGGAGAGAAAGCGTGGGCTGCCAGCTGTGAACTGCAGGCACGACATTCCAGCGGCGAATATCGCACGGTCCGACGGTTCAAGTTCGATCGCTCGAATATGGTGATTAATGTCGGCCCCATGCCACGTGGCCCGGTCATGATCGCGTTTGAACCGGTCACGTCGGATCAATTCCGCCTGATATTCACTCAGGTCTCGGGCGAGGCCGCTCTGGCCGAAGTCGATTTGTCGCCGGCCGCTCGGCTGGAATCGTACGTCGAAAAGCAACTTGGCAAGATGCATCCCACTCCACTTCCCATGTGGGACACCTATCTCTGGCCAGCGCAAGCCGAAGTGGACCAACCTGAGTTAGCTGTATCGGCACAGCAGGTCATCGAGCTCAGTGACAAGCTGTCGGCCGACGGCCAGTTGCAGTGGGATGTGCCGCCTGGAGACTGGGTCATCGTGCGTACCGGCCTGAAAGGAACTGGCACACGCAATGCGCCTGCGTCACCGGAAGGGGAGGGCTGGGAAGTCGACAAGATGAACCGCCAGGTGCTCCAGCCACATTTCGAGGCGTTCATTGGCGAGGTGCTCCGTCGCATGCCGGCCGCTGATCGGACAGCGTTCAAGCATGTCGTGGCCGACAGCTACGAAATGGGATCGCAGAACTGGACGGATGGTCTGGCGAGCGTCTTTCATGATCGATATGGTTACGACCCGTTGCCGTGGCTGCCGGTGCTCACCGGCAGGCTGGTCGGAAATGCGGAACAGTCGAATCGCTTCCTGTGGGACTTGCGACGGTTGGTTGCCGATCGCGTGGCGACCGAGTACGTGGGCGGTTTGCGGGACCTGTGCCGCCCGTACGGCCTGCAACTGTGGCTCGAGAACTATGGCCACTGGGGATTTCCTGCCGAGTTCCTGCAGTACGGAGGGCAATCGGATTGTCTGGGTGGCGAATTCTGGGTCACCGGCAGTCTCGGTTCAATCGAATGCCGAGCGGCTTCGTCGGCGGCCAACCTGTTCGGCTTGCCATTCATCTCCGCTGAAGCATTCACCGGAGGTCCTCCTTTCCAGACCGCTCCGTCAGGATTGAAGGCACGTGGTGATTGGGCGTTCTGCGAAGGCATCAATCATTTCGTGCTGCACGTCTATATCCATCAGCCATGGGAAGATCGTAAGCCGGGCGTGAATGCCTGGTTCGGTACCGAATTCAATCGGCACAATACCTGGTTTGCCGAAAGCTCTGCCTGGATTGACTACCTGCGCCGCTGTTGCTTCATGCTCCAGCAGGGTGTGCGGGTGGCTGATGTCGCCTACTTCATTGGTGAAGATACGCCCAAGATGACCGGCGTGCGCCAGCCGCCGTTGCCCGAAGGCTGTGACTTCGACTACATCAATGCGGAAGTGATTGAGAACTCGTTGACCGTCAAGGACCATATGCTGGCGCTGCCTCATGGGACCACCTACCGCATGTTGGTCCTGCCGGACATGGCGACCATGCGTCCGCAACTGCTGACGAAGATCCGCGACCTGATCCAAGCAGGGGCAACCGTGGTAGGTTCCCCACCGTCACGATCACCCAGCATGGAGGGGTATCCCGGCTGTGACCAGGAAGTGCAGCAGCTGGCCGCCGAGATCTGGGGCGACATTGCGGGAGTGCCCGCGGGAGAACGTATGCTCGGAGCAGGCCGTGTTGTCTGGGGAAAGAGCCTTGAGGAGATTTTGAAGGAGAGCGGCGTTGCGGTTGACTTCCGCAGCGATACTCGCCTGCTGTTTACGCATCGCCGAACCGCTGACGCCGACATTTACTTCGTAACCAATCCACAGCCCAAAGAGCTCGTCGCTGCAACCGCCTATCGTGTTGGTGGACAAGTTCCCGAGTTGTTCTGGCCGGAATCGGGCAAGACGGAAGCCGTACCAGTCTATGATGTTGTGGGTGATACGACACAGATTCCGCTGTATTTGCCACCGCAGGGGAGTGTGTTTGTCGTGTTCCGACATCGAGCGGCTGCTGCCGACCGGGTCATAGCTTTCCAATGCAACGGCCAGACAGCGCTTGACGCTCGCTCGGAAATCACATCGCCGCAGGATGCGACACCGCGCAACATCGCCGACGTCACCAATGACTTCACGATGGCGGTGTGGGTGAAGCCGGCGGCCGACACGACCCTGCACGCCGAGACGAACGAGGGAGTCAGGGGGATGGCGGAACCGCGCAACGACTTGCTCTTTCCTCCGCACGGAAGTGATCTGGGGGGCGCGACGCACGCCGGCAGCGGGCTGGCCATCGGCCGTAACGGCCTCTGCGTTTTTGAGCACGGAGCCAACTACTTCGTCCCGATTCTGGCACATCAGATGTCTCTGGACGATTGGACCCATGTGGCGGTAGTCTACCGCAATGGCCAGCCCACTCTCTACCTCGACGGCACACCAGTCCATACCGGACTCAAGAGTAAGCACACTGTTCATCCGGGATCGGCCGGGCCAGGCGCCGCAGGTTCGTTTGTCGGTGAACTGGGGGCATTGGAAATGGTCCCGGATGCGCTCAGCGATGCCCAGATTGCTCAGTTGGCGCAAACGATGCCGCGACCGAATGTCCGTCCGCCAGCCAGCCAGGCTCAGTTGACACGAGGTGCCAAAGGTAATCTCGAACTGCGGGCCTGGCAGCCCGGGACATACGAATGGACAACCGCCGGAGGACAAAGCCAGTCGGTAGCGCTGAAGGATGTGCCAGCCGCCCTGGCTATCGACGGTCCATGGGAGGTGCAGTTCGATCCGCAGTGGGGTGGTCCTGCCAGTACGGTGTTTGAAAAACTCGACGACTGGACTCACAACGCCCAGGACGCCATTCGGTACTACTCGGGCAAAGCCACCTATCGCCGCAAGCTCACCGTGCCGCAGTCGTTTCGCGGTGCGCCTCTGTGCCTCGATCTGGGAAAAGTGTGTGATCTGGCGGTCGTTCGCATCAACGGCAAACGTGTGAAAACGTTGTGGATGGCTCCCTGGCGGGTGGATGTGACGGAGGCCCTGAACCCAGGTGAGAATCTGCTGGAGATCGACGTGATCAATGTGTGGAATAACCGTCTGGTGGGGGATTCCGGACTGCCAGCTGACAAGCGTCTGACATTCCTGCCGCTCAGCTCCCTCGCGGCTAATGCCCCATTAATGCCGGCAGGGTTATTGGGCCCGGTAACATTACAGGCCGCCAAGGTCGTGGTTCCCATGAGCAAGATAGTAGTTCCGAAGGACAGAGAATAGTCCTGCTAGTGGCCGCGGTCGCGTAGACCAGTGGCCGCGGTCGCGTAGACTCGTGGCCGCGGTCGCGTAGACTCGTGGCCGCGGTCGCGTAGACCGCGGGGGAAGTAGAGACCGTTCCGAGCTGTCCCCATGCTCTGCGCGAGCATGGCTACGGCTCTGCGTTCTTGTGGCCGCGGTCGCGTAGACCGCGGGGGAAGTAGAGACCGTTCCGAGCTGTCCCTACGCTCTGTGCGAGCATGGCTACGGCTCTGCGTTCTTGTGGCCGCGGTCGCGTAGACCGCGGGGAAGTAGCGAGCAGGGCTATAGGCGCTTGAAGAACGCAGCATAATATGGTCCAACTAGAGGTTTCAGTTCATCCACATTCCGGTACGAGCGGCGATTGCAGGCGTTTGTGCGATCGTTAGCCGTTTGGCGGTGACAAGCTGAGGAGTAATGTCGCGATGGCAGATCCGTTTAATCCCTTTCTTGGTGTGTTTTTTCATTGGCTGGGCGGCCTGGCCTCAGCGAGTTTCTATATTCCCTACCGGGGCGTGAAGAAGTGGTCTTGGGAAACGTATTGGCTTGTGGGGGGGGTATTCAGCTGGCTGGTCGCACCGCTGTTTCTCGCTTCACTATTAGTTCCCGACTTGTGGACGGTGATTGGCAGTACGTGGCGAGAGCATCCCGAGAGTGTGATGTGGGCCTACGTGTTTGGCGCCATGTGGGGGTTGGGGGGCCTGACGTTTGGTTTGACGATGCGGTATCTCGGCATTGCGCTGGGGATGGCGGTGGCCCTGGGGTATTGTGCTGCGTTTGGCACGTTGATGCCCCCGATCTTCGACGGCAGCATTGTCACGATCGTGCGTGAGACCTCCGGGCAAGTGATTTTGTTGGGAGTGGCCATCTGCCTGGCGGGGATCGTCGTCACCGGGATGGCCGGCATGTCGAAGGAACGCGAATTGACCGAGGATCAGAAGAAGGCGACAGTTCAGGAATTCAGCTTCGTCAAGGGGATCCTCGTGGCGACGTTCTCGGGCATTATGAGCGCCGCATTCGCTTATGGTTTGGCAGCCGGTAAGCCCATTGGCGATTTGGCCAAGACGGTGTTGGAGGAGAACAATCGCGCCGATCTCTGGCAGAACCTGCCCGTGTTGGTCGTGGTGCTATGGGGTGGTTTCACCACGAACTTCCTGTGGTGCGTGTTGCTGAACATCAAGAACCGATCGGCCCACGAATACCTCGCTCTGCAACGCACGGTGGTAGCGGAAGTGAGTGCCAGTGAAGGCGTTGTTCAGTGGGATGCCGACGAGCTTGCCTCGAAGGCGACGAAGGAGAAGCCGGTGAAGGGCACGGCCCGCACCGAGAGCGTGCCGATTATTACCAACTACCTTTTCTCGGCGATTGCCGGAGTGACGTGGTATTTCCAGTTCTTCTTCTACAGCATGGGCCAGACGCGGATGGGGAAGTACGAATTCTCCAGCTGGACGCTCCACATGGCCAGCATCATCATCTTCAGCAGCTTGTGGGGAATTGCTCTGAGGGAATGGAAGGGAACCAGCCGGCGCACCCACGTGCTGCTGGTGCTGGGAATCCTCATCCTCGTTGGCTCAACGATGGTGGTCGGTTACGGCAACTTCCTGAAACCCCCGGCCTCCCCCACCGCTGTCACGACGCATTGAAGCCGCCCCTGGCCGCAATCGCGTAATTCGTGGCCGCGGTCGCGCAGACCAGTGGCCGCGGTCGCGCAGACCAGTGGCCGCGGTCGCGCAGACCGCGGGGAAGTGAAGAACGTAATGAGCTGTCCCCATGCTCTGCGCGAGCATGGCTACGGCTCTGCGCGGAGTGGCCGCGGTCGCGTAGACCGCGGGTGACGTAGCGAAGGTAATGAGCTGTCCCCATGCTCTGCGCGAGCATGGCTACGGCTCTGCGCGAGCATGGCTACGGAGGATTGCATCATGGTGGCGGGATCTTCATCTGTGCGGTTCTGGGCGGTGAGCTCATCATTATTCGTACCGGGAATGATGTTACTGATTTGCGGCGAGCTGGCCCGGGCCAGCGTTGACGACCCGCTGCTGTTGGATGCTGTGCCGTCCGGCTACACGTTGTACGCTTATGACGATTGCGGCATTCTGCCGCGGCAGCCGCACGTGCTGATGCAGGACAGCTACTGCTGGACGTTCAACACGAGCGACACGGATGCTGAGTTGAAATCTCGTTCGGCGGTGTTCAGCTACAAGTCGGTCAATCTGCAGTACGATGATTTGAACCCCGCGCTCTCGTATGTGCTCGTGCTCACCTATGCCAGTGATCATGTTTACAAGCGGGTGCAGAGTTTGTGGGCCGGAGATGTGCCGTTGCATGGCCCGACGGAGCTGCCCAAGGCCCAGGCCATTCGACGTATCGTGCGTGTGCCTGGCGAAGTGACTCGCAGCGGCAAGCTGGACCTGCAACTGCGGATTCACGGTGAAGTGAACGCGACCGTTTCGATTGTCGAGCTGTGGGCCGACGGACCGCCCCCCCGCCAGTCGCTCTACGTCTCCAGCGTGTCGGGAATGATTGGCGATCTGTCGGGACAGATTCTTGACCTGGCTTTCGATCCGGTCGTCGGCGCGGAAGTGGAACTCCGGCTGCTCCACGGGGACAGGCCATTGGCCGTTACCAAGTCGGAAATAGACGGTTGGTTCAAGTTTGCTCGATCCACTTTTTCGGATCAGGCGGCGGCTGAGCTGGAAGTGCGCGCGACGCTCAGTGGTCGACAAGCGTCGCAGATTGTTCCTGTTGAGCAGTTGTCGTTCACGCCGGTGCGCTACGTGCCCGTTCCTTCGCTCGTCGGTGGATTGGACGTTTCGCAACAGCTGCTCGATGGAAATTGGCGGCTGGATCCCCATTGGGCAGACGATCTTCGCTCCCGCCCTCTTGATGCGGGTGAGTGGAAGGAGTTTCGAGTTCCCGGGCAATGGCGGCAGCAAGGCCACGACATCGCGGCCGATCAGGAAGTTGCCGTTGCTTGTCAGTTTGAGGTGCCGGCGGATTGGGCTGGCCAGCGTGTCTTCTTGCACTTTGACGCCATCCACGGCGGAACCGACTACTGGCTCAATGGCAGTCATCTTGGCCGCAGCGAGAATCTCTATACGCCCGTGCAGTGGGACATCACGACGCTGATGCGACCTGGCGCGACCAATCGGCTGGATCTGAAGATGAAGGTCGACACCGTTTCCGAGCGGCTATCGTACTCCAGTGGCTATGCCTTTCATTGCCTGGGAGGAATCGATCGCAGCGTGCGGATCTTTGCCGTTCCTGCAGTGCACGTGGAAAATCTGAAGCTCACTGCGGCGCTCGATGCCCGTTACGAGCATGGCGAACTGACGGCCAGCGTCGTGCTTCGCAACTCCGCTCAAGCGACACCGGACGACCTCCAACTCGTATTAGCTCTCACAGGTCCGGATGGAACCAGCCAGTTGCAGGCCCAGAAGCAGATTCGCATTGCCGATTTGCCGAGTACCGGTTCCGCCTTCGGCATTGCTCTGAACGTACCGAGTCCGCTGAAGTGGAACGCTGAACAGCCGCATCTCTATCGCGCCGCGATCGAGCTGCGGGCAGGGAGTCAGGTACTGGAACGGGTGGAACGTCAGGTCGGGTTCCGGACGATCGAGGTTCGGGGGCGTTCGCTGTGCGTCAATGGAGTGCCGGTCAAGCTGGCGGGAGCCTGTCGGCATGAAACGGACCCACTCACCGGCCGAGCAGATACGATGCGGCACGCGGAAGAAGACATCACGCTGCTGAAAGAAGCCAATCTGAACTACGTCCGCACGTCGCACTATCCGCCAACCGAAGAACTGGTTGCCGCGGCGGACAAGATCGGGATGTATCTGGAAGTGGAAGCACCATTCTGCTGGGTCGCTCCTCAGGACGATCTGGAGCCATTGCGGGAAGTCTTGAACCCGACTTCGGCGATGGTCGACTACTACCATACGCATCCGAGCATTGTGATCTGGTCGCTGGCCAATGAATCGCATTTCAACCGCTTCTTTGAACTGTCGAACGAGCTGGTCAAGCAACTCGATCCCACACGCCCCACGACCTTCAATAACCCCGACCCGCGCCAGGTGTGTGATATCGTCAATCTGCACTACCCGCCGATGCCGTACGATGAACTGGCCAAAGACGATCCCCGCCCGTTGCTGTTGGGCGAGTACTATTTCCCCGTCTGTCACGAACAGACGGATGTGCAGATCAATCCGGGGCTGCGCGAGTTCTTTGGGATGGGGCAGAGTGATCCGCAGTCGACCTGGGGACGTCAGTGCGCCGAGAGCTTTACGAAACCGTTCCTGAAGCCGTGCGCTCCGCCCGGCACGTGGAGTCACATTGCCCATTCCGATCGAGTGCTTGGCGGTGCGATCTGGGCGGCACTGGATGAAGCGTTTTACTTTCCGGATGGCACGCATGCCGGTTACGCCTGGCATCACGGATATTGGGGGATTCTCGACGTATGGAGACGTCCTAAGCCGGAATGGTGGTTGACCAAACAGGTGTTTTCACCGGTGTGGTTTCCGGTGCGCGAGGTTGAGTTCGCGGCGGGGCAGACAAGCGTCGTGATCCCCGTGGAGAATCGCTATTCGTTCACGAACCTGGGCCAGGTGGCGTTTCAGTGGCAGGTGGGGGACGCGCGGGGCGAGGTCAAGGCCGACGTCCCACCGCTGAGTGAAGGAACGCTCGAGATTACTTTGCCTGGCGGCGTTTCCAGCGGGGCTCCGCTGCGACTGGATGCCACGGCCGCAAATGGCCGCCTGATTACGAGTGCTGTGATTCAGCTCGGACCTCGCACCCCACACGCGGTGCCTGCGCCCTCGGCCGGTCCGCCCCGTGTGACTCGCACTGGAGCGAAGGTGCAACTGGAGGGGCGTGGCTATTCGCTGATGTTTGACACTCGGCACGGCGAATTTGCGGCGCAGGACCCAAAACATACGGCTCCCGTCATCCGTTTTCCCCGACCCCATCTGACACGCTACGACTTCGGAGACCTGGCCGGGCCGCATGGCAAGCCGTATGCCGTGTTTCCCGACGAGACGACCCGCGTCGTGGACAAGGTGGAGGTGATCGCGCATCCAGAATGTGTGGAGCTGCGTGTGGAGGAGCATTATCAGTTGTTTGAAGGCGTGATGCGCTGGTTGATTGACCGAGATGGCGTGGGCCGAGTCACGTACGATTACACGTATCACGGCGAACCACTGGACACGCGCGAAGCGGGAGTGCGAGTGGAACTGCAGCGGTCGTGCGACCAGTTCGCCTGGCGGCGCTGGTCGGAGTGGGGTGTGTTTCCCGAGGATTCGATCAGTCGGACACAGGGAGTTGCCGCGGCACTGAGAGATCCACGGCTAGGTGAAGATCCGGGCCATGTGAAGCCGAGCTGGCCGTGGAGCCAGGACCAGACGGCACTCGGGACAGCCGACTTCCGATCGGTCAAGTTCCACGTCTACGAAGCTTCGCTGACGGCCCCCGGCGGGGCCGGGCTGCGTGTGCAGGCCAATGCCGATCGCCACGTCCGCTGCTGTCTGGCAGCCGATGCGGTTCTGCTGCACGCACTGACGCGCTGTGATCTGGGACAGGTCACGATTCAGGATGGCGACAAGCTCTCAGGTGACTGCTGTCTCGAAATCCTGGCGTCGCACTAGCTGGCGTTGCCACGCCTTCGCCTCACCTTGTTCGGGTGCGTTCAGGAGGGAAGCACGTGGACGGAACTCCCTCGCTGATAGTCCGGACTCGCATCACGCGCGCTGACGCTGCGAGTGGTTGTCTGGGAATTCAGCACTGGCGAAGCCAGTGGCACGCGAAGGATTTACTTGTCGTGCACACACGGCTGCAGGTGGACCGCACGCAAATCAAACAGAGCATGGCGAATTGGTCCGAGGCTGCGCAAGGTGACGTTGTGATGGCCGGCCGGCAGAGATAACTCGCCGTACGTGTGCTCGCGCTGGTCGTACCACGTGCCGGTTGCGGCCACCCGACCAGTCAATCGTTCAGCGCCGATCAACAGCTCGAATTCATTGCCGGCCGCTTCATCGGCACAGGCGAAGTTGAGGGTAACGGAGTAATCGCCGGGCTCTGGCACCTCGATCGTCCAGGTGGCTTCATCGTGCGAGTCGCTCCACCAGCCCAGGACGCCGGCGTCGGCAGCTAAGCGGAGTGTCGGCGTGGCGGTCTCCGAACGCGTGCCGATGACCGCCGTATCAGCCGTCAGTCGCAAGCTGCCGTCCGGCCGCGGTGCAATGGATTGTTCCGTTGCCACAGGGACAATGGGGAGCAGCAGGTAGGATGCATGAGCGGCATCATGATAGATCGTCTGCCGCGCAGCCTTAAGTTCTGCGCTCGTTCCCAACGGGGCTCCAGTGTTCTGGTTGCGTGCGTACCGAGGAAAATTGCTGCTGGAGATCTCCAATCGCAATCGATGCCCGTGCGGCAGCAACTGACTGGTGTGCCAGAGGTCGATCGTATACTCATAGATCTGGTGAGGAGCGATGGGCGAAGGATGCTCGAGCGACTCTCGAAAGGATGTGCCGCGGATTCCCTCACAGATGTGGACTGCTCGGCCGTCAGGATGGACGTCGGTCAGAGTTGCCGTGAAGTCAGTATCGGTGGCCGAGGACGACGCAAAGAGCTTGACCTCCACCGGGCCGGTTACTTCGACGTCTTCCGCGAAAGGAGGAGTTGTGTAGACGAGCACGTCGTCTCGTACCTGAACCGATTGTCGATCCTGTGGCCCCCAGATTTCAGGATTGGTGGAGATCTGACCTCCCAAGGTGTAGACGGGATTGGCCGGATCATATGTGAATACGTCTGGAGAACTCTCGACGGGAGGCAGCTCTTCTGACAACCCTCCGTCACCTCGCAGCGAGTTTGCATGGCCGCAACTACGTAGATAGAACCGAGTGAAGCGGGTCTTTGAGAGCGGCCATTGAAATTCATCGCGCCATCGCCCAGAGCCCATCACGAAGATGTGGAGCGGAGCCTCTTTTTCAATTCCGGTGGGAAGTCCCTTGAGCCAATAGTCGTACCACCGCAAAGACTCAACAAGCGGCAGCGGATTAGCGCCGTGGACACCTGGACCCACACGCAGCTTCGTCCCTTGCTGCACCGACGGATTTCCTCCGCTGTGCCGGAATCCGTCGAAGTTGCGAACATTCTCCAGCAGCAGATTGTCGTACCAGCCCGTGACGAGGTAGGCCGGGGCCTGGATCTGTGAATACTTCTCCTTGACCCCAAACGACTTCCAGTGCTCGTCGTACGAGCTGTGCTGCATCCATGACTTGATTCGCTGGGCCTGCGGATGCGGCACCCGATCAGCGGCAGCCATTAACGGGAGCTGCAGGAAATGCGGGTCATTGATCGGGATGTGGCCCTGCAGGCCGGTCGCTCCAGTGGCAAACAGACCGTGTGTGAAGACGACATTCAGCTGCAGCACGCCATCATTGTACTGATGGCCGAAAAAACTCTGCTGTCCCTCGATCGGGACCAGGCACTTCAGGTGTGGACTTGCCAGCGGTGCGCTCATGATCTGAGTAAAGGCGTTGTACGACTGGCCGAACGTGCCGATCTTCCCATCGCACCAGCCTTGGGAACCGACCCACTGCTGCAGATCAAAACCATCGCGAGGTTCGTTGACATAGGGGTCCCATTCGCCTTCCGATCCGCCCCTGCCACGGCTGTTGGCAAATACACAGGCGTAACCACGTGGAACGAAGAATTCGGCCAACTGCGCACTGGTTACGTAGTAGCTCACTTGAACAAGGGCTGGAAAACGACCCGTACAATCGGGACGATAGATGTCCGCTGCCAAGGTAATCCCGTCGCGCGTGGGAATGCGCACATTGCGCTCGACGCGAATAGGATAGGGAGGGGGGATATGGCTTGTACGCCCCACCTCGGCGGCCAGCTCGACGACCGAGTTGATGACAACCTGTTCCACTTCCGACGCGAAGAAGCCGGCCTGGGTGGTCAGCGACTGTCCCCAGATCCAGAGCGTGATCCCGATCGCCTCGTGGCCTCCTTCACGCACCACCTGTGCCGAAGGGAGGTAGCCGAAGCAGTCGTTGTTAAACCCGGCCACCCAGAGATCCTCACCGCCAAGCTGCCGACCGAGCAACGGTACATAGTCCGCCACCGGCTCCGCAGGGAGCGCAACGAGTGTCAGGGCGTTACCCAGTTGCCACACCGCCAGTGGCGCCGAGTAGCTGTGGGGCAATGTGTAACCTTCGTCCAACACGTCGAGCATATGCCGCGCCATCACCGACTCGGCTGACGGAAGCTGCGTTCGCTGCTGAATCGCTTCCCGCGACAGATCCTGCAACGGCAACGAAACCTCTCGGTACGCCGTCTGCAACCTGGCCGGTATCGGCTTGAGTTGCGACTGGAGCACCCGCTCGACTTCGCCAGAGAGCGTCCGGCCGTGCTGTAGAGCGAGGTGAAGCGAACCGCGCGGACTGGGATTGGCGTCAGCTCCACATCCACTCATGAACATCGCCTGCGCACCGGCGAACTGCTGCTCTAACTGCTGTTGAGCGAAACCGGCGAAGTCGCCGGCGATCACATTGTCCTGACCGGTGAGCGTGGTGTTGTGGCAGGCACACCCGAACACGACGCCGCGGAGTGTTCCATCGGGAGCGTCAATGCGCAGCACGGGCACGGAGCGATCAGCTGCTCCGGCGGGATTGTCGCTCATCACGATCCGTCCGTCCTGCGGAAGTCGTCGGTTCATGGGGAAGCTCACCTCCCCCCTGCCCCAGCACAATTGCGCTGGAGCCAGTTGCGCGACTGCGTCGCAGACGAGCTGCACGAGTTTATCCTGCAGCGCGAGTGTATATGCTCGAGTTTCTCGAGTGTCATCTGCTGTCAGGGGGGCGTGGGCTACGGCATTGGCAGAGGGATGTGGATCCAGACTGATCAATGGGCCCGTGTGGGAATGCGAAGCATTGAACAGCAGGCGATGGCGTGGCAAACCGGTCTTGGCTTCAATCCGACGACACACTTCGTTTGTGATGACCGCTGCCTGAAAACCGACCAGATCAGCAGTCACAATCACGGCCCGCTCGCCTTGCGCATCCTCCAGCGCGAGGGCTGCTGCCGCCCGAATTCTTTGCCGGGTGTTGGCTCGTTTTGGTTGAACTAACGTGATGGGGGGGCAGGGTTCGATGCGCAAGAAAGAAGGACCGGCGGTGAACCGGTCCTTGTGGGGTGAAGGCGTGACGTGGTTGTCA
>JBGSHS010000134.1:0-92088 GCA_041752115.1 Pirellulaceae bacterium | reverse complement strand
CCAGGCCATCGCCGCAGCAGACTCGGCCACGCCGACCGTTCAGGACCAGGAGCCACTGGGGGCCGCAGGGGACGACGCGGTTGCTTCGTCGCAGCCCGTGCCCTCGGCTGTCACTCCTCTGACGGCGGATATTCCGCAGCCTCCCGAGCCGGCCGGCAACATCGTGTCGGCCGCGTCGCCGCAGGAAGCCGAAGGGAGATCAGAGGAAGGTGTCGCGACGTCGGTCGAGGTGCCGCAGGATGCATCGGAGCACGAGACGAGTGGAGCGACCGGTGAGCCGACAGCTGCCGAATCGACAGCTGACCAGCAGGAGCAGGAAGCGGAGGGAATCACCCAGCGTTGTCGGCGGCTGTACGACAAGTTCCATCAGCTCGATGTGTCCGGGCTGGCGGCCGCCTGGTGTGTCAGCGATATCCTGTTGCAGGATATCCTCAACTCCCTGGCTCGGCCTGGGCGCGATCCGCGTGAGGACTTGCCGGCGCCGGTATTTCGGCACGGCATCGTGAAGCTCGAAGACCTGGAGCCCGGTATGATGCTCTCGGGCACCGTGCTCAACGTGGTCGATTTCGGCGCGTTTGTTGACATCGGTCTTTCGGATAGCGGCTTGGTCCACATCAGCCGCCTGGCCGATCGATTCGTGCGCGATCCGCACGAAGTGGTGGGGGTTGGCGATGTGTTGACCGTATGGGTGGTCGATATCGACAAGCAACGCCGTCGGGTGTCGCTCACCGCCATTGAGCCGGGCACGGAGAAGCCAGTCGAATCGCGGCGCAAGCCAGACCAGCCGCATCCGCGCCGGCAATCGGCGAAACGCCCGCCGCGTCCGCCTCGTCCCGTCCAGGCAGAGCAGTCGACGGGCACCAAGGCCAAAGGAAGACCACCTCGCGAGAAATCGCGCGACCAGAGTCGTCCGCCGCGCAAACCCAAGGTGATCACACCGATCACCAAGGAAATGGAGGAAGGGAAGGAGCCGCTCCGGTCGTTTTCCGATCTGATGCAGTTCTATCAGAAAAAACAAACTGACGGAAACAAGTCATAGTCATGAGTTTTGAAGACCGTTTGCAGAAGGCGATTGAGCGAGGAAAACGCAAGAGCGAGGCGCGGAAAAGCGAAGCCGAGGCGAAATCGCTCACCGACGAAGAGCTCAAACGCCTCCATTCCACCTATCGGCTCCGGTTGTCCGAACAGATTGAACAGCGCATCCGACAGCTGCCTGGTTTCTTCCCGGGCTTCCGGCCGGAAACCCTGTTTGGAGAGCGTGGTTGGGGAGCTGCCTGCAGTCGTGATGATCTGCGTAGGGTCGAAGGGCGTCGACGAGAGAACGATTACAGCCGTCTCGAGATGACGGTCCGGCCTTACAGCTCAGCTCCCGTGCTTGACCTGGCGGCCAAGGGGACCATCCGCAACAAAGAAGTATTCAACCGCAACTATTTTGAGAAACTCGAAGAAGTCGATCTGGACAAATTCATCGAGCTGATCAACGTCTGGATTCTCGAGTACGCGGAGCTCTACGCCGCGAAGTCCTGAACGCGCGGCCGAGCGGCACGGGGGAAGGGTGACCAGCAGTGACCTGGCGTGGCAACTCGTGTGGCAACTCGTGTGGCAAGCTGGAAATCAGGGTGCCACTGGCTCTGCCAGTGCTCCTCCGGCTTTCGGGCAAGGCTACACTGGCAGAGCCCGTGGCACCCCACTCGAAAGCCACGCTGTCACCAAGCACCATGCCGATCTACACGATGGCCCCCACCAACGACTGGAAGTCGGGCAAATCGCGGATGGGATCGAAATCCGTCTCGTCCGCCACCAGCTCGCGATAGCGGGGATCGATGTCAAAAGACTGTGCCAGATACTGTAGAGCAATGGAGGGGTTTCCTGCCAGACTCCAATAGCAGGCCAGATTGTAGTGCAGAATGGCCTCCTGCGCGTCGGCCGCCAAAGCGTTTTCCAACGCCTCGATTGCTAAATCAAGTCGGCCGATCCGTTTGTAGCACCAAGCCAAGGCAAGCCAGATTCCGATGTTGTCTGGCTCGAGATCGGCGGCCGCGGCCAAAGGAGTCACCGCTTCCTGATAGCGCTGCATGACTCGATAGGCTTGGCCGGACAGGTAAAGGACGTGACTGCGTTGGCCACTGCTCCCCCGCACGCGCTCCAACGCAGTCAGAGCACGCTCGGCCAGCGTAATCCGCTGCTTCAAGTCGAGTGGCCACCGGTCGGCGAAGCCCATCGCCAGATCCAGGTAGCCCTCGGCTTCGCGGAGAGCCTGTTGCCGGATGATACGCTGATAGTCGGCCACTGAGGGAACCCTGCCGGGAAAAGGACTCACTGACAACCCATCACAGATTCTATTCTAACCGCTCGGTCACGCGACCCCAAATGGGATATTTGCCGAGGGATCCTAAGTCTTTCTGTGGCAATCAGTAGAGTCGGCTGCTGCAGAACGCGGCCGATGCTGTGGCGCAACCATTTCAGCTCATGGCGGCCCGGGAACGCGAAACCCTCAGGACGCCGGAAGACACCCTGAGGGTTTGCACGGTTGCGGGCCAAGCATTGAATTGTGGGGCGCTCGACGAGTCCGATTGGCGAGACCGTCCGACGTCAAGACAACCTAGTCCGCGGGGCTTTCCACTCCGATGGCCCCGTTCTCCAATCAGCTCGAGGCGGACGCCGGCTGAACACTCTCCAGGCAGGCGACGAGCGTGTGCGTGGGCAGGCCGAGTTTCAAGACCGGCGCGAATTCCTCAAAGCCGGCGTCGATCTCGGCCAGCAATGGCTGCAACGCCGCTTCCGGGGAACGCGTCAGTTTGCAGAACACATCGACAAACGGCTCCCGCTCATACCACACGCTGTCCTGCACCGATGGCAGGAGTGCGGAGAGGCTCACGGCCACCTGTCCGGCAGTCGCTCCATCGGTCAGCAGTCGTTCGAACGCGATGTGGTTCTCGATCAGGTCGGCGAACTCTTCGGGCAGGCTCCATCGACGAGCCAGGATGCTGGCCGCTTCGGCGTGCGTCCAGCCAAACCGTTCCCGTTCCAGATCGGACAAGCGGGTTTGGCCCCCGCGGCGGCCCTGGAACAGCTTGTCGTATTCTTCGGGCAGTTCCTTGGCCAACAGCGGCACCGCCATGTCCTGCAGCAGTGCGGCAGCGAACAGGTCTTCGCTGTCCGCCTGACCGAGCAGTCGTCCCAGGGCGCGGGCAAACAGGCCGCGGCGCAAGGAGTCTTGCCAGAGGCTCTTCAAGTCGAACGGACCGCATTTCGGGTTCGGCATCAAGCTGAACACAGCACTCCACAGAGCGAAGTTCTTGATGGTCCGAATGCCAACCAGGGTGATCGCCAACTTGATGCTGGAGATCTCCCGTGCGAATCCGAAGTACGACGAATTGACGAATTTCAACACCTGCCCGGTCAGACCTGGATCGGACTCGATGGGAATCGCGAATTCGGCCGGCCCATTCTCGGGATCCTGGGAGAGTTGCAGCAGTCGAATGGCACTCTGGGGAAGTGCTGGCAGTTGTGCACCGGCCAACAGGGATTCAATGCGGAGCGAAGCCTTGCGAGTCGTCATTTCCTGTTCACCCTTGTTCAAACCACCGCGACAGATTTGGGGGATTGCGCGGTAACAAGTTTCACTGATTGTGGCCCAACGTTCCTACTACCGTTTGCCGTCGCTGGCCAGCGCGGGCGGATACGGGTTCTCTCCGTCGACTACCTTGTTCCCGAGAAGTTGGTGAGAAGCATCAGGATTCGATTCCGGGAGGCAGGCACGCTGCGGGGATCGCCAGTGTCATACCCCTTGGACGCCTGGAGACCCTCCGCCTTGATACCTACGTTGAAATCTAGGACACGTAATGTGCTCCAGCAAACAAGTTGGTCGACACAATGGCGCAATTTAGCTCTGGCGACACGAATGGCCTGCGGTTTTCGTTGCCCGACACCGTGACGGTGCCGATGGCCATCGACTTTCTGCCACACGTTGCCTTGTCGCCACATGGGACGCTCCCGCGCTGCGATTGGGCAACGTCCTCCAACGGCGACTGCCGCGCTCCAAACTCAGTAACTCCAGCCGCCAGGAACAGTTAGGATGCGGGTGAAGATAGCCCAGATGAATCTGGCGCGATGGTTGCATTCTCACAGCCAGCAGATGACCATCAAGGATGACCCGTCCCTTACCGGATCACCGCGGTGAACGAGCCGCGGCCGGATTCCCTGCCACAGCGTCAAGGTCATCAGTGGGAGGTCTCCCGTGCGCGGCATAACCGGTACAGTCGTTCTACTACTCACTGTCGGCTACCTCGCATCAACCATTGATCTTCCCCTCACCTGGTCCGACACGTCGGAGGTTCAGGTCCGACTGGCGGACGGTTGGCGGCGGACCGCCGATGGTTGGGAGTGGCATGAGGTGTGGAATCGATCGCGCACGACAGAAGCCGTTGAGCCGAAGGCGTGGCGCATTCATCCCGTGAACATCGCCATGCTTCAGATCCTGATCTCCATCTTTGCGCTCTGCCTGGCCGAACGTCGGTCCGATACCGTCAGGCAGCTGCACGCGTGTTGACCATCACGCTGCCGTCGGCTGAAGTGGGCTTGCGAGACAGCACCCCGGGCGACTCGTCACCCGTCGTCGCTTGAGAAGGGGACGACGATGACTGACTCGGTGGCTGCAGGTCGGGATGACAGGGATGGCGACCTGCGAACAACCGTTCGAAACACGCGGCGCTGCGGCCGAGCAGACGCATGATCACTCGCGGGGATCGCAGATTCGTGATCAGTTCGGTCATCACACTCGCCAGGTGCATGAGCAGCGAAGTCCCGCGTGTCGATCTGGCGGCGTGCGCCCAGAAATACTCCTCTGCCTCTCGCCCGCTCTGAAACGACAACGGAGGATGGCTCATCGACACCTGTGTCGTAAGACGAGACACTTCCTCATGCAGGCAGCGATAGCCCGCGGACCGGAGACGAAGCGCGACGTCGACGTCCGCCAGCTCGACCCCCACATCCTGTCGAAAACCGCCGATCTCTCGGACCGTGTCGCGCCGGTAGAACCCGGCGGCCAAAATGGGACCTAGCAGGCTGTCGCTTTCCGTGCGAGTTCGCCGTGCTCGCTGCACATGCCGTGCGCCTCCGGATCGATAGCAGACGCCGCGCGCCACGACCTGATCCAACGCCCCTTTGCGAACTATCAACGGCGCCACGGCTGCCACCGCCGGGTCGCGAAAATGAGCCACCGCCGGCTGCGTCCACCCTTCCAGCACCTCCAGGTCACACGATAGCAAGTGCACGACCGAGCCTTCGGCCACCTGAAAGGCCAGATTGATCAGCTCCAGCAGCGACGCGTGCGCCGGCCCTTCCACAAACCGCACCTCATGCTTCAATTCGTACGGATCCGTATAGGGGCACGGCTGCACCACCAGGACTTCGCAGTCGTCCGGCCGATTCTGGAGGACCGATGCAAGCGTGGTCTCAAAACAATCGGCACCCAGGACACACGGAATCACGATCGAGAGGCGAGGCACTTGAGTCTTCCCTGGACCAACATAAGGAATACTATGGATGAGTCGATGGCCCTGACACAGTCGTGCATGCACGAGCACCGGAATCGACCGCGGCCGAATCAACTCGACCGGCAATCGCCCAGTCGCGGTGCATCGCTGAGAGCAATCATAGAGATCCCGACGAGACTAACTCGCTAGTCTCGTTTCTTCGGCCGGTGCCACGATCCAAGTTTACCGGAACCTTCATAAATTAGTCGGACTTTAACGATTTGCTCCTGCGTCACGTTTTCCCATTTTAACAAGCTTTGCGCTGTTGCCACAATGCCCGTTGCCGAGTGGTACGAGCGAGGCGATTCCTCTCCGCTTACGGTTGTGCCGACTCCGCCCAGACCTGGGCGAGCTCCACCAGCACTTCGACGGCCTGAACCATTTCATCGAGGCACGCCCACTCCAGTGGCGAATGGGGAGTATGCTGTCCTGACGACAGATTTGGCGTCGGCAGACCTTTGGCCGTCAACATCGACCCATCGGTGCCACCGCGAATGATCGTCAGGCGGAGCGTTCGACCGAGGCGCGCGTGAGCTTGTTGCACGTGCTCCACCACCCGCGACTCCCGCTGCAAGCCGTCGGCCATATTGCGATACTGCGGAGTCACCTGGAGATCGCATCGAATCCCCGCCATCTCCTCCTCGACGCAATCAGCGATCTCTTGCAGGCGGTCTGCGTGTGCCCGCAAATTGGCGGTATCGAAGTCGCGCAGCAGAACTTTGATTGTCACCTCGGCCACGCCGCCCTGGACGACGTAGGGGTGCAGAAAGCCCTCGCGGCCCTCGCTCGATTCGGGTGCCAGCGTCGTCCGGGGCAGGCGATCGAGGAAGGTACCGGCCGCCCGCAGAGCATTGACCATGCGCCCCTTGGCAATCGACGGGTGAATATTGACGCCGCGGATCTTCACCACAGCCAGATCCGCCGAAAAAGTCTCTACGTCCAGCGTATTGGCGCCGGCGCCGTCGAGAGTGTAGCAGGCCTGAGCGCCCAATTTCTGCAAATCAACATGATCCACGCCATGACCTATCTCCTCATCGCAGGTGAAGAGGATGCGGAGTGGACCGTGCGGGATTTCGGGATGTTCCATTAGATAGGCAGCCGTTTCCATGATAATCGCCACGCCAGCCTTGTCGTCAGCTCCCAATAGTGTGGTGCCGTCCGTCGTGATGAGCGTGCAACCATGCAGTTGGTCCAGCTCCGGGTTGTCCGTGACGCGAATGACCTTGCTGGTATCGCCCCTCAGGATGATGTCGCCACCGTGATAACGCTCGATGATCTGCGGTTTGACGTTGGCGCCGCTCGTTTCTGGTGAAGTATCCACGTGGGCATTGAAGGCCACCACAGGCACCGGATGCGGTACCGTAGCCGGGACGGTGGCCACCACCAGACCGAAGTCGTCATGACAGACATCGGGCAGTCCCAGGGTGATCAGTTCGTCGGCGAGCAGTCTTCCTAATTTGAGCTGACCGGCGGAACTGGGATAGGATGTGGCGGACTCGTTCGCCATCGTATCGATGGCCACATATCGCAGGAATCTCTCAAGCAGCCGGTCGCGATTCATGGGGTGCCGTTTCCTCTCGTGCGGGTCCAGTGAGTTAGTCGCTTGATACCGCCAAAGTATCGTACCGCGGCTGGGTAGGGCAACCGGTCCCGGAGGGCAAATCGCCCGCCTCGGCTCACCGGGGAGGCGTGCAGCCAGAGGCGGAGGGAAGGGGACCTGGAGGCGGGTTGCCGCAAGCCATCCGTGGCCACGCCGTGGTTGGTGTCGGTGGCCAATCGCGTTGGCGGCACGATTTTGCTAGGCTGGGGCTGGACCAACGGAGCTGGGCGGTGGCAGGTGGCAATGGGGTTCGTGGGGGCCGCAGGTGGATTTCCATCAGGCGCGGACTTGCTGCGGCGGCTCTGACCACGGAGCACGTTGGTCCACTGTCGCGATGCGACAGGATGTCTCGTTACAAGGCGGCTCGTGCTGGACGAGTCTGGGTCAGGATATCAGGGGACTCGGCGGTGACCTTACCTGTGCGGTACTTTGTGTTCGACATCGAGAGTGTGGCAGACGGGGACCTGGTAACCAGACTCCGCTATCCCGGGGAGCATCTGTCGGCCCAGGAAGCGGTGCAACGTTACCGGCAGGAACTCTGGCAACAGCATCAGTCGGACTTCATTCCATACACCTTCCAGGTGCCGATCTCGCTGGTGATTGGCAAGGTGAGCGACGATTTCCGGCTGATCGATCTGGTTGCACTCGATGAACCTCATTTTCGTCCCCATGTCATCACGGAGAACTTCTGGCGCGGCTGGGAAGCGTATCGCCGGCCGACCCTCGTCACTTTTAACGGCCGGACATTCGATCTGCCGCTGATGGAGTTGGCGGCCTTTCGTTTCGGACTGAGCGTCCCCGGCTGGTTTGATGTACAGGCCAAAGCATACGACCAGCGGCGCAATCGCTATAATCTCGCCTCACACCTCGACCTGCATGATGTGCTGACGAACTTTGGCGCAACGCGATTTACCGGAGGGCTGAATCTGGCGGCCAATCTGCTGGGCAAGCCGGGCAAGATGGAGGTGCAGGGGCACATGGTCCAGGACCTGTACGACGCCGGGAAACTCAGTCAGATCACAGACTACTGTCGTTGTGACGTGCTGGATACGTATTTTGTATTCCTCCGTATCTGTGTGATGTTGGGGCAGATTCCCTTGGCTCAGGAGCAACAGCTGATCGCCCAGACGCGGCAGTGGCTGATGGAGCGTCAGCAGGAGGTGCCGGCCTATGCCATGTACCTCGAGAACTGGGGAGATTGGCTCAATCCGTGGCAGGCCGTGGGGCAGAACGAGCTCGAAACGCCCGGCTCCCCATCCACGGGTCCGGCACCTGGTGGATCGGTTCCTCAGGGGAAGGCCGGTTCCGACGTGCGATCATGAACGGCCTTGGTGTGCAGAGACGAGCCGATGATGCGATGCGGCTCGAGCAGACGGAGGGGAGCTGACCGATGGTTCAGCACAAGCACTTCGACGTTGAGACGGACCAAGATGTCACGATCGTTCGTCTGAGCGATCCGAAGCTGCACGACATGATCCTGATCACGGAGTTGCATGACGAGCTTCTGGAGTACGTCGAACAGCAACGCCCACGCAAGCTGTTAATCGATTTCACGTGCGTCACACAATGTTCGTCGGCCGTCATCAACAGCGTACTGCTGACGCGCAAACGGCTCATGAGCTATCAGGGCGTGATGCAGTTGTGCAGCATGCATCCGCAAGTGCGGCAGGCGTTTCGCATCCTCAAGCTGGACGGAACGTTGTTTCAGATTCACGAGGCGCTTCCCGATGCGCTGCGGGCCCTCGGTGCCAGCTGAATATCCGACAGAAAACCGCAGAATATCGAACATGCGGTGGCAGAATGAAGGACAAGAGGGAAGAGGAAGCTTGGTGCTCTGTGACAGCCGAGAATGGGGGTGCCACTGGCTTTGCCAGTGCCCGTAAGACCTAACGTGGCACAGGCTTGGCCAGTGCCCGGCTATCGGGCAAGGCTACACTGGCAGAGCCAGCGCCAACGAACCCGAAAGCTGAACTGTCACAAGCCACTCGTCTGAGCCACCTATCGAGCGATCGCGGGGGACTGCGAACTTGGTTCTTCCATTTGGCAACTGGATACTCCTTGTTCGATATTCTGCGGTTCGGACGTCTCGGTGACTGACGTCGCCCACGGTTCACCGCTCGTGAGTCGCGGAACGACCCAAGTGGTTGGTCGTGGTGTAAGCGACCGAGTGCGATCCGACCATCAGGGCCCGTCTTCGAGCAGTTTGAAGGCCTCCAGCACTTTGGCTCGATGTCGGCTGCCAAACACCAGAACCATCAGCTGTGTCATGATCTGTTGTTCGTCGGTAGTCAAGAAGGCCTCGCCCCCTCCCACCTCGGCAATCTCCTGAAACTCACGTAGTGGGCGGCGAGCGCGGCAGGTTACGGTGCTGACCACTCCCTTGTCCTGCCCGTGGAAATCGGAGGCCAGACGGAGGCACATGGGGAGATCTTCCTGGTGCGGCGGCGCATCGCCGAACACCAGAATGACCTTGCGTGCACGCGATTGAAAGGAATTCTGTTCCAGCGACCATCGCAGACCCTCGTGAACGGCTTCCGGCGCGTCGCCCCCTCCGTCGGCTTGAATCCCGGCCAGAAACCGCTCAATCTCCGGCAGATCGTTAGTCAAAGGGAGTCCGCGTACCACATACGCGTCCCCCTGGTCGCGGTAAGTGCAGATGCTGATTCGTGCTTTGGGAACAAGCTTCAGGAGGATCGAGCCGATTCGATTGATCTGACGTTTGACCTGATCGATTTCTCCCTGCATGCTTCCGGTGCTGTCAAAAGTGAGGACGATGTCGAGTCCGTTGTTCCGCAGCGACTGCAGCAAGCCATCCCAGCTGCCTCCGGCCATCGAGCCTCCTCCCACACTCGTCGCACCCAGGTCGAAGGCGGTGGCTTCACCGCCACCCGTCGACGGCGAGGCGACGACCAGCTCTTGGGTGCTGACGCTCTCGCTGCTGGTCGCGATCGGCGGCTCCGTCTCCAGAGCGTCGGCGAAATCCTGGCTCGTTTCGGCCGTTACTTCCGCCGCCTGCAACTGCTCGTCCTGGGATTCGCCGAGCTTTTCGGAGGGGAGTTGTCCGATGAGCACGTCATCGCCCATGCCCACACCGCTGTAGGAGTCATAGCTGATCAGGGCCAGCACCAGGATCAGGGCCATGTGGAAGATCAGTGACAAGAGTCCCGACATGGAGTTCTGCAGCCAATGGGAGGGTTCGACTTTCTCAACGGGCTGCTCGACATCATCGGTTGCCTTGGGCAGGCGAATCTCCCCCTGGCAATGAGGACAACGTCCCTTGCCACCGAGTTGCGAAGCGGTGATTGAGAAGACCTGACCGCAATGGATACACGACATGCGCATGAATTGACTCTCCAGACGCATTCTTTCGTGGCCGCGGTCGGATTGTCAAGCGACTCGGTGTGCGACAGCCCGGGCCGCTCTGCGACAGCCCGGCCGGCAATTACCGCAGTCCTGCGGCCGCCTGTGACGCAATGACGGCGGGATTGCTGCCCCCCTCGTAAATGCTAAACTCTGCCCAGACGGGGAGGTGGGACGAGACCTGCAGAGCCTGTTGGAGCGTCAGGTTGTATTCCCGCAGGAAGTCGAAGACGCCACTGTGCCCGGCATACTCGCAGACGGCTGGCAGCTGGAACACGAGATTGTCGTACTGCAGCGTCTGACGCGTGTTGGTCGGCTGAGCGTTGATGGCTGCCAGGAACCCTGGTATCTGCCCGAATTCCCCCATCTGCTGATCATCTCGTTGGAAATCCCCCAGCATAATCAAGTCGTCTTCGCCCCGTCCGTCGTCACGGACCTTGAAGAACGCTTTGGCCAGCGCCTTCATTTCGAACTGCGGTTCGTCTGAATCGACGTGGACATTGACCAATGTGAAGGTGAATGCCTGGTCGGGCGTGGGACCTCGAACGCGAAACCCGCCGACAAGTGGTGGGCGGTGCAGCAGATCATCGGGGTCGTCCACCGTATAGGCGGCGCTCCGGTCCGTTTCAAGGGTGACTTGATCAAAGATGAAGACGTATTGCTCCTTCTCCTCCGAGCGGCCGACCAGAGGTCCTGCCAGCAGCGAGTAGTGGCGTCCCGTTTCATTGACTTTGTCGAGCAGTTTGCGCAGCACGTCAGGACGCCCGGACCGGACATCTTGCAGCGCCACGACGTCGAACTCGCGGATCACCCGGCCCAAGACTTCCATCACCGCCGTGTTCTCCGCTTTCGCTGGCCCGAAGGCGTCGAGGTTGAACGAGGCCACTCGGATCGTCCCTTTCGAGTTCACCGCCGGAGGCACTCCCTCGGTTACCGCCTCGGCGCTGCCGCGGCGGACGATCTTCAGCTGGTCCAGTCCGCGGATCTCAAAGCGGCCAAAGAGAAACCACGCACCCACCGCCACGATCGTCAGCAACAACAAAGTCGACGGCTTTTTCACAAAACTCCCCTTCCGAAAAATGGTGTCACCGACTCCCTGGTGTTGCTCAGACGAATCGTGACGGCAATGACCCACTTCCAGTCATCGGCCCACCGGGATCATGGACTTGAACGCCGCCCCCGCCCCCTCTCCGATCGGCGTTCGCAGTGGCGGAACCTGCCCTGCCGGACTACCAGATATCGACACGGGACGCCGGTGGGCGGGGGCGAAACGTTCGCCACCGCAGGTCAACGGCCCCACGGCTGCCGAACGGAATCTGTTTGCAGGGGGGGAGCCGGGAGGCCTATACTGCTGGCTGGGCCCTGGGGGCGAACCGCCGGCAGTCAGTTCCTTACGTCGGCTGGGCACGATCCTGCTGGGGCAGGAAACGCCTGTGGATATGATCACCTAAGGATCAGTGTCACCTAAGGATCAGTGTCACCTAAGGATCAGTGTCACCTAAGGATCAGTGTCACCTAAGGATCAGTGTCACCTAAGGATCAGTGTTACCTAAGGATCAGTGTTACCTAAGGATCAGTGTTACCTAAGGATCAGTGTTACCTAAGGATCAGTGTTACCTAAGGATCAGTGTTACCTAAGGATCAGTGTCACCTAAGGATTAGTGGCAGTCATGTCCGGGACCATGCAGAGAGTGGCGAAGGCAGTCAGCGTGGCGGCATTGTTGATGGCCGCTGACCCGGACCTGGCGAGCCGTGCGCGGGGCGACATCTTTGAACTTGCCGGCGGCGGCCAGCTGCAGGGGCTCTGGCTCAATGAAGAGGAAGGGCAAGGCCAGCCGTACGAGATCCACACGACCGCCGGAGTCCGCCTGGTACTTGACCGGACCCAGATCAAGCAAGTGCTCCGCGAGACGCAGCTGGAGCGGGAATACCAGCAGGAACTCGTCCGTCATCACGCGGATGCGGCTGGCCACTGGGCGCTTGCCGAGTGGTGCAAGGAGCACGAGATGAAGGAACGGCGGCAATACCATCTGCAGCGTGTTCTGCGCCTGGAACCCGATCATGTCGCAGCGCGCAGGGGGTTGGGATACTCGCAGGTCCGAGGGAATTGGATTACTCAGCAACAGCATATGCAGGAGCAAGGATATGTCCTCTATCGAGGGCGTTGGGAGCTTCCACAGCATGTCGAGTTGCTCGAGACGAAACGACGGCGAGAGACGGGCGAACGGCATTGGTACCGGCAGATCGCCCAGTGGCGCAGCGAGCTGAACCGTGATCGCGCTGGTCACGCTTCAGCAGCCATCCTGCAAGTGAAAGATCCATTGGCGGTACGGGCCATCTCCGTGCAGTTGACGTCCGAAACCGTGCGATCGGTGAGGCTGCTGTACGTCCAGGCGCTGGCCCATATCGGAACACCGGAAGCGCTGAGCTTCCTGTTGGATGTCCTGCTGGTCGATCACGATGAAGAAGTCGCCTATGCCTGCCTCGACCGCCTGGCGGAAGCTCGGCACCCGCTGGTTCATAAGCGGTGTCTGGATATCTTGCGACACGAAAGCAACCTGCTGGTCAACCGGGCGGGGACGGCTCTGTCGCGATTGGGAGAAGACGCGTCCATCGCGCCGCTCATCGATGCGCTCATTACCTACCACACGCGCATTGTGATCGGTTCCGACGGCGAGCCGACACCCATGGTGTTCGAGTTCCATAATGACAACGTACTGGCCACGCTCCAGCATCTGACGGGAATTGCCGGCTTCGGTTTCGACAAGAAGGCCTGGAAGCAATGGCACTATGTCCGTTTGAAGCACCAGGATCTGCAGGAGGCGCAAGGCGTGAACCTGCGCCGCTCCTGACATTGCGCCGCTCCTGAACCTCATCCCACAACTAGCGTCGCAGGAGCCAGGTCTCGCTCACGACATTCATCGCCACACGGTCCTCCAGGTTGGGACGGAAGACCGTCAGCAGCAGCAGCGGAAGGTACCAGGCCAGATAAAGCCCGCCGCCATACCCGTGCCAGAACTGAGTGGCCACCATGACCGCCGCCGAAAGGCTCAGCAAGGCTCCCAGACTCTTTTGAGCAGGCCAGATCGCCAGCGATCCACACATCGCGACGAACGCGGCCAGGACCGGCCAGCGATAAACGGGGGTCCATCCCAGTCCCCAGATCCCTCCCAAACCTTCCATCTGCGGCGGCATGAGTCCAAACATCTTCTTGAAACACTGCCAGAACGCACTCAAGTCGGTCGAGACGAACGCCAGTGTCAGCACCATGATCGTCAGCACCGAAACCAGTCCGCTCAAGAACCGCAATACGCCGCGACGCCAGTAGAAACTGATCCAGAGCGGCAACAGAAACAGCGGATAGTAAATCACTCCGATGGCCAGGCCCATGAAGATCCCTGACAAGATCGGCCGGCGATAGCAGAGCACCGCCCAGACCAGCAGGGCCGCCGGCAACGCGTGGTCCACCCGCCCCGTCATCTGCGAGGTATAGGGCAGCATCAGATAGAGCGTCGCGGCGCCGATACCCATCTTGACGTTGTTGAAATGCCAATACCCAATCGCAATCACGCCAATCACAATCGCCAGATGTGACAGGATCGCCACTAACTTGGCAATCGTCGTGTACGCTCGCATCTTGCGTACAAACGTCTGATCGCTCTCGCTCAAGTTGTCCCAGGCGACCGAAAGCTCCGTGCCGTCAATCTTCTGCAGACGCACCACGTTGTCGGAGGTCCGGCCCAGAAACTCCGCGTCAACTTCGAGCAAGGAAGGGTCATCGTCAGCGCGGTACTTCCAAGATCGGATCCCGACCGAAGGCTCGTCCAAGTGCTGACGTACCGAATTGCTGCCCATCTTCACGGTCGGGAGACTGGGCAGAGTGAAAACCAGTGCGTAACCGGGGCCGTGTCGATCCAGATCGTCGCTCGCCTGACGACTCAACATCCGTTCCGCACTGATCGGGCCTGCCAGGTCGTCAGCCGTCGGGCGACTGGCCACCACGTTCGCCATCAAGAACACAAAGAGAGAACAACAGCTGAAGATCAAACCGCCGGTGGTCATGTTCGGTTCCAACAGCGGCCGACGAACCATGGTCGGATCGATTAGCAGGCGGATGAGTAACAGCAACCCGGCCGTCAGGAGCCAGATGAAACCGATCCGCTCAATCGTCTGGCCTTTCTTCAAGTTCTGTTGAGCCGTGGCCAGTTCCGTACTTTGGGGAGTCTGGTCAACACGACTGCCATTGGTGCGCACCTTTTTGCTGTTGCGATCGTCGACCCGCTTGTTGTCCAGCGGCGGCGCCGCTGTCTCCGACGGCGCGGCGTCACTACTTGCTTCGGCGTCCGTTTCGTCCGACAGGGATTCGACCATGGCGATCTTCGCTGCCGCTTCCTTCGCAGCTGCCACAGCAGCAATCGCCGAACGTTGAGCGTTTTGGCCCTCTGAGACGAGCAGCAGTCCGGGAGCCAGCAGGACCAATAACACCAGATCCAGATTGCGCACGCTCCAGAACCGGCCGAACTTGAAGAACAGGCCGATAATCAGCAGCGATGCAAGATAGACCCAGGTGGTGGGGTCGATCTTCTCATAATGGAACAGAATTTCGTTCATGATCCCGCGTTTTCCACGGTCCCCGGAGAAAGGATCCGGACCTGCAGAACCTTAACAGGATAGGTATATGGCGCAGATTTGCAAGAACCCGCCGTCGTATGTCCTAATTGTCACCTGTGACGCAACTGTTTTCCAGCGTTCAACTTGTGTCCAAATCGGCCCGCTCAGGGTGGGGCCACGCGACGGCAACGCCGTCCGTGCGACCGCTGCAACCGTTAAACTGCCGTATCAGGCTGCGCCCACGCCATTCACGGCCGCAGGGTGGAGGTAGAGGGTCACCGCCGCCATGCGACGCTTCCGCCGGAGAGCGATATGCTACGACGCGCCCTCCAGGCGACTCCGTGCTTCATCCGACCAGGGACTGTTGGGAGCCAACGACAAAAACTCGTGCCAGTGAGGCTCCGCCTCCTCGATTCGCCCCAGGTCGTCCAGGGTTCGTGCGAGGTGGTAATGGGCGTCCGGGTAGTCCGGATGGTAGAGCAGCGCACCCTCGAACGCGGCCACGGCCAGGTCCATTTGGCCTGTTTCTGCCAGTACGCATCCCAGGTTCGCACGCGCTTCCACATAGTCTTCATTAAGTTCCACGGCCATGTAGTAACGCTCGCGCGCTGCAGTCAGATCGCCGGTGCGGTATAACAGTTCTGCCAGTTGAAAGCAGATTTCCGCGTCAGGCCCTCCCGCTGCCAATGCTGCGCGATACAGCTCCGCTGCCGCCGCCAGTTGTCCTTCGTCTTCCTGCTGAGCCGCCGCTTGACGCAGCGATTCCGGATCGGTGGAGGATACCACGTCGCTCTGGAGCCGGATGGTCCCCTGAACCTCATCAGATGCCTCGTTGTCCTGGCCTTGACGATCGAGGGCATCGAAGTCGATACGCAACTGACCGCCCGGTTCGAGCAGGCCTTCTCCCTGGCGCAGCAGCAGTTGTTTCCCTTCGACAATCACCGACAGCTGGGCCAAGGGGCGTTCCACATCGGGAACGCACCGAGCCAGCTTTTCCAGCTTGCGCTCGATCGCGTCAGGCGAGGCGCCGGCCGCCAGCAGTTCGGCCAGTTGGCGAGCGGTCGCGACTTCCTGGAAATCAAAATAGGGCAGTCGCCGCACTTCCCGCGTGGGGACAATCAACTTGCGTCGATGCCAGCGGCGAATGATGTTGATGGGCACATGCAGCAGTTCCGCCAGCATGGCAGGCGTATAGAGCCGCTGATTCGTTTCTCCCTCAAACAGCCCGAGACGGCGCCACAGCTCTGTTTCCGTGATGATCTCCAGCTTCCCCTCAGCCGCCAGCTGGCGAGTGGAATCGTCCAGTAGATTTTCTTCCCGCAGTGGCAATTCATCTGCGCCCAACACAATCAGCTCCACGTCCTCGCTCACGCGATCCACGGGGGTTCCCCCCTGGTTGCGGATCAATTCCTTCAGGTCTCGCCGGGACATACCGCCGAGTCGGCCGACCAACGCCACACGCTGGCCGTGGAGAAACGGCGAGGAGGAACCGGATTGGAAGTTGGACATGGGCCTGTCTGCTGTCAGCCGAGAAGCCACCACGAACCGCCGCGACGCACGGCGGAAGAGCCCGCAGAAGGCTCTGCCGCGCCAGTGTGGCGGAGAGTGCCTGGGCTGTCAATCCGCAGTTATCCCGACCCCTCGCGCCGCGTCCGCCGCATCACGACGTCACACAAGAACCGTCGCTTCGCAAAACGCTTCGGGGCCGCGCCGCGACCATGCAAGGAGGGAGCGGAGGGTGCGGCTTGTCAGGCGGTGATTGTGCCGAACAAGAAAAAACGCGAGCACGCATCCGATGCGATGCGTGCTCGGCGTGATCTATGGCGGGGAATCGTCGCAACCGATACCGTCCCCAGAACGCGGCGCGGGGTTGTCAGGCCGACGGTCCTTCCGGGGCGGCTCCGGCGGCCGGAGCCGCTCCCCCGCTCGGGGTCCCGTTCTGATCGACTCCATCAAGTCTCGGTTGGCCGGTCTCGTCGGTATCCGAAGGCTCTCCCTCCGTCCTGGGCTTCGCTGGTGTCGGTTCACCGGGCACAGCCGGTGCTGGCGCAGCCGGGGCAGGCACGGACAAGGCAGGCACGGACAAGGCAGGCGGCGCCACCGGGGGATAATACGACGTGGTAGGCGATTCGTAGATGACTGCCGATTCGATCGGCACGCGCATGGTCACCGTACGCGGCACGTACTGCGTTGTCACGTAAGGAACCCACTTCGCTACCGTGCGAGGAACCATCACCTTCTTCGTCTCCGTGACCATGCGACACACCTGGATGGGAGTCTCCTCGACCCGTTCTTCATACTCAATGCGCTGAGTGGTCACAGGAACCTTGCGCACCATCTCCTGGCGTTCCCACCGGCACGTCTGAACGGGGACCTTGTAGGACACCTCTTCGGAAACGGGACGCTGGACGGTATAGGGAATCCGTCGCACTTGCACCTCTTGTTCCGTACGACAGATCTGCACCGGAATCTTGCGCACTTCCACTTGGTCTTCGTACCGAGTGACTTGAATCGGAACTTTCTGTGTCACGACTTGCGGCATGTAGCTCGTCTGCGGAACCTGAACCGGCACCAGATTCGAGACATACTGCTGCTGCAACGCCATCGTGCCCGGTCGTTGCTCCTGCACCCAGTGCAGGCCACGCCGCTGCTGTACCGTCAGGCCGGTGGCCGGATCGCAGTAGGTCGAAGGAGGCAGCCATCGCAGACGTGTGGTCGTCGGGCCCGGCTTGTACACCCACTGCTGCACGCACGCCCCTTGATCCACATAGTCGGTTCGCATCGTCGTGACAGGCTGGTAAGTCATGTAGCTCTGATCCTGCATCACCGTTTCAGTCACGGGCCGTCGGACCGTGTACTGCTCTTCGCGATACTGCGTTTCCACCACAGGCTTGTTGACCACCACCTGCTCCTCTCGCTCGGCCGTTTCGGTCACATACCGCACGCGAGTGTAGGATCGGTCCTCGTACGTGGTCTCCCAGACCGGGCGGAGCACGGTGTAACGTTCTTCCCGCTCCGAAGTCTCGATCACCGGCTTCGCGACCTGATAACGCTGCTGTCGCACTTCCGTCTGCCACACCGGTTTCTCGACCGTGACGGTCTGCTCCTCCATGATGGTTTCATATTGCAGTCGGTAGGTTGTGACCGGCTGAGGATCACAAACCGTCTTCTGCACCAAGCGATACTCCTGGCACACCTGAGCGGAGGCTGGGTGTGGCATCACCGCGACCATGAAGGTCGCCATCAAGAATGGGACGAGAATTTTCATCGACAATCTCACCTTACCGCACACAACACTTGGGTATGTCACTGTGAACCAACTCCCGCAGTTGATCGCGTTACCGGAGCACGCCGACGTGTGCAAAGCAAACGACGTACCCGCATGCGGCGCAATCTACTTCGAGTGTGCAGAACAAAGGGCAAATTCGCAAATCCCAAAATCTGCAAAATCCTGAGCCCGTTGTTCAAAGCATCTACTACACAATAGCTTACGTGGAGGAAAAATCTTTGAAGTTTTTGCGGCGAGTTGCCGAGCTATCATTTTGACAGAAACGCGCAATCTACGTTATTTGCACGATTTGCGGCGGCCGGTTTGCCCAGTCGTTACAGCCTGCCCGATCGCGCAGGTCGAAGCGTCTGAATCGCTAGTGCAAATGAGAGCATTTATGCAGCGCTTCTTCCGCCAATTGACGGACGTACGAAGGCGCCGTCGCGGTGCCGTACAACCGCTCCCACGCTTGTTTGATCTCCCGACGTTCCGATGCGGAGGCAGAAGAATAGAGCATCACCGTGGCGCGGATCGCGTTTGATGTGACAAGAACCTGTCGCTCTTGATTTCTCCTTGCCAGTGGGGAAGACGGTGCGTCGTTCCATGCTTCGGAGTTCCACGCTTCGGGGGCGAGCATCTCCAGCAAGGTGACGAGTGCTTCCGCTCGGCCCTGTCGCGCCAGGCCGGTGGCCGCGTTGTATCGTACGTTCTCACGTCGGTCCGCCAGCAACTCGTTCAATCGCTCCGTTGCCTCTGGTCCGCCGAGGAGACCGAGCAGGTAAGCTGCGCTGGCCGCCAGTTCCACTTTGTCACGATCTCCTTCGCGACTCGCTTCCAACGCTGTCGAAAGTACTTCCGGATGAGCCAGCACGGCCTGCACGCCAAGGGTGCCGGTCAACACGGCCAGAGATTGCAGGGCGGCCGAACGGACCGCCGAAGCATGCATTCCGGGGGCAGGACGCGCCGCTTCGGAGAGAGCGGGCAAACCATCCGCCAGGTCAAATGCGCCGAGGGCTCGGCACAGGAAGAGCCGGAAGTTGGCATGTTCCTCGCCACCGCCATCGGCCGAGGCGGCGGCCAACCGATTCTGCTTCGTCAAGATGGCGGCCAGCTCGCGACAGAGTTCCACGTCATGCTTGAGCTGGGTCTGGTCCGGATCACCCAGCATCTGCGACAGAGTGTAGGCACTTTGCCAGGCCCGACGGTCCGGTTCCTGCATGCGCCGCACCAGGCTGGCCGCGTCCTGGTCTTCATGCAGGAGCCAGAAGACGAAGGTCCAGCCGCCGAGGAGCAACAGGACCAGCAGCAGCGGGAACAGTACCAGCTGTGTGACCAGACGCCGCGTCCCCGCTGGCTCTGGCAAACTGCCTGAGGGCGGCGCAGGACCTGAGGACCGGATGTCTTGCTGTTCGTTCATGATCTGTCGGATTCTCAGGAGAATGACCTGGCTCAAGACCTACCCGGGCGTGCACGTGTTCGTCGCAGACTCTAAAGTGTAGAACCGCCGGCAAGCAGCCGACAGTGCTGCAAGTGGGGGCGGCGCGTGTGGCCGGCTGCGCAGATTGAACACAGCCTGGCAGGGGAATGATACGCCACCATGATGCTCCTGGATCTGACGCTGCCGACACCGGCCGAGAATCTGGCGCTGGATGAAGCGTTGCTGGAAGCCGCCGAGGCGGGGGAGGGGCCGGCCGAAGTGCTCCGCCTCTGGGAGTTACCTCAGCCGTGTGTGGTGATTGGCCGGTCGTCGCGTCTCCTGACAGAAGTCAACGAGGCCGCGTGCCAACAGTTGCAGATCCCTGTGCTTCGCCGTTGCAGTGGCGGTGCCGCGGTCGTGGCCGGTCCCGGTTGCCTGATGTACAGCGTCGTTCTGAGCTACGAGCGTCACCCCAGCTTGCACCTGCTCGACCAGGCCCACGCCTTCGTGCTCGATACGCTCGTGCGGGCGCTGTCGACGCTGGCGCCGGGCGTCGAACGATTGGGGACCAGCGATTTGACGCGCAACCGGCTCAAGTTTTCCGGCAACAGCCTCCGCTGTAAACGCGACTTCCTGCTCTACCACGGCACCATTCTCTATCAGTTCCCGTTGGGGCTGATCAGCCGGTGTCTGGGTGTGCCGCCTCGTCAGCCCCAATACCGTCAAGGGCGCAGCCATGAGCGGTTCGTCGACAACTTCCCCGCGACTCGCCAGGAACTCAACGCAGCGATCACCCAGGCCTGGTCTGTCTGTGCAGTGCTCGACCACTGGCCGGCGGCACGAGTGGCTCAGTTGGTCCAGCAGCGATACTCGCAGGCCAGCTGGAACGAACGGCTGTAAACGACGAACTCGGATACTCCCTCTGTGTCTCCGTGCCTCCGTGAGGCCGCAAAGATCGAACGTGAGCGTTGTACGTGCGGCGGCGGCAACGCCAGTGCAATCGCTGCGCGGCAAAGAACTGGACGGCCAGTGGAGATCGTCGCTGTCGGTCCTGAGATCAGCTCGCGGCGGGCATCCTGATTCGCCGCCGTAAACTCATGCAGCCGGCGCCTGATAAAGCCATCAGGCACAGTGCCAGAGTCGATGGTTCCGGAACTGGCGCCACGCTGATCTCACCCAGCAATACACTCGACTGCGCCGACTCGGTATCGTCGCCGAAGAACAGAAAGCTGGGATTGTCATACGGGTCAACTAACGAAGCAACGTAGCTGTCGGTGTAATTGCGCAGCAAACCGGTCAGGATCTCCGAACCACCCGCCACCAATTGATACGTGTCGCTCTGCACGAACAGGTCAAACCGAATCAGATCGGCCGTCGTGTCAAACGCGACTCCTTCGCCTTGCAGGAACTGTGTGCTGCTTCCCGAGCCCGTACGTTCGTAGGCCCAGATCCGGTCTTCAAAGAACCCCAGTTCCAGGCCCAGCAAATCCTCGCTGATGGCGATCACACTGAAGCCGGCTCGATCCAGTTTGTCATCCCCGTTGAGGTCCACAGTTGCGTGGCTCTCGGAAACGACCTGCAGGTCAAAGCTGACGGTATATCCCAGCTGGCGATCGAGCGTCGGCATCAGCGGGAGCCGGCTGCCGCTGTTGACGAACGGATATTGGCTGAAGTACCCGGCCGCTGTGCTGTTTGTGCCGGTCGTATTCAAGCTGAGCAGCCCATTGACGACTTCCTGCTGAGCTGAACCCTTGGCCAGATACACCCAACTTTGATCGCCAGGCAGTGTACCGTCGGCGGGATCGTAGAGTACCGTCACGTCGGCCCTGGCGGTCATCGTCAGGAGCAGAACCAGTCCAGATGCAACCAGAGCGGAGTAGACGCGTCTTGTGGCTGGGAAGCTCATGCGGGGCCCTTCATTTACTCGTTGCAGCTTGCTCAAAGGCTCAGGGGCGACTCGACGAAATTATTGTAGTCGCTCTTTTCGGATATGCACCCTAGTTTTTCCCGATCCCAACCCCAGGCAGGGCCCGGCGGGGGCGTTCCTGGACGAATCGTGGGGGGGGCAGTGGGAAGGGGGGCTTATTCCCCGATGCAGTAAAGGAATTTGTCCGAGCGGATCAATAGGCGGTTGCCCGCCACGGCTGGGCTGGCATCAAACCGCCCGCCATCCTCCAGATCGTTGACTGCCAGCTGACTGAATTCAGGTTTGGCAGCCACCACGAAGGTCTTGCCTTCGCGTGTGAGGTAGTAGACCTGGTCTCCAGCCAGGAGGGCCGAGGCATACACCTGACCGGCTCGCGGCAGACGCTGTTCGTACAGGATATCCCCAGTGGCCGCTTTCGCACAAAACGCCGTAGCGCGCTGGTCGTGGATCCAGAACAGGAGCCCGTCGCTCAGGACCGGGGATGAGACGTTGGAACCCTTGTCGCTGGTCCACAGGCGATTCTGTCCAGTGACGTCGCCTCGCCCTCCGGTCCGCACCGCCAGGGCGGCAATCCCCGATCGGCCCCCCAGGTAATAGACGACTCCGGCCGAACTGACTGGACTGGGCACCATGTACCACCCGATGTCCGTGTCGCAGTTCCAGAGTGCCTTGCCCGTACCCGGTTCGAAAGCCAGGATCTGGCCGTGGATGGCGACAATCAGTTCAGGCTTTCCTTCGGGCGAGGGGACGATGACCGGCGTGTTCCAGGACTCTTGGATCCCGGAGACCCGCCACTTCTCTTTGCCTGATTTCCGATCGAGCGCCACGAGTGACTCACTTTCGACACTGGCGTTCACGATGACCAGGTCCTGATAGAGGACCGGTGACGCGGCCGAACCCCATCCGTTGATTTCACTGCCGACATCGGTGTGCCAGATCTGTTTGCCATCATGATCGAGTGCGATCACTCCTGATTTGCCCAGGAACACATAGATCCGATCGCGGTCCGCCGCCGGTGTGCTGGATGCGTAGCCGTGGTCGCGCACGTTCGCTTCTTCGGGGAGTCGAGCCGCGAAGCTTTGGTCCCAGATGAGCTTGCCGTTGCTGAGCTGATACGCCAGGACGTGCCGCTGCAACTGCTCGAGCGAACCGTCTTCTTCTCCCGGCACCGCATATCCGGTGTAGCAGGTCAGATAGACTCGGTCTCCAACCACAATCGGGCTGGAAGCACCGGGGCCCGGGAGCGGTGTCTTCCAGACAATGTTCTCGTCCGGACTCCACTTCACCGGCAGTCCGGTCCTTTCGGTTCGCCCTTCACCGCCGGGTCCGCGGAAATAGGGCCAGGCAGTGGAATCCGCCTGGGAAGAAACGCTGGCTGGACTGGCCGATTGCGGTAAGGTTCCACCTGGTACTGGTTCCGAACCATCACTGCATCCGATCAGGCTGAACCAAGTCACAGCCATCACCAGATAATGGCCGCGTGGGAGGATACTGTTCTGTCGATCAGTCATCGTTCGCATGATGTCTCGGTCCCGGTTGTGGGTGTCCTGCATGAAGGCAATGAAAGGTGTTCTGATCGCGCGTGCCTGCCGATCGCTGAAGTCAGGTGTTTCATTTTGACATGTTGTCTCGCAAGTGCCAACGGATCCTCTGCGATCAGCAGAGCCGGGGGAAGACGTCGGCTTGTGGCCAGCTCTCAGTTGCTGCGAGGAATATCGTCGGGTGTCAGCTGTTATTGAGTTTCAGGCAAAGAGTGAACCGAGGGCCAGACCCCCACGAGCTCGGCTCGTGCGGTGCATCAGATGGTGAGCTACCCCGCTACCTCCCGACCCCTTCCCGACCCGCACGAGCGGAGCTCGTGGGGGTCGCGGAGAGAGGGGGCGAACAGGATTATGACGCTCTTCCTTGTCTGGCTGGCGGCCCTGGCGCCTTAGAATCCTCCGTCCTCCCTTCTCTCCCGGGGCTTCCCAGGGGAGAAGGGCTGGGGATGTGGCCGCGGTCGTGCAGACCGCGGGGGTAGAAGGGGCTGCCAGCTTCTCGCGCGCTCGGGCCAGTTCAATTTGCGCTCGCAGTACCACGGCTTTGGCCTGGAGGACATCCAGTTGACTGACTCTTCCTGTCTCAAAATGGCTCTGCGCGGACTGCATAATGGCATCGGCGGTGTGCAATTGTGAGGTAAGCAGCTCAATCGTCTCGGCCGGAGTTTGGGCCATGTCCAGTGCACTGCTGATCCAGTGGTACTGAAGCTGCTGCACGCGACCAAAATCTGTCACCCCGCCTTGATATTGCAGATGTGCCACCTCGCACGCTTGTCGGAGAACGTCGCAACGTTCTTGCAGGAGTTGGCGGATCTCCGTGGTGTTCGCTGCGACGGTCGAATTGACCTGACCAAAGACTCCCTCGTGCAACAACATTACGATCAGCAGCGCGGCGGTTACGAACGACGAAGAGGTGGAAAGTGACATACTGAACTCCTTTGATCGTGATCAAACCAGACATTCGAACGAAAGAACGATATGCGATTCGGCCACACCTGCCTGCAGGATGAAAAATCCACGGACGAAATCAGAATTCGGTCAAACGCACTATTTGCTTGAACGTTATCAGTTGTACCGACATCTGGCTCCACATCACGCCAAGAAAAAGAACAAATCTCACTTCGTCAGCAAGGCAGCCGATCTCTTGTGGGACCCCGGCAGGAACCACGCCGGAAGCGACACCTGCCCTGTTGCCCCGGTCTGATATCAGGAGTGCGAGCAAAATGCCCCCACGCGGCGCGTGGCACTCGAGAGAGGGTTATGGGATTGATCCACCTTCAACTCCTGAACTTGCCGGAGCATGCTGAAGTGGCCGAAATTACTGGCCACGTCTGAGACCATTTCCGCCCCGGATGCCACGTGTGCAGACGACCTCCTAGACTCCGGCGAACGGGGAGCACTTCCGGAGGTAGAATCGATAACAGGAGTCGAGAGGGAGGCCTCTGGCGAGATGCTTCCGGATCCCTGTTCATTCGGCCATGGCCACTCTGGATTCGGGGGGGTGGTTCGTCTGTAGCGGTGTGTCCAAGGTGGCTCTCGACATCTTCGTGAGAGGCGAGGTCTTCGTGAGAGACTGACGAGCACCGCAGTGGGCTACAGCAAGACAATCGACCTGCGTGTCGGTTCTCATTGTGTCAGTTTTCATCGGCGGCGCCGGCGAGAAGTCTCTCTTGGATTTACACGCGTTGCAGATACAGCCAGAAGTCCAGACTGGTCGGGTTCGGGTTGCCGAGCTGTCCCTCGCCGTCGATCCGCACGTCCTGCCGGGTGTCTTCATCGAACGCGTGGAGGAAGCCCTCGTAGGTCCCCGGCAGACGCAGCTTCAGTTCGAAGGGGGTGGGGGCCGGCTTGCGCACCCAGCCCGAATGCCAGCGTTGGCCGATCTTCACAATTTCGCTCACGTTGCGAAAATAGGCGACGATCACGCGCTGATCGGCACTGGTCAGCGATTTCATCTGGTAGCCGTTCGACAACTCGAATTGCCGGTTGGCCGGCTCCAGAGCCTCGAAACGTTCGCCCGGCAGAACCGTCTCGTAGTTCCCATCGCCAAAGCAATAGTCGAAATCGACTCCCAAACGTGCGAAATGGTTCTCGTACTTGCCCATAGTGGTGTACAGCGCGTATCCGGGTTCGCTCCGGAAATAGACATCGTCCTCCAGTGGGTGTTCCACGTTGACGGCGATCGCCGGTTTCTTCCGGCGGAAAGTCCTCAAGTCCAGCAGTTTGGCCGCTTCGGCGATTGCTTTGCACGCGGACACCTCGGGCTGCGCCCCGTCCCAGAAGAAGATGTGGTTGTTGTTACTCAGGAAAGGCATCCAGACCGTATCGCGGGCCAGTGCACAACGCCAGGCCCCGGAAGGGCCGTCCTGGATGATGTGTGACCCCGACTCGCCGGGCCCTGCCGGCACACCGCACATCGCATAGCGGGCGAGCATCGAGACGGCCATGCCGTAGTCGAGTTCCTGCTGGCAGACTCGATCGACTGGATAGATGTGATAGGAATAGAAATCGATCTTTGTCCGCCGGGTGTGGGGGATCGGATCGGCCGTCATCAACCCGGCTCCACTGTGGCTGATGCAGATCGGCGTCTTCGTGTCGTGCTGGCGGATCCACTCGATGTTCTTGTTGGTCCAGTCATAGATGCCCACTTCCTGTTCATTTTCCAATTCGTAGAACAAGATGCTCGGGTGTTCCCGCAGCAAGGGGATGAGCGCGTCCACGTAATCTTTGCGGGCGCGAACCATGTCCTCGTCGTCGTACATTCCCTGCGGGCCGATCGGTTTGCCCTGCAGCAGGCGGCGCCGGTAATCCGGGAGTTGTTCAATCTCGCCCGGACCGTACAGCGGGACCACCATCGTTTTCATCGTGTTGGGGTTGCGGTAGGGCCCGTAATCGGCATAGAAGCTCTCGTGAATTGTGGGGAAGATATGGATGCCATACTCCGAGGCCACGTCCCAGTAATTCTTCCATGATTCCAGCAGCTCTTCGTTCACAGCTCCCACGCGGTCCCACTCATCCGTGCCGCGGGCCGTGTGGTCACGACTCATGATTCGCAGGCAATTCACTCCGTTGTCGGCCAACGTCTGGAACCACGCTCGTTTCTCCGCTTCCGCTGAATCGCGGATGCTGCCGATGAGCTTGGACGTGACCTGGCCCTCCTCGACACGGTGAACGAAGTTGCCGTAGAACCCGCCGAGCGGCAGGAACGCTTCGCCGTCCTCGAACGCGAAGTGGCCATTATCCTGAACTTGCAGGAACCGTTTTGTCGGGGCTGAGGTCTGCTCAGCCAGCGTTGGTCGGCCGGCGAGCCCCATCGCCGCGCCCGCCGCGATGGCCTGAAGAAAGCTGCGCCGTTTCATTGCCGTTACCTCCTCGTGATGTCAATCCTGGCCGGCCGTCGGTTGAGACGGTGATACGCCACCATTGTAGCCACCATTGTGGAGCAGGTCACCCGAGTGAGAACGGGGAGATCGGTTGACGGCGAAACAGAAGCGGGGCGTTGCCGGGTCTGATCTTACGGTCGTCTCATCTTCAGGTCTCGATTCCTCTGGCGGGCAAGGGCAGACTCATGGATGCTGACGACGGCAGAGCGTCTCGCACAGTCAGGGTGACTACCTCTGGATGGTGCATGAACATGATCTTGGTCACGATCTCCTGCGACGAAAGCGCTGTGTGTTACTTCTGCACTGTATTTTCTGCGAGACCCTTCCTGTGGCGGAGTTCAGCCCTTCTCCAGGAAACCCGTATCACCTCTTGGGATGTTCGGACCGGCCTGGCTCGTCACTGTTCGCGCAGCTTTCAGCGGCGATGAGCGTCGATTACAATCGACATAATAGATGTGAAGCAACTCCATGCAGCAGAATACTCGGTGTGAGTACCGCACCGAGCCACGTCGGAAGATTTTCTGAAGGACACTCCAAGGAGTCCGCGTTTCTCGCTGCAATCGCGCCGGCTGACTGCTGTGGGGACGAGCGCTGCCGGCGCGTGCTGGCCGCAGATGAGCCGAGCGGAGATCTACGGCAGAATGTCGCGGAACAGTGAGCCGAGGGAATTCGGGAGAATGACGATGCGGAGGTCCGTGGTTGTGGGTGCGATCGGCTTGGCAGGAGCTGTCGCGCTCACGGTGGCGGGCACGTTGTATCTGCATGGTCGAGCCTTGCGGATCGAGCAGATTCTGGCTGCCTACGACGCGCGTGCCGAATATGGGCGGATCGTGATCTCTCAGCCGTTTGACGGGGCCGTTTTCCCTCCTGAGATGCCCGCCCCTGTCTTTCAGTGGGAAGATCCCGACGTCGCCAGCGATGGCTGGATCGTCAGTTTCCGGTTCGCCGACGGCGGAGAAGGGTTGGACTTTGCGACGAAAACAACAGCGTGGAGTCCGGCCGATGAAACGTGGGAGACGATCAAGCGGCGATCTCAGGAACATTCGGTCCAGGTCACGATTCTGGGTGTGAATTGTGCTCAACAAGACCGTCCTCGCTCGGCTGCGTTGCTCTCGCTGCAGACTTCGACCGACCCTGTGGGGGCGCCGATTTTCTATCGCGAGGTGAATCTGCCCTTCATTGAGGCGGTGGCGGATCCCTCGCGGATCCGCTGGCGGATCGGCACCGTTTCCTCGCAGCAGCCGCCGCACGTCCTGCTGGAGGGCCTGCCCGTATGCGGCAATTGCCACTCCTTTTCAGCCGATGGCAGAACGATGGGAATGGACATCGATTATGCCAACGACAAAGGCTCCTATGCGATCATGCCGGTGGCCAGTCAAATGCTGCTCGAGCCCAGTCGAATTATCAGTTGGAGCCAGTATCAGCCGGAAGACGGCCAGGCGACGTTTGGCCTCCTGTCGCAGGTCTCTCCGGATGGCAGGTACGTGGTCAGCACGGTGAAGGACGAATCGGTCTTTGTTCCCCGGCCCGACATCGCGTTCTCGCAACTCTTCTTTCCCATCAAGGGAATTCTGGCCATCTACTGCCGTGAAACGAACTGTTTCCAGTCGCTCCCCGGGGCAGATGATCCGGCTTATGTGCAGAGCAATCCGGTTTGGAGCCCTGACGGCAAGTACCTGGTGTTCGCGCGCAGCAAGGTCCACCGCCTTAAACACGAATCGGCTCGGACATCGGTGCTCTTGACTGAGGAGGAGTGCGCGGAATTCTTGCATGAGGGAGCCACGTTTCGTTTTGATCTCTATCGGATTGCGTTCAATGAGGGGCGTGGTGGTGTGCCGGAACCACTGGAAGGTGCTGCGCATAACGGTTACAGCAATTACTTTCCGCGGTTTTCGCCCGACGGCAAATGGCTGGTGTTCTGTCGGTCCAAGAGTTTCATGCTGTTGCAGCCCGACAGCGAGCTTTACCTCATGCCGGCCAGTGGCGGCGCCGCCCGACGACTCCGCTGCAATACGTCACGGATGAACTCTTGGCACAGCTGGTCTCCCAACGGAAAGTGGCTCGTCTTTGCCTCCAAGGCCCTCTCGGATTACACGCAGCTGTTCCTGACTCACGTTGACGAAACCGGTGAAACCAGTCCGCCGGTGGTTCTCTCACATTTCACGTCGTCCGATCGGGCGGCGAATATCCCGGAGTTCGTCAATATTGCCGCCAATGGAATCGACAGAATTCAGGAGCGGTACCTGACCGACTACTCGTATGCTCGAGCGTCCCAGACCCGGTTGTTCACCGGCAACGTGCAACAGGCAGAAGAGTCGGCCCGCAAGGCGTTGGAACTGAACCCGAAGAGCTCGGTGGCACTCTGCAACCTGGGTATCGCGCTGGACGAGCAAGGCCGAAGCAAGGAGGCCGAAGTCTGTTTTCGTGATGCGATCCGCTACGATCCGGATTCGTTTCTCGGTCATTTGAACTTGGGAAGCTTTCTTGGCCGGCAAGGTGAGATTGCGCAGGGATTGGACCATCTGCGGCGGGCAGTCGAACTCGCACCGAATCGCATGGAGGCACGCTTGATGCTGGGGGTGGGGTTGGTGGAAACCCGCCGGTTCGCGGAAGCAGCGGAACACCTCGACGTGGTCGCTCAGTCGTCTCCGGAGAACGTGCTGGCACAGTCGTACCTGGGATTGGCCCTGCAAGGCCAGGGAAAGTCCGGCGCTGCGCTGCCGCGGTTCACCGCGGCACTGCAGCACGATCCGGATTGCGTTCCGGCCCTGCTGGGAGCCGCCACGATCCGGGCGACTGCTAAGGAGTCGGAACTACGCCATGCCGGGGAAGCCGTTCGGCTGGCGCAACATGCCTGCACGGTGACTGGACCGCGGAACTCCGAAGCGCTGATGGTTCTGGCCGAGGCCCTGTTCGCGGCTGGGCGCCGTGACGACGCCGTGACGACAGCCCTTCAGGCGCTCAACAACGCCCGGGCCACTGGCCGGGCGGATCACGCGGCGGCGCTGGAGCAGAGCCTGCGACGCTATGCGGGAAAAGCTCCGTCCTCACCCCCAAAGCGAAAGCCGTGAGCAGGCCGATGCTCCCGGCATGATCGAGAGGCAAATCGCTGTCGGTGTATGGTTGGACAGTCTCTCTCGCCCATCGGAGCGATGGCCAAGAAGCAGAGGCCGGAAGCAGACACTCTGCTTCCCTTCCATCGCCTTTGCTGACACGCACGCCGTCCAAGGAATACTCCAGGTGTTTTCCCACAGGCACAGCGAGGTGCAAGATCCCGCTGGCGTCGACTTTTGGATCCTAATTGAATGGACGTCATGACAATCGCCGATCAATCAGGGAGAGAAATGGGGAGGTGGGCCGGCTTTCACCAATGACTGGAGCTGTTTCAGTTTCGTTTCACTCGACAGTCGTGCTCAATAGAGACCCACTCCCCGGCAAACACGATTCTAACCTCGCAGCTCTCGATGGTCCACGGTGAAGCGAATGGGGGACTGCAATGCAACAAGGGGAGCTCGCCACGGGTGGGCGGATATTCGAAGTTGCATCGGTTTCCACGAGGGTGAGCGGTGAGCTGGATATGAATTCCGGGAAGGCGTTCGCAACGAAGGTCGACGGACAAACGAGTCAGGATGGACCCACCTCGAGTAGAATGTGCCGGGAGACGCTGCCGAAAACGCTGTTTGCGAACCAGAATTGGCCCCCGGAGCGGCGAGAAGCGGTGGGCGAAAGGGTCGGGAGTCGCTTCTACCTTCTGACCCTTGAAGTGACCAGTTCAGGCGGGCTCGCGCATTGGTGAAAGCAGATTGGCGAGAGCAGAGACGCGAGAGCAAACGCCCTGATCCCTCCCGGTTGTTGTTCGATTGACTTGGCGCCTTTGCGCCTTGGCGTGAGCTGTCTCGCGGTCGTGACTCACGGACACGGCTCTCTTTGGTTCTGACCCGTCCGCGGAATACAGGCGTTGGATGAGCAACGATGCGGCACTGCTGGCAAGCCCCGCAGTTGTCACTGTCATGACAGCACGCGTTGCCCTGCGGAAGGATTGGTGGACCGATCGGAATCGGCTAAGTTAGGGTTACTTCGAAGATGCGTAACGCGGGCATTTTCCTTTGCCGCGACAATCTCTGTGCTCTATTGAGTTTCAGGTAAGGAGTGAACCGAGGTCCTCCAACGGAGGCCCGGATTCCCCGGAACGACAGCCATGAAGTGGGTCAGAACTTTCCTGGGTATCAATAAGCGAAGGGCGCGGATATCTGCCAGAGATCTGGCGGCAGGCAGTGGCTCCCTTGAGCGGGAATGACTTCTCGACCGATGATCTGTTTCAGTTTATCTCGACGTGCTGGATGGCACCTGCGTCGCGTCGACCATCGGGACGCCGGCCCAAGAAGTCTTCCAGGAACGGCCCCGAAAACTCCCAAGCGTACAACTCCTCAATCGTCGTCTTCGCATCGTCTAATGTGCCCAGAGACATTCGCATGAATTCGATCGTTCCGGCCAGGTATCCGCCGTTGGGATGGCCCCCAACGAACAGGTCCGCTTGGTTGGCGAGCGATACGGGCCCGACGCCATCGGCCTCCGCGTCGCAGCGCCCGTCGACATAGAGCCTCAGTTGCTTGGCGGTGCGGTCCGCCTCCGCGATCACGTGGTGCCAGTCGCCGTCGTTCACTTTGGCGGTGGTTTGCACGAGGCCTGTTTCGCCTTCGCCAGCTACCTGGAAGGTCAGGCCGCCATGGGTGTCGACCGTCAAGGCATAGCCCGCGTCGTCTTTCTTTTGCAGCAGGACGCTGCCGGTATGGCCCGGCTCCGTGCGGAAGTACGCTTCGATCAGGAAATTCGTTTTTTCGATCGCAGGGCTGCGATAGCTTTCCGCGGGAGCGACGGCCTGGGCCGGCACGCCCCAAGTAGCCAGGTCCACACGGTCCTGCCAGTCGCCGGTCGGCGTCGTGAATGCCGTGACGACAAAATACGCCAGGTCCGGTTTCGCCACGGGCGTGAACTGGAAGACGTATGGGCCTTCGCCGGAAACCGTTTGCTCCGGACCGCCCCAGGCGTTCATGCCGCCGAAGGCGCCGCTGTTTCGCTGCCAATGCAGGTCGAGCCGAATCTTCATGCCTGGCTGAACGTCATGCAGCTTCAGCTTGACCTCGGCGGGCTGATCAAGGACGAAGCTCTCGGGCGTCTCGAACGTGATCTTGGCGTGCGGCCGGTTCTCGATCTGAGGCGGCTCATCCTGTGGCGGGGCTCCGGCCAGCGACGAATGCAGGAGCACGGCGTAGTGGCGTTTGTTCGTGCCGCCGAATTGCAGCGCTCCCCGGACCCAGTCCTCCAGCGGGCCCGGGACGAAGTCCTCGTCCGCCATGTTCACGGTCCGCAACGGATACGTCGGATTCCTGTAATACGTATCGCGGCCGAAGTAGTACGGAGCCATGTGGAAATGGTCATCGAGGATCAGCGTCGGGTCGTTGCCGGTGTGGTAGAAATCCCACTCCGCGACGGTGGCACACAGGCCCCATGGCACGAACACGCGAACGCCTTTGCCATAGGCCACCGCCGTAGGGCGAAAATCGTGGTGCGCCGCATCGCGCAGGGGCGCCTGAGCGACCACTTCGCCCGGGTCGCCGATCGAGCCGCGCATTGCCAGAGCACGGCGGAAGCCGTCCAGCGTTCCATGCCATCGCCCCGAAGTCTCGAACACGGCGAACATCCTAGGCACGTCAAAGAACACGTTCGACACGTAAGCGTTGGAGGCGTGATGGTAGTCGGAGGCATCTCCCAGGGCATCGGCAGCGTTGGGATCGGCAGGCAGGCCTTTAGGATCAGCGTGGCGGAAGACCATGTGGCCGATCCCCTGCCAGATGTTGCCCAGGTACCTGTTGCGCCCCGCGACCGGCACCTGCCGTCGCGAGCCATTCACGAAGTTGTAGACCGTGTTATTAAAAATCGAGTCTGAGTAGCCAATGATCTCCTGGAACGCGGCTGTGTTACCCAGGCGGTCGAACGGGTCTTTTGACCTCCCCCAGGCGATATTGTTGAAGTAGTAGTGTTTGAATCCGCCGTCCATATAATAAGCATGCCCGAAACGGGCGCTGTCCGGCTTCTTCCCGGCGGTCCCGTGGATCATCTCCGACCACAGCTTGTATCCGCCCGGGTTGCCGGAAATGTTGTCGAACACGTAAGTCGGCCCGCCCTGCCAAGTCTCGATGCCGCCCCAGTCATTGTTGTTCAATAGCGAATCGACGACCTTATTGTGATGGATGAGGATGCGGGTCAGTGGCCGGTCGTTGCGGGAATACGACTGCTTGCCGCCGAAGACGAAAATGCCGGCTCCGTACAGCCGATCGAGCACGTTTCCGGCCACTTCCACGGTTTCGGCCGGCTCGATCTCGATGGCATGACCCTGGCCATAGCGTGTGGGGCGGTGACCTATTTCGTGCAGTCGGTTGCGGAGCACCTTGATATCCAGCAGGCGGCCGGGCGTAAACTCCTCGCCCCAATCGCCCCCTTCGGCCAGCGTGATTGCGCCGTGGTCGGTGTCCTGGATCAGATTGTCGCGAATCACCACCCCATCGATGACGTCATCTTTGCCGACCGCCTTGAAGCGGATGGGCTGGTGAACGTGCTCGAACGTGCAATTGGCCACCACCAGGTCGTTTCCCCGCCCCAACAAGCGGATGCACGCCACGTCCACCTCCTTGCTCGGCAACGCCGTCAGGTCGAACCAGACGTTGGTCTGTCGCATGGCGAGGCCGGAAATGTGAATGTGGCTCATGCAATCGCTGTCGATGAGATTCCGGCGCTTGGCGACTTCGATGTGAGCGCCGTTGGGGTCGACGTCGCCGGGAAGGCGGAGGTAGAGGCGGCCGCCCTCACCCTGCTGGTCGAACCAGAACTCGCCCATCTCATCATCGTCCAGGTATTGCGGCTTGTCTTCCAGGTAGTACCGCACGTGCCGGGGATAGTGGTAAGCGCCGATACCACCGCCCCATTGCCCGCCGAAGGTGAGACTGTGTTTGGCGGGGTCGAACCTGATTACGCGCGATGAGTATGGGGTTCCCATCACCCAGCCATACTCAGAGTAGATCAACGCATCCTGGTAGTATTCGGCGTCACGGGTCAAGTTGACCGTGTCGTAGCCCATGGGGTATTCCACGTCACCCAATTTTTCTTTCGCGCCCCAGACATCGCGATCGTCGGGGTTGTTGAACTGGAACCACTCGCTCTTGATATCATCGGGATCGGAGACCTGCCAGTTCGGCGTACGGGCCAACGGAATGCGGACGATGTTTCCTTCGCCGTGAACCATCCACACGTTGCGTGGAGCATAGTCGAGGTCCACATTCCAGACCTTCTCAGGCTCGGGCATCTTGGGGTGTGCCCCGCGACGCCAGCCGGTGACGTGTTCGGAGCCAACGATCACCGCTTCGCCCTGGCCCCAGGTGGGATCACTGGTCAAGCGAATCGGTTGGCCGGGCTTGCCAGACTCACGGACAACCAACTCGCCACGGTAGACAACGCCGCGTTTGAATACATAGGTATCAATGCCCTTGGCCGACGCGCTTAGTCCTTGGGCGGCCGGATCCCATGGATGGTGCTGCCAGGGCTCCTCTCGGGTACCCGGGCTGGCATCGTGGCCCGCATCGTAGTCGATATAGCGGACTGAATCGCCGGCCATGTAAACGAACGGTTGCGGCTGCCAGTCCAGATCGCCGGTCGGCAACACACGCGCCTGGGGATCCTGCCAGGCCCAGACGGTCGGCTCATTGGCGCTGAGCGCCGGCCTCAGCAAAGTAAGGAAGGTGGAGACGCCGACCGACAAGAAAATATGGTGTTGTCCCATCATCGCCAGGCTCTGTTAACAAGGGTAATGGCTCATTGTGCGTAGACTTGCATGATCCTGGGACCTCTGCCACTGCGTTGTCAAACGCAATGTGCGCGGCGACCCGAATGGCACTGCTTGCAAGCAGGCAGAGGCACATCCTCATCCCATTCGTGGGTTCCCCGAATCATGCAAGCCCATTTTAGCCGGGGCAAGATCAAGCTCAACACGGATGCCCAACGTCCAGCGGTTCGACTTTGCCCTTCGGCACTGCCCTTCGCCACTCGGTGCACGTCGATGGTGGACAGGGGCCTATCGCGAAGAGAGCGGAAGCAGACACCCGCAATTCCGAAGCAGAAGCAATGATCCTGATCTACTTCCCCCTGATCTATTTTCCTCAGACCAGCGAAATGGGAATCGGGAACGTCGGAATGGGCAGCTTGCCACTGGAGGGGGCTCTTCAGGGGCATCGGGTGGTAAGGGCTTTGCTCGTTCTACCCGACGTCCAACTCGAGATAGTGACAGGGCAGCGGACGACACGGTCGTCTCGATGCACAACGATGGTCATTCTGGAACTGGATGTGTCTCTCAGGTCACGACAGGCTCTATAATGAGGATCTTCCACTAGACCCGGAGGCTCATCATGCAACTGCAACGACGCGAATTGCTTCGTGGCGCGGCCGCGCTGGCCGCCGCTTCTTGTCTGCCGGCCACCTCGTTTTCTGACGAGGCCACCCAACAGGCACAATCGTATCCGTACTTGGGGCGCACGGAAGACTACGTGGACTTTCGAATCATTGAACCAGGCTTGAAGATCGCAAAAGTTGAGTCCTGGACGCTCGGTGCGTACGGCATGGTGCGCATCACGACCAGTGATGGCCAGGAGGGATTCGGGCAGATGTCATCGTTTGACCCTGATATCACGGCCACGGTCCTGCACCGCCAGGTGGCCCCACGCGTGCTGGGCAGCGACCCGGCGGGGATCGACGATCTGGTGGACCGTGTTATCGACTCCAATATGAAATACCCGTGGTCGTATGTCTGCCGAGCGCTCTCCGGGATCGACACAGCCATCTGGGATCTCTATGGAAAGATCCACGGCAAACCTGTGTGCGAATTGGTGGGAGGCAAGACCGATCCGTTTCCCGTGTACGGATCGAGTATGCGACGAGACATCTCGCCGGAGGACGAGGCGGCACGTCTGGTCAAGCTGCGAGACTCGCTGGGGTACACCGCCTTCAAGGTGAGGTTGGGCGTGCCGACGGGGCATGATCGCGATGCCGCGCCCGGTCGCTCGGAGAATCTTATTCCGGCAGTCCGAAAGGCCGTTGGTGACGCTGTGGAGTTGCTGGCGGACGGCAACAGCTGCTATAGCCCACCGAAAGCGATCGAAGTGGGGCGCCGCATGGAAGATCATCGCTACTTCCTGTTCGAGGAGCCGTGTCCCTATTGGGAATTGGAGTGGACGGCGGAAGTTGCTGCGACGCTCGACATGCATGTGGCGGGAGGTGAACAGGACAACGATCTGGCCCAATGGCGGCGGATGATCAGCCTGAATGTCGTGGACATCCTCCAGCCGGACCTCTGTTACATCGGTGGCTTCACGCGCGCTTGGCGAGTGGCGAAGATGGGCCAGCAGGCCGGCAAGCCCGTCGTGCCGCACTCCTCGCATCTCTCGCTGGTCACGCTGTTCGCGTTGCACCTGATGGCGGCGATTCCCAACGCCGGTCCGTTCGTCGAATTCACCATCGAAGGGGACGTGAACCAAGGTGAAACGATCTACAGCCCCGCACTTGCTGTCCGGGACGGTAAGGTCAAGATCCCGGACGGTCCCGGCTGGGGTGTCACGATCAACCCTGCCTGGCTCGAAAAAGCCTCCTACCAGAAGAGCGAGCTGCCGAAGTAACGGCAGCAACTCGCCCTATCATCGAACTGCCGCGACAATTCTGTTACGATGGTGGACAGATCCTCGTCACTTGCGCGAGCGACGTAGGAGGCTGGCGAGACGATACACAACTGGGAGCTTCAACGATGCGGCGAATGACGGCGTGGCTGGCAATAATGGTAATGGCGTCGTGCTCATCAGCGGCCTGGGGTGTGGCGCCTGGTGCGCCGCAGCAGTTACGTTGTGAAGGTCTGACGAATCCGTTGGGAATCGATCGGGCACTGCCGCGATTTTCGTGGGCCATTCCGCCCGGAGACCGAGGCCTGAAACAAACGGCATACCAGCTGCTGGTGGCTGACTCGCCGGATACGCTGGCGGCTGACCAGGGGAATCTCTGGGATTCAGGCCAGATCGAATCGAACCAGTCTCAATGGGTATCGTACGCCGGCACGCCCTTGGCGAAAGGGATGCAGTGTTGGTGGAAGGTGCGCGTGTGGGATCAGGCCGACACACCGTCGCCCTGGAGCGAACCCGCATCGCTCAGCGTTGGACCTCTTTCGGCAGCCGACTGGAACGGCGAGTGGATCGGTGCAGACTGGATGAAGAACCACGAAGGGCCGCTCCCCTGGCTGCGCAAAACCGTCACGTTGCAGCAAGCTCCCACCACCGCCACCATCTATGTCTGCGCATTGGGTTACTACGAACTGTATGTGAACGGCCGTAAGGTCGGCGATGATGTACTTAGCCCGGCGGTTTCGGATTACGGCAGACGCGGGCTCTACCTCACACACGACATCACTCCCTACCTTGTCCAGGGCGAGAACTGTATCGGTCTGTGGCTCGGTCGCGGCTGGTCGCTGGGTGTGCTCAAGAATGTCGGCAACGGTGGGCCGATGGTGAAAGCCGAGTTGACTCTCACGTTCAGTGACGTCGAGCCTTTGACGATCGTTACGGACGCGACCTGGAAGATGCACCCCAGCCATATCACGCCGCTGGGCACGGGTACCAGCGGCAATTATGGCGGAGAGCTGGTGGAAGCAGAAAAGGAGATTGCCAACTGGAACGCCGCGAATTGCGACGACTCCCGTTGGCAGGCCGCGGCTCTTCATCATCCTCCCACTCCGATCATTGCCGCGCAGATGATGGAGCCGAACCGCATGCTGGACGAGGTGCAGCTGGCGGCGGTCAAGCCGATGGCGAACGGCTTTCTGCTCGATATGGGCCGCAACTACACCGGCTGGTTTGAGCTGACCTTGCCCGACGACGTCGCACGGGGCACAAAGATCACCATGGAGTTTGCCGACAAGCAGTTTGCGGACGGCAAGTTCCAGACCTACAGTCAGCGGAGCGAGTATGTGGCGCGGGGTGGTGGCGGTGAGCGGTTCCGCAATCGCTTCAACTATGCAGCGTTTCGTTATGCGCTGGTGACGGGCCTGCCGCGAGCGCCCAGAGCGGACGAAGTTAAGGGCTGGTTGGTCACCACCGACTACGAGCCGGGCGCGACCTTCTCGTGCGATAACCCGCTGCTCAACCAGATCCATGAGATGATGTGCTGGACCTACAAGAGTCTCAGCCTGGGAGGCTACACCGTCGATTGCCCGCACCGTGAGCGGCTGGGATATGGCGGCGATTCAGGAACGTCGATGGAAATGGGAATGCTCAACTTCCGCACCGGACCGTTCTACGCCAAGTGGGCTGCCGATTGGCGCGATTCCCAGAACGAGGAAGGCGATGTTCCCTACACGGTACCTTATGCGCAAGACGCCGGTGGCGGGCCGGTCTGGAGCGGGTTCTGCATCACGATGCCCTGGCAGATCTACCTTACGTACGGCGATCGGCGGCCGCTCGAAGAGGGATGGCCTGTGATGAAGAAATGGCTGGCCTTCATCGAGACGAAGATGGGTGACGGCCTGCTCCAGCCTTACGTCGGGATCGGCTGTGCCAGCGGACCGGAGTGGAATTTTCTGGGTGACTGGGTGCCGCCCGGCCGCAAGCAGGGTCAGGACCGGGTCGACGACCATTCCACGCTCTTCTTCAACAACTGCTACCTGGTGTACTGTCTGCAGTTGGCCAGCAAGATCGGGCACATCGTGGGTGACGACACTCAGGCTGAATCCTATGCGCGACAGGCGAAGGAGCTGGCGGCGCGGCTTCACTCACGTTTTCTCAATGCGGATGGCGCCACCTACGCCAACGGCGAGCAGACCTATCTCGTCATGCCGTTGCTCTTCGGCATCACACCGCCGAGCGTCGCGCCGCAGGTGATGGACGCCTTGGTGAAGGATATCACGGTCACTCGCCAGGGTCACCTCAATACGGGTATGCACGGCAACTATTTCATGACGAAGTATCTCATAGAACGGCGTCGCAATGATCTGGTGGCGCTGATGCACACCAAGCGGGATTTCCCCAGCTTCGGATACATGATCGACCACGGAGCAACCACGATCTGGGAAGAATGGGATGGCGATAACTCGCAGATCCACAATACGATGATCTCGGTGGGATTGTGGTTTATCGAAGGTCTGGCCGGGATCCGTTATGACGAGTGCGCGCCGGGCTTTCAGCATTTCATCGCAGCGCCGGGCCTCGAAAGCGGAGTGCGGCAGGTCGACGCCTCGCTGATCACCGGCTACGGGAAGATCCGCAGCGCGTGGCGTGTGGAGGGCGACACGCTGACCTGGGATCTGACCGTGCCTCCCAGTACCACGGCGACCGTCACCCTACCGGCAACGGCGCTCAGCGCAGTTCGCGAGAGTGGTAAGCCTGTCGTATCGCAGGCCGGCATCCGTGATGCGAGCGTCGAGAACGGACTCTTCCACAGCCAGGTCGCTTCCGGCACATATCACTTCACCAGCCAGCTGCCAGCGAAATGAGCGGGAGGGTATCAGGTTAGTGAAGGCGTTCGGCGCGCTGCAGGTAACCATTCACAGAACGACGTTGATTTGGCCGCGAGTTGGCACAGGAAGTCGCCTTTCGCTCCGCGAATGAATCGCTACTTTCGCGGAGCGAAAGGCGACTTTGGCGGACCGTGAACGGTTACCGCTGCAGAATCACGCTCGTTGATTAGGTGATCGTGGCTTGAAAGGACGAATCCGATTTGACTTAAGGGACGCCTTCAATGTTCCTTTCTCATGTTCTCAAGCTGGTCGAACGGCTCGCAGGCACTGGCTCCGCTCGCGGAGATCGCGTCTGCAAGATGGAAGGCTGCCACGCCGCTCGCTCAGGAGAGTGGCACCCGCCTCTTACGAATTGTCGAAGTTGTTCTTGAGGGATCCCTAACTCAATTTAATCACAGCTTGGTTGCCTTCATCAAGGAGAACTGCCGTGAGTGATGCCAATCGTCGAGAGTTCATGCGCGTGGCGGTTGCCACACTGACGTCGGCTAGTCTCTGCTCCCGTGGGTGGACTCAAGGGCCGGCAAGTCCCACCGAGCATCAACAGGAGGCCCTCGTGCCTGCCACAGGCTCTTCCGGAGCAGGCGAGAAGAGTCCCGTGAAGCTCTCCTTCCGCATTGGGTCTCCGCAATGGCTGAGCGACGAACAGTGGGGTCGTCTGCTGGATCTGCTCGGCGCGCATCGGGCGGCGTGTGAGGAGCTGAGCCTCTTCACGCACGAGGCCATGGGCTGGTTTGGTGACGTGGACGAGATGACCCGTGACGCCACCCTGATGGCGCAGCGGATTCGCGAGGCGCATGCGGCTGGCTATCGCTCGGTCGGCATCAACGTGCTCTGCACCCTGGGGCACGGCGATCCGGTGGGTGAATGGTCGCCGGAGTTCGTATTGCCTCGGGTGGTCGGCCATGATGGCCAGCAGGCGACGCATTGCCCGTGCCCGAACAGCGCACCATTCCGCGAACACATCAAGGCCAAGTATCAGCTCTTTGCACGGGCGAAGCCCGACTTCATCTGGGTGGATGACGATGTGCGGGAGAGCCACCACGGCGTGACGTATCCCTGTTTCTGCCCCCGCTGCCTCGAGAAGTTCGGTCATGGCAGTGACCGCGCGGCACTCGTCCGACAGATGAACGATCCCGCGATGAGCGATCTGCGGCGTGCCTGGGTCGAGTTCAATGCCGCAACCATCGAGAGCGTATGCCGGGACGTCGGTGATGCCGTGCGCGCCGTCGATCCGTCCATCCAACTCGGCCTGATGACCATCGGGTCGAGCCACTCGACGCACGGCGCACACGCCATCGGTCGATGGTCGGCCGCATTGGGGGCCGTCAAGGGTCGGCCGGGGCATGGGTTCTACTCAGACGAGACTCCGCGCGGCATCTACAACAAAGCACTCGACGTTGGCCGTCAGGTGCGCGACTATGCGCCCACCGTTACCGACATTCAGTACGAACTGGAAGACTATCCGTACGTGGCGTTGGATAAGGCCGATCGCACGGCGCTCAATGAGGTCTACCTGGCACTGATGATGGGCTGCAACGGCGCGGCGTTCAACGTTCTCAAGGGAGCGGCCACCGGCACGCTCGAAGATCACCAGGGACTGGTAAAGGCCATTGCGGCTGAGCGTCCGGCTTGGGAAGCACTGGCCGCCCACGTGGCCGACCTGCCGATCGTCGGGTTCTGGCCGGCGGACGATAATGCCTTAATGGGCAAACGCAGTGTGGATGCCACGGGGTGGTTCTGGGAAGGAGGGGTCTATGACATCCACCGGCCCAACCCGCTGATGGAGATGGGCATCCCGCTGACGCCGAGCTGCGATGCAAGCTGCGGTACACTTCTGGCGGGAAAGATCGCCGAGGCCTTCACCGACGCCGAGCTGCGGTCGTTGTTGTCGCGGGGTGTGCTGCTGGACAGCTATGCGCTAGAAGTGATCTGGGCACGTGGGCTTGGCGAGTTTACGGGAGTGCGTCCGGGCAAGAAGCTACTGGGGGGCGCGGTCGAAACGCTTACTGGTCACCCGCTGAACGGGCGGTTCAGCGGTGATCATCGCGATGCGCTGATCGAATCGGCCGATAACGTGTGCGCCCTGGAACTCGCCGCGCCGGAAGCTGCCGAACTCGCTCGGCTGACGAGCTATGACGGCCGCGATCTGGGGTGCTGCATGAGCGTGTATGAGAACGCGCTGGGCGGTCGCGTGGCGGTGAGCAGTTACGTGCCTTGGCGACGACTGGGAACTTTGTGCAAACGGAGCCAGCTGACGGAGCTGGCCGATTGGCTTGGTCACAAGAAACTGCCCGTACGGATGGATGCTTTTCGTCGCATCGCGCCGTTTGTGCGGATGAACGCCGAGCGAACTCGCTACGGCATCGTGTTGCTGAATTCCACGCTTGACCCTGCGGAGCCGTTCGACCTGCGAGTGCGCGCTACGGCACGCACCGCGGTGCTCGTCACACGCGACGGCGCCGAGTCGCTGACGGTGGTGCCGGGCGAGGGCGAGGTCTGCTTGACAGTTCCCCCGCTGGCCGCCTGGCAACCCGCGGTGATTCTCGGGAGCTGAACCGGCTGCGCGAGGTGGCCGCGGTCGCGTAGATAGTGGCCGCGGTCGCGTAGATAGTGGCCGCGGTCGCGTAGACCGCGGGGGATTGGAGACCGCATGGCAATTCGCCCATGCTCTGCGCGAGCATGGCTACGCTCTGCGCGAGCATGGCTACGCTCTGCGCGAGCATGGCCAAGGGTTGGAGTGCACGTTGGTGCGCTGTTCGACTCAAGAACGTCTTGTTGCGGAGGCTCTGGCGATGAACGCACGAAGACTACGCTGGCTGGACCTGTGGGTCGTCGTCTTCGTCGGATTACCGGGATGTCAACCAGTTGTACAGCATCGGGCCGAAAGCCGGGAAACTCCTGCTGGCGAGGTGCGTACGAAGACCGAGTCACAGCCGGTATGGTCCAATCGGGACGACACCTTCCTTCCCGCTCGGCTGCTGGCGGCTCGTGCAGTACAGCAGGATCTTGAGTTGAGCGCGGATCAGATGGGGAAGATCAGGGAACTCACCCGCTTCTCTCAGCAGCAAATGCGGGAACTCGCTGCGATCTGGCACGAAATGGTACCGGATCGAGGATCGCCGACGTCCGAGGCACGGACACGGGAGTTGGGTGCGCGAGGCATGCGTGTGGCGAAAGAGTATAAGCGATTGCAGGCGCAGATAGTCGAAATGCTGACTCCCAGCCAGCGCGAGCGGCTACGTCAGATCCAGCTGCAATATACTATCGCGGTTGCTTTGATTCAGCCTTCTCTGGCGAAAGGGCTGGATATTTCCGACGAGCAGCTCGACCGGATCCGCGAACATGCAAGGGCACTATGCCTCACCGACCCAGACGTTGTAACGGGGCTGGATATTCCTGAAGAGGAACTCAAGAGAATCCGCCCGTCGGCGGAACTCCTTGTTGAGCAAGGATCGGCCGAGCTACGCGTCTTTGATGGCCTGAACCCCGATGAGACTCTCAGGGAGATGATGAAACGCACGAAGGATCGGGACGAAACCCAGTCCGAGGCGAACAAGCTGGCGCTGGAGGTGCTTACGCCGCAGCAGCGGTCAGAGCTTGCGGAATTCGTGGGAAAGGAGATCGAGGTCTCGTGGGACTATGACGCACTGATGGGGGACCACTGAGCAGTCTCTTTGCCACCGAGTCGCTGGCGCCGCACCCTGGCACGCACTTGACCGGCTTCTATAAACAAGACGCGGGAGTGAGAAGTTGGCCCGCGACAAGTCCAGCCACAACCAGAGGGAGACGCTCATGAAACGCCAGCCGGCATCAGATTTCGATCAGTCGTTGCTCGACCTGTACGATGACTATGCGCACGGGCGGATTGACCGGCGGGGCTTCCTGTCGGGGGCGGCGAAGTTTGCCGTGGGCGGGTTGACGGCCGAGATGTTGCTCAGCCGATTAACTCCCAACTACGCCTGGGCTCAGCAGGTTGCGCCGAACGATTCGGGCATCAAGACGGAATATGTTGAGTACGATTCGCCGCAGGGGTCGGGGAAGATGCGAGGGTATCTCGCTCGTCCCGCCTCAGCGACGGGGAAGCTGCCGGCGGTTCTGGTGATCCATGAGAATCGTGGACTCAATCCCTACATTGAGGACGTCACGCGGCGGTTGGCCAAGGAGGGATTTCTGGCCTTTGCTCCCGACGCGCTCACACCCCTGGGCGGCTACCCGGGCAGTGATGATCAGGGACGCGAGATGCAGGCCAAACTCGACTCGGACAAGATGACGCAGGATTTCATCGCGGGAGCGCGCTTTCTGAAGTCGTACGAACTATCCAACGGCAAAGTGGGCGTGGTCGGGTTCTGCTTTGGCGGAGGGGTGGCCCACACGCTGGCGGTGCGGATACCTGATGTGATTGTGGCGGCGGTGCCGTTCTACGGGCGTCAGCCGGCTGCGGACGATGTGCCGAAGATCAAGGCAGAACTGCTGATCCACTATGCCGGACTTGACCGTCGCATCAACGAGGGCTGGCCTGCCTACGAGCAAGCACTCAAGGGCGCCGATGTGAAGTACACCGCGCACATGTATGAAGGGGTGAATCACGGTTTTCACAACGACACGACACCTCGCTACGACGAGCAGGCGGCCAAACTAGCCTGGCAGCGAACGATCGACTTCTTCCAGCGAACGTTGAAGTGAGTGGGGGCCCGGTCAGCGACTGCGGTTCGAACGCCTACGGTGCGGTGCCGCTGGCTTATTGCTGCACCGATACTTCGAACACCTTGCCGCGACGAACGCGGCGGATGGTGAAGGTCAGGTCGAATTCGCGATAAACGTCTCCCGGGCGAGGTGCGTTCCCGAGTCGACTCAGCAGCCAGCGCGAGAGAGTTTGAGTCAGTTCGGGGAGGGTTACCTTCAGCTTCTCGTTCACTTCGCTGATCAATACGCCGCCGCCGATCATCCAGAGCTTGCCGCTGAGTGCATGGGTCATGCGTGGCAGGCGGTCGAATTCGTCTTCCAGTTCTCCGACCAGTTCTTCAATCAGGTCTTCCAGGGTCACCAGTCCCAGCGTGTTGCCCTGTCGATCCTGTACCACGGCCATGTGCGCATGTTCATCCACGAACGCTTTGAGCAATTCATCGGCCGATTCGTCCGGCTTGATGAATCGAACGGGACGCACGATTCCGCGCAGCGTGGCATCGTGCGGGTTGGTGCGCAGCGTATAGACCATTTCCTTGAAATTCACATAGCCGACCACACGGTTGCGGTCTCCCCCTTCGCACGCGGGATACCGCGTGTGAGCGTCCATATGGGCGGCGATAATCGCTTCCGACAGGCTCTGGGACAGCGAGAGCATGGACACCTGTTCGATGGGGATCATCACGTCTTTGACGCGTGAGTGCGACAGACGCGATCCCCCTTTGATGATCCGTTCTTGATGCGGGGTGATCTGCCGCGTCAGTCTGGCCAGCCCGGCCAGCGCCGCGATCTCCTCGGGCGTGGCGACCGCTTGGCCATCGGGATGACGCCGTTCGAATGGCCGATTCACCCACCGCACGATCTGAATCACCGGATGAAGCAAGACGACGAGCGTCTGCAGGGGTTGTGCTATCCAGATGGCAATGGTTCGGTTATACAGGACGCCGACTGTCTTGGGCAGGATCTCGGTGAACTGCAGCATGAGGCCTGTGAAGACCAGCGAGAAGACCCAGATCCATTGACCGCCGTAAAGCTCTTCGAACTCCGCGCCCGCCAGCGTTGCTCCCACCGTGTGGGCCGCGGTATTGATGATCAGAATGACGGAGATCGGCCGGTCGATCTGCTGCTTGAATTGCTGCCAGATACGGCCCAACTTGGGACGCGAGGCAGAGATGTCTGCTACCTGAGTCGGAGTGAGACTCAGCAGCGTCGCTTCCATCAATGAACAGAGCGCCGAGAGCAGCAGCGCCACGGTGACACTTACGATCAGGAACGTCATCGTCGGATCCCTTTCTGGAACTGGTTCCCAGCAGGCGCCGGTGCTCAGGCGAGGCTCAGACGAGCCCCCAGCGTTTGCGCAGGAACCACTCCACGCCGAGCAGGGCCACGAGGCAGGACAGGACCAGCCAGGCGTCCCAGGTCGTGTCGGCCAGCTGCCAGCGTGTCAACACTTCTTCGACCATTTGTGGCGGGTTTTGGCGGATTTCTTCCAGCAGTGCAGGGAGTTGTTCTGGAGCCACAGCGCGGCCTCCTGACTGGCGCGTCAGGCTGGCCAGACGTTCCATCTGGTCCGGATCGGCGGCCGGATTGCTCAGTTCGACATCTTGATCCAGGACTTCAAGGTTGGCAGTGGCGATGCCCAGCTGTTGGCCTGCTTTGTCGGTGGCCACCACGGAGATCTGATAGCTGCCGGGCTCCGAAATCCGATCGAGCAGACCGCGGAACTCGCCCTCGGTTGCTGAGAGCGGGATAGGAACTGCCTGTTTTCCGGTGGCGACCAGGTGGGCAGTCAGCTGGGCGTCTGGGATCACGTCACCCATGGCAGTTCGGGCGCCGGTGGTGAAGGCGACGCGGCTTCCTGCGGCGAAGCGTCGCTGCGGCATATCGATCCAGATATCGTTGCGCGTCAGATCGTCGCGTCGCGCCAGCCACAGGATCACTTGCCGCCAGAACCGGCGGTGCAGCGTGCTCATTCCCCGCATCCACCATTGCCAGGTGGAATCACCTGCGAAGGCGAGTACACGGCCGCGGCCATACTCGCCAGCCACGAGCAGCGGGTCGTCGTTTTGCGAGACCGCCAGGATCTGGATGCCAGGCACCTGCTTCACGTCGGCCCAGCGATTGGCTCCTTTGAGCGGTTTCAATTCGCGCCAGACGCGCAGGTTGTCGGCCGCAGAGGCGAGCAACGTCACTGGATGCGGTCGTGTGGGGAGCATCTGCAAGGGGCCGGGTATGTGCCACTGCTGCACATCGGGACTTCCAAACTCCTGCCGCGCCAGCCGATCCATCTCGACGGGAAGCACGTTGGCCAGCGGGGTTGTTCGATAACCGCCAGGACCGAAGCTGTGATAGCCGCCGAGCACGATCAGTCCCTTTCCCTTTTCCACTTCGGCAGCCAGCTGTTTCAGGTTCTCTTCGCCCAGTGCCGCACTGTCGAGGTCGCCCAGGATGTAGGCGTCATAGTTCCCTTTCTGCAGCGTATCACCCAGCGACACGGGCCATTCTTTTCGCAGGCGAGCGGGGAACCACTGGAAGTCGAGATCGATATCGGGCGAGTTGTCCAGCGCCCAGCAGATGAACTTCTGTTCGTACCGCAACTCACCTTCCAGATACAGTACTCGCAAGCCTCCTTCCAGCACCGTCAGAAACGCCGTCAGCTGGTTATTCTTGGTGACCAGTTCTCCCGGTTGTTCGTCGACTTCGAGCGTCAGCTTGTACTGGCCCGGCGTCTGTGGCACGTACGTGAATTCGACTTCAACCTGCTGATTGTCCTGATCGGCTTGCACGGATGACGGACCGATTTCCTGTTTCGCTCCAGCGCTGTCTTCAATCACCAGTCGGACGGGGATTTCTTGGTTGACATATCCTCGTATGCGGACCAGGCCACGCACGGCCAGTTCGTTCTTGACGAAGATCGTGTATTGCTCCGGGAGGTTTTCGACCGCGACGTCGCGCGCCTGCGTGGCATCGCCCGCCGGTCCGTAGGAGACGGTGTAGAGCGGGTAGCCCCGGTGACCCAGCTCGCGCGCCGCATCATACATCTCCACCGCAGGCTGGAAGGCCGTTTGTGTTCCGTCCCCCATCAAGATCACGCCGGCCAATCGCTTTCCGGCGTCCTGCTGAATTGCCTCGTGCAGGCTCGTGCCGATGTCGGTCTCTCGCCCGTCCGGAGCAGCCGGTAGAGCCAGCTGTTTGTCCTTCCAGAGCGCTGGCTGCAGGTGGGCATCGTAGCCGAGCACTTTGATCTCGAGGTTCTCCTCCAATTGTTGCAGCAGAGGGGCAATCTGCCGCAGTGTCTGTACCTGCGCCTCCCAACGCGATTGGTTGCCGGACGCGGAGGGAAGCTGCATGCTACGAGACACATCAGCCAGCACGATCAATTCTGCCGATTGAGATTTGGATTGCGTACTGATGTGCGTGGGACGCAGCATCAGGACAATCACCAGGATCGTCACCAGGATGCGCAACACCAGCAGCGTACGTCGTCGGCGCGTCTCCAGTTGACGGAAGTTCGGTCCTACCCAGAGCGCAAGGACCAGCCCGGCGGCCAACACGGCCACCGCCAGATAGCTGTCCAAGATGGGCTGCAAGGACCAATTACTCATGAAGTACTCGTCGCCGTGTCACGATAGAATCGGTTGGACAACAGCTGTTCCAGGATCAACGTCACGGCCAGGATCGACATCAGGAACGGGAAGAACTCTCGCCCCGCCCGCTGTCGACCCTGCTCCCGCTCAATCTGTTCCCGCTCACGCGCCAACTGGTATCGATCAGGGCCGAGGATTTGATCGAGCGATTCCTTGTCCATCCGCTCCAGGGAGCTGGCGCGCGCCGGCAGGTTCACCGAGAACCCGCGGACGACCGGACCGTCACGTTCGCCTTTGAGTCGGTAGGTGCCGGGAAGGTCGGTGGTGGAAATCGTCAATTGCTCATTGCGGGCCAGAACGGGCTGTGTTTCACCCTGGGGGGTGAACAACAGATAGCGATTCGGCGCTTCATCGGATCGATTGGAGAGCACCACGGTCTGGCCCGCGTCGAAATTGTATTTTCCAGCGTCATGCTGTGTGAGATAGAGCATGATTTGATTCATCAGGATGAAGCGAGGCCAGTCGTCGGGTCCTGCCAGTTCATTCCACGCCTGCCGGCCCTGGGGACGTTCCAATTCGCTTACCGGCGTGGTCATGACCAGCACGGTCCCTTGCTGCACGGCGCGTTCGAGCAGGGCGGGTTTGTTGTTGCCGTAGCGGAGAACGACGTTGGTCTCTGGGGCCAGGTCCCGCAGGTTCCAGTACTGGAAGATTGGAAACTGGTCCCACGGCACACTCGAGGCAAAGGGTCGGAAGGGGCGCAGAATAGGATGATCGTAGTTGTGTGGAGCCAGGTAGACGTCGCGTCCTGAGACGCGGTATTTTCTCCCCAGCTTGGCCGGCATGATGGCCGTGGCGGCTCCTTCGTTAAAGGAGCTGCCGTCACCGGCATTGGGTCCGAGCAGGACCGCCAGCTGACCGCCTTCTTCCACATACGACCGCAGTTGCTCCCAAGCCGTGTCGGCCAGTGGCGTCGGATCCAGGAGAACGACCGCAGCGAAATCGCCCAGGCTATGGTTCGTCAGCTCGTCGATCGGAATCACCAGGCAGGCGAAGGCGGCTCGATTGGCGGCACGCAGCTGGTAGGGCGCGATCGCTTCGACCAGAGCGGACGTGTTGACGTCACTGGGGGCGGCGACGAGGATCAGCCAGGGCGGCCGCACCGCGACCGTCAGGTAGCGCGCGTTATCGACTTCCAGCGCGTCAGGACTGGCAATCCGCAGGGCGGCATGACGGGTTCCCAATGCCAGGCCGGGCACGACGAACTGCAGTTCCTGCGAACCGTTTTCGGGCAGTTCCACTTCCTGTCGGCCCGCCAGGCGCGAGGGTGGCACCACGACTTCGCCGTCGCGGATCAGCGGGAGCGATGGATCCACGTCCTCGACATACAGCTCCACCACCCGCTTGCCTCCGTTGCCGATACACGACACGGTCGTACTGACCGTCAGTTTGCCGTTCTCCGGCAGCGTATCGCCCCCGAGAAGCTGCAAGTCTCCCAAGGCGAAGTTCTGCGGTTGTTCGACCCCCACATCGATGACGTACAGGGCCACATCGTTGGCCTGCTCCAGTTTGCGCTGCAGCTGAGCTGGGTCGTCCATCTGCCAGGCAGCTGCCGCGAGGTCGGTGTAGACATAGATCTCTTTGCGTTTCAAGTCGCTCTGCGTGAGCAGTTGCAGGGCGGTATCGAGCAGCTGCTGCATCGGACGCGGCGATCCGGCGATCGCCGCTCGCTCGATGGTCTTGCGCGCTGCGGCCAGATCGACGGCAAACACGGGCGTGATGGCACGCGAATCTATGATCGCCACGCGGCTGTCGGCAGGCAGTTGACGCACCATCCAGTCGGCGGTTTCCTGAGCCTGTTCCAGTCGGGTCAGATTCTCTTGTCGGTACTGCATGCGCGGTGACGAATCGACGATCATGACGGCGGCCACGGGTGCCTCACGATCACCGATCATCGCCGCGTCGCTCTGGCCGAGCGTGCCAATCAGCATGGTCAGGAACCCCGCCAGGACCGCGGCGCCGAGAGCTGCCAGCCCGAAAAGGATTGGTCGGCTCTGGCCGGTGAAAAGCCCGACCAGAAACAGGACTCCCACCAGCAGGAGCAGCAAGCCGAGGGCGGCGATGATGAGCCAGTTGCCGAACAGGCTGGAGCCAACGCTCGGCCGAGCCAGTGCCCAGGCGGCCAGTGCAATGGCCAGGCAGCGCAACAGCAGCAGCAGCCAATGACGCAGCCGCAGCGTGCGGCGGTTCGTCTTCTGATGCTGCTGGATGAAGCGGATCGCGGGGAACACCAGGCGTTTGGGCTTCTCGCGCATGACCAGGTGCAGCACGATCGGCAGGCCGATCAGCAGCGTTCCCAGCATCAACGACAGATTGACGAAAGCCATGGCCAGTCCACAACGACCTCGGAGACCAACTACCTAACGCAACGAACGCGAGTCTCCGTCGCGTCGTTGGCAATGACGAATGACGAAATACCCAATGACGAAAGAAGACTGAGGAACAAACAGTCGAACCAGCAGCGGGCCGACGTGAGCTCTTACAGCAGTTTGGTTCGGCATGCGAAATTCGTCATTGGGTAGTTCGAAATTCGTCATTTTCTGCAGAGGTTGTCCCATCACGCACGGTCATCTAGTATCGTCCGCGGCGACTCAGCAGATACTCCAGCAACGCCTTGTCGAAAGGCATGCTGGTGTCGAGCGGAACGTAGTCGATTCCGCTCTGAAAGCACTCCCGCCGATAGGTCTCCCGAAATGCCTCCACCTCCCGGACATACTCGCGTCGAAAGTGATCTGCATCCAGCTGGATTCTCTGGTGCGTCTCAGGTTCTTCCAGTTCGACCGTTCCCTGGAACGGGAACTGGACTTCCGCTTCGTCCAGAATGTGAAACAAGATCACATCATGACCTCCGTGTCGCAGTCGGCGCAGCGACTTGATGACCGGGTCCGTGTCGACCAGCAGATCGCTGAAAATCATGACCAGGCTCCGATGCCGCAACATCGCTGCGATCTGGATCAACGCCTGAGACACGTTCGTCTCGCCCTCCGGATGCAGTCGCGTCAGTTGCGACAGGACGTTGCCCAGATGCGCGCGTTTGGATCGCGGCGCCAGACTGTGTCGGATGCGCTGATCGAACGTGATCAGCCCCACGGGATCCTGCTGATGGATCATCAGGTAACAGAGCGACGCGGCCAGGCAGATGGCGTAGTCGAACTTCGACAGCTCCTGCCGGTACGTGTAGCCCATCGAGCGGCTGAGGTCCATCACCAGGTAGCCGGTGATGTTGGTTTCCGCCTCGAACTTCTTGACGTAGAACTTGTCGGTCTTGGCGAAGACGAGCCAGTCGATGTCTTTGGGATCGTCGCCGGAGGTGTATTTGCGATGTTCGCTGAACTCGACCGAAAATCCGTGAAACGGGCTGGCATGCAACCCCTGCAGAAACCCTCGCACGACGAACTGAGCGCGCAGATCAAGTCGCTTGATCTGGTTGATCACTTCGGGCTTCAGGTACTTTTCGACGGAAGACATTGCGGATTGAGTTGCCAGGTTCCTTCGTCATGGGAAGCGGTGCGCCGCACCATCGTGATTGCCGGTCTTGCGTGACGCGGCTCAGGCGGGGCGGGTGCGGGGCGGTTCCGCAAACTTGGGTACATCCGGTTCAGGGATCTCCTGGAGCAGTCGCTGGATGATGTCTTCAGTGGTCATGCCTTCGGCTTGAGCCTGGAAGTTCGTGCTCACGCGATGCCTCAACACGGGAACGGCAATGCGCCGCACGTCGTCAATGGCGACCGAAAAGCGACCGTCCATCGCGGCCAGGGCCTTGCCACCGTTGATCAGAAACAGACCGGCACGAGGCCCCGCACCCCAGTCGACCAGTTCCCGCACGAATTCGGGAGCCGTTTCGTCACGCGGGCGGGTGGCTCGCACAAGACGTGATACGTATTTCACGACGTATTCGCTGACCGCCACCGAAGTGACCAGCTTCTGCAGGTTGACGATGGCGCGGCCCGAGAGCACTTTTCGCACCTCCACCTTCTCGTTACGACTCCCCACCGACAAAATGCGTTCTTCTTCTTCTGCCGACGGGTAGCCTACCTTGATGTTGAACATGAAGCGGTCGAGCTGAGCTTCAGGCAGCGGATAGGTCCCTTCCTGTTCGATCGGGTTCTGCGTGGCGATGGTGAAGAAGGGGTCGGGCAACTCGTACGTCTCGCGTCCGACCGACACCTGCCGCTCCTGCATCGCCTGCAGCAGCGCCGCTTGCGTCTTGGGGGGGGTACGATTGATTTCGTCGGCCAAGAGAATGTTCGTGAACACCGGGCCTTCCATGAACCGAAACTGCCGCTTGCCACGCTCGTCTTCCTCCAGCACATTAGTGCCGGTGATGTCGGAGGGCATCAGGTCGGGAGTGAACTGGATCCGCTTGAACCCGACATCGAGGATTTCGGCCAGCGTACTGACCATCAACGTCTTGGCCAGGCCCGGCACCCCCTCCAACAGGCAGTGGCCGCGCGTGAAGATCGCGGCGAACAGCTGTTCAATCACCTCGTTCTGGCCCACGATGATCTTCTGCAGCTCCTGCTGCATGACCTTGCGGTGCTGGCTGAACTCCTGGAGTATTTCACCCAGGTTTCTCTGCTTTGTCGACACGGCGATCCTATTTCCTGTGTTGGGGCTTCCTTCATTAGGGCCCGAAGGCGGGGGGAAAGCCACTCTGACGGGATTCAATTCGCACTGCTCGGCACGGCTACTTGCGGGTTATGATTCTATCCCTCAGCAGGAGCTCCAGCAATGGATGGCCATTTCTGTTGCCGCCTTAACTCTAGAATCCTAAGATATTTATGGTAATTGGGCTGGAATCTCGCAAGGAAAGATGTCAATGATGCCCAGGATGCTGGTTCGGGTGGTGACGATGCTGCTGGTAACGCCTCTGGCTGCGCCGGTTTTTGCCGACATCACTGATCGTGAGGTGCAGCAGGCGATTGAACGAGGGGTGGAGTTTTTAAAGACCCAGCAGGACAAAATTCGCGGCAATTGGCCCGAACATCCCGGACAGCCGGGTGGCCTGACGGCGCTCTGCACGCTCGCCTTGCTCAACGCCGGGGTGGGCCCCGATGATCCGGCCGTGGCTCGGGCTCTCGATTACCTGCGCAGCTTCGCGAGGCCGGAGATGACCTATTCGGTTGCACTGCGGACCATGGTGTTCTGCCAGGCTGAGCCCGAGAAGGATCTGTTGATCATACGCCAGAACGTGAAGTGGCTTGAAAGCAAGCAGATCACCAGCGTGAATCTCGGCAATGCGCAGCGGAAAGGAACCTGGGCCTATTCCGAGCGGCAAGGGATGGGAGACAACTCCAACACGCAGTTCGCGCTGCTGGCCCTGAACGAAGCGGAACGCGTGGGTGTCGAAGTCTCGCCCGTCACCTGGCGATTGGCTCACGACTACTGGGTCAACACACAGAGGCCGGATGGGGCGTGGGGCTATACGCCGGGCGAGGATCCGACGGGGAGTATGACATGTGCAGGCATCTGTTCGGTCGTGATTACATCGGGCCGGCTGAGCTCGGGGCGAGCCCGGATCGTGGGCAACCAAGTGGTTTGTTGTGGTGAGGTGGAGGATGATAGTGCGGTTGATCGGGGCCTTCTGTGGCTGGGCAACAGGTTCTCGGTCAGCAAGAATCCAGGGAACTCCGTCTGGCTGCTGTATTATCTCTATGGCGTCGAACGGGTCGGTCGTCTCACCGGCCATCGCTTTATTGGACGCCACGACTGGTACCGGGAAGGGGCTGAGCTGCTGGTGCGCGAGCAAGACAGCTTTCGCGGATACTGGCGTGGTGTCGGGCTGTCGGAAACGAACCCGCTGGTCGCCACCTCGTTTTCGCTGCTCTTCCTGGCCAAAGGGAGACGCCCTGTCGTGATGGCCAAGGCGAGGCATGGCGAGGGACCTGACTGGGATCTGCACGCCGGCGGTGTTCCCAACTTGACTCGAGCCCTGGAGAAGAGCTGGAAGCGGGAACTGTCGTGGCAGACCATTGACCTGAAGGCGGCAACGGTCGAGGACTTGCTGGAGGCTCCGGTGCTCTTCCTGAGCGGGCAGCAGTCGCTGGAACTGAACCGCCAGCAGCGTGAGAACCTGCGCAATTATGTGGAACAGGGGGGATTCATCTTTGCCGAAGCATGTGATGGCAGGGGGTGCGACGGGGAGGCCTTCGACCGTACCTTTCGGGATCTGGTGAAGCAATTGTTTCCCGATTCGCCGTTGAGGCTTCTGCCTCCCGATCATGCCGTGTGGTTTTCCGAGGGGAAGGTGGATGCGGAGTACCTGCGCCCGCTCTATGGGGTCGATGCGTGTTGCCGCACAAGTGTCGTCTATTGTCCCGAGAACCTCTCGTGCCTGTGGGAACTCAGTCAACAGAGAGACGACACGGCGTTGCCGGAAAGCGCTCGTCGGGATATCGAAGCGTGTGTGCAGATCGGAAAGAACGTTGTGGCTTATGCCACCAATCGTGTACTCAAGCAGAAACTCGATCGTCCCAATATCGCGGTGGACGAAACAGGAGTGGCTCCGGAGTCGCGGGGTGTGTTGATCATCCCCAAACTCCAGCACGGCGGTGGCAGTGACGATGCGCCCAACGCGCTGGCCAACCTGTTGCGTTTCGCGCGGCAGGAGGTGGAGCTGCGAGCACTCGGAGAAAGGGCCCTGTTGCCTGTCACGTCGGATACTCTGTACGAATATCCCATCGTCTTCATGCATGGGCGTGGCAATTTCAGGTGGACCGCTCCCGAACGAAAGGCGTTGGCAGATTACCTCGAGAATGGAGGCTTTCTGTTTGCCGATGCGATCTGTGCCAGTTCGCAATTTGCCGAGTCGTTCCGACGGGAGCTGGAGCAGGTGTTTCCGGACCAGAAGCTGACGCGAATCCCTCCCAATCACCCGCTCTTCTCCAGTGAATACGGTGGTTTCAATCTCTCCCGGGTCACGCTGAACGATCCCCAGCTGCGACAGGACGGAGATCGGCTGGACGCGCGCCGCGGCGAAATCACTCCGCTGCTCGAAGGACTTGAGATGAACGGCCGCTACGCGGTGATTTTTTCGCCGTACGACATCAGTTGTGCGCTGGAAAGCGCGACAACGCTGGAATGCAAAGGGTACGTCCGGGCCGATGCCGCACGAATTGGCACCAACATCATCCTGTTTGCCATGCATCCGTAGGCCTGGGCCGGCTTCGGTCTTGACGAACAGGACGAGCAGCGGAACTGCGAACGGGACAAGTCTGGTCAGGAGGGGAGCCGAAGCGTGCTGGTCCGCGGCAAATGCTCGGGGGATGGTTCCGCTCCCTCCAGCGACGGGCTAGAATCGGCGGGATCGCCTGGCATGCTGCGGCGACGCGAACGGACGTCGCATGGTGCGGCCGGCGGGCCTCTTCCGGACTGCACACGGCACCATTGCGGTCGGTGCATTGGCAGGCAATTTCTTCGCAGCCCGTTCCCCGTTCAAGTCCGGTGTAGTGATCTGATGTGTGCCAATCACGAGACTTCTGACAGGGTGCCTTTGAAGCCGCTGCCGTACCACGAAGCGCTGCGGGATTACCTGAAGACGGCGGAGCCGGAGATCTGGCAGTGGTATGCGTCGCACAAAGTCCGGCAGGAGCGGGCGGAGGCGGTGCGTTTCGAGCTGTTGAAGTCGACGTATCGGATCGATCGCGAGACACGTCCGGATCTTTACTCGGCGGCGGAGTCGGTGGCGAGTCAGCTGTCGCTCGACGTGCCGGTCACGATCTATCAGGCGCAGAATCCGCTGGGTCTCAACGCGTCGCTCGCCTTCGTGCCCAACGCAGCTCACATCGTGCTGCACGGGCCGGTCACGTCCAAGCTCACCGAGGCCGAGGTGCGGGCGCTGCTGGCGCACGAGTTGAGTCACCTGATGTTGTGGCAGCAATGGGACGGAGAATATTTGGTTGTGGATCAGCTGCTCGCGGCGCTGACGCACGATGCATTGGCCGACTCGCCGCATTTCGCCAGCGCGCGGCTGTTCGGACTCTACAACGAGATCTTCTGCGATCGGGGTTCGTTGTTTGTTGTGGCCGATCCTCTGGTCGTGGTTTCGATGCTGGTCAAGGTCTCCACGGGACTGGAGGCGGTCAGCGCGGAGAGTTACATTCGTCAGGCGGACGAGATATTCAGCAAGACGGCGGTCAAGGCGGGCGAACTGACGCATCCAGAATCGTTTATCCGCGCGCGTGCCGTCAAGCTGTCGAGCGACGGGGACGTCGACGTGGATGCCAAGATCGCGCAGATGATTGAGGGGACTCCGGTACTCCAGGAACTCGATCTTCTGGCTCAGAAGAAGATCGCCGGTCTGACGCGACGAATGATCGACCTGCTGTTGGCGCCGCGCTGGATGCGGACTGACGTCGTGCTGGCTCATGCCCGCCTGTTTTTCGACGATTATGTGCCTCCGGCTGAGCGGCATGAAGACAGGGCGCTGGGCGAGGACATGCAGACTGAAGATCAACCGATGCGCGACTATTACTGTTACGTTCTGCTTGATTTCGTGACGGTGGATCGCGATCTGGAGGACGTGCCGCTGGCCGCCGCCCTGTTGCTGGCGGAGCAATTGGGTTGGAAGGATCGCTTTGCGGAGCTCGCCCAACGCGAGCTGCGTTTGCGGAAGAAGCAGCTGGAGAAGATCGATACGGAGAAGGAGAGTCTGCTGGCCAAAGCCGGGCAGGCCGACGAGTTGCCATGACCGCTTTCCTGGATTACCTTCGCACTCGACTGGAAGCGGGCGGATTCTCGACCGAGGATACGCTTGCCAGCTTCCTGCCGTTGGTCCGCGAGGTGCTCGACGCCCACGCGGCCGGTCTGGTAGCGCCGCTGGAGGGGCTCGACTCCCTGTGTGTGGATGGCTCGAAAATCTGGTTTCAGGAGGCCCGGCGAGTGCCGCCGCGCAGCAATGCTGCCGCCGTGCGGACTGCCGAGTCGGCGATCCGTGCATCGGTGGAGATTGTCAGCGAACATCGACGCGTGACGGATGTCGATGACGGCCGCGACCAGGTGGTCGATCTGGCCATTGGAACTCGTGACGAGGAGATTACCCGCCCCGTCTACCTGCCCGGCTACGTGGCCTGGGAGCATCAGATTGGGCACCACGATCCGCTGACCGATATCTTCAGCCTCGGCATGATCCTGGCCAGCCTGGCCTGTGGCATGGACTTCACCGCACCGGAGGAGCTGAGAAACTTCGTGGCCGGACGGAAGGACCTTTTTCGGCTTAATCCGGACCTGCATCCCGTTCTCGCGCGGGCGATTCTGCGCACCACGCAGCTCGATCGTCATCGACGTGTGCAGGACCTGCGGGCGCTCCTCCACCACCTGGAGAACTACCGGGACCAGGAGGTCGACTTAGCCCTGGATCTGGCTCGCACTGCCGGCTTCGTACAGCAGGATCCTCGCAGTAAGCAGCAGGTGATTTTGAGCAAGCTGAAAGAGCGTCTCTTCGAGCTCTCACGGCGGAACCGTCTGCTGCATTTCCGTTCCACCATGCAGACTCTCAACCTCACGCACGCATCGATTCCGCTGTCCTTCGACATCAAGAGCATCCGTCCCGACCAGATCCTCATCTGGAACAGCACGCTGCAATCGACGATTTGCAGCGGCAAATCGCTCTCGCTGAACAAGTACCTGAACTTCGCCGAAGCACTGTATATTCCCGGCATGCTGGACCGGATCATGGCGGAAGCGCGACGGGATCGTGCCGAATTTGGCTTCGCCCAGCTCCGACTGGTCGTCTGCTTCCTGCATTGGGCGAACCTCAAAGAGAAGCCGATCGAGCTCTTCGAGTCACCCCTGGTGCTGCTGCCGGTCGAATTGAAGAAGAAGAAAGGTATCCGCGATACTTACTCGCTGCAGGCGCTCTCTCCCGAAGCCGAGATCAACCCGGTCGTGCGACACCAGTTCCAGCAGCTGTATGGCATCGACTTGCCGGAGCACGTCGATCTTTCCAGTCACAGTATCGACGACTTCTTCGAATACCTGCGGGCGCGGATCGAGGCAAGTGAACCGGCAGTCAGTCTGGAGAAGATCGATCGGCCGCGCATCTCGCTGGTATACGATAAGGCGCGGCGAAAGCTGGACCAGTATCGGCGCCGGGCTCGGCTCGCCGGACGGGGCGTGCGCAGCTTCATGGACCTGGACTACAGCTACGATCCCGCCACCTACCACCCGCTGGGCATCAAGTTATTCTCGGCCAGGATCAGGCCGCCGCGCACCCACCTGCGGGAGCTCATGGAGGAACAGCCGCCGCCACGCACGTTTGCGGCTGCCCAACGGGATCCAGGCGTGGTGGAGAAGGAGCGGACATTCTACAGCGTGCACGAAGGAGGCCAGGGCAATCCGTATCTGTGGGGCTTTGACTTGTGCAGCGTCACGCTGGGGAACTTCAAGTATCGGAAGATGTCTCTGGTGCGCGATTACGAGACGCTGCTGCATGAGCAACCATCCAACCAGGCCTTCGAGGCCGCGTTCTCGATGGTTCCCCGGCCAGTGCAGCGCGAGCTGCCCGCGCCGCCGCCGCTCGAAGAACGCTTCGATGTCGTGCCGTGCGACCCGACTCAGGCCACCGCCATCGAGGAAGCGCGGCACGGGAAGAGTTACATCATTCAAGGACCGCCCGGGACCGGCAAATCCCAGACGATCACCAACCTGATCGCCGACTTCGTGGCGCGAGGCAAACGAGTGCTGTTCGTGTGTGAGAAGCGCGCGGCCATTGACGTCGTCTACGCCCGCTTGCGACAGTGCGGTCTGGCCGACCTCTGCTGTCTGATTCACGATTCCCAGTCGGACAAAAAAGAGTTCGTCCTGGATCTGAAACAGACCTACGAGACGATTCTGGGGAGCGTTACAGAGTCCGAGGATGCGTCAGGTTCCAGTCGCAGCTCGCTGCTGAAACGGCTCGGCAGCGAACTCAGCCAGCTGGAACGCTTCGACACGACCATGCAGGAAACACCGCCGCAGGCCGGTCTTCCGCTGCGACAGCTCGTCGGTCGATGTGTCGAACTGCGGTCGTCGCTGCCAACGCTCTCACCTCTGGAGCGCGAGCGGCTCCCGGACTACTCCCTGTGGTGGCAGTTTCGTGACCGCATCGAGGCCTTCGAAACCAATGTCAAGGAGGTCCGACCTGACGGCATTCTAGCCCATCACGCGCTGCGGCTGCTCTCGCCGGGTCTGATACACGCAGATCATCCGATCGAGCTGATCACGCGCGCCGCCGAATCGGCGGACAGGGCACTCAGCCGCATCGATCAGGTGTTGGGACGTTCGGGCATCCCCCGCGACCATTGGCAGACGGTTGCGCAAGCACGCACGCTGGTGGACTACGCTCAACGCGTCGCGCCGGTCGCCCGAAGCGGTCATCTGGAACTGCTCAACTCCCGCCAGGAAGGTGCGGCAAAGTTCCGCAGAGCGGCGGAGCAGTTCAGGCGTCAACAGGCCGAATTGGCCGCAGCGCGTGAGTTGACGACAGCCTGGCGTGAGAAATTGCCGGCCGCCGAAGTACCTGTCGCGCTGGAGCAGGCTCGGCTGTGGGAAAAACGCACCTGGGCCTGGTTGAAACCCTCGTGGTGGCGGTTGAGATCAGTATTGAAGAGATGCTACGACTTCCGTGCGCACCTCGTGCGCCCCAGCTGGACTCAGATCCTCACCGCGCTGCAGAACGAGTACCAGCTGGTCGACCGACTGAACCGACAGCGCGAAAGAATCGCTCGATCCTTCAGGATCGAAAGTGACGTCCATGAACTGGTCGAGAACATCAGCGGAGTGCAGGCGGCGCTGGCCGATTCACCCGACTGGATCGTGCGGATTCACTCGGCCCTGGTCAAATCGGAGAAGGGAGGGGGCGTTATTACGAGGTTGACTGAGGGCGATAAGCCGCTCCAGCGGTTGACGGCGGAATTGGATAAGATTTCGCAGGGCTATCGCGACCGGCCGTTCGAGTTACTGCGCTCCGATTTGAAACAGGCGCTGGACGCCCTGGATGACTTGCCTTCCTTCCTTCAGTGCGTGTCCGAGCTGGCGGATGTGCCGTCCCCGTTGAGTCAGGCTCTCCGCCTGCTCCCGATGACTCCACGGAGTATCGAGGCGGCCACCGCCGATCGCGCTTGGCGCGCTGCTCTGCAGGCCGATCGTGAGCTGAACCGGTTTTCAGGCACCGCACGCGGTCGTCATGCGAGTCGGTTGGAGCGGCTATATGAACGGTGGCTCGCCAGCAATGCCGCCGACATTCGCCATCGAGTGCGACAGCGATTCCTGAAGAACGTGCACATTGCCAGTCAATCGGCGACGCAGCTCGCCGACGATGACAAGGAACTCAAGCGGATGTACACGCGGGGCCGCCGCGAGCTGGAGCACGAGTTCGGCAAGTCGATGCGGTTCAAGTCGATACGCGACCTGGTATCGGCGGAGTCGGGGGAGGTGGTCAAGGACCTCAAGCCGGTCTGGTTGATGAGTCCTCTGAGTGTCTCCGACACCTTGCCATTGGACACGAATCATTTCGATGTGGTCATCTTTGACGAAGCGAGCCAGATCACACTGGAAGAGGCCGTGCCTTCCGTGTTTCGCGCTGGTCAGGTGATCGTCGTGGGTGATGAGATGCAGCTTCCCCCTACCGACTTCTTCTCGACGAAACGGGATGGCGAGGAAGATGAAGGTCTGCTGGTGACCGAGGATGGGGAGCAGGTGGCATACGACCTGGAAAGCGACAGTCTGCTCAACCATGCCGCCAAGAACCTTCCGTCGACGATGCTCGGCTGGCATTACCGCAGTCGCAGTGAGTCGTTGATCAGCTATTCCAACTGGACGTTTTATGACGGACGATTGCTGACCGTACCTGAGCAGCGGCGTCCCGCTTCCGGTCAGTCAGCTCTTCGTGCGACTGGTCCAGAGTATGCTCAGATCGGTGCGGAAGAGTTGCAGCGGCGACCGATCAGTTTTCACTTCATGGAACATGGTGTGTACGACAAGCGGCGGAACCGGCCGGAGGCCGATTACATCGCCCACCTGGTGCGAGAGCTGCTCCGCGAGCCGCGCCGTCGCAGCATCGGCATCGTCGCCTTCTCCGAGGCGCAACAGGACGAGATTGAAGGAGCGTTGGAACGGCTCGCCCAGACCGACCGCCAGTTCGGGGAACTCCTCGACGCCGAACGAGAACGAGAAGTGGACGGACAGTTCGTGGGGCTGCTCGTGAAGAACCTCGAGAACATCCAGGGAGACGAACGCGATCTGATCATTCTGAGTGTCTGCTACGGTTACGGACCCAATGGCAAGATGCTCATGAACTTCGGCCCGATCAACAAGAGCGGAGGCGAAAAACGACTCAACGTCGCCTTCTCGCGTGCCAGGTATCATATGGCCCTCGTCAGCTCGATCCATCACTCCGACATCACCAACGACTATAACGACGGTGCCAACTGCTTGAAGAACTACTTGAGGTACGCCGAGGCTGTCTCGACAGGCGAGATCGAAACGGCCCAGCGCGTGCTGCACGCTGTGTCACGCTGGCACGAAACGACCGATGACGATCACGCCGTGGCGGACGATCCCGTGGCCCAGCAGCTGGCGGCGGCACTTACGCAACGTGGCTTCGTCATCGATTTCTCCGTCGGGCAGTCGCATTTCCACTGCGATCTGGCCGTACGCCAGCACGCAGACGCCGCCTACCGATTGGGCATTCTGCTGGATAACCAGGCCTATTACGAACAGTCGGATCTGCTCGAACGCGACATGATGAGGCCCAAGCTGCTCAGGGACTTCGGCTGGCACATCACGTTCGTGCTCGCCAAGGACTGGTATGAGGACCGCGACGCCGTGCTCGCTCGGTTGCTCCAGATTCTGGAAGGTCGGGATGACGATATCCCGAGCCAGACAGATAGCTCGGCCACTGAACCGGAGTGCGAGAACTACGAGTGGAATGAAGTCGACGACGCGCCGCACGAAGTGCCCGATCGTCCCGAGCCTCCCGATCTTGTTCTCGGGAGTCGGGGGCCGGCCATCTGCGTCCCGTCGGAGGGCGTACCAGGAGAAGGGGCCACTGAAGCGATGGCGTCAGAACCGGGCCGACCGGCGAGCGAACCCGTTGACGAGCTACGTCAGGACGGCTCTGCCGCGGGTGCGTCGATGATCAGCGACGGTCAGACTCGCCGCTTCGAGTTTGCCGGTGACTCGTCGCAAAAGTTCTGGGAGATTACGCTTTCCGGCAGCGAACATACGGTTCGATTCGGTCGGATCGGTGCTCTGGGGCAGAGTCGTACAAGACAGTTCCCAGACGCTGCCCAGGCCCAGCGCGATGCCGAGCGGTTGATTCGCAGCAAGCTGGCCAAGGGCTATGTCGCCCGATAACTGCTGCTGCTTCTGCTCCCCGCACCAGCCTGCGGTGTTGCTGCGGGCGGAGGGCGTCTGAGTTTCGCTGCGCGACGAGACAGCTCGCACCCTCGGTGTGACTGCTGTGGCCGCTCAAGGATCGTGCGCGATTCGACAGAGGGAAGGGCCGGCCGCAGCATCGCCATCGTCGCTTCAGGGCAGGGGGGATTCCAGCGGCGTGCTCGCCTGCCGATCCTGGTCCGTCGCGCCGCGGCCATAGGCCATGTTCAAGAGCAAGGGCAGAATCACCACGTTGCCCAGCAAACCGCCCAGCATGGCCAGGCTGACCAGGCTGCCGAAGTAGATGGTGGGCACGAACTGGCTGCTGCACAGCACCAGAAAACCGACCACCAGGGCGATCGTCGAATAAACCATTGCCCGTCCCACCGACTGCTGCACGTCAGCCAACGCCGCCGTGACGCTCTGTCCTGCCAGACGCGCGCGCCGGAAGGAGATGATGTAGTGGATCGAGCTGTCGACGCTCAGCCCCATCGATACGGCAGCAATCATGGCGGCACCCAGATTGACTTTGATGCCCATCCAGCCCATCGCTCCCATGACGATCAAGATCGGCAAGATGTTGGGTACCAGGGCAATGGCGGCCAGCAGCAGACTGCGAAAGGCGATGGTCATCATCAATCCCACGCCAACGGTGGCCACGAAGAAACAGGTCCACTGATCGCGCAGTACACTGGTGATCAGATTCGTCAGGAGCACATAGAAGCCAGTGACTTCGGCGGCTGGCTCGCCGGCATCGCCGGGAAAGTAGTCGCGCGTCACTTGGCGGACCTGATCGATCAACTGGCTCTTCTCGGCGGCGGACTGCTGTTCACGCGCACGCAGCATGATACGCAGGTAGTTCTGGCCTTCGTCCAGCCGCGTCCGCAGGGCCGCCATGAAATGAGGCATCGTGACCTCCATCCCGCGAGCCTTTAACTCGGGAGGGATTCGCGCCAGGAGCGGATTCGTGGTCGCCGCATCGATGCCATCCACCAGACTGAGCACCTTGGTCAAGCCAATGACGTCCCGACCCGCATCATCGCGAATCGTAATCGTGCGCAGCTTCTGCTCCAGTTTGCGCACTTGAGCGACATACTCGCGATCGAGGCGATTGGGAGCGGGGAGTAGAATATCCCACACCCCGGCTCCTCCCAGATTCTGCTCGATATACGCGTACGAAATCACAATCTGCGAGCCACGGCGAAAGTTCTTGGTGAAATCGGTCTCCACCTCCAGCTGCAGCAGTCCCGCGATGGCACCGGCAAACAGCAGGACTAAGGCGATCAACAGCCGCACCGGTTGATGTTGCGCGGATCGCGCGAGTCGACCCAGTTCAAGACCCAATAGCCCGTCACCCCAAACGCGACGCGGGTCGCTGTCAAAACGGCCCAGCAGTGCCAGACCGGGTACGAGTAGAATCACGCTCAAGAGCACCCACAGACTGCCGATGGCAGTCATCAGACCGAAATCTCGGACAGGGCCCACTTTGGCTACCATTAATGACAGAAAGCCGACCGCGTCGGTCGCACACGCCCAGAAAATGGGACTCGCCAGCTGCGTCCCGGTCTGCACCAGCGCCTCGTGCTGCTCCAGACCCTGAGCGCGTGCGTGTCGAAACCGCACGATGATGTGAACTACCGTGGCGACACCGACGACCGTCACGATGGCCGTCAACATCGAACTGACCATACTCAGCCGCAGATCAAACCAGACCAAAGTGGCCCGAGTCAACAGCAGCGATAGCTGCACAACAAGAATCGGGATCACCACCCATCGTACGCTGCCGAAACAGAGAATGATGGCCAACGCCAGCAGAACCCGCGTCGCCCACCCCAGCCAGCGCCCATCACGCTCCAGGTAACGGAATCCGTCCATGACCATCACCGGTTCTCCGGCGATCATTCCGTTGGGGTACTGCCGGATCGTCTCCCGCATTCGATCGATCGTCTCCCGCCGTGAAACGCCAGCTTCCGATTCCGGCTCCAGCATGCACACCAGACTGGCGACCGTCCCCTCCGAGTTATGCGTGTAGCCCTCGAACATCTCCCGATAGGCGACAGCGAGGCGACTGTCCGGTCGCACGATGGCGTTCTGGTCTTCTTCGTCCCGCACCAGCCTCTGCAGCGGATGTGCGAAATTCAGAGCCTTGTTGACCCCGGATAAGCTGAGCACTTCCCGCACACCGGGGATCGCACGCAACTGAGCGTCCACCTGCTCCAGCTGCCGAATCCCTTCACCCCCAGAAGCAAGAAGCTCCGGGTCCTCATAGACCGCCATTACGATCTCGTTCTCCCCGAACAGCTCCTTCAGATGCCGATAACTCGTCAGCAAGGGATCGTCCGCGTGAAACATGTTCTCAATCGACCGATCAAACTCGATTTGACCCGCCGGCCGCCAGGCGAGCAGCGCCAGCACGCCAGCCACAGCCAGCAGCAGCCAGCGAGCAGCGATCAGTCGTTCCGACAGTGTTCGGCTGAGTTCATTCATAGAGCAAGCACGTGGGGAGACGCGAAAGCCGAGTGTGAAAATTCTATCGTGTGCCAGTCCAGTTGCTCACCAGACAACTCTCGAGGAGTAGATGTGCCAATCGCATGCCAACCCGCGTCGCCCTCGTCCGAGTGCCGACTGCAGACAGTCGTCGGACGCTTGATTATGATGGCGTCAGCAAGGGGACAAACGAGAGTCCTCGCTTTCTTTCTCGACACGATGCCATGCCGACAGCGCCCAAGAGTTCTCTGGATTTCCCCGTTTCCTTCCGAACAGGGGGCTACGCGCTGACGGCGCTGCTCGTCGCTGCCGCTGTGGTGCGAATTGGAGCGCTGGCGGCCCAGTGGACGCAGCTCTCCCAAGATCCCGACGCCTACCGAGTGATTGCCGAGAACCTGCTCGAACATCATGTCTACAGCTGCTCGCCGGAAGGGGGGGTGTGCGAGCCGACGGCATTTCGGCCCCCACTCTACCCACTGTTGCTGGCTGCGACGGCTTGGCAGGGACGCGTCGCGTCCTGGACCGTCGCTGCCTGCCATCTCGTGCTGGGGATTTTGACGGTCTTGTTCACGCTGTGGATTGCGCGGCGCTGGAAATTGGGACCGGGCAGTTGGCTTGCCGCCGCGTTGGTCACAGTGGATCCCATCCTCTTGAACCAGTCGGCGCACGTAATGACCGAAACGCTGGCCACGTTTCTGGCCGTCAGCAGTCTGTTAGTTCTTTCGTACGCAATGGATGAACCGGACTGGAAGCATGATCTCATGGCGGGTGCAGTGCTGGGACTCGCCGTGCTTTGCCGCCCCACGTTTCTCATTTGGGGCGGCTTGATCGTGTTGGCTATCGGCGTTTCGTACGGCCGCTGGGCAGGACTCTTGCGCGCAGCGTGGTATATGATCGGACTCGTGCTGGTTCTCTCGCCCTGGATCGTGCGAAACCAGTTGGTGTTTGGCCAGCCGATCTACGCGACAACGCACGGCGGGTACACGCTGTTGCTGGGGAATAACCCACACTTCTATCGGTACCTGCGCAGTGCCCCGCAGGACACGGTGTGGGATGCCCAGGAGCTGCTGCCTATGTTGAGCGCGTCCGCAACAAACGAGCCCGCGGCGACGGAGGCCACCCTGTCCGGCCCAGCAGCTGAACTAGCTGCCGACCGGCGGCTCTATGACTTGGCACGAGAATCGATCAGGCAAGAGCCGGGAATGTTCGTGGTGGCCAGCCTGCTGCGGATCGGCTGGCTCTGGACTCCCTTGCCTCACCAACTGAGCGAGGACGAGTCATCCGGGCGCCGGTGGGCTCGTTGGGGTGTGGCAGTCTGGTACGTGCTGACGTATTTGGGAGCCATAGCGGGACTGGGGGTATTGCGCAGACGGGTGTTGGCGCCACCCTGGGTATGGGGTTTGTTGGGAATGCTCGCTTTCACACTCGTGCACAGCGTGTACTGGAGCAACATGCGGATGCGAGCTCCATTGATGCCGGTGATCTACCTGCTGTTGGTAGCGGGGTGGAGTGAGCTGTGCGCTAGAACGAAACGTTGTAAGTTATTTCATGCGAGTTAGTTACGGAAGTGACGGCTGACATAAACATGGCTTGCGACAGACTGGCGGGACCTCTATAATCCCGCCGCTTTGTTGTGTGGATTCACCGCTTCCGGTGTCTGCCCAACAGGTTAGCTCGTCCCAGGATTCTCGTGAGCTGGGCATGGTGGATACTCATCGAACGGATCGAACCGTGCCAAGCCCCAAAAGACCTTCTCCGCAGGGCCGCCACAGTTGTCGCGTCCGAGGGACAACTGAAAGCTCAGGTAGGTGGGAAAGGATGTCCCTCCGGCTCCGGCGGCCTGACCAAGGCAAGGATGCCAGACACTGAATTTTCGTCAGATTGACCACAGGTGGCGGGAGGCCACACCGGGTTGCCGTTGGCGACGAGAGCGTCGTCGAACCGCGGCGGGATGCTGCACGCAGATTGCTGCGCGCGGTGGGGTCGCTACGGTCGCTCGTCTGGTCCTTACCCTGTTATGCCTGTTGGCGAGCAGTCCGTGGCTGCGCGCCGAGATTCAGTTTCCGGTCGCGGATCAGAACGCTCCGATTCGCGTGGACGGGAGTCAGGCCCACCGGTGGCAGCAGAATGCCGTCGAGGTATGGGTGATTCGGGAGTGCCAGATACAGCAGGGCGAATTGCTAGCGCGAGGCGACGAAGCCGTTCTGTGGATCGATCACGGTTCGGCGTTGAGCGGTAAAGACAGTCGTGTGACGGTGTACCTGGATGGCCAGGTGGCTGTGGACTTCCAGCGGGGTGGTCAATCGCATCCCGGCACGGGGCTCCCAGCACAGTCGATTCGTGATCGGACCTGGTTTGGCCGTCTGGTGGCTCATGCCTCGGTCGACCTGCAAGTTCGGCAGATCGTCAATGAACCGGCGACCGGGTCCGCCGTGTATCAACGTGGTGTCGACGCGTTCAACCGGGCGGCTGGCGGCGTGCAACTGGCCCAGTTCACCACGCCGGAAGTTCCTCCAGAGCCGATTGCCACGCCACCCCTGACTCCCGTGGTCGGTGCACCGAAGCGAATTCAAGTGGTCCCGCGCAGCAACGTACCGACTCAGTTTCAAAGCTTCCCTGGGACGTTGCCCAATCAATCGGTGACCGTCTTCAGCAACGGGATTCGAGCGGTCATTGAAGGAATTGAAGCGCCACAACTGGGGCACTTGGGACGGATCGTCATCGAGACCGATCGGCTGGTTTATTGGGGTCCCAATCTGAAGTCCCTTTCGCCAGCCAACTCGGAGGCCGAAGGTGGAACGGAGATTCCGATCGAAGTGTACCTGGAAGGGAATGTTGTCTTCCGTCAGGGTGATCGGCTGATCTATGCCGACCGGATGTACTACAACGTGACGTACGAGTACGGCGTCGTACTGGCAGCCGAAGTGTTCACTCCGGTTCCCGACTATCAGGGCATGGTGCGGCTCAAAGCCGATGTGCTCCAACAGCTCAATCGGCAGTACTTCAAAGCCCACGGCGCAGCGATCACGACCAGCCAGATGGGCGTCCCGAAGTACTGGTTCCAATCTGAAACGCTCGATTTGCGTGACACGACGCTGCCCCGTGTCAATCCGGTCACCGGCTACCTGGAGATTGACCCTCGCACCAATGAAACGGCGGTCGACCACGAACTGATGGCCACCAGTCACAACAACTTCCTGTACCTGGAGGGCCTGCCGGTATTTTATTGGCCCATCATGGCGACGGATTTGCGCAAGCCGTCGTACTACATCGAACGGTTTTCCGTGAAGAACGACGACGTGTTCGGCTTCCAGGCGCTGGCCGACTGGGATCTGTATCAACTTCTGAAGATCAAAGACCCACCCGACGGCACCGACTGGCTGATGAGTACGGATTATCTGAGCAAGCGGGGACTGGGGGTCGGTACCACATTCTCCTATGACCGCGGGAGTTTCCTTGGCCATCCCGGTCCGGTCAGCGGCTGGCTGGATGCGTGGGGAATTCGCGACACAGGATTCGATGATCTGGGTGCCAACCGGCGGCATGTGGTACCCGATACCGAGTGGCGGGGTCGCGTCTTCTGGCGTCATCTGCAGGAACTTCCCGATGGCTGGCAAGCCCGAGCGCAGGTCGGCTTCATCAGTGATCGGAATTTCCTGGAACAATATTTCGAGAGAGAATGGGACGAGTGGAAGGATCAGGTCACCAATCTCGGCCTGAAGCGAACTTGGGACGGCCAGTCACTGGGCATTATGGGGCAGGTGCAGCTGAACGACAACGTCACCCAGACCGAATGGTTGCCGCGCATCGATCACTTCCTGCTGGGGCACTCGCTGCTGAACGATCGCCTGACCTGGTTTGCCCATTCCCAGGCCAGCTATGCTCAATTCCAGATCCTGGCGCCTCCCACCGATCCGGAAGACGCCAACGGGTGGATGTATCTCCCGTGGGAAATTCCTGGTCAGGCGCCCAAGGGAGGACGTTTTGCGACACGGCAGGAACTGGATTTGCCCCTGCAGTTGGGAATTGTCAAGGTTGTGCCGTACGTGCAGGGCGAATTGGCCCACTGGCAGGAAGTGTTGAATGAGGAGGAGAATGTGTCGCGGGCGACGGGGCAGGCGGGGGTGCGCGTCAGCCTGCCCTTCTGGCGTTCCGATCCCACCGTACAGAACATGCTGTTCAATCTATCGGGCATGGCCCACAAAGTCACCTTGTTGGCCGACGTCTTCTGGGCCGACTCGAATGCGGATGTGGATCAGTTTCCCCTGTATGACCCGTTGGATGACGATTCGCAGGAGCATTTCCGCCGCTACCTCGGAGTGATCCCGTGGGAATATGATCCTCGCAGCTTCGCCTTGCGATCGGGCATTCAACGCTGGGTCTCGTCGCCCACTCTCGAAATGGTCGATGATCTGTTTCTGGCTCGTTGGGGAATCCACCAGCGGTGGCAGACCAAGCGAGGCATGCCGGGAAATCAACGTGTGATCGATTGGATCGTGCTGGACGTGGATGGAACCATTTTCCCCAATAACGACCGCGACAACTTCGGAGAATATCTGGGTCAGCTGGAATATGACTTCCGCTGGCACGTAGGAGACCGCGTGACGCTGCTTTCCGATGGTTACGCCGATGTCTTCCCTGGTGGATTGACCATGGCCAGCCTGGGGACAGCCATCAGTCGTCCGCAGCGCGGGCAGCTCTACGGCGGCATCGTCAAGACAGAGGGCCCGTTCGAGAGTACGCTGTTGGTTGGGGCAGTCAGCTATCGACTGAGCCAGAAGTGGATCACGGATCTGTCGTCAACCTACGATCTCGGTCCGACGGGGAACATTGGCGAGCGGTTTTCGATCACTCGGATCGGCGAATCGATCCTGATGCGCGTCACGCTCTTCGCCGATCATGGCCGTGACAACTTCGGAGCATCCTTCACGGTGGAGCCGCGCTTCCTTCCCAACGGTCGACTGGGACGACTGGCTGGCGTACCGATTCCACCTGTCGGTGCGATGGGACTGGAATAGAGGAAACGGGTATGAACCAGACGCCACAGCAGCGACGGCGAACGTGGAGCGCCAAGTTTCGTGATGCGCTGCGGGGTGTGGGGGCAGGAGTTCGAGGGCAGAGCAGTTTCCTGGTCCACTTGATCTGTGCCGCGGGAGTCGTCTTGGTCTCAGCCTGGGCGCAGCTGAATGCGTGGCAGTGGTGTGTCATGCTGTTGTGCGTGGCGCTGGTGCTGGTCAGTGAGATGTTCAATACGTCACTCGAGGCGATGGCCAAGGCGATCGATACGAACTATCATCCGCAGCTGCGGGATGCCCTGGACATTGCCAGCGGCGCTGTCCTGCTGGCGTCAGGAGGCGCGGTGGTCGTCGGTACGATTGTGCTGACCTCCGCCTTCCGATAACGCACGCGCGGTCGCTCCGAGCGGTCAAGCCTGAAGAGCCGAAGAAAAGAAGTGTCGTCGCGGCCACTCGACGACACTTCTCGGATGTCAGCAGGGTTGCCCGGGTTTCCTCAGCCCCGGTCAGTCCCTTACGAGCAACCCATGCTATTTCCGCAGTTGTGACAGAGATAGCAGTTGCCGTTGCGGACCGTGATCGCGCCACATGTGTCGCAACTGGGAGCATCACTCTGGAAACGAGCGAATTGCTCGCTTTGACCACCCAGCAAGTCGCCGTTCTGATCGACCTTGATGGCCACTCCAGCTCGCTCCAACGCCGCGTAATCGACCTTTCCCTTGCCACTGGCAATCGCGTGCCGATTGGCCACCGTGGCCGCCTCGGGACTCACCGCGGAATTGCCGGAGTTGGTCGTCACTCTCTCTTCGATGGATGAGGGCGGTAAGCCAATGCTCGCCTCCCGGAATCCGGCCAGGAACGTGTTGCCCAGCCAGCGGAAGATATAGTCGACCACACTCTTGGCAATCCGGATATCCGGGTTGGCCGTGTGCCCCATCGGCTCGAATCGCATGTGTGAGAACTTGTTGACGAGCACTTCCAGCGGAACACCATACTGCAGGCTCAGCGAGATCGCCGTACCGAAGGCGTCCATCATGCCTCCCACCGTGCTCCCTTCCTTGGCCATCGTCAGGAAGAGCTCACCCGGCCGCCCGTCCGGATACAGGCCGACGTTGATATAGCCTTCGTGTCCCCCGACGTTGAACTTGTGAGTGATCGACTGACGCGTGTCGGGCAGCCGTTCGCGCTTGGGACGAGCCGCCGCCGCTTTCTCTTTCTCCGCCGCTTTGTCCGCCTCCGACTGCGTCGACAAAGGCTGACTCTGCTTGGAACCGTCGCGGTAGATCGCCAGCGCTTTGAGCCCGACTTCCCAACCCCAACGATACGCCTCGGCAATGTCCTCGACCGTGGTGTCGTTGGGCATGTTCACCGTCTTGGAGATCGCGCCCGACAAGAACGGCTGAGCCGCCGCCATCATCCGCACGTGCGCTCGCCACTCAATGCTCCGTACGCCATTGGCTGGCTTGAAGGCACAGTCGAAGACCGGCAGGTGTTCGTCCTTCAGATGCGGAGCGCCTTCGATCGTATCACGCTCCTCCACGTAACGCTCCATCTCGGCAAGCTGAGCATCCTGGTAGCCCAACTTGCGCAGGCCACGCGGAACGGATCGATTCACGATCTTCATCGACCCGCCACCTGCCAGCTGCTTGTACTTCACCAGCGCGATATCGGGTTCAATGCCCGTCGTGTCGCAGTCCATCATGAAACTGATCGTACCGGTGGGCGCCAGGACGGTGGCTTGAGCATTGCGGAAGCCGTGCCGGCGGCCCAACGCTAAGACCTCGTCCCACAACTTGCGCGCTGCATCCTTGAGATACTTCGGACTGGACTCGTCAATCCGCTCCACCGCATCGCGATGCATCTGCATCACACGCAGCATCGGGTCACGATTGAGCCCGAAACGGTCGTAAGGCCCCTTCGCCGCAGCCAACTCCGCGCTGGTCCGATTCGCCGACCCGTGCAGCAGAGCGGTGATCGAACCGCACAGGCCACGAGCCCCTTCCGAATCATAGGGAAGACCATTGGTCATGATCACGCTGCCCAGGTTCGAATAGCCCAGTCCCAGCGGACGGAAGTAATGGCTGTTCTCCGCAATCTGCTTCGTCGGATAACTGGCATGATCGACCAGAATCTCCTGAGCAATAAAGAATACCCGGCAGGCAGCCGTGAACCGCTCCACGTCAAACGTGCCGTCCTCTTTCTGGAACTTCATCAGATTGATGCTGGCCAGATTGCAGGCCGTGTCGTCCAGAAACATGTACTCGCTGCAAGGATTGCTCGCATTGATGCGGCCCGAGTTGGGGCAGGTGTGCCAGCGGTTGATCGTCGTGTCGTATTGCACGCCCGGATCCCCGCAGTGCCACGCGCACTCGGCCATGCGCTGCAACAGATCGCGCGCCTTGTACGTAGGGCCTTCCCGCTGCTCGTCCGTGACCCACCGCGTCGTCCACCGCCCGTCCCGGGCAACCGTCTCCATGAACTCGTCGGTAATCCGCACCGACAAATTGGCGTTCTGGAAGAGAATCGAGCTGTACGCCTCGCCATTGAAGTTGGCCTCGTACCCCCCCTTCTCAATCAGGACGTGCGCCTTTCGCTCTTCCTTCCATTTGCACTCGATGAACTCCAGAATGTCCGGATGCCAGATCTTCAGCGATTGCATCTTCGCCGCACGACGCGTCTTGCCCCCCGACTTGACCACCGCCGCAATCTGATCGTAGACACGCATGAAGGAGAGCGGACCTGACGGCCGCCCGCCCCCAGACAGCTTCTCGCGGTGAGATCGAATCGTCGAAAGATCACTCCCCGTTCCCGATCCGAACTTGAACAACATGGCCTCACTGGTCGCCAGGGCCATGATGTCCTCCATGTTGTCCCCCACGCTCTGAATGAAACAGGCCGATCCCTGCGGATACTCGTAAGGATTCTCCGTGTGGATCGCCCGCTCCGAATGCGGATCCCAACGCCAGTTGCAGCGGTCTCCCGTCACGCCGTACTGGTGATGCAATCCGACATTGAACCAGACCGGTGAATTGAACGAGCCATGCTGGTGGAGGCAGAGCCACGACAACTCGCGGTAAAACCGCTCCCCGTCCTCCATCGTCGCAAAATAGCCGTCAGCAGTGCCCCAGTCGGCAATGGTCCGAGCCACGCGATGAATCAGCTGACGCACACTCCGCTCACGCTGCGGCGTCCCGTTCTCGCCATAAAAATACTTGCTCACTACCACATTGGTCGACAACTGGCTCCACGACTTGGGAATCTCACAATCCCGCTGCTCAAACAACACGCCGCCATTCTCATCCTTGATCGCCGCACTTCGCAGATCCCACTCCACAGTCTCAAACGGGTCCGCCACCTCTGCCGGGCAAAACCGAGTCGTCACGCGCAATCCTCGACCGGTCGCCTGAGTCCCGTTGGAAGAAGTCGCCTGGAAATGCTCGCGGTCAATCTCGACACTCGCCATGGTTCAGCTCCTTCTGTACTCCATTCGCCTTCCTGGAAATCGTAAATCCTCGACGAATAGTATACATATATACAGTATCTGACGTACGAGGCTCCTTCCTCCAGCGATTCCTGTCTGCGCAAGCGCTGACGACGAAAATCGAACTGGTCGCTGCTGAGAAAACAGGGCGATTACGTAAAGAGGATAAGTGAAGCCCCTACAACATATTGTAGCGAGCACAGATGCTGCCACAACATTTGGCACAGAGGGACGAGTTTACTCATTTGAAATCGGCCGTCAATAACGCGCCAGCGATTGAGCGTAGGTGCCGCAACGGCAATAGGTTGCGCGGCGCGGCGGGCTCTGGAGGGGAACGGCGAGGGGGTTGCTAGCAGACGTTTAACTTATTGTTAGGTAACAGTTTATGGGAATAGCGGCCGTGAATGTGCAGTTGCTTTCTGCTGAAGGCGCTTTTCGCAAAAAAATGCTGGCCCATCATTCCATGTCTCATCAGGCCCGGCAGATCGCGAGCAGGCTGATCTGGCAGCATTCACCAGTCGGACACTCTGGCGGTGGTTTCCCCTGCCGCGGATTGCCTGCGAGCAATCGGCGCTGGCCATTCGCGCTGGCCAGAGTCAGGAAGTCGGACGGTCCGGATGCGCGTAGTGGCGGGAGGGAGCGTCGGAGGCGGAATGTAGCGCAGCTACGGGCGGATGAGCCACAGCTGCGGCGCAATGACTCAGGCGGACGGAGGGGGCAGCGCGCGTCGAACGACGTGGCTCAGGGGCTTTCGATCTTGCTGATGCGCACTCGGGTATACAATTGCCGGTGGCCGGTGCGGCGGCGGTAGTTCTTGCGGCGACGGAACTTCTGCACGAAAACCTTGTCCCCTTGCTGGACTCCGAGCACTTGAGCGATGACCTTGGCACCCTCAACGGAAGGTTGTCCCAGTTTCAGGCCCGCGTCGCCGGAGATGGCCAGTACACGGCCGAATTCCAGTTGCTCCCCCTTGGTGGCAGCTTCGCGGTAGTCGATATCCAGCTCTTGGCCTTCTTCGACTCGATACTGTCGTCCGCTGTCGGCAATAATCGCATACATCGCGCGTAGACCCTGCTCTCACTCAATACTGACGGCTCGGTTATTGGGGAAACCTCATACACTAGTCGATTCGGGGCGGTTCGTCGAGAGGCAAAGCGAGGGAATTCTTGGCTGGGCCGACGACGGTCGACGACCCGACTGGCCGCTCCTCACAAGGGCAGGCCGCAGCGAAGTGGAACGGGAAGAGGGATTGCGACAATGCCACATTGCCACAACGAGCTCCCACGCCGCGATGAGCCTCCCCGCCGCAGGGGTGTCGTTGCTGACACCGCTTGCCGCTTCCTTTGGACCTGGGACATTCTGTGTTCGATATTCTGCGGTTCAAACGCCCCCTAGCGCAGCGTGTCTGCTTTCCCGGAATTCCGCATTGCCGTAATGTGGCATTGTCGCGTTCCCTATTGACGCTCCCCGGTCCATCGGCCTGTCATGGCCTGAAGTGTGACGCGGCGTGATGGCAGCGGCAGGCGGGCTTCGACGCCGGAGCGCGGGGTCTCAGACGCAGCGTGTCGGCTTTCCTCTGGGTCGGCTTTCCTGTGGGGAGGCTTTCGCAGTGGCTAGAGTACTCGCAATTCGCGGCCTTCCGCGTCGCGGCATTCCAGTTCGAGGTGCTCCGGGTAATGGGCTTCGCTTCCGAGGATCTGCACGGTCATGCCGACTTCCTCTTCCAGGCGATTGATCTCTTTGCGTTTCTTGTTATTCAGGTAGGAAGCGACCTGGCTGTTGACGCGCACGGTGACGCGGGCCACGTTGGGCTGTTGGCTGGCGAGCATGAGCATGCGGACGACTTCGATCGACATGCTTTCGTCGGTCTTGACGGCACCTCGGCCGTTGCAGCAGGGGCAATCCGCATACACGCTCCGCTTGAGGCTGGGGCGAATGCGCTGGCGGGTCATTTCAATGAGTCCGAACGGGCTGGTGCGGAGGATCTTGGTGCGGGCTCGGTCGCGTTTCAGGGCATCGCGCAGAGCGCGTTCGAGTCCGCGGCGGTGTTTTTCTTTCCGCATATCGATGAAGTCATTGACAATCACGCCACCGAGGTCGCGTAGTCGCAGTTGCCGCGCGATTTCGCGAGCTGCCTGCAGATTCATCTGGTAGGCGGTTTCTTCCGCCGAGTCTTCGGCGCGGAAGCTGCCGCTGTTGACGTCGATGGCCACCAGGGCCTCGGTCGGATCGATGACGATCGATCCGCCGGCCTCCAGCGGGACTTCCCGCTTGTGGATGCGTGCGATTTCCGTTTCGAGCTTGTATTTGTGAAACAGCGGTTCTTTTCCGGAGTAGAGACGCAGGCGGCCGACGTACCGCGGCATGACCAGCTGCAGAAACTCCTTGGCTCGTTCGAACGCCGATTCCTCATCGACATAGATGGCGTCCACATCGTTGGTGAAGATATCCCGAATGGTGCGAATGATCATGTCGCTCTCTTCGTAGATATCGACTGGTGCGGAGTGTTTGCGGATCCGGCGGACGATGACTTTCCAGAGCCGCAGCAGGTACGCCAGGTCGCGCGAGAGTTCCTTCTTGGTGCGATCCTGTCCGGCGGTTCGGACGATGAAGCCGAGGCCGCGGGGTGGGTTCAGCTCAAGCATCGTGTCGCGCAGTTTGCGTCGTTCGTCTTCGTCTTCGATTTTGCGAGACACACCCACGCGGCCCAGGGCTGGCATCAGGACGAGGTAGCGTCCAGGGATGCTGATGTACGTGGAGAGGGTAGGGCCTTTGGTGCCAATTCCTTCCTTGATGACCTGTACCAGCACTTCGTCGCCGCGTCGGAAGATTTCCTGGATGGGTGGCTTGACCCGTGGTCGACTGCCAGGACGCCGCCGCGACCGCTGCCGGCTGTCTCGTTTATCGTTGTCTCGTTTATCGTTGTCATCAAACTGGACATTGTCGTCCCGCGACTCCCGCTCAGCCTCGATGATCTCTTGAGGATCGTAGCCGCCCTGGCGGAAGTATTGCGGTTCAACGTCGCTGATATGCAGGAACCCGTTGCGGCCGACTCCAAAGTCGACGAAGGCCGCCTGAATGCTCGGCTCCAGATTGACCACGCGTCCCTTGTAAATGTTGCCGACGTAATTGTCCTGGCTGGCTCGTTCGATGTAGAGTTCTTCCAGCACTCCGTCCTCAACGATCGCAATCCGGCACTCTTCCGGCTGCGATACGTTGATCAAGATTTCCTTCTTCATAGAGTTGATTCTGCCTTGTCTTGGTCGGGGCCGAGCGCCGTGGAGGGCTGATAGGGGAGCCCCCTACGTGCTCAACCGGTTGATTCTCGTAGCCTTCGCCCGGAGTGCCGGAAGAAGGCCGTGGTTGTACGTTGGTCCGCCTCACGATTCCACGGCCAGCTGGACGCTGGTGCGGGTGAGGTAGTGACCCTGCTGTTCGAGGTCGGCCAGTCCCAATGCCTGCAAGAGATCGCGCGGCCGAGCCGATGCTTGATCGGTGGCCCGCAAACAGAAGCAGACAGCTCCGTCACCCAAGGCAACGGACACGAGATCGGCCTTCAGGTCGATCGGTTGTGCCCGATCGACGCGCTGGACCAGCAGCGACGGTACGGCCTGCAATTGCTCCAGGGCCGCCGCCACTTGCGGTCGACGCTCATTCGGTACCGGGAACTGGTAGTACATGGCCTTCACACGCGCCTTGCCAGCACCAGGGCCGACCACCTCGACCTGGGAAATGGCCAGGCCGCAAGGAGCGAGTGCCTGGAGACGCTGCGACAGCGCTCGAGGATCTTCTGACTCAACCAGTTCCAACTCCATCACTTCGTCGAGCCCTTCAATGCCAAGCGCCAACGCGGATGGAAAACTCAACTTGGGCTTCGGGTGAAACCCTTCGCTCATACGCAGCTGCAATCCCGCTCGTCGACACAGCCGTTCCCAAGTCCGCACGAGGTCGCGATGGCTGATCCACCGCAGATCCCCTTCCTTGCGGAAGCGGATTCGCAGACGCTGGCGGTCCGGTGTCGAGGGGGAGGGAGCTAAAGACACTTCAATCGTATTCTCTCGAATCTCGTTTTCTGGTTCGTCGATCAGTGGTTTGTCGATTTGGGGGTTGAAAAAGCGGGGGCGACTCGGCCGAGGTCAATCGGGCTGGAGCCTGCCCGGAGCGCGCTGCGGCCTACTTGGCCAGTTTCGGCACCAGCTTCTTCAATTCCTCCTTCAAATACGTATCGATCTCATGGGCGCTTTGCATCTGCATGGCCGTCGCTGCCACCTGGCGGCTCTGTTCCAGCGTCACATGACGGAAGACGCGCTTGATCTCCAAAATGGCGCTGGACGGCACACTGAACTCGCTCAGGCCCATGCCCAGCAACAACAAGGCGTAATGAGGGGTTCCGCTCATCTGGCCGCAAATGCTGGCCGGCACTCCCGCTCGCTGCGCGGCCTGCAAGGTGATGTCGATCAGGCGCAGGACGGCCGGATCGCATGCCTGGTATAGATCCGCCACTTCGTTGTTGCTGCGGTCTACAGCCAACGTGTATTGAATCAGGTCATTGGTGCCGATGCTGATGAAATCGACCTCTTTGAGGAAGTGGTCGATCATCATGACGGCCGCCGGCACTTCGACCATCATACCGATTGGGATCTCGCGATTAAACGCGAGTCCTGCTTCTTCCAGGTCTTCCATCGTCTCGCGCAGGAACAGCTTGGCCTGCCGCAGTTCCCGCAGCGTCGTGATCAGGGGGAACAGGATCTTCACGTTGCCCAGGGCGCTGGCACGCAGGATTGCCCGCAGCTGCGTGCGAAACAGGTCGACGTTCCGCAGCGACAGGCGAATGCTGCGGAGCCCCAGGAACGGGTTGTGTTCGTCCTCAGTCCGGGGCAGATGCCCCATCTTATCGGCACCCAAGTCGAGCGTGCGGATGACCACGGGGCGGTTTCCCATCGCCTGAACCACTTCCCGGTAGGCGTCAAAATGATCCTCCTCGGTCGGCTCGACGTCCGCGCCCAGGTACAGGAACTCGGTGCGATAGAGGCCGATTCCCCCGGCATTGCGGCGTTGGCAGGCCGAGACTTCATGAGGGAATTCGATGTTCGCCTGCAGCCGGATCGGTTGACCGTCACGCGTTTCTGCAGGCAGATCCCGCAGGCTGGCCAGTTCCACCAGCCGCGTCGAGCGACGCTGTAGCTCGCCTTGATATTGCCTCACCGTCTGAGCGTCCGGACGCAGGATCACCAGGCCCTGATCGCCATCCACAATGATCGTGTCGCCGCCGGCCACTTCGCGCAGCAGAGGGCCGGTCCCGACGACCGCTGGCAGTTCCAGCCCCTTGGCCAGAATCGCCGTGTGGCCCCCCTCTCCTCCCGCCTCGGTCACGAATCCCAGGACCCACTTGCGATCCAATCGAGCCGTTTCGCTGGGGGTCAAGTTATGGGCGAGCACGATCGTGGGGGCCGAAAGCTCGATCGGACCCTGCGGTTCCCGGTCCAGCAGATGTTCCAGCAGACGCTCCTCCAGGTCGTGCAGGTCATGCGCACGCTCAGCCAAATAGGCGTTGCGCATATCCTCAAACACGCGTGCGTAGCGTCGCAGCGTCGTGTGAACCGCCAGTTCGGCCGACATCTGATCGCGAATCAGCTCTTCGAGTTCCTGGTGCAGATGGGCATCCTCGAGCATCTGGCGATGAGCGGAAAAGATGGCTCCGTACTGCTCGCCCAGCTGTGCCGTGATCGCCTTGCGGTCCCGATCGATGTCGGAGGCAACCGTTTGGATGGCCGAGTCGAGACGAGCCAGCTCGGCATCGAGCGCATCGCGCTCGATGACCCGGCGAGAGATCACCAGTCCCTCGTTGTCGATGACCAGCGCTTCGCCTATGGCGATGCCGGTCGATACGGCAATTCCCTGCAATACCTGCATCGTTTACGTCGGTGTTTGGAATGGGGGCGGGTTCGCCAACCGGAATCCCGTTGGGAAACGGCGCGATCGACCACCATCGATCCATCCCACTGATTCACCGATACCATGTGTTCTCTGGCTAAAGGACGGCCGTACCTCAGGCGACGCTGGCTCGATCACCCGCGTGTCGCTTCTGTGTTCGACGCCGTCTACTGATCCGATGTAGAATCTTTGGCGGGCTGGGCCACGTCCAGTTCATCAAACCCCCGCCCAAACAGCTCTGCCAATGCTTCGAGGGCCTCGTCGGCATCCGGCCCGCTCGCTTCCAACAACAGCTCCGTTCCCTGTTCCGCGGCCAGCGTCATCAGCGATAAGATGCTCTTGCCGTCGAAACGATCCCCTTCCCGCACTATCACGATCGAAGACTCATACTGCATCGCCAGCCGCGCAAACATGTCGGCCGGGCGCGCGTGGAGCCCTTGCGGGTTGGTGACCGTCACAACTCGGCTTGAGCGACAACCTGCCATCTGTGCCTGCTGATCTTCTGAGCCTCGTGCCCGCGCCCCGCTCGCAGAGACTCGGCGCACTGCAGAGTCCTTGGCGGTCACGTCCGGGCCCACGGCAACTACGTGACGCATCGTTCCAGCGGGGAACTCGCTTCCCCGCGAGTCCTCTCAGGAAACGAACTGGTTGTTGTCCGCTTCTTCCAACAACTGCTGCACATCGTCGGCCGTCTTGGCCCGCTTGAGGAACCGACAGAATGTGTCGTCGCGCAACTGTCGTGAGATGTTCTCCAGTGCCCGCAAGTGGTCACCCGGACGGTCCGGAGGCGAGATCAAGAGGAAAAAGAGTTGTACCTTCTCACCGTCCAGACTGTTGAAGTCAACACCCTCGGCACTCACTCCTACCGTGCCAATCAACCGGTCCACGCTCGGATGCTTGGTGTGCGGCACGGCCACCCCGCGGCCAATCCCCGTGCTTCCCAGCTCCTCCCGTTTCATGATCGCCTTGATAATGCTATCCTGCTCATCCTCCGAAATGTCCTTGGAGTCGACCAACCCGGCCACCAACTCCCGAATGGCGCTCTCCTTGTCTTCCGCCGCCAAGTCGGCTTTGATCGCCTGCACTCGAATAAAATCCGCAAACTTCATTTCATCTAATTCCTTTCACCCGTTGAAGCGACCTGCACCTAACCACACCGCGGTCACCTCGTTGCTCACGCGTACGGGCCTCGACTACCTCTGAACTACTCCGCTTCCGGCTCACTCTCGACCGGGACCTCCAGGTGCTTGATCGGCGGTCGGCGACGTTCGGTACGCTTGTCTTTGTGGCGGCGAATCTGCTGCTCAATCTTGTGCAATGCCCCGTCCAACGCTGCCATCACCTCGGCTGACTGGTCTGCCGCCACTAAGGACTCCGAGTGCTCCACCGAAACCTGCACCTCCACCGTCGGGGTCTCGCGGTGCTCTAAGTCCACTGTCACGTGAATCGACGTCAAACGATCAAAGTACCGATTCAACTTCTCCACTTTCTCCGTGATGCGCTCCTGAGTGTTCGGGCTGAGATGACCGTGCCTTGCCGATATCGTGGTCTGCACCGACGGTTCTCCTTACTATGTAAATCCAGAACTGGTATGACCTTGCCGCTATGTTCCCGACTATAGAAACATAGTATTCTAATAACCGGCTCGATAGCCGACAAATCCAAATCCAGTTCCGCCAAGGCTCCGAACCAACCGTCTAACTTGCTCAGGTACCCCATGCTCCCGGAGCCGCATAGACGCACCGCTCAGACCAACCCATCATAGAGGACAAGTGGTTTCCCTGCGACGGCGAACCACCGACAATCTCACGAATATCGCCTTAACTTACAGTTGCATAACAAGTTGCGAATTCGAGTCAGCTGCCGTGACAGACCCCCAGATGCCGCTATGCTACTCTTCGGATAACTCTATAGGGGGTATCTTGTAGCGTATGCCACCCCGCTCCGCATCGCGGGCCCAGTTGCGAATCGGTCCCTTCTGTCGCGCGGGATCCACCTCGGGACGATACAGGTTGGTTTTGCCGACAATCCGATTCAGATTCTCAAACGCCAGGACACGCAGGTCCATCGATGGGCTGGCAAGGAAGCCGACCAGCGCTTCCCCATCTCCGGCGGCCAGCTGCTCGGGACTGTAACCCCACAACAGGCGATACAGGCGGCTTCCCGTCTCGCGGCGCAACCGCTCGAGCGTCGAACGGACCAGCGCCGCCCGCTCCGGCCCGTTCGCGATCGTCATCTGCAACGTCTCGAACAGATCAGGCCAGAACGCCTTCAGGTCCTTCGAGTTGAACGCTTCGGCATAGGGATCATCAATACTGAGCAGGCTGAGGCTACGAATCGCCAGCGATCGAACTTCGACTAACCGATGGGACACCTGCTCGGACAGCGAAGTGGCCAGCGGGCGCTCCGGATCCAAGAGTTTCTGGAGTTGCTCGGACGCGTCGCGGTCGATCGGTCGAATGCTCTTGGGATCCAGCCAATCGGGCAGTGGGGATGCGCTGCTCAGTTCACCCACACGCGTGTCGGCCATCAACAGCATCTGGTTCGGCTCGATCATCTTGTGCCCCTGTGGCCCTTCCTCTTCCCAGTTGAGCCGGCCAGCGGGGGAGAGGGCCTGGATCATTCGATGAGCCACGACGGTTTCGGGGTCGGAACCCGGTGGCAGATACAGCTGGACATCCAGCGCCAAGGTGGAATCGAGATCCTGAAATACCACGCGGCTGGATCGGTCTCCGATCTGCAGGTTCAGTGCCGTGCCCGGCTTGCCATCTCCGACCGCCAGCAGTCGCCCAAACTCGAGCTGCAAGCCGGGGACTCCGTTCGCGTCGGGCGCCAGCAAGTGGACTGACGCGGGTCCGACAAGGGTCAGTTGGATCCCGCCGTTCAGTGCGATCTGGTTCAGTGCGATCTGAGGACGGTACGTGGGGAGGGCCACGAGATGGCTTCCTGCTTCCAGCGGATCGTTCGGTGAGAGCCGCATCCACATGTCGGTGGCGGGATCGTGCACCGCCAGGACATGCAGCTCTGAGGTGGAGCGAGCCAACGGTTCAGCAGCGGTGGCTTCTTCGGTCGACTCGTCCGAGCCCGTCGTGCCGGTTGCTGCATCACCCGAATCGGGCTGCAGTTTCGGCACATCGGAAGAAGGTATCGGGATAGGCATTGCCGACGCGTCCGCGCCACCCACGTTGACATCCGCTGCTGCGGGTCGTGCCGCCGGACTGCGATCGAGGGGTGCTGGAACCGCTGCCGCATCCTCCACCGCTCCCTCGGCCGGAGGTAGAGGGAAGGTTCCAGCGGGCAGAGTCGGTTCAACTGACCCCGCGACGTCCTGGGGTTGGACCGGCGGTCCGGAGTCGGCGTGGTCGGGCGGCGTGGACGTGCCGGCGACCATCGTAGGGGGAGCGGGTCCAGGGGCCGGTTGCTGGTCGAGACGCGTTTCCGGCGCCTCCTGCTCATCCTTGGAGGCGGAGGTCTGGGAAGGTTGCGACTCAGCTGAGGCTGGCTTTCTGTCGGCCAGGAGTCGGCCGAGAACGAGGTGATTGCTGTCGAATGGCCCGATGGCTCTGAGTGCCACCAGAGCTAAGAGGAATGCCACGACCAAAGTCCCCACTACCGGCAGCAACCGAACCGATGAATGGCTTGTGCCGGGCGGCGACGCGACCGGAGCGACTGCGGGCAGTTCGGGGGCTTCGTTCCAGTCCTCCCGCGAATGCTCCACCGGAGGAGGAGTTGGGGCGACCACTCCCCGACGCTCGGACGGAGGTTCCGCCGGCGCTTCCGGTATCGGTGGTGGTCCATCGACTCGCAGATGCAAACCGCGAATCCGTTCGCGCAGACCCGGATCGACATCAGCGGGTTCACCCAAGACCAAGGTCAAGATCTGGTGGCAGGAGGCCACTTCGGCCAGATGAACATCTGATTCGAGGCAGACCTTTTCGAAATCGGGGAGTCGGTCCTGCGGCAGCGTGCTGTCCAGGTACTCGGCAACGGTATTGGCGTCCAGCCCCATCCCTTTGCCAGCCAGCTTAGGTGCTCCCAGTCGCATCTTGCGGGTGACGCTACGGATTCGATGCACCAGTCCGCTGGCGAACTCGCTCTCTTCGATCTTCTGTCCCAATTCCCGGGCATCGGCAGGTTCCAGGACATCGTCCAGATATGCCAGCAGCGTTCGGAGCGTCAGTCGCATAAAATCGTCCTTCTGAATATTCGATGCCATCGCGGCATGCCAACAGCCGGCTTGCCCCCCGCCTTCGCACGGAGCATGCCGGATACCTCGTGAGAACAGCGGCAGGCCGCCGAGGTCATGGGGGCCCTCAACAATCGGATCCAGCCACCACGATAATAGTGGTAATTGGAGCATGGTTTCGTACAAGAAAATCGAGAGACTCCCATGGATGAGAGCCAGCAGAGACCGATGCGAGTGGGCGACCGGGTCGCCAAGGCGCTCGATAACCCCTGGGTTGTCATGGGTTTGCTGTTCTTCGTCTTCGCTGCGACCGGGATCCCGTTGATCTGGCTCAGTCGCGCCTTTTCCACCGTGGGGAAAGTCATCCTGACGATTGTGGTCACCCTTTACACGGTGCTCATTCTCTGGCTCTTTGCCCTGGTGATGTTGTGGTCCTACCACCGGATCGTCGAGGCGCTGTAACCACGCGAGATCTGATCGACTGACGAGACATGCGGTTTCTCACGGAGTCACAGAGACACGGAGATCTGCGAGAACGCCGTCGGTTGGCCAGACTCACCGAATGCGGACCGGTCGGGATTCCCGAGGCCTCCGAGCGCAAGAGGATTGCGGACCCCCAGGCGTCAGTTCAACTCAGAACTCGATTTCCATCCGATCCGTTCCGATGTCAGTACTTGGGAAAATGCGGCGTGCACTCTCCAGCCCAATCGCTTCGTCGCTCGGAGCCAACGGGTTGATATGGACCAGCACCAAACGGCCCACTCCCGCAGCCTTGGCCGCGCGCGCCACAGGTGACACGCAGCTGTGTCCCGTCAATTCGGCGCGTTCTTCCCAACCGTCCGGGAAGTAGCTTTCGTGGATGAGCAGGTCGACTCCACGAATCTGCCGAATATACTCCGCTCCCTCGCGGGCGATCGTATCGGTCACGTACGCCATACTGCGACCCGGCCAATCGAGTCGGTAGCCGATCGAGCCACCGGGATGCTCGAGTGGGAAGTGCGTCAACTGAGTATTGCAGGGTAATCGAAGCGGGCCTTTGGAGAGGGGCCGCCAGTCGATGGGAGGCATGACGGGAAACAGCGGCTCACTGAACAAGTGTTCGCGCAGCGCGGCCAGTTTCTCCGCTTCGCCATGCACGGCTACTTGCTGCACCCGTTTTTCGTAGAGTACGTCGAAGAGGAATGTCAGCCCCACCACATGATCCAGATGAGTGTGCGTGAGGAAGACGTCGAGTGTGGGCGTGACGAGATGCTCGCGCACTCGGTACATCGCCGTGCCGGCATCCAGTACCACTCCACACTGCGGAAGCATCATGCAAGCGGTCTGGCGTGAGTCGGTTGGATGATACCCCGTCGTGCCGAGCAGTACGATCTTCATGGGGACGGCCATCTCGTGCAATGATTTGGTATCGCTGTCGCAGCTCCGGTCGCTCGCCATGTCCTCTGGCGAGGATGCGAAAAAAAGTCCTTGCCCGATCCGTTGCCTGCCACTGCGGGGCAGTCCCTGCTGCACCCGTCGTACATTATAGCCACTCCCCAGCCCCGTGGGGTATCGGCGACACTCCGTATCAGTACTGTTGGTCGGTGGTGTCTGTGGTGGGCAACGCCGCTCCATCCAGCCTGCGGTCGCTCAGCGATTGGGACGCAGGAGTTTGTCGAGCCCTTTGTTCAGTTCGTTCTGTAACGCCTGGCCGGCCGCCTTGCGCAAGGCGTCACCTGCCAGACGCTCCAGTGCGCGGCGGTCCAGTTGGGGCTTGCTCAGCGTGCCACTGATGGGAACGTCCACCGTGCTGCCGCGCAACACGCCCAAACGTGGATCGCTCGAGAGCCACTCGTCGCGTAACGGAATCTCCGCCACCAGCGCCAAGGACTCATCGAACCCGACACTCCCCCGCGTGCGAACCGTGATACTACCGCTCTCGAAGATCAACTGATCGTGGTAGACACGTGCGCCGACGATTTGAAACTGCGTCTGCTGCTCGGGAAGGCGCACCCAGGCATGCTCGGTCAAGGGAGCCGTGTCGGGCATTCGCAGTTGCAGCAGTCGTGCCAGTTCGCTCACGGTTTGCAGGAGTTGTTGTGTCATCGGACCGGCGGCAATCTGGCCGGACTGGATCGCCAAGGTGCCGGCGGTGCGTGTGGCGGCGGGGCGAGTCAACGGCACCGTCGTCGGCTGCAACGATAACGAAAACCGTCCTTGAGCACGTGTCGCATTGGCCACAACCGGCGCGACGTACTTCAGCCACCCGTCGCACATGGCGGACGTGATCTGCACGTCGGTCAGCACCTCTCCCGCGCCGATCTGTATCAGGGGGGGTATGCTGTTGATGTGGAGCGTCGGCTGCAAACGCAGCACTCCGCCGCTCAACGGCATCTCCACCGTTCCCAAGCTGACAGCCCCCTCGGTCAGCTGCGCGTCCACCGCCGCCGCACCAATGGGGATCCCCATCACGTCGGCCGATTGCCAACTCAACCTGGCACGTCCTGCCAAGTCGAGCGGAATGAGGCCCTGTGCGGACGCTGGCGTCGAGGTGGCCGGAGCCGTGGAGATTGCTGCCGTTGGAGGGGATGAAACGGGAGGCGTATGAAACAACGGACCCCGCAACTGGAAAGGCTGAGTGTCCTGTCCCGTCCATTGCACTCGCTCCGTCCACTGAGGCGCTACGTGCTGGAGCAGGCGAGCCAGGTCGTAAGTGACCTGCCCCTGCACGTCGAGACGACAAGGGCCGATCGGTTGATGAATGGACCCTTGCATGGAGAGGCCGAGTTTGCCGTCCGAGGCCAGTTCCAGCCGCTCCAGCGTGATCTGCTGAGAACGCGCATGGTATTGGCCCGCCCCCGATAGTCTCACCACCGGCTCCTGCCAGACCTTCGTCCAACCGCTGGTGGCAGCCACCGTGGTCACTGTGCCGCTGTTGGCTGCTGCCGCTCGGCGAGCCAGTTCCACACTCACCAGATCGATGGACCAGCGTGCCTGAGTCGAGTCGCCTTGTTGCATGAGCGACAGAGATCCCTGTGTTGAACCACCCAACCGCCAGTCTTGCTGTTTGGCCAGAATCTGCCAGCGTTCGTCGAGTCGGGCCAGATCGCCGCGAAAAGCTATGTCGCCAGAGATCCGCCATTCTTCCGACGGTGCAACACCAAAGTCGGTGACGCGCAGCGCCAGGGACTCCGACTGAAACGTCCCCTCCGGCAGGCTCAGGCGGCCACTGCCCGGCTCCCAGCGGCCTCTCCACTGCAACGCGACGACCGGTTCCGACAGACGTAGTTGCGGAGTGCTCAACTCGAATGGCTCACATCGTAGAGAAGCCTGCTCGAACTCCCACTGACGCGGCGAAATGTGGGTTGTGAGCTGCAGATTGACCGGTCCGCTCACCGTGCACCGGTCGATCAGACTGCGTGTCGATGCGCTAAGCAGCGGGCGCAGGCGCGCCAACCAGCTCGACCACTCCCCCTGCAGACCGCACGCCATCGTCCAGGTGGCTTCGGTGACGGGAGCCTGGATCGGCTCGAGGGTCTGCAATTCCAGTCGATCCATATCTGAGTGCAGCTTCAGCGATGCTCGATCGATGCGGTTCATTCCCGCTGCACTCCCTTGCCCACACAGTTCGAAGGTGGCCGTCAGGTGTGGCTCAGCCCACGCCGTGGCATCGCCCGCAGCCAGACGCAGATCCTCCACCTGAGTGGTCGCCTGGAGCGTCACTTCACTTCCCTCGCCGCATCGCCACTCCCCTTGCGCAGTCAGCAAACCTGCAGCTTCCAGAGGGCCAAGGTCGAGGAATTCGCCCAGCTGTCCCACCAACTGGCCGACATCGCATTGGCCCGTCAGCCGGCCGTGGGTCGCTGTGCCGTCCAGTGTGATGGAGAGCGCCGTGGAACGGCAAGTGAATTGCTCCACACGCCACTGCTGGTTCTCCAACTGTGCCGTGAAAGCCAGCTGTAACGGCTCCTGGCAACGGAATTGCTGGTCACCTCGGCGAGCCGCCAGATCCGACGCTTCGACCCGCGTCGTCCAACGGCGACTCGACCCTGCGCCCTTGCCCTCCAATTCGAAATCGACGGTCCCCGATTCAATGGTCGAGTCGTTTCGGACTCGTAACGTCTGGGGCAGCATGCGCGCCAACTGGGCCAGTTCTGCGCGACCCGACAATCGCATGTCCCCGGTGGATGCTGTGGCCAACAGCTGCTGCCATGGATCGGCCGGTCCCGAGAAGGGCCATGTGAACTGCCCGTTGAGGTTGAGATGCCCCGCGTCACTGTCGAGCTGAGCGTTGGTTAACTGCCAGGTGTCGTGCACGACAGCACAGTTTCCCTGGAGGCTGGCGTGCTGCAGGTTCAATTGGTCCTGGCCCAGCCATTCGGGTGCCACCACGCGCAACGCATGTGCTTCGGCGCTGCGCAACTCAAACGTCCATTGGCTGCCAACGCTCTCCCAGCAGCACGCCGCGTCCAGGTCGAGCGTGCCGGCCATCCTTGCTGCGAGTCCCCATCGCCCCAACAGCGGTGGCAGCAGCGACAGGTCGAAAGCTTTCGCCTGAGTGGTTACCGTCCAACTGGTCGCGTGGGTGTGCCGTTTCCAGTCCACCGTCGCCATCAAGGAACCTGTCGCCGGGGGGCCCATGTTCGGGGTCGTGATGTCGCAGCGCGAGATCTCCACCGTTCCTGCTCCCGCTGACTCCGAGGCAGTCGACGCGTCTTGCTGCGAGGTGCTGCCGAGCAAGACCGTTGCCTCGATGGAATCGAATAGCGCGACCGAGCGATGTTGGTCATCCGCAATCGTCATCCGACCGGCGGAAATGGCCACTCTTCCCCGAATTGCCGTCGAAGAATTGGAACCCGAGAAGAGGGGAACCAACAAATCCTCGACGTTGCTCCCCCCTTCCTGCAACTGAACGGTAAGCTCCGGCTCCCGAACGTGAATCGTGCCCAAGTCTCTCCCGCCGTTCCAAACCAACGAAACGAGGGAGGCTTCCGTCGAGATCCTGCCGACCGACAGGATCGGCTCGCCTTCCCGCTGCGCGATCGTCACATGATCCAGAACAATTGGAGCGAACCAGCGCAGCGTGACCGGATCGCTCGACACCTCCGCCTCGAGGTCGCTCGTCAGTCGCGCCAAGACGCGCGGCCACACAGAGGAACTGCTCAGCAAGACCGGTGCGAGCCACAACAGCAGCAGGCTCAACGCCAATCCAACGGCGAAGACGATCACGGCGCGGGAGATCCGGCGGCTGCGAAACGGGAACAGGCGTAATATCATGGGACCGCTCGCGTAGAATATGGGAGCAGAGACTGACGACCCGACCACGAGATTCGGCCATGTGGTGGCGGTTCGAGCGAGTCATCTGCCGAGACTGCAGGACTTGAGCGGCGGGATTCTATGCGAGGAACGCGGTTTTAACTAGATTGAGTGGGTGGTCTGCGTGGGTTGGGGGTTTTCGTGGCAGCCAGTGAACCGCAACAGCGACGTGTGGTGGGGCGAGGAGCGACGGGGAATCCTCCTAACCGCTACCAGTCGGCGTCGGTAGAAGCAGACTTCGAGCAGTTGTCCGAGGGGGACGAATCTTCACTCAAGCCCGAGCGAGTGGCCACCGAGTTCTTACCTGATCGCTCCCAGACGATTATTGCCAGCAATGACAGTCCGGATGTGCCGTTTGATTCAGCATCAACCCTTACCGCGGATGTGAACACGGGTGGGAAGAGAGAGGCGATTGTGGGGCGATCACTATTTGACGATCAGGAAGCCGAGCATCTGCAGAGCGCTCAGCCGCTGGCCGCTCGCATGCGGCCCCGTGCGCTCGACGAGTTCGTCGGTCAACAGCATTTCCTGGGTCCCGGCAAGTTGCTGCGACGTCTGTTGAAAGCGGATCGGATGGGTTCGGTGCTCTTCTACGGCCCGCCAGGAACGGGAAAGACAACGCTGGCACGCCTGCTGGCGACCGAGAGCAGTCGGAAGTTCCGGCAGCTCAGTGCGGTGACGAGCGGCGTCAAGGAACTGCGGGAGGTGCTGCAGGAGGCGCGCGATTGCCTGGCGACCGGAGCGGGCAAGACGTTGTTGTTCATTGACGAGATTCACCGCTTCAACAAAGCCCAGCAAGATGCGTTGTTGCCGGACGTGGAAGAGGGGATTGTCACACTGGTGGGAGCGACAACGGCGAATCCTTTCTTTGCGGTCACCACGGCACTGGTCAGTCGCAGCCAGATCTTTCAATTCCAGTCGCTCTCGGTGGAAGACATCAAATCGCTTCTGCTGCGCGCGCTGCAGGATCGCCAGCGGGGACTGGGGCAGCAGGATGTCACGCTCACTCCGGATGCTCTGGAATTCCTGGCGGAGGTGAGCGACGGGGATGCTCGGCGAGCACTTTCGTCGCTGGAGATTGGCGTGATGTCGAGTGACGTCCGGCCGCTCCTGTTTGATCGCGAGTTGGCTGAGCAGTCGGTGCAGCGCAAGGCGATGGCGTACGACGCGTCCGGGGATGCGCATTACGATTCGGCCAGTGCGCTGATCAAGAGCCTGCGTGGCAGCGATCCGGATGCGGCGTTGTATTGGTTGGCCCGCATGCTCGAAGGAGGCGAGGATGTGCGGTTTCTCTGCCGCCGATTGATTATTCTGGCCAGCGAGGATGTGGGAAACGCCGATCCGCAGGCGCTTCCGCTGGCGGTGGCCGCGATGCAGGCCTGCGAGTTCGTGGGGTTACCCGAGTGTCAGCTGACGCTCTCCCAGGCGGTGACCTACCTGGCGTGTGCTCCCAAGTCCAATGCCGCGACGCTGGCGATTGGTGAAGCGCTGAAGGATGTGCGTGAAAATCGCCTCTTGCCGGTGCCGGTACACCTGCGCGACTCGCACTATCAAGGGGCGGAGCAGCTGGGACACGGTCAAGGATACCAATATGCTCACGCAGCGCCCGACGGCGTGGCCGCTCAGGACTATCTGGGCGTCGAGCGAGTGTACTATCGGCCGGTGGATCGAGGGGCGGAGGCCGAGATCGGTCGGCGGCTGGCCGCCCTCCGCGCTCGCTTGAAAGACCGCTCGCAACACGGTCCTCAGGACCGCTCGCAACACGGTCCCCAGGACCGCTAGCAACACGGTCCATCATTTTTGCCAGATTGATCTTCTTCGACTTCGCGAGTTCGCATATGATTCGGCTCGCGCGAGATCGTGTCGCGGAGCGTCAATGGTCGCCCGTCACAGGCCGAGAACCAGGGCGGTGGCCAGTGCGACCAGGCCGAGAAACCCGAGGGCGATCCACCAGATCGGCTTGCCCGACCAGAACCGGGTGTCTGGGATGATGTACTGGCCGCAGACAGGGCAACGGTCGGCGTCTTCGTACACCTCCGCGCCGCATTCGGGGCACACTATGGTCTCGGTACTTTCATCCTCATCGGGGAAAGCATCCAGGTCCTCGTCGTCGTCCATGGTTGCGTTCATTACCTTCACCGAATATGAGCCCACTTTTGCTGGCACCGTTTTGAGCCGGGCCAGTTTACGAAGCCGTTGATTGTCAGGCGGACGATTGTCAGGCGGTCTTGCCGATCACGCACAGCAGAACGAGTGGACAGATTCACATGACCGTGCCTGTCGGTGCACGGAAGGTAATTCGTAGTATAGCAGCCGGCATGAGGGCATGAAGCCATCCAGTGCCAGGTGGAGTTTTCGTCAAGGAGGGCGAACGTGCAAACGCTCAAGACTGCAGTTGTTGTCGTCTTATTGCTGGTGGTCTTCTACGGCGTTTACGAAATGCTCAATCGGCCGCCGGATGAGCCACCCAGAGCGGTTGTGGAAGCTCAGATGCAGGGCATGTCGCTCGATGTTCCCGATATCGGCTTGGGGGATGTCGTCGAGGACGGCGACCTGGTGACCATGCCTCCGACGACAGCTCCCGATGCTTCTCAGGATGTACTCAACTCGGCACGCCCTGACTCCTACGGAGCTCCCGCTCCTCCGTCATCCGTGGCGCCGGATGCGGAAGCCAGCTTCCCTGGCGGTGCAGCGACGCAGGGGGGCATTCCCAGTCCACCCGGTGTCCCGCTGCCGGACGAATCCGGCTATCCGCCTGCCGGCACGGCGCCGCCACCGTCCAACTCACTTGGTGCCCCGCCACTGGCCCATGCCGCGGCGAGCAACGCTCCCACCGCAACAGCTCCGATCACCGGCAGTTTCGTTCCCGGCAACGGTGGTGTGCAGAACAACCCGTTTGTCAACGAAGAGGTGGTGACACGTCCTGGTGATCGTGGCGCCAACGGCGCTCAGCCGACAACCGGTTCCCAGGTCTATCATCGTGCGCTCAAGATGGCCAAAGCTCAGCTGGCCAACGGTGAGTATCACGCGGCACTGAGTTCTCTGTCGGTGTGGTACAAGAGCCAGGAGTTGACGGCCGATGAACAACGTGAACTGGTCGATCTACTCGATCCGTTGGCTGGGCGAGTGATCTACTCGCGCGAACACATTACGGAACTCCCGTACAAAGTGCGACGCAACGAGCGATTGGAAGATATCGCGGCCCAGTACAACGTGCCGTGGCAGCTGCTGCAGAAGATCAACGGCATTGAGAACCCGGATGTGCTGTTGCCTGGCAGCGAGCTGAAAGTACTCCGCGGCCCCTTCGAAGCAGAAGTCGATCTGGGGACTCGTGAGCTGACGGTGTTTCTCGACGGAATGTACGCCGGGCGGTTTCCCATCGCCCTGGGACAAGATCCTCAGCCGATCGACGGCGACTTCCAGGTCCGCGACAAACAACTCGACAAGGCCTACTTCGCCAATGACGGGCGCATGATCCCCGCTGACAATCCCTCGAATCCCTTCGGCGGAGTGTTTCTCGATCTGGGACGCGAAGTCTGCATTCATGGCAGTCCGCACGGGGGGGCTGAACAGAATCGAGGCTGCATCAGTCTCAGCCCGCGCGACGCGGATGACGTCTACAGCATCTTGTCCGTCGGCTCGCGAGTTCGTATTCTTCGCTGACCGGCGGAACGGAGCTGTCCGTGCGCCAGAGGACGGCGTCCCGGGCCCATGCGTCCCGGGCCCATGCGTCTCGGGCCCGTGCGTCTCGGGCCCATGCGTCTCG
>JBGSHS010000133.1:0-18394 GCA_041752115.1 Pirellulaceae bacterium | reverse complement strand
TGACGGATCGGCTCGAAGTTCCTCGCCTCGGCGAGTTGCCTCATTGAATTGCCAGGGATGCAAAACGATCGGCTCATTCGACGCCGAAATATCGTCCCACAACAATTCGACGAGACGTAGCTTTTCCGAGGTGGGAAGATTCTTGAGTTCGTTAATATCAACGCTCATGTCACACCTGTTCCTGAATCACGATTCGGCCAGAAGTCTATCGCATGACGCTCATTCTACAGCGATCCGGCGGCCTGGGCACGTGCCAGCCCACGCGACGGGTGCCTGGAACGTCCCCTGCGACACAAAGGATCTCGCTCCGCCAGGCTGTGGAACTGTGTCAGAAACGCCGTGGTTCTCAACGCTCGCTGATCCCTGCATTCTAACCGCCGTCGCCGCGCTATCAAACACCGATGGTGTGGCTTCCAGTGGACGCTGTGGGTGCCGTACGAGTCAGGGGCATCATGTGGGAACCTCTGCACCATGCTCGATGAGCATTGCAGAAACTCGCTCCGCGAGTTGCTCGGATGCTCCATCGCGTCTCCAGAATGATCTTCGACGTGGAATGATCACAACGAACGCTTTGGGATTTCCAAGTCGCCGCTCGATCGCAACGCGGACAATCGCGCGGTCAAGGGTCACATCGTAACCAGCAGTATCGTGCCGACGTACGCCCTTTGTCGTACTTTCGTTGCACGTTTGGACCCACGAAGAGTCGCTGGCATCGCGATTGTCCGCCATGTCATCGAACACTCTTGGAGGTGCATCAAGGAGATGGTTGTTTTCGATCGGCATTGGAGCAATCGTATGGTGCTCGGTCGGATTTGGTTCTTTCTTCAGGGCGCTCCGCGCGGCCCGAAATATGTCTATTCAGCCGCTCTTGATGTTGCCAACCTCATCACCCCCCCTGCCAGGCCAGCCACTGCGTCACAATCGGTCGTTACTTACCTCCAGTGTCCGCACTTTCAGGGGGCGCGTCAATGTATGCCCGGCAACGACATGAGGCAGCGCGCTCGGCATTTCCCTGATTTCGTCAGTCGCCGGACTACGAAGGCGACCAGCGTGATGCCGACGGTCGCCTCTGCGATCAAAGATGACTCGATCGCCCTCCGACCACACTTGTTGACATGAGGCATACGAAGCACTGCCGTGAGTTCTCGAAGAACGGTGGTGTGGGGCCAGGGCCAAAAGGACAGAAAGATGAGATGACAAGAAGTTGTATTCAGAGGTGGATCTTCTTGTCTCTCACCGGGTGGTATCCGTGCGCCGCGCCAGGACCACGTGAAACGGAGCCTTGGACAAACTCGGCGGTTGCCGATCGAGCCAGATCCAAGGCAGACTCCGTTCTCGCCCGTTGCTCCTCACCAACCGTGTCTTCTGGTTGCTTGCTCACCGCCTGTGAACGAGGTAGAGCGCGCGGCACGGAGCAAGTTCCGCAGACCGGATTCCCGGATCAGATGGCGTGCCCGAGTTTCTACCGACGACCAGGACTTAAGCCTGCAGATGGACGCACTGACGCAGCATGGAATCCCGAAGTCAGCAATCTTCATGGACAAGGTTTCTGGCGCCCAGACCGAGCACCCCGGCTTGACCAAGTGCTTGGCGACACTCGCCAGCGGCGACGTGCTTGTCGTATGGCGACTGGACCGTCTCGGGCGCAGTATGCGGCACCTGATCACGCTGGTTGAGGATCTTCGCAACCAGGGGATTGGCTTCCGTTGGCTCAACGAAAGGGCGATTGATACGTCCTCCGCGTCAGGTGAATTGATCTTCAACATCTTCTCCGCCTTAGCGCAGTTCGAGCGTCGGTTGACCCCAGAGCGGACGAAGGCGGGCCTGGCCGCTGCACGCTTACCGTGGTCGGCATGGAGGACGGCCGAAAGTCTCAGCGAGCGATCCGAAGGTCGAGCGCGCCAAGCAACTCAACGCCGACAAGTCGCTCGACATTGACGCCAACTGCCAGACGCTGCGAATTTCGCGCTCGACGTTCTACCGGTACATGCGGCTGTGAAGGGGAGTGTCGGGTGACGGTCGGTTGTTGCGACTCCCAGGAAACGTATGACATTGTGAATCAGATGTCAATCGACGCGCGGTAGCACGTCAGGGGCACTTCTCCACCAGCCTCGTTGCCGCACCTCGCATGCCCTTCGATCTTACGCGATCACAAGGGCCTCGACGACAAATAGCCACAAACGCTGAAAGCCTCCGCCGATTCAAAAGATGATCATTGGCCGATAATCACCGACTGCTCCGCCATGCAACCTGGGAGCAATCTAAAACCTGGGAACGTCGATCAACTGTGGCGGCGTGCCAAGGTACTTTGTTGCCGGCGCGGCAAGCAGACGCTGCCATGTTTCCGAATCACGAATGACCACAACACTGGGTATTGCGCTCTGCAACTGGGCCACACCAGTGTCGGTGACGTGCGTGTCAGTCAGGTCAAGGTATTGAAGGCCCTGGAGCACCTTCACATGAACGAGATCCGCGTCATCGAGATCAAGGCCCTTCAGCGAGATGTAACAACGATCAGGCGGAGTATCCCAAAGGTCGGAAAGGCATGCCAAGTCCGCAGTTGTGCCGTGCCACTCGGACACGTCAACGTAGATTCCTACAAACCCATCAAATTTCCATTCCCAACTTCCGGCCCTTCCTCCCAGTCGCTGTATCTTCTTGATGGCATTGTCGTGTCGTTTCCAGCGGCTCACCGATTCGTCCCACGCACGCTTCGTCTCCCGGTCGCGAAGAATGTAGTATCCTTCCTGCGCCCAAAACCACGACGCGCTACCAATCAGGAGCGACGACCCCAGCAGTCCAAGCGTGATCGTGATGACCCTGGACTTAAAGGTGGTACGGGCGATGCCGGGCAAACCTCTTTCAGCGCTCGTGCAGAGTATCGTCATTCAACTCCCTTGGCATTCTCCGGGTTCTGAGAGGCAATACTTCTGTGCCTCAGAAATGGGTAACCGTCGACACCAATCGTTCGTTTGCTGGCGACCGGCCAACGCCCCGATTCTACCCGGTCTGCCTTTGCCGTTCCACACCGACCGTCGGATGCCTCTGGGGAGGCGGGCGACCGCCGTGCAGCAAACGGTCGATTTTCGGGACGGTGTGATACCGATCATCGATGGCCGATTCTGCCACGCCCCGCCCCCTCTGTGAAACAGAAGTGTTCCTGCCGCTTCCGACGCTCTCAGGCACCTTGCCGCTCACCGAATCGTGCTTCGTTGGTGTCAGGCTCAGCGTCTTCACCCGAGGTGTCATGCGACGCGTGCCTGTCAACGCATCGATCGCACGCTTCCCCTCTTCTCACACACCTCACTGCCGCGCTCGTACTGCGTGAGCCCATCCACAATACGCCAGCGACTGACAGTTGCCCGGCACCCCCGGCGCGGCCTCTATTAATCTCATATATATAGAGTCTCGCCGCTCCCACCCGATGCGCCCGCCGTGTCAGTCCGCCCTCTCAGCGTCCATGGTGTGTGTCCGCCGACGCCCTATTACTTGGCAAGAGTGAGGCCGACTCCGCTCTTCACCTTCCCCGACCCCCACGAGCTCCGTTCGTGCGGTGCATCAGATGGTCAGCTACCGACGCTGCCCTCTCACCCCTTCTCAGACCCCCACGAGCTCCGCTCGTGCGGTGCATCAGATGGTCAGCTACCGACGCTGCCCTCTCCTCCCTCCCCAACCCCCACGAGCTCCGTTCGTGCGGTGCAGCAGATTGTCAGCTACCGACGCTGCCCTCTCACCCCTTCCCAACCCCCACGAGCAATGCTTTGTGGGAGTGGGAGTTAGAACCGGTAGCCCTGCTCGCGCAGGATGTAGCCCGGCTCGCGCAGAGCAGGGGAGAATCACCATACGTTTCGCGTCTTTCCCGCGGTCTGTTGCGAGCTCAGCCATGGGCCGGTTGATGGATTCGATGGGGTCGATCGCCGATCGCGTCACGCTGGCAATCCTGGGGCTGCGTTGCACTCCGCCCCCAAGCTACGGTGACGCTTGCTTCCAGCAGCCAATGGGAGCAGTGCAAAAAAACGCTCAATACTCGGAACCCGAGCGAAAGAAACAGCGAAACAGGCGTCGCGCAAGACCGGGGTAACCGATTCCGAATAGGACGATAGGCGCCGCCGCAATGGCATAGGAAACCAGGAAGACCACGTATTCGAAATAGGGCAGAATGGCCAGGTCGTGCCAGTCAAACCCGTAAATCGATGATCGGATGGTCGCATCGACGACCACACCCGTGACCAATATGAACCCCACGGCGACGTACCATCGGCGAAGCTGGGGAGCCACGGGACGCCACGTCCAAGAACAGAAAGATGTCAGTATGAACCAGCACCAGATTGTCACTCCAACTTGAGCCGATGCAATCACAACCGACGCGATCATTCGTTCCACGGTGTACTGCCGCGGAACTCTCGAGACGATTATGACGAAGTTAGTCATGAGCCAGATGGTGACGCTCATTGCAGCGGCAATCAACATGACGTTGAAGCCGACCGACAGGACCGATAGTCTGCCTCGATCGCCTCGATCGTCGCCTACCTCGTCTTTCACTCGCGCCTTTGACGCATAGGGATTCTGGTCGTTGAACATCGTGCTTTCCATACCATGGTCTGCATCCCTTGAGTGTGCGTACCTTTGAGGACGGACAAGCCATTCGTCCATTCTAGTGGGCTGGCCCCGACTCGTGCAAACAGTTGCCCGAGAGCCAGGACCTCTCGGGTCGTGGGCGCTCGTACGGCTGTCGATGGCATTCGCGACGTCTCAGATCGCCCGCAAGACCGGTTTCTCACGGAGATACGGAGATACGGAGACACAGAGAAGCACGAGCATGAGATCGGCGATCGTCAAGTGATCGTGCAGTTGAAGTCGGTGGGGAGCGCGCGTCCGGTTCAAAAGGTAGGGGCGCGGACTTGTCCCTGACGGTTCCTCTGTGTCCCCGTGCCTCCGTGAGGCTAATAGGATCGAACGAGGACCAGTTTGCGCTGACGCCAGTGTCGCTGCGAATCGACGGCAGCAATTGGCATGATTTGGACTTCGGGGCGAGGGCACTGCGCGGAGCGCTCGATAATGGCAACGTGTGGGACAGGGCTGTCACGCACTGAAGTGCGTGCTACGACGAAGTGCGTGCGACGACGAAGTGCGTGCGACGACGACTGCTACTTGTTCGGCGCGGGCGATGGCAGCTTGCTGCTGGTGAGGGCTGATTCCGGAACCCTCATGAAGATCCATGGCTGGACCCATCCGTCACCGCGAAACAACAACGCGCGGCTGACATCGCGGGTGAGGTTCTCCAGACCAGTCTCTACCACGTTGTCTCCCACCTGCCAGGCCACTCGCTGAGTCTCTTTGTCCAGCATTCCCCGCACGGGAGTCGTGGCGTCGGCAGGAAAGTCGTACTGGTAGCCCGCCAGAGATCCCGTCGGGGAGACAACCAGATGCACGAGCGATTGAACGGGCTGTTCCACCGGGGGAACCAGCGCAAAGACGCCCAGTGACATGCCAGGCTCGGTTGGCGACTCAGCCGGCGCAGTGTGCGCCAGTGCGACGGCCTCGGCACGCTGATCCACGGCACGCCCCAGCATGTCGCGATTGCGATAAGCGAAAATGATGCCGGTGTCATCGGGAAAGTAATCGTACGCCAGCGGAAGTGACGAGAGGCCCACAAAGCCACTCACTTCGGCCCAGTCGCGGACAGTCCACGCATCGCCGCTTTCCGTACTCACCGGCACCACAGACTGGTGAGCCGCATACCACGGCGCCGAAAACGGCCGCTCGGGGGCCCGACGTATCTGATCCACCACGGTCTGGCTGATCTTCTGCATTATGCGATTCGTGCTGAGGATGTTCTGGTCACGGGTATCCAACCGCGGGCGGATCGAAGGTCGTACTGCCGGAGAGCTTTCCATCCCGGTCGCCGACATATCACCGGCCATACCCGCATCAACCGGATAACCATACATGTCGAACGAATTCATCGGGGCAAAAGGAACGTAGCTCCCCATGTAGGGAGCAAACGTCCCGAGGTCGAACGTAGGGCCGCTCAGGAATCCGGAGTTGCCGAAGGAGCCGGTGTTGCCAACGCTCAGCGGGCCTGCCGTGTTCATGTTCATCGGCCCCAGGTTCGATCGTCCCATATACCACGAAGTGCCCAGGTTCGGCCGGTTATACGACTGCCGCGCTACTCCCACCATCCCCTGGTTCCCCACGCCGATGGGATTAATGCCCCGGGTGCTGGCGCCGCGAGTTGGTGGTCGTTGAGCCCACAGAGGGCCTGCGAGCGTCCACATGGCCACGAGGCCCGCTCCGAGCAAGGTCCCGCACCAGCCTCTTACATTTCGGTATCGGAAGTTCGAATGGACTCTCATGGCCTCGCCTCGTAACAGAGTGTTCGTACGCTTGCTTCTGGAACTGGTGGAGATCTGCTTTCACCTTCGCAAACCGCAGAGGATATTCAACCGACTCCTCCGCAGCGGACTGATATGCCACCCTATCTGTCCCAATTGCCACGTCGGGATTCGCGCTTCCAGGACGCTACTGAGCCTCGTCGTTTCCCCATGGCGAATTCCCCATGGCGATACCACGCAATCTGTTGGTGTATCGGCATTCTATAGGTGTATCGCTTTCTGGATTTATAGCAACCGGAATCAATGGGGCGACCGGAATGAGAGCAAAGTACCACCACGATTACCCTCTCCTGGAATAACCGGTGCATCACAAAAAGTCGCAAACCGCGCGCCTGGCGAAGAAATGGAATGGGGAACGTCGGGCCTGTTTTGCCAAGGGGTGGACGATTGCGCTGAATCTGGGCAAATCACCCTGCTGGGGTCACACTCGGGCTTCGGGGCCTGAGAGGACTTCGGTACGCAGCACATGGACTGGCTCAAGCTCCCACGTCGGAAGTGAATTGCCACTTAGTGGCTAGAGTTCGGTTTGGCCCCCGACCATCGCCCGGCACACCCGGCTGGATGTGCCAACTGGCTACCCTGGTCAGATGTAGTGGCCTGCGTGGCTGGTCCGTCCCAGTGCGCGCCCTTGCTCGTGTCAAATGGGGTGGACGGGCGAATGGTCCCTTGTGCGCAGAACGTGGCGACCGCCACCATGGTGGAGCGAACACATAGTATAATGGGGCCGACGACTCAGGTTCACAGCCCGCGCCGCAGCGGGTCGGCTTATTCCTATGAGGAAGACAATGACCTCTTCAGCACGATGGTCCCGGCGTAGTTTTCTTGCCGCCAGTTCGGCGGCTGCACTGACGATTCCTGCGATGGTCTCGAGCCGAGCTCTGGGAACACCGCTGCGGCCGGGCGCAAACGATCGCATTCGCGTCGGCATCATTGGACCAGGCTACCGGGCCAGAGATCTGTTGAACGAAAGTCCGGTGGATCTGCAGTATGTGGCCTTGGCCGATTGTGATCTGCGGCAGATGACCGCCTTCCACCAGTGGGCCGACGAGAATGTGCCGGGCCGTTTGGAGGCTGGTTGCGGCCATTACCAGGACTATTGGTCGATGTTCGACAAGGAAAAGCTGGACGCCGTGGTCATCGCCACCACCTCTCACGCCCGAGCGCTGGTTTGTCTGCACGCGATGCAGGCAGGGCTTGACGTGTATGCCGAGAAGCCGTTGACGCTGACGATCGAGGAAGGTCAGTACCTGATCCGAGCGGAAGGGCGCTTTGGGCGTGTGTTTCAGACAGGCACTCAACAGCGGTCCATCCCGATCAACAATTTCGGCAGCGATCTGGTCAAGAACGGAGCGATCGGCCGGGTACACACGGTGCTGTGCCCCAATTTCATTGGCCCGGAAGTGCTCCAGGGCGACCTTCCCGCTGAGGAGACTCCGGCCGAAATGAACTGGGACATGTGGTGTCATCAGACTCCGTTGGTTCCCTATAGTACGAGTCTGCATCCAGGTCTCGGGTTGTGGGGTCGTTGGCGCGCCTATGATGGAGGTGGATTGGGGTGGGGAGTGACCGGTTGGGGAGCACATGCATTCGATCAGGTGCAGCGCGCTCTGGGGACCGACAACACAGATCCCGACGAAGTCTGGCCCGAAGGGGACGACGCCAACTGCCCTGTCACGATGCGGTATCCCAACGGCACTCTGTTGAAGCTTTCGATTCCCCAGGGCAAGGGGCCAGGTCTCGGCGCCATCTTCGTCGGTGACAAGGGGAAACTGGAAATCAACCGGAATCGGCTGGCGAGCAATCCGCCGGAACTGATCAAGGACGCTCCCGAACCGGACGATCGCTCGGAGGTGGCCAGTGTCGCGCAGCGTCACCTGCAAAATTGGGTCGACTGTATCCGTTCGCGGGAGAAACCAGTTGCTCATGCCGAAATCGGACATCGCAGCCAAGTGATCTGTCATCTCGTCAACATCTGTCGCGAACTCAAGCGGCCATTGAAGTGGGATCCCGTCAAGGAGGAGTTTCAGGGTGATGACGAGGCCAATGCGCTCCGCTCTCGTCCGCGTCGCAGTGGGTACGAACTCCCCGACATCACTTGAATTGTCCATCACTTGAGTGGTCGAGCAGTCGTTGAACGTCGGATGCCACCTGGGGGAATGCTGCCAGGCATTCCTCCCACGTCCGGACCCGGCGCGGCTCCATGCACTGCGTGGTCACAACGGAGCATCCCTTCGGAGCAGTTCTGCCGGTCTCTCTACCACCGAGGAGTGGTGTGTTGCGGGTGAAAGCGGAGTGACGTCAAGCGGTCGCGCAACGCATGGTTGCTCGTTCAGCACGTCGGTTCTTCCCCGATCCGTTCATCTTGTCACGTATTGTGCCTGACGAGCGGGACGGGGCGATAGTGCGTGAGAAGGTCACCCTCGAAACGAAGGCGCATTTCTTCGCGCTTCAAGTCGCGTTACAATAAGAGGACGCCCGGCTGAGTGACGGTGCATGGACGGATGTCCGACACTGTGTGTCGAGCGGATGCGCGAGGGACGCGTCGATCGGGTGCAGGGCTTCTGCAGCCGGGAGATACCGGTGCATGCGCAGGCCGGTCTCTCGCCCCAGGGGCGGAGAGGGGATGCGCAGCCGGTGGCGATCGCTGTTGAGAAGTCCGTCGCACGGGTGTGTCTGCAGATTGGGTTTCCGTGCGGCTCGCCATTTGCCGTGGCCTCACCAGCTTTCTGCCGTTCTGAGTGACTGGTGGTGCGCGAGGTACCATCGGTCGACCTACCTTAAGCGTCCTGCCCGTTGATTCTTAGGTACATTGCCAGCGAAATTGCCCAACCCACAGGAGGCACTTCATGTCGGAAAAGCAGACCCGTTATTCTCGGCGGCGGTTCCTGACCACAGCCGCGCAAGCCAGCGCGCTGTTGGCTATCCCGCAAGTCATACCCGGCTCGGCGCTGGGACTCAGTGGTACCATAGCGCCGAGCGAGCGGATCGCGCTCGGGGGGCTCGGCATTGGAAATCGCGGAACGTACGACCTGGGGTGTTTCCTGGGTCAAGCGGATGTTCAGTTCATTGCCGTGTGCGATGTGAAAGAGGCTCGGCGAACGGCCATCAAGACCATGGTCGACCAGAAGTACGACAACCAGGATTGTGCGACGCACCACGATTTTCGCGAACTGTTGGACCGCGATGATATCGACGCGGTGCTGATCGCGACGGGCCCGAACTGGCACGCGACTGCCTCCATCTATGCGGCTCGGGCGGGCAAGGACATGTACTGCGAAAAGCCCTGCACGAAGAACATTGCGCAGAGTCTGAAGTTGGCCGAGACGATGCGCCGCACGGGCCGCGTGTTTCAGGCTGGCACGCAGCGGCGCAACTTGCCCCACTTTGCCTTTGCGTGCGAGTTGGCACGGACCGGCAAGCTGGGGAAACTTCGCCGCGTGTATGCGCATCCCGCCGGAATGTCGACGATCAGCAGTGGCTGGTTGCCTCCGGAGCCGGAACCGCCGAAGGAGGAAGTGGATTGGGATATGTATCTCGGTCCGGCGGCGTGGCGGCCGTTCAATCGCGCGTTTCTCGACGGCTTCAACTTTGAGAAAGGGGGCGGCCTGGTCGGTGGCGGTGTGCTGGAATGGGGGTCTCACTGTGTCGATCTGTGTCAGTGGGCGGCGAACGCCGATGCGACGGCACCGGTGGAATACAATCCCCCGGTCAATGGCGAGTTGATCTGCCGCTACGCGGACGGAGTGGAACTGATCCTGCGCAACGAAGGCTGGCTGCCTCTGGGTTCCTGCCCCGTCCGTTTCGAAGGAGATGAGGGCTGGATTGAAACGGGAGACAGTGGCAAGTTCGTGCTCAGCTCCCCGGCCTTGCTGGCAGGGAGAAAGGTCGCCGAGATTGATGGTTATCCGGCCGACTTCCACGTGCGTGACTTTCTCAATTGTGTCAAGTCACGGGGCAAGCCGCTCGCGAACGCGGACGTCGCCTGTTATTCCCATATCACCTGTCACGCCGCCAACATCGCCCTGTTCTTGAATCGTCAGGTCCAGTATGACCCGGTGAAGAACGAGTTCATTGGCGACGAGCAGGCGAATCGACTGCGCAGCGAAGCACTGCGTGAACCCTGGAGAAACTGATGGACCGAATTCGATCTGCCGACACCTGCTGGTATTGACGAATGACGAAGTACCCGATGACCAGTGGAATGGCGAATGACCCAAGATCGGGATTCGCTACTCAAGCTCGCGGGAAGACATCAGATCCGCGGTTTGCCGGTTTCCCACGCTCTGCGCGAGCGTGGCTACTACTTAGCCGGCTTCGCACGCTCTGCGCGAGCGTGGCTACGCACGGGGAGCGGCAGATCGTCACGACGGATTCACCTGTGAGACCCAAGCCACATTCCAACGACAAGGACAATTGATATGCACACGATGCGAACATTTTTCTTTTGGGCGGCAGCGCTGGTGATGCTTGCGCCGCATCTGCAAGCGGACGATCAGGATGCCGCGGCGGATAAGGAGCGCGAGCTGATTGCGGTACTGCAATCGGACGCGGCGCCGGCCGACAAGGCGATTACCTGCAAGGGGCTTGCTGTGTACGGCACCGCGGCCTCCGTGCCGGCACTGGCACCGCTGTTGACGGATGAGCAGCTGACCTCCTGGGCGCGGATTGCGTTGGAGGCGATTCCCGACCCGGCAGCCGGCGCGGCGTTGCGCGAAGCGATGGGCAAGGTGCAGGGACGCATGCTGATCGGTATCATCAACTCCCTGGGCGTGCGCCGTGATGAGGAGGCCGTGGGAACGCTGGTCCAACAGCTGCAAGGAGCGGATGCGGAAGTCGCCTCCGCCGCTGCCGCTGCCCTCGGCAGTATCGGCAATGAGGAAGCGGTGGGTGCCTTGAAAGCAGCGCTCAATTCGGCACCGGGAGCCGTGCGGTCGGCGGTGGCCGAAGGATGCATTCTGTGCGCCGAACAAATGATGGCCCAACAGAAGATGGACGAAGCCGAGCAGTTGTATGAGCAGGTGCGAAAGGCAGATGTTCCCAAGCAGCGGATCTTGGAAGCCACTCGGGGCGTCGTCCTGGCCCGGCAATCGGCAGGGGCGCCGCTGTTGGTGGAACTGCTGCAGTCGGAGGACAAAGGGCTCTTTGGCATGGGACTCTCCACGGCTCGCGAGTTGGAGGGGGCCGACGTGACGGAGGCGATTGTCGCCGCGCTGGATAAGGTCTGGCCTGAACGCCGCGCGCTGGTCATCCTGGCCCTTGCTGACCGCGGTGACGAGGTCGCCGTGCCGACGATGCTGGAGGCGGCCAAGAGTGGTACCGCACAGGTCCAAGCGGCTGCCATCGGCGCGCTGGGACGGATGGGCGACGCGACTTGCATCCCCATCCTGCTGGAGGCTGCTACCGGGTCGGAAGAAAACGTGGCCCTGGCCGCGAAGACGGCCCTGGAGACGCTGCCTGGTGAAGGCGTGAATCCACAGTTGACGGAGCGACTCGGTCAGGCCCAGGGAGCAGGCCGGTTGGTGTTGATCGAAGTGATCGGACGCCGAGGCATTCCGGCGGTCGATCCGCTTCTGCAAGCTGCCGACGATTCCGACTCGGCCGTGCGCAGTGCGGCGATCACCGCTTTGGGCGAAGTGGTTGACCTGCCACACCTCTCCGTACTGATCCAGCGCGCCATCACTCCCAAGTCGGGGGACGACGAAGAGGTCGTCCAGAGGGCACTACGGTCGGCGAGCATTCGCATGCCCGATCGCGAAGCATGTGCCGAGAAGCTGGCAACTGCCTTGTCTGATGCCCCGCTGGCTGCCCAGTTGAAATTGCTGGAAGTGTTGAGCGCTGTGGGCGGGGCGAATGCTCTCCAGGCGATCCAGACGGCTGCCAAGGCGAACAACCCGGACCTGCAGGATGCCGCCAGCCGTCTGCTGGGCGAGTGGATGACGATCGACGCGGCACCGGTGCTGTTGGATCTGGCCAAGAGCGACGTGGACGACAAGTACAAAGTTCGAGCTCTTCGCGGCTGCATCCGCATTCTGCGCCAGTTCGCGGCAGTGCCCGATGAAGAGCGAGCAGCGATGTGTCGAGCAGCGATGGAGGTGGCCCAACGCGATGCCGAAAAGAAACTTGTGCTGGAAGTCTGCGGCCGCTATCCCGGCGTGGAAACGCTGAAGATCGCCATCGAATCGGCCAGAGTCCCAGCGCTCAAGAATGACGCTGTGGCCGCAGCCCTGGCCATCGCTGAGAAGATCGATCGGTCGACCGACGTGCAGCAGATGCTGGCGCAGATCGGCTACAACCCTGTGAAGATCGAGATCGTGCGAGCCGAATACGGTGCCGGGGCGACTCAAAAGGACGTGACCGCGATGCTTCGCAGCTATGTGAAGGATTTCCCGCTCATTACTCTGAAGTCGGCAAACTACAACACGACCTTCGGGGGTGACCCGGTTCCCAGTACGCCCAAGCAGCTGAAGATCCAGTACAAGATCGACGGCAAAGCGGGCGAAGTCACGTTCCCGGAGAACGCTACGATCTTACTGCCGATTCCCAAGTGAGTCCTGACCGCGTCGCACCTGGTCGGCCAGCGGGCTCCGGAGTCCGTTCCGGGTGCCGACCCGCGATGGGTTCGAGCGGCGAGGCAGATCGACCAGTACGATGAGAGTACGAACGACCGAGAGCGCAGCGCGGCAGATGAGCCGCGTTGCGTTTTTTTTCGTCAAGACAAACAACAGGGACCGTATCGCGACTCTCCGGGGTAGAACAGCGGCCGGCATTCGCCTTCACGCCCTCACCCTGAGCCGCCGAATGACACGCAATCCGCCGGACGTATACGTTGCTCCGGCGACTGAACCGCAGAAGACCGAACAAGGAATATCCAATATTTCGGCGACAGCATCACGTCTGGCGTCCTCGCGATCGCTCGAGGGTTGCTCAAGCTATCGCTTCTCTTCCTTCTTCATGCTGCGGTTGCTTGTTCGATAGTCCGCGTCGGTGCGGCAAGGGCCACGCTCAGGCTGTTCTGTATCGCTTTCCCCAGACACGCACTGGCAGAGCCAGTGGTACGTGACCGCATGCGCAGGGCATGCACTGGCAGAGCCAGTGGCACCTGACGGCATGCGCAGGGCACGCACTGGCAGAGCCAGTGGCACGCACGTCAGTCGATCTCTACCCACCGATCGTCGGCAATCGACTGCGTGACGGCTTCCAGGACCTTCTGGTTTTCCAGGCCGACTTCAAAGCCTGGCTGCGGAATCGTATCCTCGGCGATGGCCTGAAAGAAATCGGCGAACTGGTTGACGAATGTGTTCTGGTATCCGATCCCGTGCCCTGGCGGCCACCAGTGGCTGATATAGGGATGGCAGCTCTCATTGACCTGGATACTGCGGAAGCCTGGCACGTCGGCCGGATCGTCGACGTTGTAGTATTCCAGGCGATTCATGTTCTCCAGATCGAAGTAGACTGATCCGCGGGAGCCGTTGACTTCGACGCGATTATGATTGCGTCGTCCGGCGGCGAAGCGCGTCGACTCGAAGGTCCCTGTGGCCCCGTCGGCGAATCGTGCGAGGAAGGCGGTGGTGTCATCCACATCGACGGTCTCCATCTGTGTGGAGCCCCCTTGAGCTGTGAGCATGGTGGAGAGCGAGTCGCTCTGCACTTCGGCAGGACGCTCTTTGATAAAGGTCTCTTCCATGCCGACCACCCGAGAAATCCTGCCGACCAGATACAACGCCAAGTCGATGATGTGGCTGTTCAACTCGTGATGTGGTCCGGAGCCGGCGATGGCTCGGTTCAGTTTCCAGATTCGGGGAAACTGGGGATCCATGATCCAGTCCTGCAGGTAGGCGGCGCGGAAGTGGTAGATGTGGCCCAGACGCCCGGACTCGATCAGCTGTCGCGCAAAGGCCAGCGCGGGAACGCGGCGGTAGTTGAATCCCAGCATGTGCTTGACGCCGGCCCGTTGCACGGCTGCCAGCGTCCGCTCCGCTTCTTCTACCGTGGCCGTGAAGGGCTTTTCGCAGAAGATATGCTTGCCGGCTTCCGCCGCCGCGATGGCGATTTCCGCATGGGTGCTGGGAGGAGTGGCGATGTCCACCACGTCGATGTCCGGGCGATTGATCACGTCACGCCAATCCGTGGAAAACTCTTCCCAGCCGAAGTCGTTGGCCGCCTGCTTCAGCGGAGCGGCGTTGCGTCCCACGATGACCTTGCGCACCGGTTCGATACCGGTCTTGAAGAAGAACGGAGTGGACATCAGCGCATAGCTGTGCGCTTTGCCCATGAACTTGTAGCCGATGAGAGCGACATTGAGCTTCATGAAAGAAATCTCCTGGGCGGTGTTTCCTCGTCTGGCAGTCATGCATCCAGCTGGGCTACCAGCTGCTTCAGGTAGGCGACGCTGTCGGCGACCAGCTGGTCTTCGTCTTGATTGTCTTTGTGGTGATCGGTCTCCACGGCCAGTACGCCTTCGTAGCCGCTCTGTTTGAGCGCCTGGACGACACCCGGCATGTCGATCAGTCCGGTGCCGACGGGAACCGACGAGAAGAAGTACCATTCTTCCGGGCGGACATGCCGGCAGGCGTCCAGGTCCTTGGTGTGCGTGGCGACGGTATAGGGTCCCAGCCGCTGGGCCGCGGCCACCGGGTCTTCCATCATGCGCAGCGTATTGCCGGTGTCGAAGTTCACTTTCAATGCCGGCGAATCGACTCGCTCCAGAATCTGCTCGATTTCCGCGGACGTATAGTCGATGTGGTTTTCAATCGCCAACACGACACCATGATCCTCGGCGATCTTCACGCTTTGCCTGAGCATCTTCACGATGGCGTCGATTTGCGGTCCGTGCGGCTCGTTGCGGAACATGAGCGAGGAGGCGACGATGCGCATGATGTCGGCCCCCATGAACTGGGCTCTCGGAATCAGGTCGTTCATCTCACGCCATGCTTTCTCGTTGCGTCCGGCCTCCAGTCCGTCAGGATGCCCCCACGCCAGGACCCGCTCCATCTGTCGCTCGTCGAGTTCCGCCTTGATGGCCGACAAGTACGCCGGCTCCAGGCTCTCAAAGAAACACGACTCGAGCGACACGCCATCCACACCCAGCGCTGCGGCTCGCTGGACGAAATCGTGGAAAGTCCATCGCACTCCAGGGTCCGTCTGATCGGGATAGATTTCGCCGAAGTAGCGGTGGTAGCAGTAACTGTCGATGCCGACTTTCATCTCTAAATCTCCTCGATGGAAAGACCCAGGACCTGACCCAGGAAACGGATGTCGACCAGATGGTGGCCTACGAGCAGCAAATAATGGTGCGATGCCAGATGGCTCATCAGCCGATGCCCATCGCGCACTCGGATCACCCCGCCGTTGAGGCAGTCGGAGTTGGGGAAATGTGCGTATCCGGTCAGCGCCCCTTCCGCCACCGACATCTGATCCATGCTCGGATGCAGCTTGGCTAAGGTGACCGGCCCCTCAGGCAGCCGAGCGTCGATGGCCGAGGCGTTTTCGTCCACAATGGCCAGCACCTTCTTGCGCAAGGTCCAATGAGTGGCAAACGACGTGGGAATGACTCCCATGTAGCCGCAGTGGGCCACCAGGACGTGGTTCTCCGGCTCGGAAGGGACGTCGGGAAAGCTCTCGATCCGTTCGTGCTTCGTCGCAGCTTGTCCGAGCAGGAACGGGTACAAGTTGGTCATCATGATCGGCGCACGCAGCGACTTGTGCAGCAGGTACTTTGTGACCATGGACAGCGTATCTGCCTCGCAGCCCCAGATCAGGCCACGCTCCTCATACAACAGATTCCAGGCCAGGCAAGGGGTCGTGTCGCAGAAATGCGATTCGTTCAGACAGTTGATGCCGGCCGCGCGGATCTGAGGATCGGCGTCCAGATCATCCTGCACGGCCAGATACAACTTCATCGCGCTGCGCACGGCGGAAGGAGCCAGACCGGAGGTCGGCAATTCCTTGCGAGTCCAGGTCTCGTCCGCCAGCGCATCGGGAATCGCTCGAGCCCTGGCTCCCAATTCCCGGAAGCTCCGCCGGACGATCGTGACTCCAAATTTGTCGGCCAGACGCTCTGTGCATTCCTCCTCCCACCAGTAAAACCGCTTGAAAATGCTGGCCTGAAAACCTTCGCCCGGGTCGTCCTGGTAGACGAGGAACTTCGTTTCCCGCAGTTCACGCTGCACCCCAAGTGCTCGGCATACCGACCTGGCTTGCGAAAGCTGGTACGGACCGACCGTGGCGACACCGTGCGAACGCAGGTATTCGGCGATCTCCCAATCCCACATCGACAACGTGCCAAATTCCGAGGTGATCAACAGGATCGGCAGGTCGATGGCGGAAAAAGCGGCCACCTGACGATAGGCCTCGCCGAGCACTTGTGGGAAGATCACTGCCTCCGCTACGGGAAGCGGACTCCCCAGGGCCACCGGCGCGAGGATCTCCGCCTCTTCGGCCAATAGCACGTGCAGAGCCGCCAGCTGCTTATCAAAATCGCTGTCGCGACCGGGATCCAGATAGAGTGGAACGAGTCGTGCTTTCATGACAGTTTCCTTTACAAACATGCACCAGACGTGTGGGGCGGCGGACTGAGTTGTTCGAGCCAGTATACCCGACCTGCAGCGAGCCGTACGCACGAGAGAGAGGAAGTCAGGTCGGCGATCTGGCGGTCCAGCCAGCTGACGTCGACGGTGTTGAAATCAAACATGCCGAAGTGGCAGGGGATCATGGCGGGAATGCCTGAGTCCTCGCACAAAGCCGCCGCTTCGGCCAACGTGAAGTTGCCCGGTACTCCTCGCCGCCGACGCAGCTCGTCGCGCCCGTTGACCGGCAGGAGCGCCAACTCGACCGACAAGTTCTTCAGCGTGTCAGCCAACTCCGGATAGGGAACACAGTCACCACTGTGATACACCGTGCACCCGTCGTACGATAGAACGTATCCCAGAAAGCGATGGTGACCCTGCTCATCAACTTGAATGTCTTCGTGGGCCGACGGAACCGCCAGAAGCGAGATGTTGGCCAAGCAGACCTGCTGACCGCCGTCGAGCGCGAGCAACCGGTCCACTGGTACGCCGCGCTCGACTGCTGTGTGGCGAGCTGACAAAGGTACGACGAACTGGCAATGGCGATTCTGCAACGCCAGGGGTAACAGGGTCTCGGGGTCCATGTGATCCGTGTGCGCGTGCGTGCAGAGCACAAGATCAATGTGCGATAGCTGATCGGGTGCGACCGGCGGCGGCATCATGCGTCGATGCGGAAAGGGAGTTCCCGCGTACTTCTTCGCCAGAGAATCCGAGAGATAAGGATCGATCAGGATTCGCTTTCCGCCACCAATCAGCAGGAAGCCTGCCTGACCGAGCCAGCAGATGGCCGTACGATTACCGGGCGGCTGCGTGGTCAGCAACGCCGTCAATTCCTGATCCGGAGCCGGAATGATCTGCATGCTAACTCCCTCCGTCTCAGTCACGTCTCTCTCACTCAGTGCAGGCTCGCACCGTCAACTGCCGCCGTCAGGCCGCAGCCCTGCCGGCCGTTGGCTCCACCTCGCTGCATGGCCTTGCATTGCTCTGCTCCCCTCCCCTCCCCTGCTCCCCTCCCCTGCTCCGCTCCTGTGTTGCGTCACCAGCGGGTCAGCACTTGGGTCAGCACTTGTTGAGCAGTGCGCAGACCTGTCGGCAATTCTCCTCGATTCTCTCCCATCGCCCCAGGGAGATATCCTCCTTGGTGGCCAGCCAGGTTCCACCGACGGCCAGCACCGCAGGGATCTGCAGGTAGTCCCGGACATTATCCAGCGAGACACCGCCGGTCGGCACGAAGCGTACCCCGAGATGCGCATAGGGAGCTGCGAGGCTTTGGAGCATTCTGATTCCCCCGGCAGCTCCGGCCGGAAAGAACTTCAGCACTTTCGCGCCAGCGTCCAACGCCGCTTCGATATCGGTCGGTGTCATGACGCCGGGAGTGAAAGGGAGGCCGATCTGCTGAGCCGCCTGCACCACTCTGGCGTTAAAGCCCGGGGC
>JBGSHS010000132.1:0-6660 GCA_041752115.1 Pirellulaceae bacterium | reverse complement strand
TTTCCGCGACGCAAAAAGTCCACCAACCACAAGCGACACTCCAAGCATCCTCACACCACGTCCGCCAAATCCAGCAAGCGAGCTCGCAATACAAAACGAACAAAGGCCAAAACAAAAAAACAAGCTTAGTACCATTGAGCTCGGCTCGTGGGGGTTTGGGGATGAGAATGCAGTGTGCTAGCTGACCAGTCGAGCAAAGTCGCCGAGGCCGACGTCGTGAATGTATGCTAGATCGACTCCGTAAATCGGCTGTGGCTGTGACATGGCTGCAGGCCGCCCGTTTCTATGCACTCGTGCATGGCCGCCAGACAACTCAGCTTACCGGTATCTCCCGTACTCTCGCCAGATGTTATCGGTGGCCCGGATGCGGTGATCGAGCGGTGGTCTAGTTGACGGCGTCGATCCGTCCGCTACCGTATGGAGACTATGACCACGCGATCTGAACCCGAATCGACATCCCACGTGCACCACGATGTCGCCTGCACGGTTTGCGGATGCGTTTGCGACGACCTGCGGGTGACAACTCAGGAGGGACGGATTGTCCGCGCCGAGGGAGCGTGTCACCTGTCGGAGGATTGGTTTCTGCAGCAGGATTCCCGGTCACCGCCGGTTGCGGAGATTTCCGGGCAGGCCGTGACGAAAGAGGCGGCTCTGACATGCAGTGCCGAGATCCTGGCCGCCTCCCGGGCTCCGCTCATTTTCGGCCTTTCGCGCAGCAGCACGGACGGTCAGCGCGCGGCGGTACGATTGGCAGATCAGTTGGGAGCCTGCATCGATACGACCGCTTCGCTCTGCCATGCACCGAGCATCATGGCCATTCAGGAAGTGGGCGAGTCGACCTGTACGCTCGGCGAGATTCGCAATCGAGCGGACCTCGTGATCTTCTGGGGCGTTGACCCCTCACGCAGTCATCCTCGCCACTTCGAACGCTACAGCGTGGAACCGGTCGGGGAGTTTATTCCACGCGGTCGTGAAGACCGGACGGTGGTGGTGGTGGACACGCACGAGACGGAGAGCAGCAAACGAGCCGACTGGTTCGTTCCCGTCGCACCAGACAGCGACTTCGAAGCGCTGTGGATCTTGCGAGCCCTGGTGAAGGGCATCGTCCCTCGCCCTACGGATTGCACCGGTATCCCCCTGCCAATGCTGGAGCAGCTCGCCCAACGCATGATGACCTGCCGATGCGGCGTCGTCTTCTTTGGCCTGGGATTGGCACAGACTCGGTCCGGCCACCGAAATGTGGAAGCCTTGTTGCGACTGGTAGCGGAGCTCAATGCGCACACTCGGTTCCATGCGCGTCGCATGCGCATCCCGGGTGACGTGACCGGTGCCGACACCGTGCTTTGCTGGCAGACCGGTTATCCGTTCGCGGTCAACTTGAATCGCAGGTATCCCCGCTACGATCCAGCCGAGTATTCCGCCAACACGCTGCTGGAACGACGTGAAGTGGATGCCTGCCTGCTGGTGGGAAGCGAAGGGGTGCGACAGATGTCGTCGCGTGCGGTGGCGCACCTGCACCAGATCCCGGTCATTGCCTTGGAGCACCCCACGGTCGAGCCGACCGTGCCGCTCACTGTCCGCTTCACAACGGCTGTCTATGGCATCCATTTGCCTGGAACGGCGTATCGGATGGATGAAGTACCGATTCCACTCCGCCCTCTGCTTCCGGCTCGCTATCCCAGCGATGCTGACATTCTCCAGGAGATCGGACAGGAACTTCTGCGTGCTCTCGTCTGAGGCGGCTGAGCTTCCCGCCGCGTGATGAAGAAGGCTCACGCCAAGGCGCACAGGCGCGAAGAGGCCTGGGAAGTGCCAAACGGCAAATGAACGACGACATTCCTGTTATTGCGAGTGTTCGAAACGACCAATCCCACCCCATCCTCACTCATCCCACCGACTTGGCGCCTTTGCGCCTTGGCGTGAGTCCTTCCGCGAGACCTACTCCTCCCGCTTGAAGCGCCCGTGCTCGTCTGCGGCTCGGCCTGCGGCGCGCCTTTTCTTTTTTCCATCGGGAATATACACTTCCGCTGCAGTTGATTTCGGAGTCGCCTATTGGGGAGTAATCACCGTCTATGGACATTCTTGTTTCGGAACTGATACCGACCAGTTTTTCTGCGCCACGAGGTGCCGTGGCGCGGCGATCTTGCCAGCTCACGCGTTATTCACTCGCTCTGCTCCTGCTGCTGCCGTTGGCCGGTTGCGGCTCGCCTGATGAGACGCTGCCAAGCGGCAAAGGTGAGAGGCCTGACACGCAGACGGTGACCGTGCCGGCCACGCAGCTGCCCGCCGCCGAGCTGACTCAAGCCCAGTCCGGCGACGCGGGCGAAACAGGCCCTGCCGAGCCCCCGGTAAACGATGAGGTACCGTCTGCTGCCCCCACCGAAGAATCCGCTCCATCTCTGCAGCAGGACGCGCAGCTCGGTGCACAGCAGCTCGCGGTTTCGACACCCGCAGCCCAGCGGACGGAGCCGGAGTATCTGCCGGCGGTGGAACTGACGTCCGAGCAGAAGGACAAGTGGTCGCGAGCTCCGTTCGAACCCGTGCAGCTGCTTCGATGCCTGGATTCAGACGCGTCCCCCTTTGCCACGGAAATGGTGGCCCTGCCAGACGGCCATCACTTCCTGCTGGTAGGCCACAAATTGGCCCTCTGGTCGCTGACGGGTGACCAGCCGGATGCTGTGTTTTGTGATCTGACCGGTTCGCCGAACGATCTGTCGATTACGGCCCTGGCGATCGCTCCCGACGGGCAATGGGCGGCCAGCGGCGATTCGGATGGCTGGCTCCGGATCTGGAGTATTGACGACGCGAAGGAACTCACAGCGAAACAAATTTACCAAGACGACGTTGTGCAGATTGCGATTTCTCCGGACGGCCGGGAGCTTGCCACGATCTCCCACGGCAGCCAGGTGGTTGTCTGGGCCGCCCGATCGCTCGAACCGAAGAAGCGATTCGAGGTAGAAGGCAATGGGCTGCGGCGCATCGCTTACCTGTCGGCCGGCAAGCTCGTTGCCGCGGCCGACACCACGACGCTTTGGAATACCGAAACAGGAGAACTCCAACAGACGCTCTCCAAAGGACGCTACAAATACACTCTCGCTCGAGCGCCTCAGGGCCACTGGTTCGCCTTTGGCTTCGGGGACAACCTGCAGTTGTGGGACATTGAGAAGGAATCGGCGGCGGCGACTTTGCCAAGGTTTGCATCCAATGAGCTTCTGGCGTTCTCGTCCGATGCGAAATACTTGGCGGCCGCCAACCAGCTGGAGATTCGGATCTGGGATCTAGCGACTCGACAGGTAGTCCAGGTGATCGACTCATGTGGTTGGTCGACCGTGGCGCTTCAGTGGCTGCCAGAGACACAACTGCTGTTGATCGCCACCGAGGATGGACTTGTGCGCACGTGGGGAACAATGGCAGCTGGCGAGCGGTTTGGCCTGTCTCCGTTGCAGCCACCCATGGCCATGCCTGAGTCGGATTCGCACGTGCCAATGAATCCAGCGCAGCTGCTGCAGACGATCGACTTGCGGTCGTTTCCGCTTCTGCCGGATTGCGCGCCGCAGGCGTTGGATGCTTCCACCGTTTTCTACACTGCCCCAGTGAGTGATGCGGACTCGAGACTCTTCTATCGCTATTTCCTTGGACAGAACGGCTGGAAGGAAGTTCGATCGGCGGTCGCAAGTCCGGATATGCTGGAGTTCGTCAAGAATGGCTCCGCACTTTCCGCATCCGTTACCAAGAGTGGCGACTCAGAGACGTCGATCAGCGTGACCCACGCCGGCAACTACGACTTGCGTTGGGTTCCCCGGATCGATGTCGCTCCGATAGAAACCGTCTACGAAGGGCCCCAGACAGTGATCTATCGCACGAAGGCTGAGCTGGTCGATCTGGAAACCAATTTGCTCCGCCGGTTGCACGAGTCTGGCTGGACGGCGTTCGCTCAGCTCAACTCGTCGCACAGTGAATCGCCCGACTCACGCGACCTGCAGTTTCTGCAGAATGGAATGATCTTGCGAGTGACGATTGGCAAGGCCCCGACCGACCCAACCAGCTATTCGATTCAGTATTCCCGGTTCCTGACCACCAATTCGCTGCCAGTCCCGAGCGATTGCGGCTTCATCGAATTCGACGGATCGACGCGGCCTCTGCTCGTCGCCCAGACGACGATGGATCTAGCGCAGGCTCGGGCGTTCTACCAGCAGCAGATGGTTGCACAGGGTTGGCTGATGCGTTCCCGAGGCCAGAGTGAAAAGGAGGACCAATGCTGGTTGCCCTTCTTTCAGGGTCAGAAGAGCATCGTGATCGGTTTGCTGCGACTGCCTGACGGACGCACGCTGATTCGCGCCGGTGACGACCTGGAGCGTTCGTCGTGGCAGTTAGAGAAGCCCAAGACGCAGCCGGAATCAACAGGCCCCTCAGCAAGACTCGAAGCCGCCGATTTCCCCCTGCTGAACGAATCGCCGCCGATTACTTATCATCCCGATGACAAGAGCCTTGAAGTTGAGGTCCGAGCCACATCGCTTTCCGACGTGGTCGGTCAGTACACGCAGCGGCTCGCGGAGCTGGGTTGGAAGGTGGAGGAAGGTGGGGTTCGATCCGACGATTATGTCTATATCACTTTCGAGCAGGATGACGCCGAGATCGAGTTCCGCGCGCGCCTGACCGATGGCAAAGCCTCGCTGAACATCCAAGGAGACGGGATTGTGTGGACCAAGCCGTTGCCTGGTGGGCCAGCCATCGTGTCCTATGAAACCTGGCTGCGACGCGGTCATCATCCGGCCAGCCTGGACACACTGGACGAGTACACGGCCGAAATGAAGGCCTTGCAGCAGGCCGGCGGGACAGTCGAAGAGCAGTGACAATCGCGCCGAGAACCGCAGAATATCGAACAGCCAGCCGCAGAATGAAGGCGGACCAGAAAGCAGCGCGTGGGTGAGCAGTCCTGCGCTGGCGGGTCACCGCCAACGGCGGTTCTGGCACTTGGAAATGGAACATTCCTTGTTCGATATTCTGCGGTTGAGACCCCTCGGAGACTCACGCCACCAGCGGTTCCACCCCCGACAGACGCGGGCCGCGGGAACACGAAAGGCCCGGAGAGATTGTCCTTGTCGCAGTTAAGGGCTTTGTTCCTCACGATAAGACGATGTTCCAGCGACCATCCATTTCTTTACCGCGAAGCGGTTGCATTCAACAGCCCAGGGTCGCCGCGCCGCGCGGCGCACCCTGGGTGATCGGTCCATGAGTTCGCCGATACCCCGCAGGGGTTTTACCAATGACGACGGAAAAACAACCGGTGGATCAGCGCCCTTGTGAAACGCCTTCGGCGTATCAGTTGGATTCGAAACGATACCCAGGGTGCGCCGCAAAGCGCGGCGACCCTGGGCTAATGGGTACAACCGCTTCGCGGTAAAGACGTAAACTGTTCCTGCAAAGAAGCTCACCTCTGGAACAGATTTCACTACAATCATTAAGGCTATTGTTCCCGGCCTTTCAACTTCCCACGCCGGACGATCCAACGTGTTTGTGTTGCTGCAAGTTGCTGGGCACTGATTCTCACCAGGCATGCATCAACGTCGACAGCCTCCACGGGACCGTTGGAAGTGTGACTTCGCGTGTCCCGTGGAGGCTGTCTTATTATCGTCTTCGCTCATCGCGAGCTGATCGCCGCTACTTCGGCATGGGCAGCAGCACGATTGCGTTTTCACTGAACGTAGCTTCACCATCCTTGCCGTTGATCCGGTACTGGATCTTCAGCGTCTTGGGCACGCTCGGGGCGGGATCACCGCCGAAGCTCTCGTTGTAGCTCGTGCTCGGCAGGAAGATGATGCGGTACTTCTTGGCCCGCTCACGCAGGATGGCGGTCACGTCTTTGAACTTGTCGTCCGCTCCGTACTCGGCCTTGACGATCTCCAGCGTCACGCTCTGGTGAGCGGCCTGACCGAGAGCTCGTCCGAGTTCCGCTCGGTCGATCCCTTCGCTGGACAGACCCATGACGACCAGCTGCGCCAGATCGCTCAGGGCTGGGACCTTGGCCGCTTCCTGAGCGATTGCCAACATCTCGTTACTGGGATAGCGCAAGAGAACTTCGAGCACCAGGCGTTTGTCTTCGTCGCGGGTGGCGGTTGCCAGCGCGGTCCGGCACATCGCCGCACGCTGGTCGGCCGGCATGTCAAACTGCCGTGCCAGCCGGATGTACGCACGGATCGCTCGGGTCTTGAGCCGCTGGTCATTGACCGACTTGTGCAGGTCGAGCAGCACGGGAGCAGCATCGACTGAGTCCCACTCGCCGAGCACCTGGTAGGCTGAATCACGCAGCTGCTGGTCGCTGGATCGAGCGGCCTTGGAAACCGCGTCGAGCGCCGTCGCTCCGCCTACGGCGTCGAGTGCCGCGAGAATTCGGGCTTTGACCGGTCCCTGGGCAGAGGGAATTGCCGCGGCCAATAGTGCGGCAGCCGCTTCGCGATCCGGAGCTCGCTGACACACCTCGCGCACCGCATTGTCCAGGGCGGTGGCTTCCTGATCGTCTTTCGCGCTGCCGAAGCGAGCGAGCAACTTGCCTAGGTCCACCGGATCCAGCACCGCGCCCAATCCAGCCACTGCGGCCGCTCGGACGGCCGGATCGGCGTCGTCCGCTGCTTGCCACAATGCGGGAGCCGCTGCGGCGGC
>JBGSHS010000131.1:0-24364 GCA_041752115.1 Pirellulaceae bacterium | reverse complement strand
GCTGCGTGCGGAGCACCTCGCGCAAGGTCGTCCCCGGCACATGCTGCATCACCAGATAGATCGTTCCGTCCTCCAACTCGTCCACGTGATACAGGGAAACAATCCGGGAATGCCGCAGTTTGGCTATGGTCCGTGCTTCGGCCAGAAACTGCTGCCGCACACAGTCCTCGCTGAGCAGATAGCGGTGCGGGACTTTGATGGCCACATCACGCTGCAACTGCGGATCCCGCGCCAGATAGACAACGGCAAACGCTCCCGACCCGAGCACGCGGCCGACCTGATAGCGTCCAATGGAAGAGCCGGGGACGAAACGAGGTGCCACCGCACGCTGATACGCCTCGCCAAAGACGCTGCGGACAATCCCTTTCCATTGTGGAAAACGAGCCAGGTAATCGTCCTCGCACGGCTGTTCACGCAGACTGCGCCGATACTCGAGTTCGACGAGCAGCAAATCATGCAGCAGCACGGCTCGAGCCGCCGGATAGATCTGCCGCAGATAGGGCTCCAGTGTCGGCCGGCACCCGGCCAGCCACTGGTCCTCGAATCGGGTGCAGATCCGGTCGATCTCTTGCCTGTCCTCAAACGAGAGCGAATCCTCACGCCGCATGCGATTCATCGCAGGAGCTCCTCAATCCACTGGTCGCGCAGCAGGCGAAGTCGACGTTCCACCGTCGCCAGGGAACGGTTTAATCGCTGCGCAATCTGGTCGTTGGAGAGGCCATCGATTTTGAGGGCCACGACCTGCCGCATATCCTCGTCGAGCCCCGCAAACAACTCGGCAATCGAGGCCGAGGCGACGGGGCCAGGCCCACCCTGCTGCACGCTGACCAGCACGCTCACGTCATCCTGGCAAGCCGTTTCCTGGTAGGCTGACTCGCTGCGAACGCGTCCGCCTCCTCGCTTGCGTGCCATCTGCTTGCGCACCGTATTGACGACTTTGCGGTCGGTGATCGTCAACAACAGGGCCCACAGCTGCTGGCGGCTGGAGAGTCGTGGATACTGTCCCGCCGTCGCTCGATAGAAGAACGATTCAAACGCCGTGGCCACGAGGTCCTCCTCATCCACCACCCGGCGCGCTTCCGGATTGAGTCGGCGGCGCGCGTAACGCAGGAGCGAATGATAATAGCGGTGCCACAGGCGAGCCGTGGCCGAAGCGTCCCCCCGTTTCAAGTCCTCGATCCACTCGCTCACCGATTCGGAGCTGGACATGCTGGGGATTCCTTCCGGAGACGCTGGGAGCGAAGGGGAGACAAGAAACGGCCGGCGGCCGAGCGCCAGACGCGGCGAACTCAGAGAATCGCCGGGCATTCTAGCAATCATCACTGCCTCTCGCAACAAATTCTTTTTTTTCCGTGAGGGGTTTGGGCCTCGTTTGGTGATTATCTCTATAGAGGCCTTCAGCACTTGTAAGAAGAATCGCAAGTGACGAGTGAATTCCCTCAAAAATTTTCCCGGAATTTTCCCGATCTTTGCCGCGACACGATGAGCGCCGCGCCGGAGCGTTTTTTTCAGCCTGCCCGCGTTTCGCGTCGCCGAAGAGGCGCTCATCGTGCCGCGGCAAAGTCTCCCTCCGTTCCCACAGCGACGAGGCTGGAAAGGAAACACCCCTATCGAATGACCTGCGACGATGTGACGCACGCCACCGCCAGAAACTAACCTGAACGCTGCCCGACAGAACTCGGCTGTTCAGTTCCGATGGGGCGCAACCAACCACGGCCATGGGGAACGGACGCACAACAGCACCCTCGCGAGCACGATGAGACCGTCACTCAAGACGCAATACCGCGCTGGCCCAACACGCCACCATGGATCATCGCTCTTCCAGGCCGACGTGCCCGTGAAGTAGCGTCTCCATAACCCCGTGATCGAAAGCGTGCCACGATAGCCGGAACGGTGAGAATGCCGGGAAGAACGCACATCGCCATCCTTCGTCCGCCACGTCATCACGGGGTTGTGGAGAAGTTGCGCCGCCAAACGCTCCCCTCGCACGCCCGGACATTCGGCAACGAGGCGACGACAACCAAGCTCCGGCGTCGAAGAGGTCGCAGCGCGCCGCCCACTCAACTGCAGATCACCCACCGCGACACCGCTAGCGCTCCGCCGCCAAGAGCTCCAGCAGCTCATCGAGAACCTGGACGCGTATGTCGAGCCGGTCCAGTTCGACCCGACCCAGCAGGCACCGGTCAAACGCCAGTTCCGGCAAACGGATGTCCATTTGGAGCCACGGGACGGAAACGGCGATCAAGACACTGCGTGCACGAGTCGGCGCCAGCGACGGCGAGTCGGGTAACCCACCAGAACCTTCGGCAGACCAGCCGATCGGTAGGGGCCACTGCGGCTCCGCCCCACCCACTCGCCAGACCGCTTCGACCGACTCCCCTTCCGGCGACTCACCCTCACCCCCGCCTCGATTGAGGTGGTCGATTATCAACAGCGCGTCAATCGGTGACACACTCCCGTCACCGCTGACGTCCAGATAGGGAGCACCCGTTGGCGTGCCAGCCAGGGGATGAGCCCCATGGCGATTCAGGTCGCTGATGATCAGCAACACGTCGATGGGCGAAACATGTGAGTCATCGTTCACATCCAGCGGATTGCGGGGGTTCTGCCAACTGGCCACCACCTCCACCACCACCTCCGCCTCCCCCCTGCGCCCGTGAGAATCGGCAACAATGTAAGTGAACGTGTCGGTCCCCAGAAAGCCCGGTGGCGGCGAGTACAGGAGCTGACGCTGATCGGCAGAAATGCTCACCGTCCCTCCGACTGCCGATTCGCCCACCGATACGATCACCAGAGCCGGGTCGTTCGACATTTCCACGCTCGTCCCTGCCAGCAGCATCTGATCGCTCAGCACCCTCTGCGGAGGATCGTACAGCAGCGTATCGTGGTGTGGCGACTCATCGGCCGGTTCGGCAGCAAACGGTACGTCCCACGTCAGCTCCAGGTCGTTTCCCAGTACGTCAACCACGTTGAGGCTGCTGGAGATGCGGACCTGTACCGAATCGGGCGCCAGCTTGGGCCCGACTGGATCAAAAGGTATCTCCCACAGAATCTGCGGGTCCGCCCCCAACGGCTCAAATGATCTGGCAAACGTCCCAACCTCATCAATGACGCCAGCTTGTGCGACACGCCCGCTCACCGGCGAATAATACTCGGGACCCGAACTGATCTCGAACCCCAGCGGCTGGCCCGCGTCCCATCGCGGCTGCATGTCACCAGCCTGATACAGCACGTCGAGATAGGCAGCGAAGACACCGCGTGCCAGATACGACTCGCCGCGCAGGTCCTGGACCACCGCTCGCAGCAGGAGCGAATCGGCGCCCGACAATCGCTCAACCGGCTCACCGGCCTCGCTGATCACTTCCAGTCGCATCAGCACTTGCGGCGTCCCCACGTCAATCCGCACCATAGCCGACTCCGACCAGAGCTCCCCATCACCCGCCACATACGTGAACTGATCGCGTCCGCGAAAGTCGTCGGACGGTGTATAGACAAAACTGCCGTCCGCCTGCCACTGCACCGTCCCGTACTGAGGCATCTCCATCAACTGCGCGACCAGCGATTGCCCCTCCACATCGTAGTCGTTACCCAAGACTCCTCGCGCAGCATCCACAACCAATGTCTGTGCAAATCCAGTGGAATAGATGTCATCCCGGGTCCGCGGAGCATCATTGACCGGATCGACCACCACAGTGACCGTCGCACCGGCACTCTCGCCCACATAATAGGTAAATGAATCAACGCCCCAGAAATCAGCTGCGGGTGTGTAGAGCAATCGGCCGCCATCGGGTGACACGCGTACGGTTCCACCCGAGGCCGCAGCGCTCACCCGGGATATGACCAGAGGCCCCTGATCGGTAATCGCCAATTCCGTCCCGACGAACTCGATCGCACTCTCCGCAACCACGGTCGGAGGACTGAACAGCAACACCTCATGAGCCGGATGAAAGTCCGCACCGTTGGCAGTAAACGACGCGTGGCCGACCGGCAAGTGATCGTTGGCAAGTACATCCAGTTCCACGATCCCCGCATCTTCCGGAATCCCGGCAAAGATGTCATCCTGCAACTGAACGTCGCCCGTCGTGAACCGCGCTCGGAGCAGAAGATACTCGTCGGGACCCAGCGGAGAAAACCCCTCTTGAAACGCACCGACCTCGTCGATCAATCCGTCTCGATTTACCAGTGCCGAGATCCCATTGCGATAGACCCCGCCGAATTCAATGTCATACCCCCAAGGGTTCCCGGGAGCCGGCACGAGCTGCAGCAAGTCTCCATCGTAGGTCAAATCGAGGTAGGCGGCATAAACTCCAGCGGAGCTGGTCGCTGCGCGAATATCGCTGACCCAGACATTTAAATAGATGTCGTTCCCCGGCGCCGTCGCGTCCACCTGAATCCCGGCCAAATCGGTCGTTTCGAGTCGGAACCTGACCTGCAGCGTCCCTTCCCCTTCGGCATCCAGGCGCGCAGGCAGTGTCACATCGCCTGTCAGCAGCATTCGCTGCTCCAGCGGCTCAACCGCCAGCATGCGCCGAGCGCGCATACCAACCCCCTGCGACCGCCCGGCCACTCGAAGTCGCCTTGCTGTTCGTGGCGCACGAGTCAATCTGCTCTCTCCATTCCCCACTCGCCTCACCTATCCCCGAGCCTCAAGACGCTCGGAGCGCACGACCACACGGCCCCTATTCTAAGAAATCCATGAGGCCTTGGCGAGCAACTTCCGGACAGACTTGCGAAAGAAAGAGCCGGCTGGAGCAGTCCCCCCCGGCAAGACGCGCCCCTACGCCGAGTCCACATCGGCTGCCGGCAGCGCGACATCGCGAGGGACATCCTCGGGAGGTATCACACCCGACTTCCGTCCGCGGATTTCACGTGCCAGGAGGGTCAGCAGTTCGTCACTGACCAGAGAATACGAAGGCGAACCAGGGGCGAATGGAGCGTCCCCACGTCGCGTCGACGTGTGGCCTGAAAGATCGAGCGAGGTCGCTCCGACGGTGGCGAGATCGGACCGGTCGGAGAACTGGGTTGGCACCTGCCGCGGCAGCCAGCGGTCGATCGACGGAAGCTGCCATGCGAGAGCATTGCTCAAACGCTCAGGACTCCCTACCTGCGCAGACTCCTCTAACGCCGAAGGCAGCCACAATTCGAGTCCGGCGAGCAGCGCAGTCGAACTCGTTGCGGATGAATCCTCCTGTCGCCCGTGTCGCGTCAGGGTGGAAACCTGTTCAGTGGAAGCGTTGACCGCGTCCTTTCCAAGCAAGCTCACGCGACCCCAATCAGGCGTGGCAACCGTGTCGCGTAGTTGAACGAACGAAGCGAGCCGAATGTCCGTCGAAGCATCTGGATTGGCCGTTTCCCATATCCCGTTCCACGCCTCACCTTCACTTCCGCCACCATCACTGCCACCACTCTCGCCGTCGCCCCCACCGCTGGTGGAACTGCTGCTCGCGCTGCTGTTGCCATTGAGCCAGTCGATCACTAACAGGACATCGATCGGCGAAACACGTTTGTCGCCATTGACGTCCAGGTAGGGTGGCGGAGCGAAGTCATCGTTGGGTGCCGAGAGTGCTCCACTGCCGTTTCGATTCAGTTCGTCGATGACCAGCAGCGCGTCAATGGGAGAGATGCGCCCATCATCGCTGACATCCAGTGGCGACAGCAAGTTCTTCCAGGGCGAGGCTGTGGGACTTGGCTGAGCGCCGATGTCGCTCGGGCGTGCCGTGCCGGGCAGCCATTGCATGTCTCCTTCGGCGTTGATGATCACCTCCACGATGCCAGACGCCGGCGTGAAGGGATTCCAGTCGGCGGTCGCAATGCCGTGCACACGGAATGGACCGGCCGGCAGATAGGGGAACGCGTAGCCGCCGAACTGGTTGGTAGTGGTTGTCGCTGACGGACCCACCTGAAGGTTATCCAGCAGGATACTGGTCTCGTTGGCGGCCCGCACGATGGCATACGAGATCTGAGCCGTAGGGGTCCCTAACGCCATCGTCTCTGCGGCGTTGCCCGCGAGCAACTGAGTCGTGTAACGATCGATCAGGTTACCGGCAACATCGTAAATCTCGAGTCGCCCGTAAGCGGCGGTTCCGGCCGCCAGCGCATCGATGCTCACGAAGGTGGTGGGGGTCTCGAAGTCGATACGCAGGTTACGACTGTCGTCGGTCCACTGCGTGACCCAGTTGTCGGTGAAACCATACCGCACCAGCCCGAAGACCCTGGTGCCGGTCGACGTGCGCGATGATGTCAAGGCTCCCACACGACCATCCTTCACATCGTAGCCGGTGGCGGTGAGCGTCACTTCGTTGAGTGCGGTGTTGAGCACTTCCTGATGCTGGTAGGAGTCCGGATCGAGATACTGGGCCGTTTCACGTGCGATGCCGGCATCATCGACCAACTGGATGGTCCAGCCGGAGATTCCTCGCTCGTCGAGATCCCATTGACTGTTTTCGTTTTCGTCGTACCAGACAAACCCCTCGATGCCTGATGGAGCAACAGAACTGGCCGACGTCGTATTGCCGGAAAAGACCTCCGAGGTCGTCACGATCTGGTGCGTCAGCGGATCCACCGACTGGGTCCTGATCAGAATCTCGTCTCCCAGCGGGAGCGGGATGCTGACGTCAATGGCAACTTCGTACGCGTCGTAGTCGCTCCAGACAGTCCAGGTGGCGCCGTCGTCGAGCGAGTAAACCAACTGACTCACTTCGTTGATCGTGATGTCGTTGCCTCGCCCGCTCGAGTTGAGGTTGGGGAGTGTTCCCACCGATGAAGAACCAACGAATCGATAACGCTCGGTCGCCGAATCATAATAGCCCGACCCGGCCAAGCTGAGTGGAATGTCCAGCACATCGAAGACACCGTCACCATCAGAATCCTGCCAGCCAATCATGGCCAGCGACGATGTCGAACTCGTATGGTTCGCATAGGCCCGCTGCAGACTGGCACCGGAGTTCATCAAGCTATCCTGCTGCATCCATCCGGGCGTCGGATTGTCCCAGGCATTCCAGTTCTGGCTGTTGTAATATCCGCGGCGGTCGGTATACGATGCGCCACTCCCGGCGTATTCATCGCGGGCGTAGAAGATATGGCCGGTTTCGTGTGCAAAGGTGCTGGCCGGCCGGCCGGCTGGCGCGACGAGAAAGCGACCGCCGGAGAACGAGAAGGCTTGCAGAAACTGGCTCCCCGGCGCGAACAAACCGTCGGAGTCGATGTCGTCATTTACGACGAAAATCGTGAACGCCCAATCCGCATCGTACTTGACGCGTTGCGCGTTGTTGAACGTGCGAATATCGGTGTCGATCGATCCGGTCGCCAGGTAACCGGTAGCCGAAAGGAAATCGGCGACCCAACGGGTGTAGTCCTGGGACACGCGTGAAATGGGCTCATAGCCGGTCGAAATCGGGTTATGGGCATACTCGAAATCAAGGGTGAAGTTCAGCGAGTGGATCGGATCGACGTCGTCGTAGTTCGTGAGGTAGAAACTGTCCAACGCGTCTTCCCACCACTGTAGCCCCTCGATAACCTTGCTCTTGGCCGCTTCAATCAGATTGGGACCACTGGCACTGATCGTACGTCCTTCAGAATCCAGCACGACGTTGCCCGACTGATCCCGGACCAGAGGGTTCCAGTTCTCCAGGTTCAGGTCGATCGAACCATTCGACTCGAAGAACACGACGGTGGCCACGGCGTTTCCGAGCATGTATTCGGCCGTGTCCTGCGCGACGGCCCCAGAGGGGAGTCCCGTGAGCAGCATGCGCGACTCGAGCGACTCGAACCGGACCGTCCGCGTCGCTTTCGCACGGTCAGCAGGAGTGGGAGTATTCCTACGTGCTTTGGCTCGTCGCAACGGCATGGATGGGCCTCAGATTGGTGTTCGACCGAACAGGCTGGGGGACAGCTGCACAGCTGGCGGCGAGCAAGCCACCGAGCCAGTCGCCTTCATCGTCGATTGATTCTCGTGTTCCGTGACAGCTCGGCGCGACCGACGTCTACGACCGGTGGTCGGTCATTCGGAGGCAGCACTGCTCGCGCCAGAGAATCGCATCTCCACGGCCAATCCGGATGCGGAATCCGCCAGATTGGCCAGGTCGACGGGAACAAGCCTGCCAGAGCCTCGCACGCACCGCAGAAGGCCGACCGGGAACCACGCAACGATCCCCCCAGGGCATCTCCTGATCATAGTCAGCAGGTCGTAATCGGGCAAGAAAATGGGGCCCTGTGACGACGTCCGGCACACGCACGGCCGTCCTTTCTGCCAGATCATGACGGCTGGCACGAATAATCAGGGCGAAGAACACGATTCGAAGCCACGGTCTGCGATCACGGCGCCGTTTTCTCCGTTCCGAACATCGTTTCCGCTTCGCCCCAGGGACGGCGTTACCGACGCCGTCCCTGGACTCCGCGAGCTTCCTGGCCCGGGTTCCATGCCCCACCGGATGCCCATGGGCACGACACGAGTGCTCGGTGACAGCTAAGAATTCGGATGCCACTGGCTTCGCCAGTGCTCCTTCGGCAATCGGGCAAGGCTACACTGGCAGAGCCAGTGCCAACCAACCCGAAAGTTAAGCTGTCACAAGCCACTAGCCGCCGGCCACCAGAAGGATTCCCGGACCAGGCGAATCACTCGTTCCGACGCTCACCAGAGGCCGTACCGACCTCACCCCACACGGCGGGCAGCCGAGAGCTGCGCTGAGCGTCCTGGCGATTCTGCATTCCCGTCCGTTCCTCCCTATGGTGGCCCATCTTGGCTTATCAGGCCACCTGCGACAACGGCCTTTCATCCTACTTCGTAGCCGGCGAAGAACTCGTCATGCGGATCACTGGCTACCAGCACTTCATCCCTTTCGTCTGCCAGATCCTTCAACAGATCCTCCAGATCCTGGCTGCGGAAGTCCGACCCCAGGATCTCGCCGCGCACCTGAGCAGTCGCCGCTCCGATGAGCAGAGTTGAAGCCGAGGAGGCGGTCGTTCGGACCGTCGATTTCACAGCCGCTCCGGCATCCGGCGAAGCAACCGTCGCCGCACTGGCCAGCCATGATCCGCCCAGCAGTCCCGTATCGAGTGCGACCCGGCCCGCGGTATCCGAGGAGTCGGCGGCCAGCAGCCCGCCATCCCACGCCTCACCTTCAGCCTCCCCCTCTCCCGAACCGCGGTTCAGATAATCAATGACCAGCAGCGCGTCGATGGGTGACACAAACCCGTCACCATTGACGTCGTAGTAGGGCGGTGGCTCGAAGCCAGGAAGCGGCGGATTCCAGAGTCGCCCGAAACCGGGATCGCCGATGATGTTGTTGATGTAGTTGGATGATGGGTTGTTGAGCAGGTGAATGATCAACAGAACGTCGATCGGCGAAGCCACAGCATCCCCATTGGTGCTGTTGGGGTTGTTGTAGTTGTGCCACGGGTTGCCGTTGATCGTCAACAAGTAGTCTTCCACTTCACCATCCGACGCCGCACCCGTCGACGACAATCCGCCCGAGCTGCTCAGTCGGAAGCGGGCATACCGCGTGCCGACGGCATCCACCGGAATCCGATTGGCCCCAGCCAATGTCAGCGTATTGAAGCCCTCGGTGAGCGTGTAGCTCGAGAAGATCTTCTCGCCGGCATCGTTCCAGTCACCGTCGTTGTTGAAGTCAATCCAGGCATCGAGGTAGCCAGGCTGTTCAGCCGTGATGCCGGTCGCGATCACTCCGATCGTATTGGCATAGCCGGCGGTCAGCGATGTGAGCACCAGACCATCGTCACCAATGTCCAGATTGGCAGCCGTGGAAGGTTCCCCGTCCGACGTAGCGAAAATGGTGGATCCCAAATGGAATCCGTCAACGATCTCGTGCGAGGCACCATTGTCCTCTTTCAGCGTGGGATACTGTGAAGGAGCATCGCCCCAGTCACGTCCAGCTCCCAGGCTGATGGTGAAGGCGGTCGAACCGTCGTTTCGGTTCGCCTTCAGGATGTTGCCCGCCAGGTCACGAATCGCGCTGACCGGAGTGGTCACCAGTCCGATAACGTCGCGAGCGCCCACCAGCACCACGTCGCCCAGTCGGGCCTCGGCCGTCAGCTGCAGTGCGCTGGCACTGATCGCATCGGCGATTCGCGCCGCCACGTCCTGATCGGTGAAGTCGACGTGGGCCACATACAGGACCGGTTCGTTGTCGTTGGCCACCCCAGGCAGGCCCGACAGTGTCAATGGCGTCACGCCGGTGTTGATGGTGGTGTTCTCATCGCCACCCACGTGAACGAATCCGTTTCGCCAACTCGAAGCATTGAGCCCGAGGCCGGCACCGCGGATGGCCGCCGCCAGTGAAGCCGCCACCTGGTCTGCCGAATCGGCGGCATTGAAGGCAACTTTCACACTGGAGGGACGCGAGACGTTATTGCTGTCGAATTCAAATGTCTTGGTGGTGGTGCCCTGCTTGATGGTGAATGTCGAACCATCCACCAGACCGGCGCCGCCGGTGGCGGGCACTCCCAGGCCGTAGCCGCTGTCGAATTCGAAGACTACACTCGTTCCCTCATCGTCCGAGATCGTGAAGGTCGTTCCATCGATGATCGACTGGCCGCCAGGAGCTGTGATGACCAGTGTGTCGATATTCAACAACTGGACCTCGTAGGTGTAGTCCGGTTCCCAGATTCCGGCCAGCGGTGTCAGGCGAATGATGCCGCTGGTGGCGTCGTATCCGAACAGATAGTCGACTCCCTCCTCCAGCGGATCACCGTCCTTGAGCACGGTAATCGCACGGGCGTTGACGGTGTTACGATCCGGGCCCGAACCGTTGGACTGGTCGCTCGGCGCGATGCCGTCGATCAACTGGATCGAGAAGCCGAACAGGGTCTGTTCGCGTACCGCGACGAACGTTCCGCGTGGATCCTCGTCGACTCCCACGGCGTCGTTGTCGCGCGGCAGGATGAGCGATGCGGACGGGCCGGCGAAGTCCGACCGATCGATCGCACCGCGATCCTTGAACACGTTGCCGCCCAGGCCGGAAGGCGACGCGACACTCGGATCATCCACACGAGCCTGACCGTACAGGTCGACATTCGGCGCCAGGATCGGCGAACTGGCGATCCCCAGCGGCTGACGAATCGTGACCATGGCGGTTCGATCCTGCACCGAATCGACAGAACTGTCGATTGCTTTCGCATGGGGGGCCAGGTAGAAGTTGTTGAGATCCTTGTTAATGAACAGCTCGTCACTTGACGCCACGAACAGTGGGAAGTCACCGACATTGCCATTAGCTGACGCGACGCCGGGACCGGCGTACAACGTACCACCCACCACGGTCGAGGACGAGGAGAAATCAATGCTGATGCCGACACTCGCGTCCGCCACGATGTTGTTGAGCAGCGTCGGACTGGCGTTGTTCTCGACCCGGATACCAACTCCGCCGCCGTAGATCGTGTTGTTGATCAGCCGGCCGAACGGCACCGGCGCATCGGCCACCGTCCCCAGATTCTCGTCGCCACTGAACAGAACACCACCAGTCGTATTGCGGACGATCAGGTTATTGGTCACCACCACACCAGGTACCAGGTTCAGGTCGTTGACCTTCTGCGTCACGCGCACGGCACCCGGATGCGAGTCTCCCTCACCGTCTCGCGGATAGGCGTCGATCACGATGCCGTAACCGGCAGAATTCGAGATCGTATTGGAGTGAATAATGACCTGGCCCTGATCGCGCTCGAGGTTGCTGTCCCCCTTGTCATTGTAGGTAATGCCTGGCAGCGACGTCCGCGGATCGGGACCGGCAGCGTTGAAGGCTCGGATGAAGACCGCACTGTCGAGTGCGGTATCCCCCACGTCCGAAATGGCCAGTTTAATGGTATGCACGCCGACCGACAGGTCGTCGATGCGAGCGACAAAGACGTCAGTAAACCCGTCATACCCGAACGACTCGAGGAACGAACCAGCGTCATTGCGGTCGTTGTTGTTGTACGACTCCGCGTTCACGCCTCCCGTGCCGTAGGGATTTCCCCCGTTGACCGTGTTGATGGTCACCGGGTCAAACGTCCCCGGTACGAAGCCGATGTTCTCGCCATCCACGAAGAAGGCGAACACGTCGTTGAATACCGAGTCGACGAATTCGTTGTATTCTTCCGAGGCGAAGACGAATTCAAAGTACAGATCACTGGCCGAGTCAACCTGGAACGAGAACTCCAGTACCGACGAGTCTTCGGTCACCAACGGCGCGAAGTAGGTGTCCAGATCGGGATCGCCCATTCCCGAGGCAGAACCGGTCGAACCATCATCCGAATTCGGTCCCTCGGCAAAGTGCGCGTCCCCGGTGGTGAGGATGATGCCCGACGCGATGCCGATGGAAGAACTGCCACCGTCGAACAGACCGGCCGAAACGGCGCTACCCGAGAAGGTTGCATCTCCCACGGGAGTGAACACATCGCCCAGGATCGCGTCACGCAAAAGATTGGCGTCGGTCGTGGTGCTGGTAATGCGGACACTCGCTCCAATCACGTCGGCGTCGACATTGCCGAACAGATTGACGACCGAGCTGGTGGTAGAGAGGGTGGAGGCGATGGCCCCATCTCCCAGAGCGGCCGTGATCTCGATCACCGCCTGAGCAGCGGTGCTGTTGATCGCGTTGCGGATCAGCGCCGCAATCTCAGAAGACGACTGCGGACGAAAATCACTGGTCGCGAAGTCGAATACCAGCGGATTGTAGTTGATCTCGACATTGCCCGGCGTCACGCCGTTGTTGAGCGTCAGGTCGTCGAACTCAAAGGTCAGCGAATGCACTCCGTCACTGAGCGTAAATGTCTGGCCATCGCTGATCTCGTTGCCCGCCGGAGCGACCAGCGAGAACGACTGCGTCAGTCGACCATTCGTGTCAAAGCTACGAACCAGTTCCAGCCGGTCGGGGCCCTGCTGCGATTCACCGTACTTCTCGCCCTGGCGAATCTCCAGCTGATAGGCACCGGTGAGGATCTGATTGGGAAGTGACTCGGGATTGGCGACAAACGCCGTGTTGCCATTCCCATTGATACCCATCTCACCGTGCTCGGCGAAGCCGATGATGAAGTCGTCCAGGTAGACTCCCTCATACCGGTTGTCCTGCCCGCGCAGATTGCTGAAGAAATCCCCCGATGAATCGAACGGGAGTGAGTTGGTCAGGCCAAAAGGTCCCGAATCGGTCACGTCGTGGCCGATAATGCGGACTACGTCGTCGCGGACCTTGAACGCCTCAGTGACTCCATTGGCAAATCGATCGGCCAGCGCCTGCTGCACGACGTCGCGGACCTGTGTGTCCAGCATGCCGGCATCCACCAGCACCGGCAGGCCGACGGTCCCCGGGGCTCCGGCCAGCTGCAGCGAGCCGCTGACTTCCACCTCCATCGCATCCGGAATATTGATTCGATTGCCGTCCAACAACACGCGGAAGGCGGGGAGGAATTCACCCAGCATCGCCTGCTGCAAGGCCATCGCCAGTTCGTCGGGCGTCATGGCAGGACTGAAGGCCACCGCCACGCGAGACGGATCGACCAACGAGCCCGTCGAATCGAATTCGAAGGTGATGTCGCGAAAACCGCCATCGTAGACACGCAACGTCTGTCCATCCTGGATTGCGCCGCCCGAGGGTGTGATCAAGGTGTAACCAAGATCGACCTCAAACTCCACACCGTCGACGTAGAACGTCTGGCCGTCACTCAGCTTGGCGCCCGGTAAGATCCGCAGATCAGAACCGACCGTGGTCGAGTCGCCAACGTTCATATCACCGGCGGTGGAGAAATCGACTCGCAACTGCAGATTGTCGAGCCCGGCGTAGTTGCCGAGCTCCACGCGTACCTGACGCCAGCCAGTGCCGTTATCGTAGATCTCCTGCACCTGGTTCGGATTCGCCGGATTGGCCGGGAAGTCGAATAGCTCATCAAGCGTGTACGAGTTATTGGTAGCCAGCAGATCCCATTGTCCACTGCTGTCGCCGATATAGACTCGCAACGAGTCCAGCATCGGCGTCTGCGTGGCCGGATCACTGCTTTCCCGTTCGGTGTCGATGAAGTAGCTGAAATAGAGCACGGGTTTGTCAGCGGCCGAATAGCCGACCAGGCTGAACTTGTTGCTCTCCATCGTCCCCGACGCCCCACCCGGCCAATCGTACGTGATCGGCGTCAGGTTATTGTCACGCGTTCGCCCGAAATGCAGGCTCGCGTTGCCATAGCTCGGATAGACCGGCTCAAAGCGCGTCAGGTCAAACGTCGTTTCCAGACCGTGACCGGCATCCTGGCTGCGTGCCCGAATTCCGTCGACGATCGACCAGGGATTCTCCTGGAGCGTCGAGAAAGCGATGCCGTTGACCGCAGTCAGTCCCGTTTCCACACTCGTCTGACCATCGACGAACATCGGCTGCAGCCGTCCGGCGGGATCGAAGGCATACAGGGTGCCGTCCCCGTCCATCGCAAACAAGGTGTTCGCGTAGCGACCGTTTTCGGTAGCGGTGGGACCAGCCGTCAACGACTGGAAGTTGATGCCCTGCAGGTCTTGGGCCGAGGTCGCAATATAGACCGCTTCGGCGTTGCGACCGCCCGGATTGGTCACTCGGAACAGCCCACCCGTATCGGTCACGGCGTACATCGTGTTATTCACAAACGCGATGCCCGTGATCAAGCCGCCCGGAGCCGCTCCGGCGATGCGCAAGGGGCTGTCGGCCGATTCGAATTTCGCACCGCCGCTGAGAACGACCGTGCGATCCGAAACGGCAGCCGTATTACCTCCTGCCAGGAACAGGTCGAGCTGATCCTTGACGCGGGTCGCCAGTTCCTGTGCAGTATCCTGCGCGAGGAACGGTATGGACAGTCCCGCCGTCGTGGAACCATTGCTCCCCACATCGGTGAATACATTACGCAGGACCATCTGGTTGAAGAGCCCGGACCCCGCACCGCTGAAGTTCACCCGCTGCCCATCCCAACCCAAGGTCACTCCCGGCACCGTGAGGAACGTATCGACCAGCGCGTTTCCGTATTCGTCCAGGTCTGAGCTTTCCTCGATCTGGATCACGTAGTCCCCCGATCCGCCCGGCGTCCCCTGGATCGCCACGAAGGCCGAGGTGGATGTTGCGCCGGTGAATTCCGACTCGCCTCGCAGCGTAATACGGTTGTTACCGGCCAGCACTTCGGCCGTCACGTCAAAGCCCGCGACCGAGTTGATCGCGTTGACCGTCTGTGTCATCAGGGCCGAGGTCGACATACCATTGTTAATCGCAATCCGGATATTCCCCGGCGTGACACTGTTGTTCTTGTCAAACTCGAATGTTCTAGTGACCGGCGTCAACTGGTTGTCAGTAATGGTGATCCTGGCTCCATCGGCTATCTGACTGCCGCTGGTCGCATTCATGACGATCACCGACCCGGTATCGAACTCAAACGTGTCGCCGTCGATTTCGAAGAAGTCGCCGTCGCGCACGAACGCCCCGGTCGCCGGATTCGGATGCAGGTAGATTTCCGGACCGGTGTTGAACTCGAAGAACAACGCGTCGGTCAGCGGGTTTCCGTCGTGATCGACACTGAACAGCGTTCCGTCGAGGATCAGGGACGTGGTGGCGCCGGTCACCGAATTGACTTCGGTCGCTTCGACCAGCAGCAACTGGGTGTCGGCAGCCAGCGGATCGGGACTGGTATCCAGATAGCCACGCTCGACAATCTGCGTACCAGCGTTCGGGAACCGGCAGCCACCGGGATTGCCGCAACCGTCGCGATTCTGGAACAGGCTGACGGCCGTCCCGGTATCGGCATCGAAGCGATACAGGACGTTTTCGGTGTAGTCGTTGCCACGGCCGGGAATCCGATTTCCGACGGCAAACAGATAGGTCGGGCCGCCGGAGTTGTAGATGTTCGGATCTCCATACGTCATCGCCAGGAATTGATATCCCTGCAGTTCGGCTGGCGTTGCTTCGTCACCGTCACCGTTGTCATTTACCTGATAGAGATCGATGCCATCGTCACCGACCTGCGTGATCGTGCCGTTGCCGGTATCGATCAACAGGTAGTTCCCCGACTCGCCGGCCGTGAACGGATAGTTCTCGTCGACCGAGAAGGCATGCAACGTGCCATCCGGCTTCATGGCGATGTCTTCGATGTTCCGCGTCAGGTCGATGTTCTCGGCATCGCGCCGGACAATGGTCTCAACCGTGCCGGTAAACGGATCGACGGTATAGAGCCGGTTGTTGTTGTCGCCACCGATGTCGCCGCTGACGAAGAACACAATATCGCCCAGCGAGTAGGGGACCGCACTGTCATCGTCGAACAGCACGGGGATTTGAGGCGCTTCGGTGGTGGCATAGTACGACGAGCTGATATGGTCTTCGACGATCCGTTTGACCGACGTGACTGGCTCCAGGCGGAACAGGCTATTGGCCGGCGTCGGCGAATAGAACTGCTCAAACTCCGCCGGGACTTGCGCGTCCGACGAAATCGCCACATAGTACGTTCCCGCCAGCAGCTCCTGCGATCCAACGTAGGGATCGAGCACGCCCGCCGAACCGCGGCTCAAATCGTCCATATCGGTACCATTGAGCGCCGCCGGCTGATCATCGGCGATATTCGAATCGGCCGCGTACAACACCACGTTGCCACTGGCATCGAAGACCGTGATGCTCGTATTGGCACGAGCCAGCCCATCGGCGTAGTCGATGTCGAGGACCGTCGCGAGGTGCTGTACCGAGTTGGTGAATCCCGAAATGTTCTGAATCGATTCGAAAGCAATCTCGAACTGATAGAAGTCGACGTCGGTCAGCCCGACGAGTTCACCTGCCACACCGAGGGCGCCGCGGTCGGAACTGACCACGTTGCCGATCGGCTGAGCCGTGAAGATCGTATCGTTGGGGGTATCGTCTTCGGCTGACTCACCGGTCAACGGTGAATGGGTCGGCTGGCCGAAAATCTCGATGCCGTTGGTGGCATAGCGGATATCGGCGTATTGCACGGTCGAACCGGGCACTTCATCCGTCTCGCTCAAGCGAATCTGGAGTTGATAGATGCCTGACGTCAGGCCGCTGTTGAGCCGTGAGGGATCGAGCAGGCCATCCACGACGTCGCCTGGCTGAACGCTGCTGCTGCGGACCCGCACATAATACGTGTTGGTGGTCCCTTGCGAGCCGGGGAGGACGATCCGCATACCGGCATCGCGCAGATTCGTCGAGTAAAGGTCCTTCGGTTCGCCCACCGCGCTGTCGGGATAGAAATCGGAGGCCGACTTCCGCAGCGAGCTGACCATGTTGGCCGCGATCTTGGAGGGATTGGTGTAAATCGTCTGCTGTCCCAGTTCCTCGTCATAGGAATCGTTGGACAAGGCAATGATGTTCCCGTCGGCATCCACCAGTTCGACGACCGTGTCGAGGCTTTGCGAAGTGCGATCGATATCGAACCAGACTTCCGTTCCCGCCTTGGCCTGGAAGCTGTACACATCGACATCGTCCTTCTGGCTGATCACGCCATGGACTTCGAATCCCAACCGCAGCGTGTCGTCACCTGACTTCTCATTGGGCGCCAGGGCACCGACGTACTGAGCGTTATCCGGATTCTGGTTGTTGTCCGGTCCGGTGGTCGAATCGGAGGGCTCGCGTTCGGTCGCCACGTCCACGTTGCGATCGTTGCTCCACTCGTCCAGGCGAATGCTCCGCCAGTCGCCAGCCTGTCCGGCCGATGCCGGGTTGCGGGGAACAAGTTCCAGGAAGGTAGTGATCTTGGACGTGGTCGCCGCCGGATCGACGGCCCAGGCGAACGCGGTCGTCACGTCCTCCAGGCCATAGACAGGCCCCAGTTCGGGATCATTGAAGGGCACCAGATCGGCCGTGTCGATATTGCCCGGCACCGTATAGGTCGTCCCGAATCCCTCGATGGCCAGCTGCAGGTCGAAATACTGATCAGCTGCCCAACCCACATAGCTTGCGTTGACCAGATCCGCTCCCGGCTCCACGAACCCCCCCTGGCTGAAACCGACTCGTTCCTCGCCGTCGAGTGTGAAAGCGCGGAAATCATTGGTACCCGGCGTGCCGGTCAGGTAGAGCAGGTCATCGCTGACGAAACGAATATCCTCGTCCAGGTAATTGATAAACTGGATATCGCCCAGGGCCGCCGTGCTGGTGAACGTGATCGTGTTGTAGACAATCGAGATCCCGTCGTCCATCCGCGATTCGGCATGCCAGAAGATCGTGCCGTTTTCACCTTCGAAGTTGCCTTCGCTCACCACCAGATCGTCGGCAATCAAGGTCGCCGGCATGGTGATGTTGGTGTACCGCAGGTTGAGTGCGGTGCCATTGCTGCCGACGTCGACGTAATTGGTGAAATCGAAAATGACGTTCTCATCGATGAACTGGCTCGTGTCCCCTTGGGCCGAAATGCCGCCGCGGCTGAAGAAATCACTGGCTCCGCCATCGAACACATCGAACGCGAACTGGCCGGGAATGCCGGCGGCCACGTCGTTGTCAATGAGCGTGTCATTGTTGACTTCCGGTCCGGTGGGCAGGCGTGAACCGCTGCTGCCGTCACCGTTGGTGTCGGTCTGCGGCATACCGTCGGGAGTGAATCCGGCGCCCACGGTGTCATCTGACAGCGAGGTCAACACTACCGGAAAACGAGGCTGACCGACGATCTGCAGTGCGCCGCCGATCCGATCAGTGATTTCCAGATCCTGCCCCGTGGCAGTGAAGCCCGCCGTGGCCCCGCTGAGCTTGACCACCAGGCTTTCCTGAGGATTACTTTCCAGCCGCAGACCGCCGTAGGTGTGGAAGTCGGGCACATAGATCGTGTCGTACACGACGTGCACGATGTCCGTATCATCCCAGACACCCTGCGTGGTAAGGGTCGCACCGCGCACCACCATGCCGTTGACGGCATTGCCGTCGAGCATGTTCTGCCGGACCAGGGGACCCTGGTTATCGTTGACCCCCGAGACGATATGGACGGCGCCGGTCGTACGACCCGAATCGTTCTGCGCCAGCGAATTGAGAGCATTCGCGTTGACGCTGATCGCTGGAGCGGAATTGTTGACGAGCGTGTTGGCCACGATGATCGGCTGGGCGCCGCGGACGAAGATCACCGCGTCGTCGTTTTCGCTGTAGCCATAACGACTCGCCGGTGACTGGCCACCTTGACCATCCGAATTGGACTCAAAGATGCTGTTGGCCACGCGCACTTCCGCCTGGTGGATTTCCAGCACATTGAATCCGGCAAACGTTCCCTCGATGCGCGTGGTGCCGCCGCCGAAGGCAAAGATCGAGAAGTCGATGCTGCCACGACTCACATGCCCCAGATAAATCCCGCCCCAATCGCCGGCCGCGGCCGAGGACTGGCCACCCTGCAGATTCGTGTCGAACGTCCCGCCCGATCCGTAGCGATCATCGCTCAGCGACGTGTAAACGATCGGCTTCCCATCGATCCCCTCCGATATGAACTGGGCACCAAACGTCGCTTCAATGCGCGAGCGGTCCAGTTTGACGATCGTGCCGGGATCGACCGCCAAGCGGCCCGAGAGGCGAGTCCGCACGCTGTCGACATACTCCTCCAGTTCACCGCCGATCAAGCTGCCGAAATCGATAAACGTGGTGTCCTCGGCATTGATCTGGGCTACCAGTTCGTATCGACCGCTGCCCGCTTCCGCTCGATAGATCCGTCGCGCAACGAACGGGTCGGTCGGCTTGAGCTGCGGCAGATTGCGCAGCACGACCGCTCCGGTCCCGGCCGTCACGTCGACGATGCGGGTCGCGTCGGATGGAGGCCCTTCGCTACCGTCGTCATCAACGTAGACCAGCTTGTATTCATATGGTCCCGGATCCAGCGTGCCCCCCGCCGCCGCGGCAAGCGTGATCAGGTTCACGGGTGGTGCCACGTCCTCGAGAATCGGTCCGCCGGGCGAACCCTGAAGGACCAGGTTCTCCGAAACGATGTGCGTGATATCCGTATCATCCCACCGCGCCGACTTCGTCAATTCCTCAAGATCCTGGCCGGCCAAGGTCGTAATCCGAATAAACAGGCCGTTCATCGAATTCTGAATCAGCGTGTTGTGATGGATTTCGGGACCTACTCGGTCGTAATCCGACGTGAACGGCACAGCCTGAAACTTCGGCGCGTGGAAATTGTCTTCCTCGAAGCTGTCCGGATTGGCCGACATCGCCCAGTTGGCACTCTGCATGATCGTGTTGAAGGTCAGCGTCGGTCGCTCGTCAATCATCTGCAGCGGTGCCACGATCTGCGAAATGCCGTTGATCATCACCTCGCCACCACCGTACGTCATCACGGCATGGTTGACGTAGTTGATAAAGATCCCTTCCTGACCGTAAACGAGCCGGTTGGAGTCGGCGATGTCCAGATCGCTGCGGAAGACGATGCCACCCCAATCGCCCGGCAGGGCGGCGGGCGGAGCCTGATCGGGATTGAAGTCCTTCCCGACTTCCGTGTCATGTAACGAAGTGAAGTAGACGCTCCCTTCAATCGCCTGCCCGGTTTCGTCCACAATCACTTGCCCCGTAGCGTCGAGGATCCGGGGTGTGCCGAGTACCTGCAACGCGCCGGCGCTGCGATCGACGGTCTGAGCGGAACTGCCGACACTGATCCGAGCACGCCGCAGCTTCAGCACCGCATTGGCATCGATCACCAACGTCACGCCCCTGGGCACTTCCAGCGTCGAACCGTCCTGCAAGGCCTGGCCGCCAACCTTGCTGAATCCGATCTGATACGCCACGTTGTCGCCGAGCGTCGTGATATCGCCGTCCGCACCGCCATTGCCCACCAGGCGGATGATGTCGTTCGGCTTGGCCACCGACAGAGCGGAAGGAATATAGCCGAAGGGTCTGTCCAATGAACCGTTGCCCGTCTCGACTTTCGAAGCGTTGGCCGCAGCTTTGTCTACGAAAATGGTTCGCGGCTGCGAGGAACTTCCCCCCAGACTCGGAGCTGCAGCCCGGAACCAGAAGTTGTACACACCACCTGCCTCGCCGTCCGCATCGCCGTCGAGCTGTTTGCCGGTCGTGTCGAGAATCGCATCGTTGACCGCTGGCCGGAAATTCAGACGCAGCTGGTAATTCCCCTGGCTGCGGCCTCCGGCTCCCGTGTCGGCCACTTCGGCATCGTAATCCAGGTTGCCGCTGGCCGAGACTCCCACGTAGTACGTTCCCGCCTCGAGATGCATCTCGATGTAGGAATCGCTGTTGTAGTAGTCGTCGTTGCGGGAGATCAGCTCGCGAGTACCGTTCGCATTCTGCTTGTACAGAGTCAGGACCGTGTCGAGCAGGCTCGGATCGTTGAGACGTTCGGCAGAGGTCTCCACCGAAAACAGCCCCGCCTCGTCCAGTTCGAACTTGTACAGGTCAATGTCGTTGCTTTCCGGTCGAAAGAGGAACTGACCGTGAGCGATATCGGCGTCACCGGGGAAGACCCCTTCGGGGACCTGACCAAACGACAGATCTGGTTCGTCACCCTGGATCGTCAGCGGCGGGAGATCGTACGAGTGGTACATGCCCAGGAGATGACCGATCTCGTGCATCGCCGTCTGGAACCACGGCCCTCCAAACTCATCGTCACCCGGGTTCTGGAAGTCCTGCAGATCCATCACCGCCATGCCGCCGCCGGCGATCCCCAAAACGCCACCGACCCCCGTGGGAACCGACGGATCGACGGCTCGCAGGTCGCCCGTGACGATCGTGAATCCGCGGTTGGCCGTTTCAATGAAATTCACGCCCAGATACCTGGCGTACAGGTCAAAGATCTCACGCGTGCGCTGCTTCTCAATCTCGGTTATCGCGTTGTGCAGCACATGCCCATCAGGATCGAACCCATACTCGTCCTGGAAATTGTAGTAGTAGGTGGTGATACCCGCCGTCGAATCCCCTTCGACCTCGTCGTTGCGCAGCCCTTTCTCGAGATGGTCCTCGATCCACGGAATGTCACGGTGCCCCGGCTCATCGTCGCCACCAGGATAGTCGAGTGGATACAACCCCGAGAGAATCTCGGTCGTCAACAGCACTCCCCGCGATCCCAGGTCCTGACCGGTCAGGTCCAGCGCCGTGTCAAAACTGGAACCTGGATCCTGCGAGATCGATACGGTCACCGGCACCAGAGGTTGAGACTCATCTGTGCCAATCCGCAAGCGATAGGTACCCGCCCCAGCCAGTTGCTCCAGTGGCGAGGCGAAGGTCAGAATCGCCCTGTCCGTTTGCGCGTTGTACTGAACAGCCACCGGATGGAATACCTGGTCGTCCGCCGTGTTGGCCGTCTCGCTGACGTGAATCAACTGGTAATAACGAGGATCCTGAGCCGTCACAGGATCCAGGTCGTCATCATTGAAATAAACCTCAATCACGTTGCGCTGCTGATCCAGATCACCCGACGCGTCGCGCGTAATCGGCTGCGGCACGACCGAAATGATCTGCGCGCCGAGATCCAGCTCGAACGTCATCTGGAAGCTGCCGCCATCATTAAACGCGTCACCATTGACGTTCTGCAGTGGGGCCGAGCCACCACCAAGAATCTCGATCATGTAGACGTCGTCCGGAAGATGATCCTTGAAACGTACCACCACTTCGCGGAGCGAATCGCCCAGATCCAGATAGCCCGGCTCGACACGCACGTCGTTGGCACCCGTCATGACCAGCGGCGAATAGTTGATCCCACGCGAACCCACCGCCGCAGTGGGATCTCCCGACCGGATGTGTGCCTTCACCAGGGCACTCGCTCCAGCATGAGCATTCACCGCATTAACCAGCTGAGCGGCGGTCGTCGGGGTCGTGGCGTTCGAGTTCAGCGTGATGCTGATCGTCTTGTCGTTGACCGTGATGGTCGGCGCCACCGAATTGCCCAGGTTGGCCTTGGTCACCTGGATCATCGTTCCGTTGCTCTCCATCCCCGGCTGGGTCGCCACGAACTGGATCTGCAGACCAGAGACGTTGAAACTGGACGTGGCGATGGCGGAGTTGGCTGGATTCATCGCCAACGGTGAATAGTTGATCGTCGGCGTCGCGAGGTTGGTGGTCGATGAACCGCTGCGCAAAGTGGCGGTCACCAGACTGCTCGCCTCGGTATCGCCATTAATGGCGGCAATCAGGTCGGTCGCACGCGTCTCTTTGCCAACCTTGGAATTGAGCGTGACCTGGATCACGTTCCCATCCACTTCAATCGTCGGCTTGCGGTCGTCACCCAGATTCGCTTTGCTCACCTCCAGCGAAATCAGACTCCCCGCGTGTCCGGCCGCCTTGGCTGTCAACGCGATCTGCACCGCGCCGAGCGTGTTGAAGTCGGAAAACACCGACGCCCGCTCAAACGTGCCATCCAATCCGCTCCGCGTGATTTGAATGCTGTCGTACCACGCCGGACTCGACTCGTCGGTCGGCAGCGACGTGGGGTCGATACTGGCCGCCGAATTGAATAGCAACGACAGCTCCAACGGAGCCGTGGTGCGCACCTGGCCTTGCGACAACAGCTCTCCCTCATTGGGTTGGATGCCCACCAGCTGCGGACCGGTCGCCATTAAGCGCCGTTCTTCCAACGCCTCAATCCGCAATCCGCGTTTGGCGCGCTGCTGCGCTCGTAGACTTGCAATGCGACGGTCTGTCCGCGACTTCTTCAACTTATGCGATCGCCGGATGGCCATATATACCAACCCCTACTCAAACACCCAACTTGGTCTCGCGGAGAGTATCCGGAGGTGAGGAAAATACCCGCTATTGCCCCCAGGTCACCCAATACTCCACCAAACCACACCCGCTAAAGGAGTTACTCAGGCGGTTTAACCCAAGAGATTTGGAGAATATGGGACATCTAGTCAAACAGGAACATCAAGCTCGACACATAGATTGGATTGTAATTGCTGCGGAACCTATTGCAACGAAAAAGCACGCTGGCCAAATGCGCCCAAAGTCGTTTTCTACCAACGTGTTGTCCAACTCGCCGCGCCACCTGACGCGATCCGAGAATACAACTTATAAGCGGTACTTAACCACCCTCACAAAATCACGATATGCGACACAAACATTTACTTTGAAACAACTTACAACAGTTTTCTTAATCAAATGAATCGCGACCATTGCCGCCTGCCGTTGCGCCTGTGGAAGAAGCGACCTCCGGCGGATCAGTCCGGACGAATACCCTTCCTTGGAGGCAATCCCAGGAGCCAATTGAAGAGCCCAGACGGCTGCGAGTCAGGGTGTCATGCGTCTGAGACATCCCAGGGAGAAGCAGGCGGGTCGGGAAAAGAGCAGTGATCGAGGGGAGAGACCAGAACGAATCACTCGTGGCAGGTGGTGATGTGCTGCACTTCCCGGAGGGTTGCGGGGAAGATCGGCAGATTCGAGTGTATTGGCGGAGGCCCCGTACTGCTCTCAGTTGCATCGCCAGGGCGAATTCCGACGAGCCATTCCTGGCCGCGGTGACTTCG
>JBGSHS010000130.1:0-35757 GCA_041752115.1 Pirellulaceae bacterium | reverse complement strand
CCTGCCACGCCAGCCGACACCTCGACCGCCATCCCCACCCCTGCGCCAACGACGGTTCCTGCAAGCGACGCCTCATCAGCACCGGTCTCCGATTCCCGCTACTTCGCGGACCACGACTCGTACGAGCGAGAACGAGCGGTCTTGGAGGCCGATGCGGCCCAGTTGCAGCAGGCCTTTGAGAAACAAGACACCGAATTGGCCACGAAGTTGACGCATCCGTTGACGCGTCAAGACTACGGTACCGTGTTCCAGCAACATCAGCAGGAACTGGCTCGCATTGGAGCCCTGCTGGCCACACGCAAACTGATCGTTCTCACACCAACCATGGCGGAGTTCGAAGTGACGGAGAACGGTCATACGTTCCGGATTACCCTCACGAAACTGGATGCTCACTGGCTGCTATCGAGTCTCTAATCCTCGGGACATTGCCATGTTCGATTCACTCGTTCCCTCCATTCGGGCATACTACATCCTGAGCAGCCTGTTGGTCCTGCTGGCATACCACCCATCCTCGATCGCGGCCTACGACAACCGCGGTCCCGGCTCCATTTTGGAAGGGGGCCCCCATCGGACGATCAACGAACTGGCTATCGAACGCTTTGTCGGAACGCTTGAGGCGGGAGATCCTCGGCGGAAGTTCGTCGACGGCACCCGGTATCCGCTGCATGGACCACGGATTGTGGAAACCAGTCGGTACTTCGATGCCCCACGCGAAGAAGAACATCCCCTGACATGGGAACAATGGGTCATTGAAGGCGGCTTTTCGGCGGACGAACCCGAACTGTTCAACTCCTTTCGCCACTTCTACGATCCGTTGTTGTGGAATCCCGATCCTCCGCTGACTCGCCGAGACCTGCTGGGCAGCTGGGCCGACATCCAAGGCGTTCCCTATCTGACCGACCATCTGATCCAGATGCGTTCCGTGCTCGACATGCTGCAGCCGAAAATTCCCGCCAGTACACACGGCCTCCAGACTGGCCTGACCTGGGAAGCCAACGTGAAGGTGGACGCGAAGAGTTGGGCGATCACAGGCAATCCAGGCCGCGGCAGGACCGCCAATCAGTATTCGTGGCAGACCGGCGTTCGCTACTTCCGAGAGGCGTTCAGTGGCATACGGGACGGCCAGCAACTGAACCTGCGCGAACGCGAGCAAGCTTACGCGATGGCCTGGCGGTCATTAGGCGAGACCATGCACCTACTGGCCGATATGTCCTGCGTACCGCACGTGCGCAACGACTCCCACCCCGGTCTCGGACTTCCGGCAAGCGAGCAGGTGTATGCCCTGGTGGCACAGCTGGCCAAGGAGAAGACCATTGGCCTCGGGCCTGACGAGAAACCCATCACGTTCGATCCTGACATGGGAATCCTCCGGAATGACCCCTACGAACGGTATGTGGACGAAAGCCTGATTCGACGCACGGTTCCCGATCCCGTCGCTCTTTCCGGATTCCCCGCCAATGCCCAGCAGACGCTGCGACAGGCGAAAGCACCGGAAAAACTCTTCGACCTGGTGGCTACGTTCACCAACCGGCGGTTCTTCTCTGCCGATACCGTTCCGTTTCTGCTCTCCAACGATGACCAATTGTCGCCCGGCTATGTGCAAGCCAACGAATGCCGCGCCTATCCCAATCCTTTCTTGTCGGTAATGGACCATCCCCTGGACCACGACCACGACTGGGACAGTCCAAGGACTCAGGCCGATGAACGGATCTTCGCCGCCGCCTTTGACAAAGAGGGATACTATGCCACCACAATCTGGAGCAGGAAGATACGACTTTGTCACCGAACGTGGATGACCTTCGCTGGTTGGGGCAGCGGCCCGAACAGCAAGGCGATCACCTACCCCTGCGTGGAAGACCAAGCCGCGATTCTGCTGCCGCTGGCCGTCGCAGCAAACGCTCAGCTCCTCGATCTCTTCATTCCAAAACTCGAACTGAAGATCGCCGAGGTAGACAAGAAGAACCGAATCGTACGGGCGCACATTGTGCATACTCCCTACGGCGCGTTTTCCGAGCCACTGGTCTACAACGGTGCTCCGCCGCGCTGCACCATTTTCTGCAATGGACGCAGTCAAGCCGTCGCGCGCAACGCAGTGACGGTCATTGACAGCCGCATCGAAGTCACACTTGACGATCTCGACTTGGATCTTTCCCAGCCGATCGTCATGGAAGCTGAAATCGGTGGATTCTGCATCCCCTCGCAACCATCCGAAGCACTCCCCAAACCGACACGCCTCACCATGGCATATTCCTTTGTGGCTCAAGGAAAAGTAACTCGTTACGAACCCATTTCGGGAAGTCAGGAATATGCACCTAAGACCGCCCAGGAAGAGCTCACGTTTCACTCCGGAGTCTCACTCAGCGAATTGCCGGTTACATTCCAGGGCAATGAGTTCCGCTGCGAGCTTGTGGTTCCCGAACAGAAGCGTGTCACGACCATTCGTGGCACCTTGAACGACCTGTGCGACAAGATCATCTCTTTGACGATCATACACAAATTAGAAGTCAAGGAAACGATCATCGAAACACAGTACTGTACCGACAAGATCGAATATACGATCGAACTGCGAGACATCGACAAAGTGGCAAGCAAGAGGCCTTGGTCGTTCGATGCCAACCCGGTCCGCCACCTGCCCATCTCTATCGAATACACGCTCGTGCATCAACCGTACTCCGATGGTGAGCCTTCGATGGGACGGAGCTTCTCGGTGACCGACGTGCAGATCACCGGAGGTTCCGTCAGCCTGGAGTTTGGCACGCGGTGAGCAACTGTCAGCGCGCTACACGCACGTAGCACGCACTCCAGTGCGTGACCACCCCGCCCTTCGCTTCGCTCGGGAGGTAAACCCCGGTTTCGGAAAGTGAGTGGCGGCAGGCTGGATGCGAGAGCCCTTGCCGGCAAACGGAGGTTCGCTTCTATCCTCCCATGACCTGCTGCTTCGTCGCACCAGCTTTCACCCGCGCGAACGCGTCGGCCACATCGGCGTTCAAGAAGCAGATCAGGCCGTAGATCCCGAGTGCCAGAGACGTCGGCCAACAGTAGCACGTAAACAATGGCGCCACCATGCCAAGGATCAAAGCGATCACGCCGAGAATACGGGACCGATAGGAATAGGTGCGAAAACCTGCCACCACGTGCAGGATGCCGGCGACCATGGCGAGCACGCCCATCGAGGCGTACGTGATCAACAACACCCAGTACATCATCTCCGGTTGCGGCGCATTGGGCGGCATCTGCTGTTGTGCCATCCCCTGTTCCATGACTTGCGGCATGACCACGCCGAGCCCCACATACAGGACACCCATCAGCAACTCGCAGACGCCCTGAACAATCATCAAGATGGCCACTACCGGAACATGACTGATCATCGTCCGACGAGGCGAGCCTGCAAACGGCGAGTCAGGAGACTGAACACCTGGCCCCCGGCCCAACTCGGGCGAGAGGTAGGGGTTATCGCGAAAGGGATTCTCGCTGCCTTCAGGAACGCCTTTGCGAAACGGATCATTGGGAAATTCGTCTTGCGACATGATGGCCTTTCCTGCTGACGACTGCGCTGATCCCCGTTTATGAGCCAGATGGCTCAGCCTCTCTGAATATCGCACACCATCACACGACTGCAGTCAAGTGGCCCGATTAAGAAGCGGCGCAATTATCACCTCCCATACCACCCGAACTCCTGCCCAAGACCGCGACGCAGCGTGGAGATCGGCTATCGGCCATCGGGAAGCGTCAAGTGCCGGTCGAACCAATCGGCAAATTTCCTGATGTCCCAGATCATACTCAGCCACCCGTGCTTCCCACCAGGGTGAACGACGACCTTGACGTCCTTCCCGATTTTGGCCGCCTCCCGCTGAAACCGCTCCGACTGCTCCAGCGGCACCAGCGTATCCGCATCGCCGTGATAGATCAGCGTCGGCGGCAGGCTGGAACTGATGAAGTAGATCGGCGAACATTCCCGACCAATCTCCTTCCACGATTCCATCTTCGTCGCGTCTGGCCCAAACGCCTTGACAAAACTCTTGGGTGGCCCTCCGTCGCCCGGATTCTCCGTGGAGGGCCCCAGATTCAACAGATCGGTCACCGGATAGAAGATCGCCACCGCCTGCACCGAGCTGCTCTCGCGATCGACCGGGTCCTCGGCATCCACCGGACCTGGCCCGCCGCGAGTTGCTAACATCAGACTCAGGTGGCCCCCGGCACTTCCCCCCGACACCCCCATCCGGCTCGGGTCAATCTTAAACTCGGCAGCGTGATGCCGGACGTATCGCACCCCGCGCTGCATATCCTCGATAATCTCCTGCACCGTTGCCTCCGGCTGCGATACGTGGCACACGGCGAAGACCGTATAGCCTCTCCGCAATAATGGAGCCATCAACCAGGTTGGAGCCGATCCGGGAGCGTCTGACTTCCAGCCGCCGCTCACCACTAGCACCACCCCCAAACCATTCGGGTCCGACGGTCGAATCACATCGAGCGTGAGCGCTTTGCCATGTCGTTTTCCGTAGACAATGCCGTCCGTCCGGTCAACCTCGGGATGCAGATACCACCAGCTGATGGCAACCACCGCGACCAGTACCGTCAGCAGCACGGTCAGAGCTAGCACCGAGACACGCATCCACCGCGGCAACCAGGAGATCATCTTGGACACAGACCTAACCCTTTCTCAGTCAGTGATCGCGATTCGGCGTCCCGCCGCTACAGGGCGGGGGACGTCTGGCAGCCTCGAGCTCAATTGTAGCAGACCGCTCCGCACCCTGCTGGCAGATGGAGGTGGGTGGCGGAGGGAATTCATGGCCGACGCCTGTTGACCCGACTCAAGCCATTTTCAACAATGGGCGGCAACTAGAGTACGCCGTCCAATACAAGAGAGACTTTACTGAGTCCACTGCAGCGGCAGGTTGATTTTGCGGTCGCCACGCACGATGGTAGCGTCGACGTCGGTACCAGCCGGGATGATCATCAGCAGACGATGCAGGTCGTCGATCGTTGAGGCAAGACGATCGTTGAGTGCCACAATCAAATCCCCCGCCTGAAAACCAGAGCGCTGCGCCACGCTACCGGATGCCACTTCGAGCACCTCCACCACCGAATCCGACCAGAGATCAAACTGCCGGACCACCGCGCGTGGCAATCGACGGACGGTCGCCACGACTCCCAGTTGCCGTCGGTGCACCGAACCGTGCTGTAACAGATCACTGGCAACCCACCGGACCGTGGTACTGGGGATGGCAAAGCCCAGACCTTGCGCAAATTGAATGATGGCCGTGTTGACTCCGACCACGCGCCCGCGGAAATCGACCAACGGACCGCCGCTAGTGCCCGGATTGATCGGAGCGGAATGCTGGATGATATTCTCGATCAGTCGCCCGCTCTGCGCTCGCATTGAGCGTCCCAAGGCACTGACAACACCGGTCGAGACCGTCGAATGCAGGCCCAAGGGACTGCCCATGGCAATGACCAATTGCCCCACGCGAAGGGCATCCGAATCACCGACTTCGCAGCAGGGAAGATCCCTCGCCTTCAGCCGCAGCAGTGCCAGATCGGTCGCCGGATCATCGCCGATCACGTCGGCATCCACTCGATCGCCATCGTTTGTCACGGCCGTCAGTCGAGTCCGACCACTAACGACGTGGCTGTTGGTCATCGCATAGCCGTCAGGAGTGATCAGGAACCCGGACCCGCTCCCTTGCGCCCGCTCGGTGTGGTGCGACGTGACCGCCACGACCGCCGGAGACACCGACTCGACCACCCGCACGACCGCCTGTGAATAGGCATCCAACACGTCCGAATCTGACGATCCAACCGACTCCGAGCGGTTCGGCTTCGAAGTCCCTTCCTCGGGCCCGGATGTGAAAAACAAACCACTGTCGACAAACCACTTCATGACGCCCCTCCCCGTACGCTGATGCAATGCCAGGAGAATTGTATCTGCCCGAGGGAAGTGGTCCAGCACTGCGTCGGATCGGCCAAGCAGGTCGGCAAGAGTCTTTTCACGATTTCGTGCGGGAAGTCACCGGAATCTGCCCTTTGCGCGTAGATAGGACTATTGCGGACCTGCTTAGCGCAGGCTGAGCAGTTCGACCTCACCGGCACGGCACAACGTGATGATCTGGCCTGGCTGCCGCGTCGGCAGGATCGCCAGCAGCCTCTCGTAGCGCCGCGTGCTGCTGGCCTTCAACTGGTACTGCTCTGCCGACCTGACATACAGTTCATAACGCCGGCCATCCGACAGCACGACCGTACCGTCCCCAGCACACCCGCCTATGGAGAACTCCGTTGAATCGCTGAACTGCTCCTGCCGAATTCCGCGCGAGCTATGCCACAACGCGATCAGTTCGTGCTGACATTGAACGAGCATGTGATCCGGATACGCCCCGGGCGGGAGTATGAACTGCACGACGGGGCTCGGCAGCTCAATCACCTCCGTGCGCACGCCTCGCTGGATGCAAACCACGCACGCTCCCACTGCGACGTACAGGAATCCGCCGGTCGCAGTCACCGGGATCAGCTGGCCCGCCGAGACGCGGTGCGCGGCTCGGTCGAAGAACGGCACATGGTGGACGCCGACGAGGTTTCCATCTTGACTGTAACAGCGCAGCTGCAATTCCTCCGGATCACGATCAAACACCCACGTTAATCCGTCGGGTGATCTGGCCAGACCACACGTGGCGGCGGTGAGCATATCCTCGTTCCCCAAAGGCCGGATCAACGGCAGGTCGTCGGAGGCCAATTGATCGGCGATCAGCATCTCACGTCCGGCGCCGAGAACGTGAATCAACAGCTGACTTCGCTCCATCGGGTCCGGACAGAGGATAATCGGCGCCCCAGCCAGATTCGGAGCCACCGGGACGCTCATGACCGTCCGTTCGGCGATCGACGGGGAGAAGGGGAGATGTGCGACCGTCAACGACTGTTCAGAGTAGCCGGCCGCGAACGCTCCTAACTGGCTGCTCGCAGCGGCGATCCAATCAACTTCGCCCGGTAGATTGAAGCTCCATACCAACTGCAACGCTGCGCGACTTCGAGTGGCTTTTTCGCTCCGCTGCGCAGTGACACCCCCACAACGCCTCAATGACTGGTACCTGTGGCAGTCGCGTCCCAGAAGTCGATCGCCGGGGACCAGACGGCGTACGGCGCCGAGCAGCTCATCGCGCTGTTGATAAGTGAACTGGGGCAGCAGACTGCCGGCTGAGACGCGCACTCGGTCGGCGGCCTGCTGCTTCACTTCAGCATCGGGATAGTCGCTGGCGATCTTCGCGAGCAGATCGACTACTCTCCTGGCTTGCAGTTCCAAGAGCAGTGTCGGATCGGTCATGTCGATCAGTTTCCTCGCCTCGTCATGCCGCTGGTGTGCACCAAGCACCACAAACATCTGCTCCAGACAGCTGATGGCCTGCTTCGATTGCGGCCAGCCGGCCGCGAGCAACCGAAGGGACTCGTCCGTGGCGTGCAGTTTCTGTTCGGTCAGGCGGGCGGCCTGCAGGTAATCGTCGTTCTGCAAGCTCTTCTTCACGGCCTCCCGATATGCTTCGACAGCTTCCGCTTCTCGACCGATCGTGCGGCACAGATCGCCCACCTTCTCGCACGCCTGCAGTTCCCGATAGACCTCGATCGCTTCGCTCCAGAACTGCCCTTGTTCCAGACATTCCGCGGCCGACTGCGGCAGGTGCAGACAATCGCGGTACAGGACGGCAGCTTCGCGGAAATGCCTGCCTGCCATAAGGACTTTGGCGGCAGTCTGTTTGTCTCCCAATAAGTGCGCGAAAACGTAGGCCGCACGGCGATATCTTTTCAAGGACAGTTCCCGTTGGGCCAGTTCGCGGTACTTCGTTCGCAGCAATTCATACCGGGATTGCGAAACCTCCCAAGTGCCGGCCGGCCCGACGCCCAACAGCCGCTGGAGATTGAAATCAACAACACGCCGAATAAGGCGATTCTCGGCCGGGGCAGATCCACGAGCCGGCGTTCCATCGAGCGCAACGGCATAGCGAAGTCCTTCGTCGGGATCATCATCCAGCAGCTGGAGCAGACGATCCACCGGCCGATTCCCACGCGCGCGGCTGGGAGGCTGAACGCCCTGTTGACCGTGTGACGACCGACCGGATCTCATCTTCCTCCCCAGCGAACGCAGTGACTCGCCGAGCCATCTCCCGACTGCTCGGATCGGATGTGTCGGTCCCGATTCCGAATCGCGGTGACGGCGCCTGCGCGGGATCTGCTTGGGATCGGAAGTGGAGATGTCATCACGAGCCTCCTCCAGCACATCATCCACCGACGGCAGCGATTCCGACTCAACCGAAACCAGGGTCCGGTGCGGAGGCGGGCCAACCTGAGCCCAGTTCCAATCGGTGGGGGCAACACACGGCGGCTCCAACAAATCCTCCATCCGACAGCGTTCATGCCGTTCAATGCGAATCAATCCCAGATGGGGATGAAAGAGGAAATCATCCTCGTTGCCCGCCAGCAGTATCTCCACTTCCCGCTGCTGGACAAGCGGATCCAGTCGCGCTTCGACCGGAAGAAACAGGCGATGAGCCATCACACCATACTCGAAGCAACCGGGAAATCGCACCGACCGCCCCGCATCGCCATCATTCTCTTCGGGCAGAATGACCAGTGCTCCCACCAGTCGATCGGGTACGTTCCCGGCGGCAATCGGCTCCAGAACCAAGCGGGGCAGCAGGGACGGACTGCTCACCAGGACGGCCAGCCACTCGGCCGGCGAAGTGCCGGGCACGAACCAGGCCGCTGTGGGACGCTGCCGTTGGGCGGAATAACGGATTGCCAATGTCAGGTTCAGCATGAGAGTCGTTCAATAAACGGTTGGATGATTTCCCGCAGCGCATCGCCGGCGTCTGTGTTCACCGTGTCTCCCACGTAATAGGTGTTACCCCAGACTCTGCCGTCCGCACTCCAACCAGCGATCTCCCCCTCGACCAGCACCAACGTTGCTTCCGGGATCGTACTATCGCTGCTTCGCAGATGCAGCAGGCCACGACTGTCCAGGTATACCCGGCTTCCATCCGGCCAGACAGCCACCTTCATCTGGCAGCCGACACCTGGCATCCGGAATGGATGTTCGAATCGTCCAGCACTGGCCGACTGGGAACGGACCTTCCCCTGGTTCGGCTTCAACCAGAGCTTGCTGTCGCGCAGTTCAATCGCCCAAGCCTGATCCTTGGCTGAGATGAGCACCCATCGATCGTGGCCCATGTCGATCGCCTTGAACTTGCAGTGCAGATGACTGCGGTTTGCGCCCAGCCACGCAGCGGCAGACATCCGACGGCACGTGATGTCGGGCCCAGCCGCGCGGACCTGACCGGTCGGAAGATGGACCAGAAAAAGCCTCGGGTGACGCTGGTCATGCCGCTCAACCAGTATCCACTCACCACACAGAGAAACATCCAACACTCCGAACGGACCCCACAGGGACGTGCCAAGCCTGGCCGTTTGCTGAAGTTCGGGAAAGCACAACTCTCCCTTCGTCGTGATCCCGACAGGCCCCTCATGCCACTGGCAGTCGAACATCGTCGCCAGCTGCACGCCCGGGTGCGAAGCCGGATTGAAGACCTGGTCGAGTCGGGCCTCTGCTCCGTCATATGTGGCCGCATACCACGCACCGGACGCACTGTCGTAAAAGAAACGGCCAGCGCGACGACGCAGAGTGTATCGAGCGCTCGGTGGTATGCGCAGAGTCAGTTCAACCACCGGAGTGCCGTTGCGATTATATACCAGCATGCGATCGCCAGTGATCGCCACCAGCGTGCCTGCGTGACAACAGAACGCGCACGTGGCATGTCGGGAGGACGATGAAAGATGGGCAAGTCGATTCAGACTGACCGTGCGATGCTTGACGTTAACACACAAGAGTTCGTACCCGCTTCCAAATTGATGGAGCACTGCCAGTGTTTCATTGTCGCGCAACTGGTCATCGCACCAGCAGATGGATCCCTTGACGGACAGAGTCGCGACAATCTGCTGCGGTCCCTGGTGCGGTGAGGTCCACCACAGCAGACGACTGTCCTGAGCGATCTCGAACACACCCCGGTTCGCAATCGCCCAGCTTCGATGTTCATTGAACGTGTTGCAGGGAACCAGGAGCGGAAAAGGCCGGGCATGGAAGATGGCAGGCAGCGGATGATCGCAGGAGTCCGTCAGAACGGGTGCATAGCGCCGCCCTGTCTGCGACAGAAGCTCTTCGAGCTTCAGTTCGGCTTCGCAAATGAGCTTGCGTCCGTGAAGCCCCTGATAGTGGAGCTGGAACTGGCCGCTCCGCCGAACCGTCGCCAGGTAGAGGCCAGGCACGGGCTGCCGAGCCAGACACTCCTGGAATGTTCTGTCCGCCGCCGCTTCCACGCTGGTGACGATAATTCGGTCCGTGGCATCGAACGACGGTCGACTGGCCTCCAACCAAGCCGCTACCGCACGGCCTGGGTGCGCATCCTCGGTCAGTTGTGCCAGATGCTCGATCAGCCCCTGGCGTGTCGTCAGATCCACCGACTCCACTGCGGACCCTTTGGCTCGGTAGACGTCAACAGGGACGTGCCGGTCAGTGGTTGCAGCCAACGCCAGCGCGACAGCTGCGGCGAACACCCGCGGAATACCCCACATGCGGATCCCGACGTCAATCAGGATGCTACGTGACAAGGCGGGAGTCTGGGGAGGGATTTCGCGACGCAAGTACAGAGCCTCGTTGAGGGCTATTCGAACCGCCAGAGTCAAATCGTCGTGCGCCAGCTCGCTGACCAGCAGTCGGTCAAGAGATCCTCGGTTCTCGAGATCCGAGAAACCGCCCAGCGGCAGCTCCTGCGGCTCCAGCAGCGGGCGAGGTAGATGGACCGCCGCCATAATCGAGCGGGCCAGTCGGGCCAGCGCACCATACTCCGGGTCATCACGCAGCAATGAAACCAGATCGCCGGCATGCCGCTCCTCCGTCAATGGCAACACGGCCGGTTGTACCAGCTCGTCTAAACCCGTGGTCAGACGCAATTGAAAAGCCTGCTCGTCCAATCGTCCTAAACCGACAAGCATTTGCTTGAGCGCCTGACGCAGGTTGCCGCGTGGACTGGTCAGTAGCGCGAGCGTCGAAGCATCTGGTACAGACAAACTCAATAGCGCATCGCAGACAGCCACAGCCATGGATGTCTCGCAGCACGTGCCCCCTGTTTCAAACAGGAACTGCAACAACTGACTCTTCGCTTCAATCGGATGCCGTAACTGTGGGGCGAACCACGAGATCCTGGTTAGCCCCGCGTCCAGAGCCGCAAACTCGCTTTCAGCCAGACCATTATCGGGCAGCATCGCGACCAGACCTCCCTGCCGGCGGAGGTTCTCAACCCAGAAATCACGACACGCCGCCACAACCAGCAGCACAACGCTCAACGGCGGCAAACCAGGACCACCGTTGGCCAGAACGCGCAGGATCTGCTCCAACTCCCGTCGAAACACGATCGTGTCACCCGTCTCCGCCCAGACGATCGCTTCACTGTCCTGCGTCCACCGCCAGAAAGAGACGGAGGGGGAAAGCAGATAGTCACACGGCAGCTGCGTGACACTAGCCATGCTCGAACTCCCGCGCCGTCCGACGGATCGCTGCACGACCGGCTCGGACGAAGCAATCACCGTCAATCCGCTCACCAGACTCGTCGGACCGCAGCAGCACGAGATCGTATGCCCTGAGCTGCAACAGACGACGCAGCACGTCGACAGGAACATCGGGTGACCAGGTCCACCCCACAGGCACACCGATCCCCGTGTCCTCCACGTATTGCTCTCCCGCTAGCGGTGGTAGCGGATGCCCACGCACGACAACTCGTCCATCGGCGGCAGCTGCGAAATGCCATCGATCGAGCCGGACCAGCGGAGCTGAGACGCCGTACGGTCCCCAAGCTCCCATATGTGTGACCAGCACGTTCGCCACACGCATTGCACTGGTACGCACCAATCGCAACGGCACCCGCTCCCTGACGCGCCCCGCAAACGAGGCGACCGGCAGCGCCACCGGAAGATAGTCCTGCAACGGACTCCAGGGACCTGGCGGAAGGTATCCCAGTGGAACCAGTTTGTCGGGTCCCACCAGCTGATCGTCAGGCAGCACCCGATAGCGGCGCGCGTGGGGATGCCGGCGCAGGATGCGTTGGAGCGAATCATCCAGCACAGGACCCCGCACCCAGATCTCGCTCGCGAGTTCGCATATCTCCGCGCCGGAGATCAGACGCAGTGACTTCAGCGATTCGACCTCGGTCGGTTCGATCCGCACTGCCCAGCGCCGTGTCATGTTCGCTCTCCCGCAAGCTGCCACAATGCCTTCACCTGCTGCTCCAGGTGCGCTCGCTGCTGCGGCTCTTCCACCCATTGGCAACGTCCCTGCAACAACCCCACCTGGTCCTTCAAATAGGCCCGTTCGACCGCCGCAAGCCCCTTTTCCGACAGTCGCTTCCCCACTCGACTGAGATCACGCGCCAGCTTCTCCGGATCGGGCCGATCGACGCCCCGACTCCGCACATGGGCTGCCGCATGCAGATCCTGAGCACTCTTGTCGACGAAGTCCTGGACGATTTCAGCCAGCACTTCCTGTTGTTGTTCCGTATCCCAGATGTAACGCAAGATCCACAAATCGGTCGTATTGACTTGCGTGCGCCCAGTCAACAGCGCACTGGCTGCCATCAACCGCTGCAATTTCACGGCGCGCCGATCCGAGACCGGAATGCCCGCGTGCCGCAAACGATGAACGAGCTCCACATAGGTCGGCCGCACATCACCCAGCTCCACCGAGGCCAAAGCGTGATGCAGCCGACGCACATCGTCTACCTGAAAGGTGGCCTTGCGCTGAATCTGATTCAGATCGAGATTCCATCCAGCCACAAGCACATCGGCCAGCTGCTCGTGGGGCACATTGTCACACCGCACACGCATCAGGAATCGGTCGAACAACGCACCCAACGCGTCGTCCTCGGGCAAGTGATTACTCGCGCCAACGACCATCAACGCCGGTACGGCACGCGTCTCTCGACCTCGGCGAAAGACCCGTTCATTGAGCACATTCAACAGACTGTTCAAGATGGCGCTGTTGGCATTGAGCAGTTCATCCAGAAATACAAACGACGCTTCGGGCAGCATCCCCTCGGTGTTCGTCACCAGCTCCCCATCGCGCAGTTTGCGAATGTCGAACGGACCAAAGATCTCGTTCGGCTCCGTGAACCGTGTCAGCAGATAGTCGAACACTCGCCCTTCGATCCGCCGTGCCAACTCCTGGACCAACGCACTCTTGGCCGTGCCAGGAGGACCGTGCAGAAACAAGTTCTCGCCAGCGACCAGACAGACTCCCATCAGGTCGATGATCTCGTCCTTGCCCACAAACGCCGCCTTGAGCGGATCGAGTACTTCACGAACTAACCGCTGCCCTAACGACACAATGCCTTCCGACACCATGCTCATGCTGATTCCTCCATCTGCGGGAGCGCATGCTCAATCTTCGTTCGACGCGGTGATTCCGAGAAATGCCGCACACTGCGGCGCCAACTCCGGGAAAGCACCGATCGCTTGCTGCACCGCCTCCCGCACTCGCTCGTGCTTCAGACGAATCAGATCACGCCGCGTCATGATCCGGTCCACATAAAGCTGAAGCAAACAGTCATCCGAGATGATCGCCGTCTCATCGCCGACCTCCGCACCGTCAATTCCTACAGCGGAAAGGGGCCAGCGACCTGCGAGTCCAATCAACTCCGTTACAAGCGGGTCATCCCGTGAAGTCATTCGCGCCAGGCGGACCAGGGCAGGCAAATGCTGCAAGGCAAGATCCACGCTGTAATGCACGGAGGGCGTGTTGGCTAGTCCCGACGCCGCTCGCAAGTCCCGCTCGATCACCTCCACTTCCTCGTCGCGATAGACCAGTAACTGACACGCGCGGTACAAAACCAGCAGCCCATACAACCCTCCTTCACTCGTGTACTCAGGAGGCGCTGCGGGAAGCGAATCACGCTGCTCCAGCTCGATCTCTCCCAGCAAGCGCTCCGCCTGCGGCATGTCTTCCCACGTCGGCATTCCACTTGCCACCTGGACACGACCATCTGCACGTAATCCAGACAAGAACGCCGTCAATCCCATCGTGCACTCCGCTCCCACACGCCGGTCCACCAGCGTCCTCTGCCGCCACGCTCGAAATGAAATCTACAAGACGCACGATCCAGACCGCAAGAACAACCTCGGGCCGCTCACATTCTATCTGCCGCGAAGCACCTTGACGAAGGGCCATCCACCCGACGTGGTCCCCCCAGACCAGCGCCCGATAGAGTCTGGTTGCTTCATTGCCGTGGGCCGATTGAAGATCGGCCCACGGCCCCCCAAAACCGCTGCCAGGAACTCGAACTGGAAGCGAGACCAGCTTCGATCTCGGACTCAAAGCGCTGGTCGCCAAACGGGTGAACCACCGGCACCGGGCCGGTGGCGGAGAGAGGTTTGGCAACTCGTTGCTGCCGCCGCGGAATGGTCAGCGTCGGGCCCGGTCGGTCGGAAGTTCCGCCTCGCTGCGACTTGGCACGACGGTTGCATCAGCCTGATCAGCACTCCCAATCTGGCAGTTGAATCCAGCAAATTCCCACAGCGACAAGCCGGAAACTGCCCACAAACTGCGCATCCGCTGCGCGTCCGGCAGGCAGCCGATGGAGGAAACGAGAGTGATTCAAGAGACTCAATCGTTGGCGCAGACCTCTGCCTGGTCGTATCAAACCGGGGACTATTACGACGAGATCTTCACGCATAGCGGCCATCCGCGTCCGCCGAGTGCCGGGTTTGTCCAGCGACTGGTAGGGCTCTCGGAGGGCGAGCTCCAAAGTCGCCAGAAAGCGGCCGACACGGCTCTCTATAACATGGGAATCACATTCGCCGTTTATGGCAATGAACAGGGGACGGAGAAGGTCTGGCCGTTTGACATTGTCCCTCGGATCATCGACGCGGACGAGTGGCAAATGATCGAACGGGGACTCAAGCAGCGGGTGCGGGCTCTGAACCTGTTCATCGACGACATCTATCACGATCGGCGAGTGCTCAAGGACAAGATCATTCCCGAATCTCTCGTTCTGTCGGCGGCCTGTCTGCGAGGACCCTGCGTCGGATTGAACCCGCCGAAGGGGGTCTGGTGCCACATCACGGGCGTCGATCTGGTGCGGGACCGTGACGGTCAATTCTATGTGCTGGAGGACAATCTCCGGTGCCCGTCCGGCGTCTCGTACGTGCTGGAGAACCGCGAGGTCATGAAACGCACGTTTGCCAACGTGTTTCAGGGCATGTCGGTTCGTCCAGTCGAGGATTACCCGGAGCGATTGCTGCAGACTTTGCTGGACTGTGCACCCAAGGGGGTCAGCGATCCGACGGCGGTCGTGTTGACTCCGGGGATTTACAACTCGGCCTATTTCGAACATTCGTTTCTGGCTCGACAGATGGGAGTCGAGTTGGTGCAGGGGACCGACCTGACGGTGGTGGACGGTTTCGTTTTCATGCGGACCACACATGGCCTGAAGCGTGTGGACGTAATCTATCGCCGGATCGACGATGATTTCCTGGATCCCAAATGCTTCCGTCCGGAGTCGTGTTTGGGTGTGGATCATTTGATGAGTGTCTACCGCGCCGGTCGTGTCACGCTGGCCAATGCGCCGGGAACCGGCATTGCGGACGACAAGGCGATCTACGCTTACGTGCCGCGCATCATCAAATACTATCTGGATCAGGATCCGATCCTCCCGAACGTGCCGACGTATTTGTGCGATGAAGAGGAAGACCGCAGTTATGTGCTGTCACATCTTGACGAGCTGGTTGTGAAGCCCACCAACGAATCGGGTGGTTACGGGATTCTGATGGGGCCACGCTCGACGGCTGCAGAGCGGGAGAAGTGTGCGGAAGCGGTCCGGAACAATCCCCGCAACTACATTGCTCAGCCGATGTTGGGACTCTCGACCGTCCCCACGATTGTTGGAGGTACCCTGCAAGCTCGGCATGTCGATCTGCGCCCATTCGTCCTGTGTGGTCCGGACGACATCTTCGTGTTGCCGGGCGGTCTGACGCGGGTCGCCCTGCGAGAAGGTTCGATGATTGTCAACTCATCGCAAGGTGGCGGCAGCAAGGACACCTGGGTCCTGCGCACGTCACACAATGGGATTCTGAATCAATCGTCGCGATTCGGTGGCGAACCGTTCCCAATGACCCGTGAAATGACGAATGGCGAAATACCCCTACAAAGAATGACGAATGACGAAATACCCAATGACGGAATAAATGACGAATGACGAAATACCTAATGACGAAAGAAGTCCGAATATCATTGGGCCAGAGGGAAGCAAGGGTCGTCGAGTTGTTTGGCAGATTAGTTCAGCATTCGGAATTCGTCATTCCCTTCGTCATGGGGTATTTCGTCATTCGTCATTGTTCGTAGGGCCATTCGTCATTCAGGCACGTACTGCCAAATCACGCTCGGTCATTTAGCTCAAAGGTCTGTGGTATGCTGAGTCGCGTCGCGGATTCGGTAACCTGGATGGCTCGGTACATTGAACGAGCTGAGAATGTAGCCCGTTTCATTGACGTCAATCACAACCTGGCGATTGATCTGGCAGAACTGGTTGCCGAGCAGTGGGCGCCGTTGGTCTTCACGACCGGTGACGAGAAGGAGTTCAAGGAGCGTTACAGCGGCATGACCCGCGAGCATGTGATTCGGTTTCTGGCGTTCGACCGCCAGAATCCCAACTCCATCCTCTCCTGCATCCAGGCTGCACGTGAGAACGCTCGGACGATCCGCGAGGTCATCTCGTCCCCGATGTGGGAAGAGCTCAACAAGTTCTATCATATGGTGCGGGCGGCGGAAGGCGAGCAGGGCATTCTGGAACAGCCGTATGAGTTCTGCCATCGGGTGAAAATGGCCAGTCATCTGTTGGTCGGCGTGACCGATTGCACGATGTCGCACTCCGAGCCCTGGCACTTCGCTCGCGTCGGTCGGCTACTGGAGCGAGCTGACAAGACCTCGCGCATTGTCGACGTGAAGTACTTCATCCTGCTGCCGCAGACCAATCTCGTGGGCTCCTCACTGGATGTGGTCCAGTGGTCGGCCCTGCTGAAATCGGCCAGTGCGCTGGAGATGTATCGGCGGGTCCACGGCCGCATCCTCCCCGTGCGAGTGGCCGACTTCCTGATCCTGGAGCGGGACTTCCCTCGATCCATGCACTTCTGCGTGGTAAAAGCGGCAGAATCGCTGCAGCTGATCACCGGTAGCCCGCCGGGGACGTTCTGCAATCCCTCCGAACAGCGGCTCGGTTTGTTGCGATCCCAAATGGACTATATTAGCATCGACAGTATCATTGAGCGGGGATTGCACGAATATATCGACGACTTCCAGACTCGGTTGAATCGGATCGGGCAGGCCATGTTCGAGGACTTCTTCGCCACGAAACCTGTCAGCGGCGCGGGTTCCGGGGAGCTGATGTTCGTGTAGGCGATTCGCCCGATTCGCACGCCGCCCCGATCGCTCCCGCTCCCCCCGAAGCAGACTCTCTGGCCCCTGTTCCCTGCAAGGTGTCCCGCGTATGACCATCCGCGTTGCGCTCCATCATCGAACCAGCTATACTTTCGACCGATCGGTCGTCCTGTTCCCCCACCTGATCCGCCTGCGACCGGCTCCCCATTGCCGGACGCCGATCTGTGCCTACTCGTTGAGTATCGAGCCGGACGGCCATTTCATCAACTGGCAGCAGGATCCGCAGGGGAATTACGTCGCCCGGCTGGTGTTCCCCAAGCCGCAGCAGCGGTTGCAGGTCGAGGTCGATCTGGTGGCGGAGATGGCGGCCATCAATCCGTTCGATTTCTTCCTGGAACCGGAAGCGGAGACGGTCCCCTTCGCGTACCCGGAAGTACTCCTGAGCGAACTGGCTCCGTTTCGGCGGATTGAGCCAGTCGGGCCGCGACTGGCTGACTACCTGCTGACGGTCGATCGTTCCCGCCGCAAGACAATCGACTTTCTGGTCGACTTGAATCAACGTCTTCAGCACGACGTCGGCTACGTCATCCGACTCGAACCGGGCGTTCAACCGTGTGACGACACACTGTCACTTGGAACCGGGTCATGCCGCGACTCGGCCTGGCTGCTCGTCCAGATCCTCCGCCATCTCGGATTGGCGGCACGCTTCGTGTCGGGGTACCTGATCCAGCTGGTGGCGGATCAGAAGCCGTTGGAAGGGCCGGCCGGTCCCGCCGCCGATTTCACCGACCTGCACGCCTGGTGCGAAGTCTACCTGCCCGGCGCCGGCTGGGTCGGACTCGACCCGACCTCCGGACTCCTGGCGGGCGAAGGTCACATCCCGCTGGCCTGTACTCCGGATCCGCAGAGCGCCGCCCCGATCGCCGGCGCGACGGCAGTTTGTGAGGCGCAGTTCGATTACGCCATGGCGGTCACGCGCATCCACGAGGACCCGCGCGTCACCAAACCCTATACCGAACAGCAGTGGCAGACCATTCACGAAATCGGAGTACAAGTCGATACCCGCCTGCAGGAAGATGACGTACGTCTGACCATGGGAGGCGAGCCGACGTTCGTGTCGATCGACGACATGGAAGGAGACGAGTGGCGTTCGGCTGCTGTCGGCCCCATGAAACGGTCACTGGCCGACCAGCTCGTACGGCGTCTGAAGAATCACTTCGCCCCCGCCGGACTGCTCCACTTCGGGCAAGGCAAGTGGTATCCCGGCGAACAGCTGCCTCGGTGGGCACTGAGCTGCTACTGGCGACACGATGGAGAGCCGATCTGGCGCAACGCACAGCTGTTCGCCGACACTTCCCGCAGCTACGGATACGGCTATGCCGAAGCGGAATTGTTCGCCCGCCAACTCTGCCGGCGACTGGAGCTGGACAGCAGTTTCGTGATCCCCGCTTACGAAGACGCCTGGTACTATCTGTGGCGCGAACGTCGACTCCCGGTCAACGTTCACCCGCGCGACGCACGCCTCGAAGACGAAACGGAACGACTGCGTCTGAGTCGGGTTTTCGAACAAGGACTCGGTTCTCCCGTCGGTTGCGTGCTGCCACTGCGGCGAGCCTGGTGGCTGGCGCAGCCTCGCTGGGAGACCGGACCGTGGCCGGTCCGAGCCGACGATTTCCTGCTCATCCCAGGCGATTCGCCCATCGGCTTTCGCTTGCCCCTCGATGCACTCCCCTGGGCACGTAAGCCCGAGTATCCGACGGAGTCGTTCGAGCGCGATCCGCTGGAACAGCGATTGCCCCTGGCATCCTATCACGAGCTCCGACAGGAAATCCACACCCCAGATACGCTCGAACGACACACTCATTACACCGCGGTCGCTCAGCGCCCCATCCTGCAGCGTGCGGGAGGCGGATCGAACGCATCAACACTCGATGACCACAGTTTGTCAGAAGACTGCAGTTTGTCAGGTGGCACCGGTCGGCCAGCGGATCGCAGTGCTTCGCAGGGCAACGGGCGGAGCTCGGCCGAACGATCCTACAGCCATGATGTTGAGGGACCTCATCCCGAAACGCCCGCGTCGTCCCGCGATCTGCCCGATCAGATCATTCGCACCGCGCTGTGCGTGGAACCGCGTGAAGGACGCCTGCACATCTTCATGCCGCCCGTTGACCATCTGGAAGACTACCTGAGTCTGGTGGCCGCAGTAGAAGACACCGCCGAAGAACTCAGCCTCCCCGTCGTGATCGAAGGCTACACTCCACCACACGATCCACGGCTGGAGCATATCAAAGTGACTCCGGATCCGGGGGTCATCGAGGTCAACGTACACCCGGCTCACAGTTGGGATCAGCTGGTCGAAATCACCGGCACCGTCTACCACGAAGCTCGTGAATCCCGCTTGGGCACCGAGAAGTTCGATCGGGATGGCAGGCATACCGGCACCGGGGGAGGGAACCACGTGGTGCTGGGCGGGCCAACTCCCGCTGACAGCCCGTTCCTGCGACGACCCGATCTGCTGCGCAGCCTGGTCGCCTTTTGGCACAACCATCCCTCGCTCTCCTACCTCTTCTCGGGAACGTTCATTGGTCCGACGAGCCAGGCGCCACGAGTGGACGAAGGGCGTCGCGACGCAATTTACGAACTGGAGATCGCATTCCAGCAGGTTCACAGCGGCAAACCGAGTCCCCCTTGGTTGGTCGACCGCCTGTTTCGCAATCTGCTGGTCGACGTCACAGGCAACACCCATCGGGCCGAATTCTGCATCGACAAGCTCTACTCGCCCGATACGGCCACCGGTCGACTGGGACTGGTCGAATTTCGCGCCTTTGAAATGCCACCACACTGGCGGATGAGCCTCACGCAGCAACTGTTGCTGCGCGCGCTGGTCTCGCAGTTCTGGCGCAAGCCGTATGACCAGAAGCTGGTACCGTGGGATACATCGCTGCACGACCGCTTCATGCTACCTCACTTCGTGTGGCAGGATTTTGAAGACGTGATCGACCAGCTGCGTGCCGACGGGTATGCGTTGGAGATGGCGTGGTTCGCCCCGCACTTCGAATTCCGCTTCCCGGTCATTGGCCAGTTCACTCAGCGCAGCGTGCAGGTCGAGCTGCGGCAGGCGATCGAACCGTGGTATGTACTGGGCGAAGAGGGAGTTGTGGGCGCGACCGCTCGCTTCGTCGATTCGTCGCTGGAACGACTGCAAGTCAAAGTGAGCGGCTTGACCGACTCCCGACACCTGGTGACCTGCAACGGCCGGCGCGTGCCACTTCATCCGACCGGCGAAGTGGGACAGTTTGTGGCCGGGGTACGTTATCGGGCATGGCAGCCGCCTCGTTGCCTGCACCCCACCATTGCCGTCCATGAGCCGTTGGTGTTCGATCTCCTGGACACGTGGAATGACCGCTCGATCGGTGGCTGCAAGTATCATGTGGGGCACCCGGGTGGACTCAATCCCGAGACCTTCCCGGTCAATGCGTTGGAGGCGGAAAGTCGCCGTGCAGCGCGCTTCTTCCGCATGGGACATACTGGTGGTACATTGTCCATGCCGCCGGAAGAGTCCAATCCTGACTTCCCCCTGACGCTCGATCTGAGAAGAGGTGGACCAGCCGACGCCGTACGTGAAAAGGAGTCCACGATTTGAATACGGCTGCCGCCTCGCTGTTCGATGGATATGTCGCCGCTGCCGGCCTCTACGATGAGTTGCTGGACAACTCCGGGCAGCTGCGTGCGCCGTGGCAGAAGTTCTGCGGCCTGGTCGACAGCCTGGGTTTCGAGGAGTTCTCACGACGTTGGGAACAAGCTCAGACTCAACTGTACGAGAACGGCATGGCGTACGGAGTCTACGGTGACGACGATGATGCGGAAGGTCCTCGCCCGTGGAACCTGGACGCCATGCCGCTGGTGATTTCGGCCGGCCAATGGCATAACGTGTCGACGGCCCTGGTGCAGCGAGCCCGTCTGCTGAACCTCGTGCTGGCCGATCTGCACGGGCCCAATCATCTGCTGATCCAGGGCCTGCTGCCTCAAGAACTCGTGTTTGCGCACCCGGGATTTCAACGTCCCTTCCACGGTTTCTCCCCGCCGGGCGGGCGATACCTCCACTTTTATGCGGCCGACCTCGGACGTTCCCCCAGCGGCGAGTGGTGGGTGCTGGCCGATCGGACGGAAGCTCCCTCGGGCATCGGACACGTCCTGGAAAATCGGATCGTACTGTCGCGCATGCTGCCTGACATTTTCCATGCGTGCCAGGTCGAACGTCTGGCTCCGTACTTCATCGCGCTGCGCGAAACGCTGGCCTCCTTAGCGCCGAATCATCGCGAGAACCCGCGGATCGTGCTGCTGAGTCCCGGCCCGGGGACGCCGAGCTACTTCGAAGATGCGTACCTGGCACGCTACCTGGGCTACACGCTGGTCCAGGGCAGTGACTTGGCGGTGCGAGGCGGTCGCGTGGTGCTCAAAACACTCGGCGGCCTGCTCCCGGTGGACGTCATCCTGCGCCGGGCCAACAGCGAATCGTGCGATCCGCTGGAACTGGACGGACGTGGGGCGGGTGGGCCAGCTGGATTGCTGCAGGCCGTGCGCGGTGGTCAGGTCGCCGTGGCCAATGCGTTGGGAGCTGGCTTGGTCGAATCGCCGGTCTTCCAGGCATTTCTTCCCCGACTCTGCGAACGACTGCTGGGCGAACCGCTCCTTCTCCCCAACATCGCCACCTGGTGGTGCGGCGAAGAGCAGTCACTCAGCTACGTTCTGTCGCACCTTGATGAGCTGGTCGTGCGGCGAGCGTTTCGACGACGAGGTGATGAACTGCAATATAACCGCTACCTGGCTCAACTGACGAATGATCAAATGGTCGATTTGATCAAGAGCTCACCGCGCGAGTTCGTGGCTCAAGAACGCGTCACTCGTTCGACGGGACCGGTCTGGGCGGCAGGCAAGCTGCAGCGGGCGTCCGTGGCATTTCGGGCCTACCTGACTGCCTCGAGCGATTCCTTTGTCGTACTCCAGGGCGCACTGGCTCGCACGTCCACCACACCGCAACCGTTGGACATCTCGATTCTCACCGGTGAAGGGAGCAAAGACACCTGGATCAGTTCCGATCGGCCGGTCAGTCAGGTGAGTCTGCTGCGGTCTCAGGGGACCGGAATTCGCCTCAAACGCAGTGGCGCCGAACTGCCCAGTCGCGTCGCAGATGACCTGTTCTGGCTGGGACGACACCTGGAGCGAGCGGATGCGCAAGCACGTCTGCTGCGAACCGTCGTCAATCGCTTGACCAGCGAGATATCGGCAGATGCCATGCTGGAAGTTCCTGCCATGCTGCGGGCGCTGGCCAAACAGGGTCAGATTGAACCGGGATTCGCCGTGGAAGGAATGCGAGATGCCATGCCCGCAATCGAGCAGGCCTTGCCGGCTGCTGTGGTCGACGAGACTCAAAGTGGCAGTTTGCGGTCGACGATCTCCGCTCTCTACAGCACAGCATCGCAAGTGCGCGACCGCCTGTCGCTCGACAGCTGGCGTATCATCCGCACCATCAACAGCCGGCTGCGATCGCCACTGGGATCCAATGAACTGGAGGTGAGCGATCTGCCTGGGGTGCTGGACCAGCTCATCATCAGTCTGGCCGCGTTCAGCGGGTTGGTCATGGAGAGCATGACTCGCTCGCTCGGCTGGCGGTTTCTGGACCTCGGCCGCAGACTGGAACGTGCACTACAGACCACCTGCCTGCTGGGGAGTGCCCTGGAACAACAGGAGGAAGTGCCGGCTCAGCTGCTGGAAGCCATGCTCGAAGCGGCCGACAGCTCGATGACCTACCATTCTCGATACCTGGCCGACATGCAAGTCGCCGCGGTACTGGATCTGCTGCTGACCGACGAGACGAATCCGCGTGGCGTGGCGTATCAACTGGTCGCGATCGCCGAGCATGTCGCCAACCTGCCCCGCGACGTCTCTCAGCCGCAGCTGGACGAAGAACAGCGGCTGGCCCTGACTCTCTTGCACAAAGTGCGGATGACCGACGTCACGGCCTTGGCCGAGCATTACAGCCTGGGTCAATGGGCTCCCTTGGGACGATTGCTCGAAGATATCGAAGAATGGCTGCCGCGACTGTCGGATGCGGTATATCACCGCTATCTGATTCACGCCGGCCCATCGCGGCAGCTGTCGGACATCCGTCCGGAGGGGATGTCGTGAGATACAGGATCACGCATACCACGCAGTACGCATACAGCGAACCCGCTCCGGTCTGCCGCAATGAAGTGCGGCTCACGCCCCGTGAAGATACTTGGCAGCGTTGCGAGCAGCATCGGCTGTTGATCAAGCCCGATCCGGCCGATATGGGCGGTCGTTACGACTTCTTCGGAAATCACGTGAACTACTTCTCGATCCTGGAAGCGCATCGGCGTCTGAACGTCACGGCGACCTCCTTTCTGAAAGTGTCGGAGCGCCCGCAGCCCGATTCCGACAGTTCGCCTTCCTGGGAGTCTGTGCGCGACATGCTGCGCGAGGATGTCACCACCACAGGCTTTGCCAACTTCCAGTTCGCGTTCCCTTCGCCTCGAGTGCGAACTGATCGGTCGCTCACAGATTACGCCGCTGTGTCCTTCACGACTCAGCGTCCCATCCTTGCTGCGGCGCTCGACCTGACCGCGCGCATTCACCACGACTTCCGCTATGATCCCAAAGCGACCACAGTCCATACCACCCTGGAAGAAGTGTTCGCCACGCGTCGCGGAGTCTGCCAGGATTTCGCTCACGTGCAGATCGCCTGCTTGCGCGGACTGGGGCTGGCGGCCAGGTACGTCAGCGGTTACCTGCGCACTCTCCCGCCCCCCGGCAAACCGCGGCTGGTGGGCGCTGATGCTTCCCATGCCTGGATTTCGCTCTACTGCGGAGAGCTCGGCTGGATCGACTTCGACCCCACCAACAGTGTCATTCCTGGCACCGACCACATCACGCTGGCCTGGGGCCGCGACTACGACGACGTCTGCCCGATTCGCGGCGTCTTCGTCGGTGGCGGACACCACACCATGAGCGTCTCCGTCGACGTCGAACCACTCGCCGACGAACCTGCCTGACTCTGACGCATCGTCGCCTTTCGCTCCGCGAAAGTGGCGCAGCGCAACCCATACAGCTGGCATGGGCCCGCGACCTGTCACAGCAGCTGAGTTCAGCGACGGCCTCCAGGGCGGCAGTGCCGGATACGCCAGGCCACGCTACTTTCGCGGAGCGAAAGGCGACGATGGCGGAGCGAACGTGCATTTGTTGACCCCTTGCCTACCATCAACGTGGACTGGCTCCCGATCATCGCTGTAGAATGAGATTGCCACACACGGGTCGCATGCACTGGCCAGCGCACTGTACGGACTATTATCCATGGCACGCTCGAACAAGCGAACCAGGTTCCGGTACGGGCTCATTTCGCTCCTGGTAGCCATCACCGCCCTTGCACTGGTGCTCGCTCCGGTGGGAAATGCGGTGCAGCGGGAGCGCCGGGAACGGGAAGCGACGCGCCGAGTGCAATCGCTCGCCGGCACCGTGCGGGCAGAGCCCAACCAGACGCCACGATGGATCAACCGGTGGCTCGACATTCTGCTCGGACCTCAATATGTCACGGATACGCGGGACGTCTATCTTCCGGGCATGCCCAAAGGCGAAAGCCTCGCTTTTCTCGCCGATTTTCCCGAACTCCGAAACCTGACGCTCCAGGCCGTCGAGATCGGTGACGTGGAAGTGAGCACCATCACGCGATTGGCCCAGTTGCAGAGGATCACCTTACGCGACGTGCAACTGCCTCATCGCGGTGTCGTGGCGATAACCGCATTACCCAAGCTACAAGAAGTGACTCTCGGCAACTGCACGATTTGCGCTACTGATAGTGGTGATTCCTCCCGTGAGCTTTTCATGTCGGCCGGCGACGGACTGGCTATTCACGACATCATTCTCAACCAGTCGGTATGCCCCCAATTGACCATTGCTTACCTCGCCCACCTGCCTCAGCTCGAAAAACTCTCTCTGCTCAGCTGCAAGATCGTCGACATGAGGGCAGCGGACTCAAAGTCAGATGCCGCCATCGCTTCTACTTTCGATCACTACTCGCCGCGGCACATTGAATTGATCAATACAAGGTGTCCGCCTCCTGCGCTCACAGTACTCACCTCGGTACCCAAATTGCAGCACCTGACTCTGCGCGGCTGCGGAATCACTGATGAAGACATCGAGCGATCTGCCATCTGGACCAGCCAGTCAATCGATGCTCTGGAGATCAGCGATGCGTCGTTATCAGATGCCGGCGTGAAACACCTGACCCGACTTCCCCACCTGCAGCAGTTGTCGATCTTCGGATGTCCCATCACCGACCAAGGACTTGATCACTTGAATGCTGTGGCCACGCTCACATATCTCAATGCCGGTGCGACTGCCGTTACCGAGAGAGGGCTGCTGAATCTGCGTCAGACCTTGCCCGCTCTCGCAGTCACCTGCGGTGACTACGCCTTGCCGAGTGCTGCCGACATGCCGCGTGTGACGAAATTGAGCTTCACTGGCGATTTCGTGACGGACGCCACCATGTCGATCCTCGCAAACGCCACGAGCCTCAAGTCCTTTTCTTTGTGGGATACGAAGGTCACAGCCGAGGGCCTTCGACAACTCCCCTCACTCAGCAAGGTCAAGACGCTGACCTTGATCGGGTCGACCATCTCGGACGATGGCCTGCAACACCTGCGCGATCTCGACAACCTGCAATCCCTGCAACTCAGCGGCACTCTGATCAGCGACGCGGGACTGGAATTTCTGCCGACGGCCAGGCGATTGAAGTACCTGTCGCTGCACAACACAGGGGTGCGTGGAGAGTTCTTGAACAAGCTGACTTGCAACGATACGTTGGATAGACTCATTCTAAGTGACTCCCCGATCGACGCCACACAGCTCGCCGCCCTGCGAGCTTTCCCGTTGCTCCGTTCTCTGGAACTGCTCCGAATTGAAGCAGCCGAGCGCTGCACAATTGCGGACGCGATATTGGCCTCCCTGGCCGAGCTACCTGCGTTCCGGGGCCTCACGCTCGGTAACCTTCAGATTACCGATGTCGGTGCTGCCGCCCTGGCACAAAGCCGTTCGCTCGAGTATCTCACGCTCAACGGAACTGGCATCGGTGACTTCGGCCTGCTCTCCCTTTCCCAGATCTCCACACTGAAACATCTGAGCATTGAAAGTTCGCTCGTCACCGACGAAGGGGTGGCCGCATTCAGCTCGCAATCGCCTCAGATCAAGCTCGATATCATCTGGTAAGTCGTAGCGCGGACTTCAGTCCGCGACAGCCCCAGGTACCGACTTTCAACCTGAAGAACGACTGGGAACGCCCCTCGACGCGCTGCACCCCAACCACTGGCTGCATCCACACCGGCGCATTGGAACCACAGAAGATCCAACAAGGAATGTCTAATATCCAAGTGGAAGAACCACACCTCGGACGTTGCTCGCAGTCGCTTGACGACGTCTCACCATACGCACATCTTTTCCTTCATCATTCTGCGGCTCCTTGTTCGAGATTCTGCAGTTCTGCCCAGCTCTCGCCCCCCAATCTGGCAGAAGCGTAACTGGCAGAGGCGTAGTGCTCCCCTCCGATTCACGCCTGGCCAGCCGTCCGCTATTCTAGAACCATGTACTGGTCGATTCCGTGGCCGTTCACAAGGCACGTATTCATGTCGAAGTTCTTTGCCTCGTTCCTGCGTCATCCCATTGCCACCGGAGCGATTGCTCCGAGCAGCGTGCATCTGGCTCGCGAAATGGTCAGCTGGGTGGACTGGAGTCGCGTCAAGGTGTGTGTTGAGTTCGGACCGGGTACGGGCGCGTTTACACCCACAATCGTTGACACGCTGGAGACGGGAGCTCGGTTCTTTGCCGTCGAGCTGAATCAGGAGTTCGCCGCCATCATGGCTCGCAAGTTCCCCGCAGTGGAGACGGTCAACCGGTCGGTGGCCGACATTGAAGCGATTTGTGACGAGCGAGACGTGACCACGATCGACTGCATCATCTGCGGACTCCCCTGGGCCGCGTTTTCGGGCGACCTGCAGCAGCGACTCATGCAGGCCGTTCTGACCCGTCTGTCGCCCGGAGGCTGCTTCGCCACGTTCGCCTATCTTCAGGGAACGCTTCTGCCGGCCGGCATGCGGTTCCGGAAACTGCTGGACGCGTCGTTCGCCGAAGTCAAGAAAAGTCCGACCGTATGGCGGAATTTGCCTCCCGCCTTCGTCTACCGGTGCCGCAAAGCGTAGCGCGTCGTAGCGCGACGTAGCGCGGACTTCAGTCCGCGACCGATGCGGAGAAACGCTGGAAGGTGGCAAGGGGTGAGGACAGGGCGGTCACGCACTAAAGTGCGTGCTACGGCGTGCTACGCGCTACGTCGACGTCACGTTTCGTGCGACTGGACTCACGCAGCGACTCGATGATCACGGCCACCTGAAACCCATCGTCGAACGTCGCAGCGACAGGGGGCAACGGCTGCTGCTGGACCACCGAGCGCAAGAACTGAGCGATCCCGATAATGTGGCCATGTTCCCAGCCCAAATGATGCCCCGGCGGCCACCAGTCAACGGCATAGGGATGCACGGACTCCGTCACCGAAATCTCGGCAAATCCCCCCACCCCTTCACCAGCAATACAAACGCCCAGCATGCTGGGACGCTCCAGGTTCCATCGCACCGATCCCAGAGATCCATTGATTTCCCACGCCAGCCGATTCTTGTGACCGGTGGCGAGGGCCGACGCCTCCAACACGCCCATCGCGCCATTGGCGAACTCGAGCGTGGCCACCGTAACCTCGTCGGCGACAGCACCGGCACCTCCTTCCGTCGCGATCGCACGGGAGGCATTAACCGTCCGCACGCGTGCCGATACGGAAGTGATCTCGCCCAACAGAAATCGACACTGATCGATCGCGTGGCTGCCGATTCCCTGCAGCACGCCGCTGTGCGGCCAGGCGGAGTACCAGACCTGGTCAGGAGTCCGATGCGGATCGTGGCCTGCCATCTGCAGGTAACTCACGCGCATCTGGTAGATCGTCCCCAGTCTACCTTGTTCGATCAACTGCCTGGCCCAGCAGACGGCGGGGAAGCACCGGTAGTTGAACATGCACATGGCCAACCGCCCACTGCTGCAGGCCGCATCGCGCAAGCGACGGGCATCGGCCAGCGATACGGCCAGCGGCTTCTCACAAATTACATGCTTCCCCGCCTGCAGTGCGGCGATCGTCGGCTCGACATGCATTGGATCCGGTCCACAGTTGTCGAAGACCTCGATCGACGGATCACTGACAACTTCATGCCAGTCGGTGCAGCTGGCCGCAAACCCGTACTCGTCTGCCCTCTGGCGAACCACCGATTCGGTACGTCCACAAAGGGTTGCGAGCTGCGTATGCACTCCCAGCGAAGGATACATGTACTCGATGGTACGAAAGGCGTTGGTATGGCACCGTCCCATGAACCCATAGCCCAACATGCCGACACGCACTTGCATCAGTGATTCTCCTCGGCGTACTGTTTCCACATCTTCTCCAGTCGCTCGCGATCGATCTGATCCTGATGCACAACAATCCGATACGCCAGGTGGAATCGGGCACCGGCCATCGCCGTGTATGGTTCACTCCACAGTGGCGACGGGCTGAAGTAGCCGAAGGGAATCTTGTCCTCGAGCACACAGTGCCACTGGGTCGGATGGCGCAGCGAGTGGGGATGCTCCAGAATCGCGATCCCGGCCCGCTGACCGCTCCCTCGATGGACCAATCCGAAGTCCTGGGCCCGTGCATGCTGACCGTGCAGGTTCTTGGCGAGCGGATCGGGGCCCGGGGTATCCACACGTCCGTCAGCGTCGAGCACTCGCCAGTCATGCGTGTCGGGAGCGACGCGTACCGACAACCCGGCATAGCCGCCACCGGCAGTGCCTCCCTGCAGCACTACGCTTTGCTGGGCAACGAAGTCGCTCTGCCAGTCGATGTAATAACCGCCCTGTTCGTCAGGGGCCGTCACGTGGAGTGTCCGGTCTTCGGTCAGTACCGGCGTTTCGTCGGGCTTGTGATACGCTAATTGCAGCTGGATGTGTGCCGAGAAATCGTCGCGAGCTTCGACCTTGGCCGAGATGACCTGAGTGATCCCTTCCGCTCGCCCCATCCCTGGATCCTCTTCCCAGTAATTGACTCCGTTGATTCCCTTCCAGGCGAACCATAGCGCATGATGCCAGGGGTGATCGGGAGGACTCTTCCATACCAGCGACACGCCGTCCACAAGCCCCAGCGGATCGAAGTAGGGCTTGGCGACGTCGGCTCCATAATGAAACGTCCAGACGTTGCGCGAGTAGTTCAGCAGCGTCAACTCCCCATCCTCCGGACGCCACGACAACCGCATGGGGCCAGGCGGCAATGTTACGTAAGCTGACGGTTCGAGCCCCGCATCGACATCATACAACTCCAGTTCGCGGATACCGGGTGAGCCTCCGTAATAACCGGTGATCTTCAGTTCCACGGCGAGACATTCACGCCGCGGAAAACTGACGCGTGTTTCATTTGTCCGTTCGTCATACTGGGCGTCGGTGATGCTGGCCACCACTTCGTCATCACACAACACGTCGAACGCCTGCGGACTATGAGACTGAAAGGCGTGGCCGACAATAATCAGCGTGTTGACCTTCGTCTTCTGTTGGAACGTGACTCGAAAGCGGTAGAGCGGCTGATGATCCACTTCGTCCCAATACGTGGCACGATCTCCGTCGACAGCCGCTGCGTCGGGTCCCGATCCACCGTCCGTCTCCAAGGCGTCCGGGCTGCTGGCCAGGCCTTTCAACGCCACATTCTGGGAACGAGCGGATTCGCGCAGCGCCTCGTCGGCCAGTTTGATCGTCGTGACATTCGAGCTGGTCCGGATCACCTGCTGCATCGCCCGCTTCACCTCGCTGCGGTTTTGCGCAGCCAGCTGCCGGCCAATGCGTGCAGCTGCTTCTGCCGCCGCTTCGCGCTGCTCCGCATCATCCTTCATCCAATCAAGAGCCAGCTGCAGTGTCTGAAGACTCGGTACTCGAGACAACTGACCGAGGATCGCACGGCGTCCCGCCAGATCCTGAGTCTTTTCGAGCTGTTCGCGCAGTTGATCGGCCGCTTTCGAATCGGACTCCTCTGCTAAGACGTCGATGCAGCACAAGAGGGCCAAGGAGAAAATCACGAGCAAAGAACCCAGATGGAGGTGCATTCGTCTCACTGGTCAATTCTCCTTACAACAGAACACACAACATGGCCCCTCAACGACTCACTGCAGTAACGAACACGATCCTGCGGCGTGCCGCTACCAATGGCGAAAAACTCTAGGACGAATGACGAAATACCCAATGTCGAACAAGGATCGAGTACTGACCGGATGCGGGTTTCGGCAGAGTTCTATGGTAAGCTGGTTCGATGTTCTGGGGTCGTCTATGAGGTTCTCGCCAGCTGGCCTCTCTCACGAATTGACAACTTCCCGAGGCCGCACATGGCAGGAGTGAACGTCGCGCCGGACGGAACTCCTTGACGAACACCGTCCGAGCAGGACTCCATCGTCTTGTATCGTAGAAGGGGCAATTGTAAGATGTCAATCACATTGTCCGCTTTCTCACACCGCGACGCGCACGTCGCGGCACTCCCTTTCTGACTGCGTGAGGCGATGACGCGCATGGAACTCGGCAAGGCGATTCGCCTGGGACGGTTGTTTGCTCACCATTCGGGACGGTTCTGCAGCGTCGCAGTCGACCACTTCATCGGTTATCAGGCAGCTTTGCCGACCGGACTGCGCGATCTGCGCACGACGCTCAGGACGCTGGCTGCTGGGGCGCCGGATGCGATCACCATGCATATTGGCGTGGCCAAATCGCTCTGGGGACCTTATGCCGGCCAGGTGCCACTGATCCTGCAGTCGATTATCGGCCGTTTTGATGATTCGGCGAACGAACATCTCTGTTGTCCCGAAGATGCGGTGCGGCTGGGCGCCGACGCCTTCGCCACCTGTGCATTTGTGCGAGGGCCAAGTGAGGCGGCGTACTTGCGGCGAGTGGCTGATTTCGTACGTGCGGCCGAACGCTGGGGTATGCCGGTGATCGTCCACACGTATCCTCGCCGCTATGAGGACGGGAAGGTGGACGTGTCATTCGCGCCTGAGGATATTGCCTGGGCAGTGCGGTGCGGTATCGAGTGTGGCGTCGACGTGATCAAAGTGCCCTATTGCGGCGACCGGGCGGCGTATGCGCAGATCGTGCAGGACTGTCCCGTGCCGGTGGTTGCAGCCGGTGGGCCGAAGGCCGCCACGCTGGGCGATGCACTGGTCATGGCCTCCGAAGTAGTGGCCAGTGGGGCGAAGGGAATGACGATCGGGCGCAACATCTGGGGCTTCCCGCAAGTCACCGCAGCTTTGACCGCGTTCCAACTCGTGATTCATGACGCGTTGAGTGCTGGCGAGGCGATAAAGCAGGCTGGATTGCAGTAACTGCGAGCGTGGCGGTGTGAATAACAACTGCTCGAATCGGCGGAGGTCTGCATGTCTACGGAGTTAACGCTCACGAGGCTGGACACGGTCGTATGTGCCACCACGCTCATCGGCAGCATGCTACTCGGCCTGTGGCTCGGCATGCGAAAGACCTTTCGCGGGAGCAGCGATGGGTTCTTTCTGGCAAGTCGCCAGTTGTCGTGGCCGATCATCGGAGCATCGCTGTTCGCGACGAACATCGGCGCCGAGCATCTGGTCGGTCTCTCCGGAGATGCCTACCGCTATGGACTCAAGGCAGGCACGGTTGAGTTGGGTACCGCCATCTGCCTGGGAATTGCCTGCTGGGTGCTCTTTCCCACGTACATCAAGAACAAGGTGTTCACGATTCCCGAATACCTGGAACGGCGGTATGACGTCCGTGCCAGACTGTTCTTTTCGGGCCTGATGTTGGTCATTTGCGTAATGACCAAGATGGCTTTCACGCTGTTTGCCGGCGCCCTGGTCCTCCACAGCTTGCTCGGTTGGGACGTGATGAACGTCGTGTTGATGCTCTCGCTTGCCGCCGCCCTGGTGACGGTCATTGGCGGTTATGCGGCGGTGGCTTACACCGATACGATTCAGACCGTCATCATGATCGTCGGCTGCACATTGATGCTCTTCCTCGGACTGGAGAAAGTGGGCGGATGGGACGAACTGGTGGCACGTGCGGGAGCACAGATGCACGTGGCAGGTCCGATTGACGATCCGAGCTATCCGTTCTGGGGTATCATTCTGGGCGTGGTATATGGCGGTCTGTTCTACTGGGGAATGGATCAGGTCAACGTGCAGCGAGTCCTGGGCGCTCGCGATCTGGATCACGGACGGTGGGGTGCCATGTTCGCGGCACTGCTGAAGCTGACGCCGATCTTCATTTTTGCCCTGCCGGGCGTGATCACCTACGCACTGTATCCTGGCTTGTCGGACGAGGAGTCCAAGAGCACGTTTGTCGTGATGCTCAACCATCTGCTGCCGACTGGCTTGCGCGGACTGGTACTGTCCGCTTTGCTCGCGGCACTCATCTCCTCTCTCCTGGCCGTGATGAACTCCGTCTCAACGATGATCGTGCGGGACTTTCTCATGTATTCCCGCCCTGACCTCAGCGAGCGATCTCAGGTTCTACTCGGTCGCCTCATGGTGTTCGTGGCCGCGTCGGCCGGCGCCTGCGGGGCCTACGTCGTGTCCCAGACTCAGGACGGGCTCTACAAATACTTGCAGGCGATCTCTTTCTATCTGTGCGTGCCGCTCGTACCGGCTATCTTCTTTGCCGTCGTCAGCAAACGAGTCAATATGGCCGGTGCCGTCTGGAGCGTTCTGACGGGCAGTGTCATTTCGACGATCTACGTGATCGACGGCATCTTCCAGGACTTCGGTCGTGAGCACTTTGGATTCCTGCATCTGACGCTGACCGAAAACTACACGTTCCGCGGTCTGTGGGAAGTGATTTTAACGACGATCGTTCTGTTTCTTGTGTCGTACGCCACACAGCGACCGTCGGACAAGCAGGTCGCCGGATTGACGGTTGAATGGGGAGCGCCGATCGAACCATTTCGCGGGCTTTCGGACTGGCGCCTGCAACTTGGCCTGCTGCTGACTGCTACGGTTTGTCTCTATACGTGGCTGTGGTAACCATGAGGCAGATGACCTCCTTAGAACGCGTGCAAATGGTGCTCGAGGGGAAGGTCCCCGATCGTGTGCCGGTCGCATTGCACAACTACCTGCTGGCGTGTCGCATGGTGAAAGCCGACCTGTCCGTTGTGCTGCGCGACGGAGAAGCGCTGGCGGCTGCGCAACTGGCTGCCTGGCGTGAGTTCGGCCACGATGTGATCATGCACGAAAACGGCGTGCATGCCGAGGCGGAAGCGATGGGCTGCACCGTGCGTTATCAGCGCGACATCGCCCCACACGTGGACGAACCGGTAATCCGAACCACCGATGACATTGCTCGGCTGACTGTCCCGGATCCCGAGCGGACATTCCCACTGTGTGAAGTGCTCAAGGCCACCCGGATCCTGGCCAGAGAAACAGTCGGTCAAGTCTTCATCAATGGTCGAGCAGACCAGGGCCCCATCGCTCTGGCGCTGGAGTTGTGCGGTCCGGAGCGGTTTCTCACCTGGCTGGCGGAACCCGAACGCCGAGCAGCCGTTCACCGTCTGCTCGATATCTGCAGTCAGATGAACATCACCTTTGGTCAGGCACAGATCCGTGCGGGTGCCCACAGTTCGACCATCGGGCTGGCCGGACACAGCCTGATCTCTCCCGACATGTTCGTCGAATTTGAACAGCCTCGAGCACGAGCGTTTTGCGCGGCAATGCAACTTGGCGGCGGAACCGGCTGGGTGCATGCCTGCGGCAACGAAACGACGATGCTCCCGCATCTGATCGCAACAGACGCCAGCTGTATCGAATTGGATCCGGGAACTGACCCGACGGTCTGTAAACGGACCACTCGTGGCCGCACCAGTGTGTTGGGAATGCTCGACCCCGTGCACGTATTGCGTGACAAGTCCACGGATGACGTCCGTCACCACACCCGCGAAATGCTCGCACAACTGGCTCCCGGCGGCGGGTTCCTCGTGGGACCCGGCTGTGCGCTGCCTCCCGATACGCCGCCGGCGAACATCCATGCGGTCATAGCGTGCGCGAAGTCGAACGGGCGATATGCCGCCGACGGAAGTCTGCCCGATCAGTTCCGAGAGGAGCGAGTATGGTGACGCCTCGCCAGCGCGTGAGAACAGCCTTGCAGCACCAGCAGCCTGATCACACGCCATACCACATCGTCTTCACACAACGCATGCACGAGCGGATGGCCACCTATCTGGGCGATCCGAACTTCCTCGATCAGATCGGCAATCATTTCACGGTGCTGCGAGCGGAACCGACAGGAGCCCGCGTGGAAGTTCGCCCCCACATCTGGCGTGACCAGTTCGGCGTCCACTGGGATCGCACCGTCGATCGAGACATCGGCGTCGTCATGCAGTACCACGTAACGCCCGAGACCCTGCACGAATTCTCGTTTCCCGATCCCGATGATCCATCACGTTTTTCGGCGTACCAGACGCTACGCCAAGACTACCCCGACACCTTTGTCGTGACCAACGTGTCGTTCAGCCTTTTCGAACGGGCCTGGACTCTGTGCGGCATGGAAACGCTTCTCATGGCCATGCTCGATCGGCCTGAGTTCGTCCACGCCCTACTCGACCGACTGCTGGAATTCAACTTGAGACTGATCGAGCATGTGTGTGACTATGACATTGACGCGGTGATGTTCGGAGACGACTGGGGACAGCAGCACGGCCTGATCATGGGTCCCGGGCTGTGGCGCGAGTTCATCAAGCCGCGGATCCGCCAGATGTATCAGGCCGTGAAAGCACGCGGCAAATTCGTCTTCATCCACTCGTGTGGCAAGGTCCAGCAACTATTCCCCGAACTGATCGAATGTGGCCTCGACGCGTTCAATCCGCTCCAGCCCGAAGTCATGGACGTGCAAGCGATCAAACACGAGTTCGGTGCAGATCTGAGCTTTTACGGAGGAATCAGCATTCAGCGCATCCTTCCTTACGCCACGCCAGAGCAAACACGGGAGGAAGTGCTGCGTCTGATCGACGTGCTCGGCCGCAATGGCGGGTATGTCGCCTCACCTGCCCACGCGATCCCGCCCGATGCCCGCCCGGAAAACGTCGCCGCGATGATCGAGACGCTTAAGAATCAGTAGGCATAGCCACTGCGTCGCGCGAGCTTCAGCTCGCGACACCGTTCGTCAGTGGATTT
>JBGSHS010000129.1:0-15368 GCA_041752115.1 Pirellulaceae bacterium | reverse complement strand
AGTACCCTGGTGGGGGAAGCGAATTCAATTTGTGTTCGGTTGAGCCTCGCATGGTGTAAAGTGACCAACTAAAGCTGGGTCCCCGGTCGAATCCTCGCCATTTCTTTAGGGGATTTCAGGTCCATGGGAATCCAGGCTAGGACTGGGGCCAGAGGAATTCCGACGCGGAATGACTTCGTGTCTCAAGCCACGGTCATTCTGAGCCTGCGCGAATTGCCGACGCCTCCCACCCCCTAACACTCCAACCATGATCACCAACCGCTTGAAGGTATCTCCCAAGTGCCACAGGCCTGCGATCACCTGGCGGCGATGGAGGTGGTCTCCAACTGCCCTCTCGGAAGATATCATTCAAAGCTCCGATCGTGCTATACACACCTTCTAGCGTTCCTTGTTGGTCACCTGAAATGTCAACACGCGGGTTGTGGTCTCCCCTCTCTCCGGTGTGATAATCACGGTTAACTCGCGGACTCCTGGTGTCGCGTCCGGAGCCACCTGAACATGCACCGCAGCCGTGTAGTTGAAACCTGCATCTTCTCTGGCCAAATTCTGCCGCACGTCCCACGCGGGGGGAGCGATGGTCAGATCTCCCGGGCCACGTAGCTGCACGTGATACTTCAAGGTGGCGGCCGGCTGTTGGCCACGATGGTAACGCACCAGGATTTCGACTGACTGTTTGTTGCCGACAACCAATTGGTTTGTGTCGCATTCGACCGTATAGGTCTCGATTCCCGGACTTGTCGAGGTGGCTTGACGGCAACCAATGACCGCAAGCAGAGAGAGCAGGCCACCGAGTATCGTCGTCTTCACGTTCTTCACCTCGAAACGAAAGGGTCGGGCACTCAAAGCGGGCAGCGGAACGATTGACCGCCACGATGTCGTTTTCGTCCGGCGGATCCGATTCTTGAGCAGGCGGACTGCATTTCGAGGTTCGACTGATGCTGATCGCCAATCCGGTGATCGAAAGGTCCTCCGAATGCTTGGCGGCCGAGTCAGCAGCAACGAAATCAGTATGTCAAGATGTTGCGGAATCCCCGGGAGCCCGCCTTACATGGGGCAGGGAGAAATTGCTCGCTGCGGTGACCACCACGAATTGGATCGGGAGAATGCAGCGCGGGGGATCGGCTCCAACGTAGCTCGCCGGGGTTCACGTCGGGGCGCTGTCCCGGGGCACAATCACCATGCGCGACATTAGAAAATGGTTAGCAACGGTTGCGCAGGTTGTGTCATCGGAAGATATTAGCCGCAGGCGGGTGATTCGGGGGTGTGTCGTTCGGCCGAACGGGCATGCAACCCCAGACACATGCGCAACCATTCATCCCCCGGCCCGCGAATGACGGCAGGGACAAGAGTGAAGGAGGAAACACGAATCTACTACTGTGGGACTTCTGGGCCTGCGCCCGCGTCAATCAATGGTCGGGTCGCCACGGCAACAACCTGGCCCAGACGCGGCGTGGTTCGTTGGTTGTTGGTTGTTCGTTGATATCGGCAGGCTCAAGTCGGGTTATTCGGGAGTATGGGGTAATGCAAAGCGAATCGCCAGCTGGTTGCGGTCTCGGACGTCGATGGAAACGCATCGAGGGCCGTATCCTCGTTGCATTTGGCGTTCTGTTCCTGCTCGTCGGCCTGGTTCTCCTGGCGCGCGAAATTGCCTTTCAGAGGGATGCCATTTCTGGACGCGGATCTGTAGTTGAACTGCGTGTGACGGAGAGTGTGGACGGTTCCAATACGTCTCCGGTCATTGAGTTCCGGACACCGGAAGGTGTGCCGACGCGATTCGAGGGGACGGCAACCACGCCGACACCAAAGTTGGGCGACGCCGTTCCAGTCATCTATTGTCCGGCTGATCCGCAACACGCTCGGATCGACACCTTCGTGCAGCGATGGCTGTTTCCTTGCGCGTTCGTTCCGCTGGGTGTCCTGCTTCTTCTGGTGGGAGTCTATCTGGTACGATCAGCAAGTGTGACGAGCCCAGGCACTTTCCTGGCCGAAGAGGTGTAATGGCAACGGGAGGGGAACCATGCAACGCGACGAATTGCAGGCGCTCGTGACACGGGTCATCCGCGGCAACTCGGATGATGATGGAGTGTGTGAGCCGGAAGATGCGGCTGTGGACATGCTGCGTATCATTGACAGGGAGGTCGAGTCGCATCTGAAGGCCATGCGCGCCGCGATGTTTGCTGTCGACTTCGACTATGCCCAGCAGGTCCTGCAGGCGTACGAAAGGGCGGTTGGGAAGTAGAAAAGGAAGAACAACGTTACCGGGATCTTCGTCGTCGAGATCCGACATCACCCCGCCAAACGGGAATTGGCACCGAGGGGCAACATCCACGATCGGGTGTGGGAAGTCATCAGCGGAGAGTGAGGTGTGACGGCAACCGGTGGCCTGGAATCGTGCGCGACAGGAAAAGGACGCTGAGCCATGGTGGGGATTGCCAAGAAGTTGGGTGGGCCAGTGGCTGGGGTCGGCTGCCTCCTGTTCTTCGCCGTTTTTTGGTCGGCTATCACCCTGACCTTCGACTTCCTCGTTGTCAAGGCGAGCATCCAGCAGATCCACGCCCTCGGCTACCCTACGGCCATTGGGACGATTACGTCCAGTGAAGTTGAGGGCAACGACGATGGCGATGGGACGACGTACCGTCCGGTCATCAAATACTTCTACGTGGTGGGCGACCAACGATACGAGGGAGATCGCTATCGATACGGCCAAATGGGCACCGGCGACCGCTCAGCCCACCGGATTGTTGAGTCGTTTCCGGTCGGGAGGCAGTGTGGTAGAGTCAGTCGGAGGCAGAGAATATGATGGTGTATCACGCTCAGCAGGAGCCAGCTGAGTCGTCGTACGGTGTTCTGTTGATCGGTTCCTGGTCGCATGTCATCGAGGAGCTACTCGTGGGAGTTTCCACGTTCCTGTCGTGCATTGTCGTGCTGTCGTGCATCACAAGCATGGCCCGCGCCCAGACGGACTCTGACCGGCATGTCGAGGCGCATGTCCGGTTCTTAGCGGACGATCTTCTGAGAGGTCGCGGGACGCCGAGTCGTGATCTTGATGTATCGGCACTCTATCTTGCAAGTCAGCTGCGTGCCTACGGGTGGCAACCGGCAAACAACGATCGCTATTACCAGACCTACGCGCTCAAGAGCTTTTCGCCAGGACGAGGGGGCTATCGTATCTCCATCAACGGATCCGACATTGATCCCAAAGATGTGCTGTTCTTCCCGAGGGGAATGGACCCGGCCAATACGCCCACGAAGTATGAAGTGGTCTTTGCAGGACACGGCGTGTTTGTGCCGGAACGCGGTGTTGACGACTTCCGTGGTGTTGATGTTGGCGGGAAGGCCGTGGTGGCCTTTTTGGGGGCACCTTGGGAACTTGACCCTCAAGCGATCCATGCCTACGACCGAGGCGTAGGGAAATCGGTGCATGTGACGGTACGCGGCGGATCGTTACTCGTCTACGTGAGCGAAGAATTTGAACGCCCGGCCGATGCTTCTGTGAGTACCGAAACGCGTGCCGCGCGGCAGGTTCCTAACGCCCCGCTGACCTTTCTACCAGAGTTTGAGGGACGGCCAACGGGTGGATGGGGTCCAATACTGGGGATCACGCCTACAGTCTTTGACAAGACACTGGCGGAAGCTGCGGGTGGAACGTACGCGGAGTGGAAGGCGCGGTTATCACAACCAGGGTTTCAGACGCGGGATTTGAAGGCATCGCTCGAGGTGCGTATTGAAGCAGAGCCGGAATCAGGGTCGGCCAGCAATGTTGTTGCCATGATTCGCGGCAATGACCCTTCACTCCGGGAGGAGTGGATTGTTCTGACGGCGCATTATGATCATCTCGGATTCGAGGAGGCTCCAGTTGGAAAGGACGGCATCTGGAACGGTGCGGACGACAATGCTTCAGGCACGGCCGCTGTCCTGGACATCGCCCGACGACTGGCGGCGGGTGGGCCCCTGCGACGCAGTGTGTTGGTTCTACTCACCAGCGGCGAAGAGCAGGGCCTTGCGGGCTCGGCGTATTACTCGAGACACCCGCTCGTTCCGTATAACCAAGTCGTCCTGAACATCAATGTTGACATGGTGGGTCGCTCCACCGGCGCCGTGAATTGTGTTTGTCCAGGATGTGACGAGGTATTTGAAAGGGCCGTTGCCATCGGCAAGAGGACTGGTGTCACGGTGCTGCCCGACCAGCATCCCTCATGGCGGATGATCTACTTCATCGACAGTTACCATTTTGCCCGTTTTGATGTACCGGTCATCCAGTTCATGACTGAATTTCACAGCGACTATCATCAGCCCTCCGATGAGACGGATTTGATTCGATTCGAGGAGTTGGGCCGTATCGTGGAGGTGATGTTTGGACTCACCAATGACTACGCCCAGGGGGAACCAAAGCCGACCTTTCACCGACCCGAGTGGTTCCTCACGCCGGACTAGTGCGGCTCCAGCAGACGCATTTGTCTGGAGTATGACCGTGGCCATTCAACTTGGACCAGCGCGATCTTGGGTGGCCACGGCCGCCGTGCGTTCATCAGGAGGACTGGCCTACGCATTTGGGGTCGGTACTGTCGCTCAAGCCCGGGCGCGTCCTATTGGAATGGATCCGTCATCGCATCCTGGGCAAACGAAGCTAAAACGGGCGCTGTCATCCGAGGTTGTCGTGGTGAAGTCTGTCAGGGCACAGCGGTTGTCAGTGTGTTGCCCAGGCCAGAACTCGGAAATGTAAATGGGAGGCGTCCGTCATGCTGTCCGCAACTCGACTGGTGTTAGGACTGTCATGGACTGCCGTGTTGGCGATGCCACTGGCAGGTCAGGAACCGCAGGGAAACTGCGGCGGCAGTCAACATGCAGACACTACGACCGTGGCCTATCAGGCATCGATCACTCCCCAGTGTGCGCTCGTTGAACTGCGTAACCTGCGGCTTCCTGATCTTCGCTTTACGTCCGTGGACTATCGAGCGACATTGCCACCAAGTGGTGCCGGATCACCGTCGAAGGCGGTTGACGTTTTACACGTCGATATCTGCGGCGTGATTGGCGGGACCATCGGCTTCGAACTGATGTTGCCCGATAGATGGAATGGTCGGATTGTCATGGGTGGCGGTGGTGGATTGGTTGGCAACTGCGATCATCACGCACGAGGGATGCTGGAACGCGGCTATGCCACGGTTGGCACGAATACAGGGCATGTGTCTCGTACGCCCTTTACAGCCGACTGGGCGCACTTCAACGCTGAAGCGCAGGTTAACTTTGGGCATTTGGCTGTTCACCGGACGATTGAGGTGGCAAAGACACTCGTCGCCGCGTACTACAAGAGGTCGGCGGACTACACCTACTTCATGGGGTGTTCGACCGGTGGCCGCCAAGCGCTCATGGCAGCTCAGCGGTACCCGACGGATTTTGATGGAATCGTGTGCGGCGGCCCGGTCCCCAGCATGACGGGGGAGATGGCAACTGTCATCCACTATGCCCAGCATTTCTTTCCGCAGCCAGGACAGTACGACAAACCACTCCTCAGCGAGGAGGACCTCCGAAATCTGCACCAGGAGGTCCTCAATCAGTGCGACAACCAAGACGGCGTCGCCGACGGGATCTTAGCCGACCCGCGAGCGTGTCGGTTCGAGCTTGCGAAAGTGACGTGGTTGAAGCCGGAACAGCGAAAGGCGGTGGAGGCAGCGTATGAAGGACCTGAGGCGAACGGTGTGGCATTTCATCCGGGCGTGCCGCTCGGTTCTGAGCTCGAATGGTACATCTGGTTTGCTGGATGCTCCTTAGAGTTTCTGGAGGAACACCACGCTCCGAACATGAGCCACTTGGTGGGGACTCAATTCTGCAAGTACTTCATTTTCAGCGATGAGCGCTGGGATTACTCGACGTACGATCTCGCCAATTGGACAAACGACTCGCGGTTTGTGTCTTCGTTCCTGGACCCTTTGAATACGGACCTAGGTGCGTTTCGCGCCGCTGGCGGTAAGCTCATACTCTGGCACGGTTGGAGTGACGGCATGGCGACTCCCTTCTCCTCCGTCCGGTATTACGAGGAGGTCGAACGCCGCGCCCCGGATGTTCGAGAGTTCTTCAGGCTTTTCATGCTGCCGGGCGTCGGCCATTGCGGCGGTGGTGTCGGTCCCGACCAAGTGGATTGGCTCGCGATAGCCGCCGAATGGGTGGAAGGAGGCAAATCGCCCGACCACATCATCGCGCAGAAACTTAACGAAACCGGTCTCTCGACAATGAGTCGCCCGGTCTATCCCTATCCTGCACAGGCAGTCAAACTGGGGAACGGCAACTGGAGCGATGCAGCCAATTGGGGCGTGGAGTCTCGTAATGGAGCTGGATCCAGCGGTAATTGATGGCCAGCAGTGTTCGTGTGTCACGGCCGCAGGAACCGTGCTAAGTGCTGGCAGCATCGAATTCAGTCGTGAGACTTGGGACGACCGGACCACGGCGTATTGTCAGACAGATTTGGAGGAAGGACATCATGTGGCGCAATACTATTCTTGCACTGCTGGCTTGTTCGTGTCTCAGTGTGACATTGATGGCCCAGGACAAGCGAAGGCCAGTTCCACCTGCTCCCACTACCATCAGCAGGGAGGCTCAGGACTTTCTCCGAACCCCTCCCGTCATGGAGGAACGCGCATTCATTCCGCAAACTCCCGAGGAATGGAAGTCTCTCCAATCGAAAGCAGAAAAAGAGGGGAATGAGCGAAGCACAAAGGTCATCGAAGCCCTTGCCGAATCCGTTGAGGTTCGACAGCTGGGCGGCATTGACGTACACGTCATCACACCGAAGACATATAACGCCGCCAATGCGGACAAAGCGATCATGCATATCCATGGCGGCGGCTTTTGTCTGCACACGCCGGCAAGTACGTACGCCGAGTGTGCACCTCTTGCCGACCTGACTGGCTTGAAGGTTTACAGCGTCGCTTATCGACTTGCGCCCCAGCACCCGTTTCCGGCGGGCGTGGACGACTGTGTGGCCGCGTATCGGGGCATCATTCAAGAAGTCGCGTCCGAAAAGCTGGGGATGTCTGGCTTGTCGGCCGGAGCCAATTTGGTCCTCACCATGACGTTGAAAGCTCGAGATGAAGGTCTTCCACTGCCAGGTGCACTTGCATGTATCACGCCTGTCACCGACCTCAACGCCACGGGAGACAGTTGTGAAACAAATGACGGGCTCGATCCGGTTCTCGCAAAAAAGGACTTCTTCTGCGCGCGGGCGTATGCAGGAAGTGCCGACAAGAACGAGCCACTGTTGTCGCCGATTTTCGCTGAGTTCTCGGAAAAGTTCCCACCCACCATGATTCAGACCGGCACGCGCGACATATTGCTGAGCGACTGCGTGCGTCTCCACCAGAAGATGAAGGAGGCTGGCGTGGACGTGGAACTCAGCGTGAGAGAAGGAATGTGGCACGCTTATCATGTCATTCCTGATTGCGATTTTCCGGAATCGAGGGCTGGTTTTCGAGAGTTGGCCGACTTCTTCGGTCGGAAGCTCAGGCTATAACTGATGACGATTCCACATCGGACGCGGCACGGTTATCGTGTATTCTTGTTTCGGTGCGGTCGCACAACGTCTCGATAGATTGTGGCGCCTTTGGGCGGGTTGTTGTGAAAGACATCGTTGTAGAACTGCGGTACTTCGGGGATCCAGAGACGGTCCACCAAGCCTTCCAATGGAGGAAAGCGTCCTATCTCAAGATCGGCAACAGCGACCCCTTCTCCATCCGCTAGCGACCGCATAGCCAATGTTTCCCCGGCCGCGTTCACGATTTGGCTTGCGCCCATGTATTCGATCTTGATCTTGCCATTGGGATTGTTGTACGCGCCAATCTCCACTTTGCCGACACCACTCGCCAAGACGACCGGGGCGCCAACGACGCGAGCAAACCGGCCGGGCTTCCGACGTAAGATCTCATAGGTCTGCTCAGTGAGTATGTCATCGAATTCTTCGCTCAGGAAATACGCTGTACCGGCGAGCACCAAATCAACTTTCTCTCGTAGCCTCCGCGCTGTGCGGAACCGAATCAATTCCCAGCACATGGCAGCACCGATGCGCAGCTCGTCAACCTCGAGCAAGCCGTCGTCTTCGATTCTTCCCATGTAATTGGAGGCCTCGTCGCCGGTTGAAGGAGTGTCCTTGTCGTGGGTGCGAACCGATCCATCCGGCGTCGCCAGGACAAACGTGTTGTAGGTATCCGCTTGTCTTTGCGCCAGAAACGAGCCTCCCACGAAACACTCTCCACGCCGTGCCATGCGTTTCAGCAGATCCGCTGGCTCACCGTCAATCGGTCGGGCTGCGTCAATCTGAGCCGGGTCATTGCCCGATCCGTAGCCGGATGTGAAGAATTCTGGCAGCACAATCCACTTAGCTCCTTTACGGATCGCCTCCTCAATCAGCTGTTCCGCCGTCGCCAGATTGTCATCGACCTTGCCATGTCGGATAGTCATCTGAATGGCAGCCGCCCGGGTGGGAGTGCGATGTGGTGGACTTGGTGTCGAAGCCTGAGCCTCGACGGGTAGAACACAGCGTCCGGCGACGCCGAAAACCACGCCTAACGCTCCTGACCCCATTGCCTCGAAAAATGTCCGCCGCGTCTGTGTCATTTGATGCTCCTTTGTAACGGTTCTTGGTCTCCGACATCTCCCGTCCAACGCCACGTTGACCATCGTGGTCAACCCAGCCGTCCCTCAGAACACATCACCGTACGGCACCAATCACGACCCGCTCGACCACTGCAACCACTGTCGCAGTGGACGACCGCCCAGTGTCGTGTGGAATCCGTAAAGGGCAACCGCCAACACGAACGCACAGGCCACGACGCTGGAAGGGAAATAGAAATGGGAACTGTTCGCCGTCAGTGGCGAAACGTGCAGGATGCCTGCGGTGACCCAAGTTGTGAAATAGGCCAGCAATCCAAACCGCGCGATCACAAAAGCGTACAGGCTCCAGCCGATACCTATCGCCAGGCTGCGAATCGCGATATCGATCATGGGCTTATCGTTTCCCAGACCTGGGAGGACCGCCCAGGCCATGACCTGAATTGCCGCGAAGGCGAAGCCTGCAACCAGCAGATTGGGCAGGATGCGACGCAGGAACGCAAGCAGCACCATCAGGTAGCACGATACGTAGAAGCCGAGCGCTATGACATGGGTGATCAAGGCGACCTCTCCCAAGACACCCTGCAATGCCTGCGGCTGTGACGGTTGGAGCGGGATTCGTCCGCTGCCTAACCACCAGATTGTCAGCGTAATCAGGGACGCAGTTGCGAGGTGGAGCACGGCAAACAGACAACCGATGAGCAGATCACGACCCACGATAGGATCACGGACGCGTCCGGCGATACATCTTGTCCAACTGATCAGCGATTCGGGCCATAGCCGCCGAACCAGAGGTTCGAGCGCGCAGTACCACAACCCGAAACGCGCCGCATAGAACGAAGATGTCGCCACGCCGAACCAGAGAATCCCCAACTCGTCGGTGCCGAGAACGTGATTGGCAGACAGCAGCCAGACCAGCATGGAAATCGCAAATATGGCAACCGCACCATGAGTCAACCCGCGGCGGTCAATGCGTCCACGGCGCCAGTTGGGATATATCAGGAAGAGCGCAAACACGAAGAGGACGACATTCAAGCCGTTCATGAACTCAAAGGATGTCTCGTGCGGAGCACTGCCTTCGACACTGAACGTCTCGAAATGAGTGAGTTGGTCGCGAAATGACGCTGCGACTACATAGTGCGTCGGCGAGTCGTCCTCCGCCTCGCGTCGCCAAACTCGGATCTGGTCAAACGGATACGGTGGCGTGGGGATGGGTAACTCGGATATTGACTGCGAGTCTTCCAGGGGAATCAAGTGATCGAGCGAGAATCCGAGTCGGTCCTCCGGGAGCCATTTCGACCAGCAGTCTACGTTTCTGGCCGGGGGCATTTTCTCGTCTGGTGCCAAAGTGAAGTGAGCAGGAGGAAGCTTGCGAAATCCGACCAATCGGCCGTTGCCATCCAGCTCAACGATGAGTTCCTCGGGCACTTCGAGCCGTGGTAATTGCGGCTCAACGCGTCCGAAATTGCAAAAATAGGATATCTCGATGCTCCACAACTCCGCCGGATAGAACAGCTCACTCCGCCGCCTGTACCAGAAACGCACCGGCGTTAGCGAGTCACGTGGCCGAAGGGTGTAGCCACAATCGAAGTAATCTGTCTCAGCCTGCGCCAATCCGAGGTCGTTGCGCAACCAGTATTCCGCTTCTGCCTCCAACTTGGTGGGTCTCGTCATGGGAGACTGATTCACCAGCTTCAGTTGATCACCGAGGAAGCACAAGGCTACCAAGCCGACCGCCACGCCCAGCAGGCAGATTACAGCCAGTTTCGCTTGGAGGCCCTCATGACCACCAGCGGCGGCAACCAAATCCGGCGAAGGTGTCTCCCCGGCAGCCACCGCCACCGCCAGGGCATCATGCCCGGGCAATAGTCCCGCAATGGATATCGCCGATTGCGGCCGGTCACGCGGCTCGAACTCCAGACAGCGTACAATCGCACGCTCCACGGCTGGGTCAATGTCGTCCACCACGCTCGACGGCAACTTCAGCGCAGACCGGTGGGTTGGCTGCGCTTCGTCGCCCGTGCCGCTCTTGAAGCAATGTTGACCCGTGAACAGTTCATAGAGCACGAGCCCCAACGAATACAGATCGCTCTGCACCGTCGTCTCGCCACGGCTCCGCTGCTCCGGCGCCATGTAGAAGGGTGTCCCGGCAATTTCGCCGAATACACCATCGGCGGCGAGTCGAGCCAGCCCAAAGTCAGTGATGCGCACCTGCCCGCGACCGTCGAGCATGATATTGGCTGGTTTCAAGTCACGATGCAACACGCCCTGCTGATGTGCGGCGGAGAGCCCGAGGCAGATCTGCTGCGCGATCTGAATGCCCTTGTCCTTCGGCAGACGGCCGATGCGGCGCAGCAGACTGCGCAGGTCCTCACCATCCACGAACTCCATTGACAAGAAGACCTGTCCATCCGCTTCGCCAATATCGTACACACGGCACACATTGGGATGCGCTACGGACCGAGCCAAACGGACTTCATTGCGGAAATGCTCGAGCCGTAGCTCGTCCCGATCCCAATCCCTCGGCAGGAACTTGAGAGCCACCGTCTGGCCCAGCTTGAGGTCATCCGCTCGGTACACTTCTCCCATACCGCCACGACCGACCAGCGACACGATGCGATACCGCTCAGCCACCTTGGTTCCCGGTAGAAAGCGACCATGGTGCGAACTGTCGCCTGTCGTACTCGACGTATCCGCCCGTGGTGCATGATCAGCCCGTTGCGGAGCAGTGACAGCAAACTGCGGTGAAAGCGCACTGCCACACGCCGAGCAGAACCTACTCGTGTCGCTGTTCTCGGTCATGCAGGCAGGACATGTCACCATGGCGAGAGCATTGTACCAACAGTCTCCACGTTTGCCACATCAATGTCTTGGGTTTGGCACAGGGAAGAAGCGTTACGACCTCCAACTGTGGCACACACGAGAGGGCTTTCCCGTGAACAGCGGAGTTGCACCGCTCATCACGATAGACGCATCGTGCCTGTCGCCGCTGCTGTTGTCCATGAGCGCACCTTGCGGTTTGCAGTTGGCATGGCCTTTTCATGGCCGAGTTGAGAGAATCTCAGGGAACCAAGGGGGAGACTTGGCGGTTTGGGCACGACATGGAGGTTTAGGGAATGGGATTGTCCGCGTCAAAGAAGCAACTCGTACGGCAGAAGGTGCAGGAAATCAGGGAACTCCTGGGGAATCCCGTGCACCCGGATGGGCGGCCGAAGACGTTTGCGGAACTGGAGGACGAGTGCATCGAAGTGGGTGATTTACTGTCCGCCGCGATGCTCCAGGAATTGGTGGCTTTGGTTCCTGACTCCACTGAGTTACCGTGTTGTCCGACCTGCCAGCGGCCAGGAGAGAAATGCCCCGGGGAACCCCGGATCTTACAGACGGATCGTGGCGAAGTGTCGTGGCTGGAGCCAAGTTACTACTGCACCTCGTGTCGGCAGTCTTTTTTTCCCGAGGTCGGCTGAATTGGGATTAGCGGTCGAGGATACGGTCAGTCCGCGCGTGCTGGCGAAGATGATTTGGGCGGGGACCATGTCGGCCAGTTCTGACGCCGCCAACCAGGACCTAAAGCACCTCGCCAATCTCGCGATCAGCGACGAACGTGTGCGTCGCGCATGTCATCATGTGGGCAGTGACCGGATCGATGCGCATCAGCGTCTCGAGGAGGCGTTGCAGAGCAAGCCTTTGCTGGAGGTGATTCACGGCAAGCCCACGGACGTGCAGGCTCCGGAGATCGCGTGTGTGATGGGTGATGGAGGTCGGTACCAGCAACTCGATCGCCGCTCCAAGGCACCGAAACGTTCCGCCTCGGCGCGCAAAGGTGAACATTGGAAAGAAAGCCGCATTGGGCTCTTGGCCAGCATGAGCGGCACCCTTCATGACAGCGATCCACAGCCCCAGTTGCCGCCCGAACTGAGTTATCAAGCGATGGCGGAGAAACTCGCGGAGATCGGAAAAACAGGGGGAAAACTGGATTCTGCGGACGTTCCCCCGGAAGCAGAAACGACCTGCTCTCCAGACTCCACCGGACTTGTCGGCCCCACGTTGGAAAGTCGGCATGTCGTAGCCAGTCGCCAGAATTGGGAAGACTTCGGACCGTTGCTGGCCAGCCAGGCTTGGTATCTTGGATTTGCCGCAGCCTCACGCAAAGTATTTGTGTCAGATGGCTCGGCCTCGATCGAGAAGATGCAGCGCACCTGCTTTTCGGATTACATCTCTGTGTTGGATATCTTGCACGCACTCTCGTACAGTCTGGCGGCGGCGCGCGCGGTCAGCAGCGATGAAGATGCCACGCAGCGAACCTACGATCGGTGGGCGGCGAAAATCTGGGAAGGCCGTGTCGAGGATGTCATTGATGAACTGACCGCCTATGGCTCCAAGTTAGGACCTCCTCCACCCGATGCGTCCGGCGATGACCCAAGCGAGATCCTCCGCACCTCGTGCGTGTATTATGAGAATCATGCCGACCGCATGGACTATCCGTCCTATCGGCGGTTGGGTTTTCCACTCACAAGTAGCCTCATGGAGTCGACGGTCAAGCAGGTCAGCCGCCGCGTGAAAGGCACGGAGAAGTACTGGTCCTCTCAAGGTGGGGAAATCATGCTCCGTCTTCGCGGGGAATACCTGAGCGATAACGAACCGATGCGCAACTACTGGACCCAGCGGTCCCGCGACGCTTGCGGAACCCGGACTTACCGGGCCCACGCTCAGTCGGTATACAACTGATCATGCAAACCGCAAGGTGCGCTCTTGTCCATTCCCCACATCAGCAGCCGTGCTCGAACTCAGCAGAGGCACTCCAGATACTTCGCGAGGGAAAGGACCATTCGATGTTGGCGGACCTGACTTACGCGGAGGCCCAGGCCATACAATCTCCGCAGAACGCACCGCACTTGTATGAGCAAGTGAGGCACCTCAAGCCGCCTTCGTCGTCACCGCGCTACAATGGATCATTCCGGAATCGATTCTCCTGGCAGGCAAGGATCTTCGGCGGGCACGTGAGCAATGCCGAGAAAGGTTGCGCAATCTGGAGGTCATTCCTTCCTGGGAACGCGCCGCCCTGGAATTCGTCGTCGCGGAGAGTACGGACGAGAACCTGGCCAAGTTCTTTGCAGCGGTCAACCCAAGAGACGCCGGGTCGCAAACCCAGTTGATGGCTGCATACAAACTGGCGGGAATGAAGTACCTGGCTGAAGGAGATACGGAAAAGGCCATCGAGTACTTGCGAAAAGCACGCCGGGAGACCTCCGCTTTCTACTGGCCCTTGGCATTTTGGTCCGAGGCGCTGGCTCGAGAACTGGAACGAAACAGACCCGGTCCGTTGGGCCATCGCGATGAGGCAGACGCACCCTGATCCGCAGTTGCCCGTGACCCACACGAGGCGGTCAAGGTCGGTTGTTCCCGGGAACCGGCCAGGCTTCACCACGGCACGTTGGCGAATCAACTGTGCAACCGGCGGATCCGTACTCCACACGCTCTTCCATGTTGTCATTTTCCCATTCGCGACGCGTTTCTTAATCGCTTGCGTGGCCGCGATCGATACCGCTGACAATCCATTCGCGTTCTCTGGCGGAATGATGGCCGCAACTCCGGTCGCGGGCGATGCAGTCGCTGAATGGGTATGTTGGTATCGGAAGCGTGACTGGCTCCACCGACCGCTGGCAGAGCATGTCGGCAAGCCCCGAAAGCATGCAGGACAACCCGGCCAGAGACTTTTTAAGGGGAATCCCGTCGCCTTGGGACGACATCCATTTCGTGGACGGACTCCCCGGCGAGTCCGCCGTCCTGGCTCGTCGTCGAGATCAGGATTGGTGGCTGGTGGGTATCAATGCAGGCACGCCACGGGAAATCAGCATTCCGCTCGACTTCCTCACGCCCGGCACCTACAAGGCCAAGCGTTACCATGACGCTACGGTAAGCTCCACCATCGGCTGCGACGTGCGTGGGGAACATACTGTGCCTGGGGAACATACTGTGCCTGGCACGGGCAGTGTGGCAAACTGCGACAAGCCGGATGAGTGCCCGATGCCACGGGTACATGTGCGGCTTTCGTAACAGAACACGGTCGTTCACACGACGCCGGCGCCGATGTTGCCCCGTCTGCCAACGCGTGCGGTGCCAGGCAACGTCGTCGGCCTGGCAAAATGCCGGGGGGAACAAGCCCGACGTGTGGCATGCGGTACCATGCGCCAATACTCTCGGGGGATAGGTGCGTTGTGATCCGTCCAATCCAATAAAATGCGCGGTGATGCGAGTGATTCTGATCCGGTAACTTCACTTGAAAGAAGGGACGCAGCTATGAAGAGCGTAATGATCGCGGCGGCAGTGCTGATGGCAGCTTCCACAGTGACGATTGCCCAGGACAAAATTGACGTGCCAAAGGAGGCACTCCAGGAGATGGCCTTTCTGGTGGGCCAATGGGAAACCAAAGGGACCGCGAATGGCGTAAAACTCAGTGGTACGTACTCCGCCCAGTGGGCACCGGGCAAACACTGTCTCATGTTGAAGTTGGACTGGTCCAGTGGAGACCGAGTTAGCCAGTCGGGAATCGGCGGATGGTCCCCTGACCAGAAACAGTACGTGGAGCACTGGTTCTTTTCGGATGGGACCGAGCTGACATGTTCTTTTTCACTCGACAAAGAAAAGGCTCTTCGGGAGAATTTGTGGGTAAGAAAGCCTGCCTGGATGGTCGGCGGATCTCGCAAGAGCCCCTCAGGAATCTGAACAACAAAGCCTCATGTTGAGGGAAGTCATTTGAGTTGGCCCGG
>JBGSHS010000128.1:0-16376 GCA_041752115.1 Pirellulaceae bacterium | reverse complement strand
CCCATCCCACCACCACCACCGCCAGCACCACCACGTGCGCCGCCACGAGACGGCCGGGGCAAGCCGACGACCTCGAGCAGCGCCTTCTGTTCTTCCGTCAAGATGGCCGTCAAAGCATCGCAGGTTTCCTCTGCCTCTTGGTCCTCCATGGCCTTAGCTTCGGCGATTTCGGCCAACGCCGCAGCCAACGCCGCTGATTGTTCCTCGGTGAACGTGATCTGAATTTCACCGGTGAGCAGATTGAGTTTTCGAACGAGTGTCGTCAGTTCGCGCTTCGGGTCCGCGCCACCCATGCCGCCCATGCCACCACCCATGCCACCACCCATCATACCGCCGCCCATGCCACCTCCCATCATACCGCCGCCCATGCCACCACCCATCATACCGCCGCCTGTAGGGGCGCCGGGGGCGGAACTGTCGGCGGAGTTCTCGAGATCGCTCGAGGCTACGGGGTTGCCGAGAATGGCCGGCCCATAGACTCGCATCGCGCCGAATGTCAAAGCGCTTCCCAGCAACAGTCCGGCCACCAACGAACCGAGCCAGATGCTGACGGTCTTCCCGCTACGCTGTTGCTGCAGAATCAGTACTGCGAAGAGCAGTGTCAGCAGCATGACAAGCACGATGCCGATGCCAATTGTGTCCAGACCTAACTGCCACATATTCGTACCCTTTCCCTTGAGAAGTGCGCCGCGCGCGACCGACCGCATCACGAACCGAGACTCAGCCTACTACGTTCTTCTCGCAGTTTCCAGCAGTCTTGACGAGCGAGTAAGGTCTGCTGGGTCCACTACGGACGGGATGGGGCGTCTGGCAGGGTCACTTCTACGAACCGCACTTCGCGCCGATCTCGGTCGTACGAAAAGACCAGCCTGCCATCGACGACCAACGGGCAGGGATAGGCCAACTGGCCGCCGGTGATCACATCCTCCTTCAGATACCAGCTTTCCAATTCATCATCGCTCAGCCAGATCGAGAGCGGATCACGCTGGCCGCGCTGGCCCACGACACCCCCGACGGCGTTGTGGATCAGGCAGATCCGACCGTCTGGCAGGCGCAGCAGGGCCGCGAGGGAGGTCGGGTTGGGGATCTCGGTCTGCCAGGCGGCGCTCCAGGTGCGACCATAGTCGCCGCTGTCCGCCCGCCAGAGGTAACCTCCGTACTCCGCGCGCATGAGCATGGCGATCCGGCCGTCCTTCAGCTGCACGGCGGCACTTTCGAGCAAACCGAGGGGACGATTGCGAATCCCCTGGTGCTCCACCAGTTCGCGTAGCGCGGGGTCGGTGGTTGTGGCAGCCGAACAGCCGTGCAGATGGGTGGCAAACTTGTCCGGACCTGTTGTGGTCGGGTCGGGGGGAAGTGAGAGAGCCTCGGCTTCACTGCGGGCGTGTGCCAGTTCTCGGATGGAAGCGGTGAGGGAAGTCGGGCGTTGCTCAAAGAACGACGTGGGAATCAAATACTCGCCGTTGCTCAGCAGAATCGGTCGACCCAGCATCAGGTTATCGGCTGGCCGGACCTGAAACGGCTCAGGGTGGCTCCAGGTGCGACCGCTGTCAGTTGATTCCATGCGGAAGTAATGCCAGAGGGTGTACTGCAGTTGCGATGGCCAGTGAGCACCCAGTGCGATCACTCGTCCGTCTGGAGTCGTATGCATGGCCGTCAGAGCGCCAGCGGTCTCTCCGGCAGCGATCAAGACAAACGGCTCACTCCAAGTGCGACCGATGTCAGTGGAGCGTGAGGCGAGCACGTTGTTGTCAGTCGCCGGCTCACTGTTGCTGCCGGAAAGCCACCAGCAGAGGAGATCGCCGTTGGGCATTTCGGCAATTGCCGCTCCGCAGGCGAGCCGATAGGTGACGCCTTCGTGTTGCCACCCCTGGCGTCCGTCGAACACGATTGTCTCGCGCACGGAAATCCGAGCTGACGTATCTTGAGCTCTCAGGTCCCTCGTCCCTTGTGTCGCGGCGAGTGCGACAAGAATGGCCGGAAACAAGGGGGATGATCTTCGAGTCATGTTCAGGAGGGGAGTCGTCATTTGTCATTACGCTCCGAGGGGAATGTTGGCGATTTTCCGTCGCGCAGCGATCCGGCCTGTAAGTTCCGGTAAATGTCGATGATTTCCTGAAGTGGTTGAGCATAGTAGCCGCCGTAGGCTTCACCACGTTTCAGCGATTGATAGAAGCTGGACTTGGACCCATCGTGTGCCGGGTCCTGCGAGTTGGCCTGCAAGATCAGCAGATCGCTGCTGAATCCCCCCAGGCAGCCTCGGTGTGCGGTGCGCAGGATCAGTTCAGCTGCCAAGGCGTTGCGATGGGCGGGAAGGGCCATGTTCTTGGCCGCATCGTCATAGCCGGGATACGCTCCACGCTCGGTTGTCTCGTAGTCCCAGGCGACGACAATCAGGTCCCACGTTACGGGCCGCTGCTGGTCGTTGCGCTGCTGGTCGTTGCGCTGTTCGACCCACCTCTGTAGTGTTTCGGCGCCGAAGCCGCGATCCTGCCAGTCGCTGGTCGACTTGCCGTGACACAGACCGCTCCAGGTATCCTGGACGGCCGCCACAAATGGCGTGTCCAGCATTTCTTCCGGCTGAATTCCGATCCGAATCAGGCCTTGTGGGTATTGCTGAGCCAGATACGTGAGTGACTGGCCCTGATCCCGATTGGGATAGACATCGTACACGCCCAGTTGCGAATCGTGGATCTCTCGCCGATAGAAGCCTACCAGCCGACTGAGTTCATTCGGCTCAAAGACCGGAGTCTGTTCTTTGTCATACATTCGCAGCACGAGGGTGGGCACCAGTTGCACGGAGTCGGGAACCGATTGACGCCACCAACGGAACACCCGCTCTGCCTTGTCCAGCGACATCTCGTGATGGTAGACCAGGTAGAGTCGCGTGGCACGATATTGGTCTGACAGGAGTCGGGCGGCGTGTTCCACTTCCTGCTGTGTGGGAGCCGAACTCTCTGGGTAGTCGGGACCCCAGTAGCCTCGCAAAGGCGACGGGGCCAGACTGGCATGGATCCAATACGACCGCTCCAGGGAGGGCAGATGGTGCTGGAACTCGGCCGTCGCGGCACTCTCGGCCGCGCCGAACCAGCAGCAGATACACAGCGCACGCGACCAACCGTTCATGGGAATTTCCCGGAGGCTATGATCAGGAACAGGAGGTCATTGTACGAACGGCGATTTCCTCCGAAAACAGGGGCCGCGCGTCCTCACCTCCACCACCACGGCTACGCTTCCGACGGCGTTTGGCGGCGTTTGGGCTTGCCCGGTATATTCTGCGACCGGCGGCGAAGATCTGGTTCGCCTGCCGAACAAGATCCTGAGGCGTCGAGACGCGAGATGCGGAGTTTTCGTCCTGCGACAACCACCTGGGACAGTACTTGGAGCAGGTGCCGTGACATGCCGCCGGGGAGGTCCACCGTGCTGAAACGATCGGAGATCGTAATCTTGCCGATCGCTTCACTGTTGATCCCCGCTTCATTGGCGATCGCGCCGACGATGTTTCCGGGCTGCACGTGGTGGTGTCGTCCCACTTCCAGCCGATACGTTTCCCAACCGGCTCCACGAGGTCGTTCTGCCGGGAAGCGGGCGGCCTTTTGGTGTGCGCGAGGGCCCGTTGCGTGTCGCTTCTGGGGTGGATCCGGAGCCAACTCGAGTTGCCTCAGCTCGTCTTTGACCAGCAGAGGAGCATCTCCGTTAACAAGGACCGCCAGCGCGGCGGCGATTAATTCGAGCGGCACATCATTCTCTCGTCGATAGTGCTCGATCACCCCTTGAAAGGTCTCTAGTTCGAGGTGGGCGAGACCCTGCGTGATTTTCTCATGGAATCTCGCGACCCGTTGCTTGTTGATGGTGCGGTTCGAGGGCAATGTCATCGGCTCGATACGCTGCCGCGTGGCCTGCTCAAGCCGCTTCAGGTGTCGGCGTTCCCGTGGATGCACGAACAGGATCGCTTCGCCGCTGCGACCCGCTCGTCCCGTACGACCGACGCGGTGGATATAGGCTTCGCTGTCGAATGGCAGATCGTAGTTGATGACGTGGCTGATGCGCTGCACGTCCAGGCCACGAGCCGCCACATCGGTGGCGACGATAATATCGAGATTGCCGGACCGCAGGCCTTCCACGATCCGTTCCCGCTGTTTCTGCGCTATCTCGCCATTCAAGGCGGCAGCTTTCCAGCCGGCCCGCGCCAGATGCTCGGCGAGCGGTTCGGTGGTGCTGCGCGTCTTCACGAAGATCAGCACACCGTCAATGGGTTCCGCTTCCAGAATCCGCGTCAGGACTGCTTGTTTCTGCCGAGGGTCGGCCACCACGTACCGTTGATGGACCGTCGCGGCGGTGGCCGTCGGCTGGGCGATCGTCACTTCCACAGGGTCCGTCAGATGCCGTTGAGCGATCTGTCGAATCGGGCCGGGCAACGTGGCGGAGAAGAGCGCCATTTGCCGCTTCTCCGGCGACTGAGCCAGCACCCATTCGACGTCTTCGGCGAAGCCCATCCGCAGCATCTCATCGGCCTCATCCAGCACCAGGCACTGCAAGTCGGTCAGATTCAGTGTCCCACGCCGCATGTGGTCCATCACACGTCCCGGCGTTCCGACAACAACCTGCGCGCCTCGCTCCAGTTGGCGAAACTGAACCTGATAGTCCTGCCCGCCAAAGATCGGCACCACGACCAGGCCGAACATGTGCTGACCGTACGTTACGAATGACTCAGCAACCTGGATCGCCAACTCGCGTGTGGGAGTGAGAACCAGGACTTGAGGACGCCGTTTGCGAACGTCCACACGCTCCAGGGCAGGTAAAGCAAAGGCAGCCGTCTTGCCGGTGCCGGTCTGAGCCTGGCCGAGTACGTCGCAGCCGGCTAACAACCTGGGAATGGTTTGTACCTGGATGGGTGTGGGGGACGCATAGCCGCACGATTCGACCGTGCGGATCGCCGCTTCACTCAGGCCAAGGCGACGGAAACCGGCGCCGATCTCCGGCAAGGTTGGTGTGACCTGCGACAGAAGAGAGTCCGTTGACGTCTCGTTCAGCAGTTCTGCCATCTCGAACTCAGACATGAAGGTACCTGCTCCATTGACGGCCCGACCGTGAGAACGGATAACTGCCGCAGAACGCCGCCATCGCGCTCAGAGCGGAAGGCCTTTTCCGTGTGGAAAAGGTTCGCAGTGGATTGGGCCGAAGTGTGTACGCGGACGAACAAGGTGCAAGTCATGGCTATCGTACTGCCGATAGGCATCAGCCTGGCAACAACTTGCTGCCATAGCCACTTGCAGGCGATGATCGAACGCGTCAGGTACGATTCAGGATTCGCCGAGCAACAATTGCGTTTGCCCGACGACACTCCATCTGAATTTGGCCGGAAGTGATTCAATCACGGACATCACCATAGTGGAACCGCCGGTTCTCTGCGAGGGGGCGGATGCCTCTCCAGGTCCGCCGGGCCTGTCATGGCTGCTCGCCCTCCAGTTGCACCAGGATCAGATCCCGGGGAACTTCCGCCAGATCATCGTCTTCCTTGCCCTGATCTTGTGGGAAACGGAACGTGCGCAGGCGATCGGGGACATCGGGACCGGCGTGGAGGCTTGCCAGAAACGTATCCCATACTTTGGCTTCGTCCTGGCTCAAACTGCGATACCACAGGCAGTAGGATCCCAGATTGGTGCCGGTGAGGATGACCTTGCCGAAGCGGGCGCGTTGTTCATCTTCGGCTGCAGCCGACCAGAAGGCATAGGCCAGTGCCGGGAACTCCGAACGATCGGTATCGCTGGCGAGTACACTTCGGGACCATCGGACCAGGGCGGATTCTTCGTTCCAGTCACCGTTGGTCAGAAAGGGCTCGACAGCTGTGGCGAGCGTAACATCGACCTGGTCAGATCCACCAAGGAGATTGGGTAGGAAGGCTCGCGCCAGCGGTTCGGACAGGATTGTATCTCGGCGAGGTTCCTCTGCCCGCGGGTCACTCTCGCGTTTCTGTTTCCATTGCTCAACGAGCTCCTGATGCTCCTTGGTCTGACCGAGGTAGGCGTCCAGCGAGCGCTCAGCGGTTTCCGCGTCGGCCAGGAATTGCAGGCAGGCGGGAATCGGCTGATCGGCGCTGAGATCCATCTTCGACGCCAGGAACTTCTGCAGTCGGACAAACAGCAAACGCGATTGACTTTGGTCCGCTTCTCGCCAGGCACGCACGAGCTCGGGCAGTTCTTCGAACCGCAGGTACGAACGCTCCACAAGATACTGACCCGCTCGCACTAGACACTCCAGCTGGATCTCCTTCTCGTCCTGTGAGGTGATTTCCCAGGCCCACACATAGAGCGCCAGATTCTGGAGATCCCGCCGGAACTGGTGGTCCAGGAAACGTCGCAGCGAGTCGAAACCGGTTTCATCGCCGAGTTCGGATTGGAACCACCCGATCAACAGATCTGCGACGCGGTCGGTCGCCTGCTGCCGTGCCTCGATTTCCGCTGTCAGGTCATCATTGCCTCGGAACCGCTCGACATACGCCGACAAGATCCCCAAGGATGTTTCGCACCGACTGTACCAACCGTTGCCGCCCACATCTTGCGGCATCTGGTTGGCAAATGCACCGACGAACCGGCGCTTGTTCTCGTCGCCAGCAGGGACGTCCGTATGGTAGGCCTGGGCGATTCGCTGCAACTCGGCCGCCCGGATCGGCGACACCGTGTTTCCCTTGCCAGACGATTGGATGGTCCAACAGATCAACTCGCGCTGCATGACGGGCCCGTCGGGCTGCAGGGTAATTTCGTATTGATTGGATTTGCATCCGGCCCACAGTAACGCCAGGAAGGCCAGTGACCCACACAGCATGCAGTTTGCCTTTGTCATTTGTGCCTCGCTTGGCAGGAGATCTTGGAGGGAGTGAGCCGAGCGACACTCTGTCACACCCTGGGTGCCGATATGCTGCTGCCATTCTACCGTTTCGGCAGGGCGAAAGGGAAACAGATCTGTTGTGCGACGATCCTCGTTATCGCTACCGCAGCACTCCAGTTGCACCGCCCGCCAGATTCGCAGTTTCAGGAGGCATCTACTCCCTTCGCGTTAACCTCAGTCGATCCGTTCCAGATGCTCGCGGTAATGGGCAGCACGCCGCGCGTACTTTTCGGCGGTCTGTCGGAGTCGAGCTACTTCCTCGTCAGAGAGGGTGCGGACCACTTGGGCTGGTCGACCGAGGATCAACGAGCAATCCGGAAACGACTTTCCCTGAGTAATCAGGGATCCGGCGCCGACCAGGCAGTGACGACCGATCTCAGCGCCATTGAGCATGGCTGCCTGGATCCCGATCAGCGATCCTTCGCCCACACGGCACCCGTGCAGCATCGCCTGGTGACCGACCGTTACATAATCTGCCAGAACCAACGGGAAGTCGGGATCGGTGTGCAGGACACTTCCTTCCTGGACATTGCAGCAATCGCCGATGGCGATCGGTTCGTTATCGCCGCGCAGCACCGCATGAGCCCAGACGCTGGAATGCTCCCCGATCGTCACCTGACCGATGATGGTCGCTTCCGGTGCGATGTAGGCTGTCCCCTGAATTGACGGTGTCAGGTCACCAAGTCGATAGATGGTCATCCTGCCTGTGCCTCGCTGCCGGACTCTGCATCCGCGATCATTCCTCGCAGGGACCGGCGACCGGACCCTAGGGGAACCTGGGAGAGGTGGTCACGCCGCCTGCTTCCGAACGTTGTACCGTTCCGGAGGCGATTTGGACACTGACTCGCGTGCTGATTGTGAGAAATTGGTTAGCAGCCGTCGGGACAGTTTGTAGCGGGATATAGAATGCCTGATGCCAGGGGTGGCATGCGGCCGGCGAGCTTCGACGTGAAGCGGCCGGGACCGACCACCGATTCATTGAGGACAGAACGTGATGTTACGCTCGTCATTCGCGTGGCTCCTGGGTTGCCTGATTCTGGATTGCTTTTCGCCTTGCGTCCGCGGCGAGGAGCCCACCTCGCTCCGCAGAGAACACCCCAGGCTGGTGCTGTTTGTCACGGTGGATCAGCTGCGCGGCGATATGCCGCTGCGGTTTGAAGATCGGTTTGGAGATGGCGGATTCCGGTATCTGATGCAGCAGGGAGCGATTTACACGCAGGCGTTTTACCGGCATTCGACGACGTTCACTGCGGTGGGGCATGCCACGCTCTTCACTGGCGCCGATGCTGCGCAGCACGGCATCGTCGGCAATGACTGGTACGATGCTCAGACACGCCAGAAGGTTTACTGTGTCGAAGACGAGACGCGCGTGTTGCTCGGACAACCGACGCCGGCGCATGAAGGTACATCACCACGTAACCTGACCATGAACACGATCGGTGATGAGCTGCAGGCCGCGACCGGCCGACAATCCCGGGTTTTTTCCGTGTCGCTGAAGGATCGCGGGGCGATTATCCCTGGAGGCCATCAGGGCAAGGCCTTCTGGTATGGCAAGTCGACCGGTCGGTTCATCACGAGCAACTACTACTATGAAGCATATCCGGAGTGGGTTGAAGGGTGGAACAGTGTCGGGCATGCCGATCGATACAAGGACGGTCAGTGGGACCTGCTGAACGACCGCTCCACGTATCTCTCCGCCTCGCGGGACGATTGTCCCTATGAACGGTCCTACAAGCTGTTGGGGCGAACGTTCCCGCATCCGCTGCAGAATCCTCAGTCGTCCGACTACTACGCGACGCTGCAGTGCACACCGATGGGCGATGAACTGACGATCGATTTCGCACTCGAATTACTGCGTCAAGAGAAACTGGGACAGGGGCCTTCTACCGATATGCTGATGGTCGGTCTCTCGGCGACTGACTATATCGGCCACGCGTTCGGTCCTGACAGCCTGGAAGCGGAGGACAACCTGATGCGTCTGGATCGCTCGCTGGCCCGCCTGTTCGGCGAGGTCGACCGGTTGATCGGGCTGAAGCAGGTACTGATCGTACTGTCATCGGACCACGGGATCAGCTCGATTCCCGAATACGCGCAGAGTATCGGATTGGCTGCAGGGCGATTGAACCCTGTGAAATTGATGATCTGCTTGAACGACTGTCTGCAGCAGCGATACCAGACCGACCGCAATCTGGTTCTGGCGTTCGCCAATCCCGCGTTCTATCTCGATCGGCAGGCGATTCTCGAGCTGAACCTGGACCTCGTGGAGGTGGAACGGCGCGTCTCCGAAGAGCTCCTCACTCAGCCGGGCATTGCTTATGCCGTGACGCGCACCGATCTGCTGGCTGCGCAGCCGACGTCGGATTCGATTCTGCAGAAGGTGCAACACAGTTTTCATCCACATTTGTCGGGCCATGTGATCGTCGTGCAGCAGCCGGTCTGGTTTCTCTATTCGGATCCCGAAGCCTATAGCGCCATGCACGGCTCGCCCTACCCGTACGACACCTATGTACCCATTATGCTCGCCGGGTCGGGAATTGCTGCGCGGAGAATCGAACGAATGGTGGGACCGCAGGACATCGCTCCCACCGTCGCAGCGATCTTGGGTATCGACCCGCCCAAGGGCTGCACCGGGACGCTGTTGGCGGAGGTTCTGGGAGAGTGACGGGTTGAGGACAGGGCGAAAGGGACAAAAAGATGACGGACAAGAAGATAGACAGCCGATCGGTCCGCGCGTCCGCGCCGCTGCCGCTTACGAGGTGCGTTTCCAGACGGTCAGCTGGGCGAGCGTATGCTGGAATTTGCGCCGCGTCTCACGAATGACAAACTCCACATCACGCGGTTCGGTCACGGGCGTGAAATGGGCGCTGAGCACATCGTGCAGTGCATCGATGGTCATGTACGGTTCTCCCGCGCGGCGGATGCCACCCAGCCAGTTCTCTTTCGCCGTGAATGCTTCCAGCCACGTGTAGGGTGATGTCAACACGAGAATGCCGCCCGGATTGAGACGTTCATGGATCGTGTCGAGGAAGCGTCGCGGATCGTAGAGGCGATCGAGCAGATTGGCCGCCAGGATCAGATCATAGTTGGTGAATTGCGGCTTCAGATTGGTGGCGTCCCCTTGGAAGAACTCCACGCGGTTGATGACCTCAGAGAGTCCCAACTCGCCCAGACGCGCTTCGTGATAAGAAACGATCTCTCCCTCTTCCTGCAGTTCATAATGCACGTTTCCTTTTTCCTTCAACTGCAGGGCGACGCGAATGAAGCGTGCCGAAAAATCGATGCCGGTCACATGCTGGAACTCGTGGGCCAATTCAAATGACGCTCGTCCTACGGCGCATCCAAGATCCAACGCGCGCCGGCGCAGGGAAGACGGGGTGAACTCGAGGCAGGTTGCGGCACAGCGAACCGGGAAGAGCGGCACGTCGAAGTAGCTGCGGCCGTAGTGCGATTCGCAATACTGCGAGACAGCAGCGTCCGTCTCATACATGGCATCGGGCATGACCAGCGGTTGTTGCGATTCCACGTACCGCAGGCCAGCGTGCTGAAAGAAGTGGCGGCGAAATGCGTAGCGTGAGTCCCGAGTCGCTTCGTTGCCGGTGGAGATCCAGGACCCTCCCTTGATCAGATTGTGCCGGGTATCGAACGTGGGAGTGGAGAAGTCATCGTAACAGGGGTGGATCTCAAAGCCATCCAATCCGGTGATCGGAGTTTCGGTCCACTGCCAGACGTTGCCGATCAGGTCGTAGAACTCACCGAATCGGAAATGGTCCACGGGGCACGAGGAGGCCCAGTACTCCAGATTGATGTTCCCCGGCGCTCGATTCCAATAAGGCTGGTCAGGAACATCGTGCAGATCGCGCAACCGATACCACTCGGCCTCGGTGGGAAGCCGAATCGGTTTGCCCGATTCGTGAGCCAACCAGTTACAGAACGCTTTGGCCTCCAGGTAGTTCACCTCCACGGGCCAGTTCCAGGGCATGTCGATGATCTGGGCCATCGTACGCAGCTGAAATCCTCCCGATGACTTGATCCAGAACAGAGGATGCCGGGCCTGCGAAAACTGCAGCCAGCTCCATCCTTCCTGGGTCCACCATGCCTCCCGTTCATATCCGCCCGCTTCCATAAACTGCAGATACTGCTGGTTCGAAACGAGGTAACGGCTGGCGGCAAAATCCCACACTTCCGTCTCCAGGTGACCGTATTCGTTGTCCCAGCCGTAGAGCGGATGATCCTTCCCTTTTCCCTGCACGACTCGACCGCCAGAGACCGGAATCAACTGATTCGTGGGGGCTGCGCCGCTCAAGGGGCAGATATCCCACTGCGGCAAAGGACGGACCATGTCGATCGGCAGGCGTCGAATAATGACGGACGATGTTTCCAGGTGAATCCGTTGGTGTTCAATCCCCATCAGGACGACCCAGAAGGGATGATTCCACTGGATCGGCATCGTCAAAGGGAGTTTATGGATTGCCTGGTCGACCACCTGCCGTACCTGCGCTCGGTACGCTTTCACTTCAGCCACGGTCGGCCAGTCGTAGTTCGCCTCATTCAGATCGTCCCATGACATCTCGTCGACGCCGACGGCAAACATCGATTCGAATCGTGGATTGATGCGCTCCGTTGCCAGCTTGCCCACAATCAACTTGTTGATGTAGAACGCGGCGGTGTGCCCGAGATAGAAGATGAGTGGGTGACGCAGCGGTTCGGCACGCACGTAAAAGGCATCGTCTGAACTGAGCGTATCGTAGAGCAGTTCATCGATACTGAACGTGGCATGGAAGTACTGGCGAATCTCTTCACGCTTCGCCGCGGCATCACCCTGATTGAGAATCGTTGTGCGTGTGTTCTTCAGGTGCATAGGTCACTCGTGCTTGCCAGGAAAGTCTCCTCATCAACCGGAGATTCTAGCAGAAAACGCCCCAAGTGGCAGACGAGTCGTCCCCCCTTGGCTGTGGGGCACGTGGATTGCAGGGTCACGCGATCTCTGATGCAGGCGATAGCTGTCGGCCCGAACGGAACCAGAGGCGGCAGCGTTACGACACGCTCGGAAGTTCGTAGCCGGCTCGACGCGGACGGATGACCATCGAGTTTGCTTCGGCGTCGTTCGGGAACGTCTCGGTCTTGGGGTCCCATTGGAGTTTGCGGCCCACGCGGCGCACGATGTTCGCCAGGTGGCAAACGGAAATGGAGCGATGGCCAATTTCCACGTCGGCCACGGGCAACCCGCGGGTGCGGATGCAGTCGATCCAGTTCTGCAAGTGCCAACGCGCCTGCCAGAGTGCCAGTTCATCGCTCCACTTGCGTTCTTCCTCCACCACATCGACCTTCTTGAGCAGTTCTTCGGCGATCTGACGCGGGTTCGATGCGAATTTGTTGCGATTGACCTCCAGCTTGCCCTTTTCGCCGATGAAGATTGCTCCGCCCATCGGTCCGCTTTCCAGCACGAAATTCAGCGGAGTGCCGTCGGCGTAGCGCATGGCGACCTGGCCGTTGGGACCTTCCGTGAGCGGCCACATCTCGGTCGGTCCCGTGTTGTCCATGCCTAACCCCCACTGCACCTGGTCGATGCCATGCGCTCCCCAGTTGGTCATTTCGCCACCGGAGAATTCACGCCACTTCATCCAGCTCATCCACTGCGGATTGTATGGACGCATCGCCGCCTGATTGAGCCAGACGTCCCAGCTCAAACCAGTTGGAACCGGTTCTTCGGAGAACATCTGATCCGGGGGCACTGCCGGTCCTGGATAGTTGATCGCCCGCACCTCCAATACCTTTCCTAAACCGCCGCTGCGAACCAACTCGCAGGCGATCCGGTTCATGGCCATGGAACGCTGCTGGGAGCCGACCTGGAAGACGCGTTGGTACTTGCGGACCGCGTCCACCAGTACACGACCTTCCTGGATGTAGAGCGTCAGGGGCTTTTCAGCGTAGACGTCTTTTCCCGCCTGGCAGGCGTGGATCGAGGGAAGCACTCGCTGGAACTCGCCGGTGCCGATGATTACGGCATCGATGTCCTTGCGCTCCAACAACTCATGGTAGTTTTCGTAGATGGGCCAATCCGCCTGTTTGCCCGCTTTGAACGCCTCGGCGCGAGGCACGTTGCAGTCGCACAACGCCACGATCCGTCCGTCTTCCGGCAACTGATTGAGGAGCAGGCTCGCTCGACCTCCCACGCCAATCGCGCCGACACCGATGCGGTCGTTGGCCCCCGGCCGACCGGGGCTCGCCAGCACGGTGCGCGGGACAATCATCGGAATGCTGATGCCGATCGCCGTTTTCTTGATCATTTCGCGCCGGGACATCTTCTCCGCGCGACAAGCCGATTTCTTGTTCATTCCAAGGCCTTTGACTGGTAAACAGGTGGGAGGTTGCTGGGCAGGTGGGAGATTGCCCTGTGCCCATTCTAATGGCCGCCCGTCGCGGCGAGTACCACGATGGGACAGAATTCTCGCGGGAGACGCCAGCGGAATCGGGCTGCGAATTCCTGGTGCCGAGACGCGCCCGCGACGTGGTGTGTGCCCTTCGATACGCTACCCGCCGAGTTCGGGCAGCAGGGCCCGCCGCAGCAAGGCGATGCGCACCATCTCGAAGTCAGCTCGGGGCGCTGTGATCGCTCGGAGGTTACTGCTGCGCTGCGGAGAACAGCTGAAACACCGTCTGGTCTCGGGGATTGTCTGACGTCTGGTATGACGCCAGGGTCTTGGCGAGTCCTTCGTAGAGCCGGACGATCGTGGACAGATAAGAACTGTCGGCGGCAAGGCTCGAGGAGGGGGGCAATGGAGGAATCAGGCCATCGCCAACAAGCTCCCTGCGCTGCTCGAACGCCGCATAACAGTCGATCGCCAGCCGCGCGTGACGCGCCTCGTACGAATCCTCCAGTCCCGTTGCCGCCAGACGCTCGTAGAAGGATCGCAGATGCCTCACGTATTGGACGACCTTGGCTCCCTCGGCGACCGAAGCGTCGTCTGTGGCGGCAATTCTCCTGCCGTTGACATACAGCGTCCGGAGTCCCGATGCGGTGACTGTTGCTGCCACGTGGGCCCATTGGCCGGCCGTCAGGCCGGCGTCGCTGCTCAACGCTCCTCGTTCGACAATCACGCGCAAGGAATTGCCCGGATGGGTATCGAGCAGGAAGCCGTTGGAGGTCCCGACGCGGCTCTTGTCCAGAACCCGCATACCGCTCGCCGGGAACTCCCGCGGACAGATCCAGGCTTCGAGTGTCACTTCCGAGGTGAAATCCAGACGCGCATCGGGGGCGATTTCCAGGTAGCCGAGTCCGTCCAACTGGAGGACCTGACCGGGTGAACTGGTGACGATACTTGCCTCACCGACCACGCGTGCCCTCAGGAACTCCCCCGCGGCATTCGGAACCCATTGGCCGGAGCGACGGCCCAGCCACCAGTCGCCGAGCAGCGCCGGGTCGTTGTCGAGCGCTGTCGATTCTGTGGACGTGGACTGAGCGATCTCTTCGGCCGACAACGCTCGCGAAAAGACTCGAGCGCGAGCGATCTGGCCCAGGAAGCGATTGTTGCCGTCACTGTCAGCGCCGATCCGCAGCGGCAGGTCGTTGTTGGTGATGACCCTTAACTGCCGCGCCCAGGCTTCCAGTTGCTGTAACTGAGGGGGCGGTGGCAAGGGACGTGAGGGGGGGCGAGAGCCTGTGACAACGGGCGCGGCAGATCCCAGGGCGATCACAATCTCCGCCTCTTCGGGCAGCGTGTCGTAGGGAAGGTCCACCGTCTGACCGTTAAACTGATCCCAGGCCTGACCATTGATGGTGACAGCCGTTATCGGACCGGATCCGGCGGTCGCCAGGTAAAGTCGCTTCGTGCCAAAGCGAACAGGAAAATCCTGCTGCAGTCTGGTGATGCCGGGCGGTACGTGCGGAACGAGCGTCAAGCGGTCGGCGCGGTAGAGATATTCGAACAGGCCGCGCAGCATGGCCGCCGGCGCACCGAACGAATCATAGCACAGGTTGATCGGTTCACCCGGCTGGTAGACCGCATTGCCGAATTCGACGAGCGGATTGTCGAGCCGGAAATCTCGCGCAAATCTCAGGATCTGCTGCATCGATCGTGCCGCATCATCAAAACAGTTCAGGCGATAGTAAGCCATGATCATGCGCGCTTCACAAGTGGTCCAGTGACCACCATTGACCCAGGTGCCGAACTTCCACAACCCACCGTCCGGTTCCACATACATGTCGTCGAGGGAAGGGTAGTTCGTGATGATCAAATCGTGAGGGCGCAGGCCGGGGATCGATCGCAGCTTGTTCATGATCTGCTGCGACTGCTGATCGCTGACCGTCCGAAAGCAGATAGCATCGTGATTGCATACCGCTTCGAAATAACCGTATTGCGCTGCCCCGAACACTCCATGACGTGCGCCGTCAGGGTCGAGCGATTTGAGCAAGTATCCTTCGTCGGTGGTTACCTCCGCCAGGCCCTGTCGAGCCGCGTCGCATTGCCGCGTATAGAGCGTCACCTTGTCAGCCGCCCCCGTCAGTCGCTCCAATTCAATCAACCGGTCGAGCGCCGCAATGTACGTTACGCTCAGACCCACGAGGTACGCCGGGCGGTAGGTGCCGTCCGGCTGTTTCCAGCCGGCATAGCTGGGGGCGAGCAGATTGCCAGCCGGACCAGCCAGAAACAGGTTGTTCTGCCTGTCGCGACGACTCTCAATAAACGCAGCGCAGCGCTCGAGCATCGGCAAATAGCGCTGGATCGCCTGTGGATCCCGGCTGATCAACAGCGATTCGGCCTGCATCAACAGGCCAGCTGCCGTGAACTCCACACCCCAGTCGTGGATGTCGATCCGACCGTCCCCCTGCTTGTAGTAGATCCAGCCCGGTGAGGCGGCATCGCACAGACATCCGTCGGGCGGCACCCAGTTGTTGGCGCCCGCTCGCTGGCCGTCGCCCATCTGCGTGAACCACAGGTCATGCGAGTTCTGAAGAAATGTCAGGTAAGGTTCCTGCAGCAACGGCAGTGCACAGTAGGTCGTGCCGTAACTGTTCTGAATCCACCAGGCGCCCCAGGTCGGCCCTTCGACAAAACCATTCCAGGCCGGTGTGTAGAGCATCGGCAGATTCTGGAACTCCGGGTCCGGATCGAGCATGCGACGGGAGATGTCAAGCAGCCGCAAGTAGGTTACATCGCCTTCGCCGCGAAAGTACTTTCCGACGAATGGCTCGCCGGCATGCGACGAGGTGAGTGTCGCGACCGACACGATCGCAGCCAGCAGGACGCACGGGATCCACCGCAGGGACGCGACAATTGCTCGAGTCATGAAAGTGCTCTACGCAAAGGAGAACGGTTCGTTTCCCCGCATTCATATCAGGGCCGCGAGGAGGATACAAGTCGCCGGCGCAGCCTCGCTCGCGCAGACAGTCGCCACGCTCGCGCAGAGCGTGGGAGCATCGCTATCCGTATTCCACTTCCCCCGCGGTCTGCGCGACCGCGGCCACGCGTCACTTCCCCCGCGGTCTG
>JBGSHS010000127.1:0-15504 GCA_041752115.1 Pirellulaceae bacterium | reverse complement strand
CGGTCAGCTGCGGTTCGTCTGCAGGGCCGCGGGTTCCGCCTTGCCCTGCTGCGGTTTGATCAGCTGCTCGTAGAGCACGGCGACCGGATGGGAGGCCTGCAGGTGCATGCCGTCCGAGAGGTTGGCGTCGGTCAGGTTCATCGCGCAGCCGGGGCAGGCGGTGAACAGCTGCGCGTGGCCTTGGCGCTTGATTTCGTCAGCTTTCAGCTTGCCGATCTGCTGCGTATGCGGGTAATTCTTGATGGAGAATGTACCACCGAACCCGCAACAGCTCTGGTTCTCCAGATCACGGTACTGCGTGTCAAAGTTGTCCATGATGAACCGGCGCAGCACCTGGTCCTTACTGTGATCGTAATGGCAGGGGATGTGCAGCGTACTGGAGCCGGCGAGTTGGACCTTGCGCGGATATTTCACTTTCAGGACCTCGGCGAGGAAGACCACGATATCCAGCATCTTCTTGCCACGCGTGCGGCCCGACTCCCGTTCTCCCAAAGCGCCGAGTCCATACTCGCACGTGGGACAGCAGGTCACGATTGTGTCGGTGTCCTGAATCGAGTCGAAATAGTCGTAGTTTTCGCTGACCTGAGTTCTGTACAGATCCAGTTCGCCCATCGTAGCCGAAGGTATGCCGCAGCATTTGTTTACTTCGGGAACATAGACCGAGACGCCGAAATGTTTGAGGGTTTCGACAATCGCCACACCCCAGTCAACGTAGATCAGTGTGGCGGCGCAGCCGGGGTAAAAGATGACCCGCATCCGCTCGTGATCCGCCTTCTGCAGCCCACGGTAGATGCTGGTCAGTGCTTTAGCGGGAAGGTCGACAATGTGCCGCTCGCTCAGAGGACCAATCAACGGACTGGAGACGGCAAACGGCTTGAAAACACCGTCGTCAACTTGGCGGGTCCCCACGCGCAGGCCCAGATGCAAGAGCGGACTGAGTCTGGCGAGCAATTTTGGTCGCCGCATGGCGGTCTTCAAAATCAGTTTCTGCCAGGCCGGCAGCTTGTTTACCTGCCGGAGAATCGACTTGGCTTTCAGGAAGATCAGATCGGTCTGCACGCCGGATGGGCAGTCACGCTTACAGCGGCCGCACAGGAGGCAATAGTCAACGTATTGGAAGATTCGGGACGCGTCGTCGAGCTTGCCTTCGCACAATGCATCAATCAGAAAGATCTTGCCGCGCGCCACGGACGACTCCTGCCAGTCCTTACGGTACAGCGGGCAGACCGACTGGCACGTGCCGCAACGTGAGCACTGGACGATCAGGTCCTCGAGTTCCTTCAACTGCTGGACAACGCCGGCGAAACTTGTCATGGTATCACGTTCCGTTCAGAGGGCCTGCTTGTGCGGGTTGAGCAGGTTCTTGGGATCGACTCCCTGCTTGATGGCTTTCATGTAGTTGACAGTACCGGCGCCGACTTCCTGCACCATGTATTTCTGCTTGGCCAGACCGATCCCATGCTCGCCCGAACAGGTTCCGTCCAGACCTAGTGCCACCTGGAAGATCTCGTCGACCGCCTGATGCACTCGTTGCATCTCAGCCGAATCCCGTCGGTCACAGAGAATGGTGGGGTGCAGGTTGCCGTCCCCGGCATGGCCGAATGTCCCGATCGTCACGCCGTACTTCTGCTTGATTTCTTCCAATGCCTGCAGGAACTGCGGGATCTTGGTACGCGGAACCGTGGCGTCTTCGAGTACCAGAGTAGGGCGTAGGCGAGCCAGTGACGAAAGCGCCTTGCGGCGACCTTCCCACATGGCCTCGCGTTGTTCGAGCGTGTTGGCCAGCGTGATTTCTCCGCGGTTCTTGGCGCAGATTCTCTGAACAGCGGCGTATTCCTCTTCCACTACCGTCGGATGTCCATCCACTTCGATCAGCAGCAACGCCGCTGCCTCGGTGGGCAGTGGCACACCGGTTGCTTCGTAGACGGTCCGGATGGTGAAATTGTCCATCAGTTCGAGCGTGGCTGGAAGAACGTGGGCGCGAATGATATCGGAGACGGTGTTGCCGGCATCCAGGATGCTCTCAAAGGAAACGAGCATCGATTTGGCCGCTTTCGGCGGGGGAATGATCTTGAGCACGCACTCGGTGATGATGCCCAGCTGTCCTTCCGACTGGATCATTAAGCCGGTGAGATTGAAGCCAGTGCAGAGCTTGACCGTCTTGCCCCCCGCTTTGACGATGTTTCCCTGGATATCGACGAATGTCACTCCCATGACGTAATCCCGGGTGACTCCGTACTTCAGTCCGCGCAGCCCGCCGGCGTTTTCGGCGATGTTGCCGCCGATGGTCGACATCTTCTGACTGCCAGGATCGGGCGGGTAAAACAGCCCAGTCTTTCGCACCGCTTCCGCGACATCGAGTGTGATAGCGCCGGCCTGCACCACGGCGTACATGTCGTCGACGTTGATCTCCAGTACCCTGTTCATCCTGGTCATCAACAACACGCAGCCGCCCGCGACCGGAATCGTGCCGCCGGACAGGTTCGTGCCGCTGCCACGCGTGATCAGCTGAATCTCATTTTCGAAACAGAGCCTGGCGATCTGTGCTACCTGCTCCGTTGTGTGGGGACGAACCACGACTTGCGGCAGGACCGGATGCTCCACCGAAGAATCGTAGCTGTAGAGCGCCAGATCGGCGGGCTGATCCCAGTAGTCGTCTTTCCCCACCACGCCGCGGAATTTCGCCAGAACGTCTTGGGACAACATGGAAGCTCACCCTTTCTGCTTCGGTGACAGCGACAGTGGCTCGGAATGGATGACGATGCAGGGGGAGTGTTGGCCGCTATTTCACGGCCAGCCACCAACGGGGATGGTGGTCGCCGACTCGAGGAAAGGCCCGGCCTCTCACCCAGCGAGGTGGTGCGACATCTCGGATTCCGCGGTCGTACGCCAGCGCTGGAACTCCCCTAATGATTGTGGCTCAAAGCGCGGCCGCTGTCGATCGGTCTGGCGATTCATGAACGGCGACCCTAGGGATAAACTGCGAATCACTTTGCGAGCTGCCGAATGGACCCTCTGCGCGACGATACTCCAGGCCGTCAGTGGACCGATCCCTCGATACTGGTAGTCCTCAACGTCATCGCGGAGTCGGCCCCTTCGACGATGGCAACTGGCGGCGGAACTCGTCCGTGTACAACCCCATTTCACGGCAGGGGATTGGCTCAAATCCGGGTAGTTGGCTATACACTTCGGAATCGTCACGGAGCGTGAAGTCGCCGCCGCCCACATCGGTGAACCCCGGGTCGTGGTCCAGTATCAGGTTGTTGGTGGGGTCCGCCCGCCAGTTGCCTCCGCACAACTCTCCGCAACGTACCAGGACGTTGCGCTGAGCCGTGCTGAAACGCGGCGTGCCGGCCTGATAGTCGAGGAAGCCGACCAACTCCGGGTACCTGGTCGTGTACGGAGGCTTCGTGATATCGACTTCTTCGAGCAATTTCTGCGTGAAGAAACAGTCCTGGCCTCCCTTTAACGCGTCGATCCAGCGATCGTCGCCCCAAGGCGCCGAGCCGAGAGCGCGTTTGCAGTCGATGAAGATATTGTTGTCGGCCGCCAATCCATGGCCGCCGTGTGAGAAGACGGTCCCGAAGGAGCCTTTTCCCGGGTCACCACAGCGCAAAAACACGTTGCCGGTCACCACATCTCCTCCATCGCCATCATCGAAGTAGATGGCGGCATTGCCGTGTCCCATCGGGCTGCCGATATCGTACCAGAAGTTGTGCCGCACGACATTGCCGCGGCACGAAGGATTTCGCCCTTTGTAGTAGGCGCCGCAGTCATCAGTTTCCAGGCAGATGTGGTGCACGACGTTCAGCTCGAAAAGGTGATCGTTGCCATGAATGCCGATGGCCTGATGGGGAGCATCATGGATCAGGTTATGCGCAGCGCGATGGCCCACTCCCGCAATCAGCAGTGCGTTGGCGTAGGTGAGTTGCAGTGCGGAATAGTGGTGGATATGGCAATTGACAACCTCATGCTCGCCAGGCACAAGCGTCTTGCGATCGCCGCCAGAGAGCGAGATGCCGCCGCTCCCGGTGTCGGAGATGTCGCTCGATTGAACACTGTGCCGGGTTCCCCCCTCGATGCGGATACCGAGCTGTCGGGTATTACGCACGGTGCAACCCTCGATCCGCACATCGCTGCCACCCGTCACCAGCACTCCATCGGCCAGTGTTGCCTCCACGACAAGTCCCTGCAGGCGAACATGGGATACCTCATCGAGCCGGATGCAGGGTGCGTGGAGCGTGGAAAGCAGGCAGCGGGCACCAGAGAGTGGTTCCGGCGGCCAGAAAAGCAACTGGTTCCCCGCGTAATCAAGGTAGTATTCACCCGGTGCATCGAGTTCTTCCAGCACATTCAGAGCACGGTAACGGCGCGGTGACGGATTGCCTGGCATGATGCTGTAAATCGCTGGTTCGGCAAGCGTGATGCGCCGCGTTGCAGAATCGATCGATCCCACGCGGATCGTCTCTTCGTGCCAGTCGTAGCACCAATAGCCGTTGAGCCAGACGCCGGCGGATACGTCCCACCTGCCGGGCGCGTCCTCGGCGTACTCGAATATGCCGGGCCTTCCCGACGTATCCCCGTCACGCGGGCGAGCGCCCGATTCGACGATCCGGGCAATTGTGGCCCAGCCCTGATTGGGCCAGCGTGCCACCTGCATCCGGCAATCATTGAAGAACAGTTCGGGCACCGCCGGAGCGCCGCGAAACCGCGTCGGATAGGCCGGCAGATCTCGGACGCCCAGCGCGGCGAGTTCGATCGCTACCACGTGATCGCGTGCTTCGGGATTGAGCCGATCGACAAGCCGCTTGTCGGTCACCGGTACAAATTGATCGCCCTCCAGCGTGTGTCCACCGATCAGCCGGACCTCTTCGCCCGACGCCGCGCCGAAGATGACCGGTACCTCCGCAGTTCCCGAATCGACGGCGGTCAGCTGGAATGGGGCCGCCAGCTCATACACTCCGCCATGGACGACCACGCGTGCTCCCTCAGCGAGTTGGCCGGCAGCGCGTAACTTGCGCAGTTCGTCCCGGGCACGTTCGAGAGTGGCAAACGGCTGGCTGGATGTGCCTGCGGCTATGTCGCTTCCCCCGGTGGCCACATGCAGTTCCCATGCGCCGGCCTGGGCAGATCCTACCACCAACATGGAGCCAAGCAGGCAACCTACGATTGTGCGAAGGAGCAAGTTCATCGATCGTGACTCCGCGGATGACCGAAACAGCAGGGGCTGGGATATCTAGCTCCATTATCCCCAGCGTGGCGAGTCTGTGCCATCTGGCTTGGGATACACTGATGGGGTGCTCCCCGGCCGGTCCGGTTCCTGATCTTTTTGTCATCCGATCTTCATGTCCTCCCCTCGCTGATCGCTGCGTCGATACAATGATGTGGAACTCGGTAGCTCTATTGCCACGCGGGACGGTTGTTCACGGTAGAGCGTAGACAGGATCATCGATCGTGCAGCGGAAACCAAGTGCAGGACGACTGTCGATTGCCCAATTGTGTCGTCGATTGCGGACAGCGCACGGCACGGTGGAGTATCCGGAGGCCATGCCGGTACTCGACGAGCTGGTGGCGACGATACTGTCGCAGAACACGACCGATGCCAACAGCGATGCCGCATTCCAGCGTCTGGTAAGCCACTTCGGGACTTGGGATGCGGTGCGGCGTGCGCGGGTGGCGACGATTGCCGCGGCGATACGGGTGGCCGGATTGCAGCGTCAGAAGGCCGAGTGCATCAAGCAATTGCTCCAGACGATTCGTCGGCAACGCGGCGAGCTGTCGCTTGAGTTCCTGCGCGATGTGACGCCTTCCGAGGCGCTGGCGTACCTGCGCAGTTTCCCTGGGGTTGGCCCGAAGACGGCGGCCTGTGTGCTGCTGTTCGCCTGCCGACAGCCGGTCCTGCCGGTCGATACGCACGTCCATCGACTCAGTCTCCGCCTGGGGCTGGTCCCGTCCGGCACCTCGGCCGTGAAAGCGCACGAGCTGCTGGCTGAGATCGTTCCCGCGCGACACGTTCTGGAGTCCCACGTGCTGCTCATCCGTCACGGTCGCCGCGTCTGTCACGCGCGCCATCCCGAGTGTCCGACCTGTCCGCTGCTCGATGCCTGCCCGGAAGGGGGCCTGCGATTGCCCAGCGGCGCTTTCCAGCGGTTGTGAATCAGTGTGCCGCCCGCAATGTGGGAATGTTCCTGAGTCTGAGCCGAGTTGATGCAGAGAACTACCACGAAGAACTAAGACAGCGAGGACCATCTGGCTCGACGAAGAGCCCCAACGCCGCCAAGACACCCTCTCGCTCGTCGTGTCCACGCGGTGAGTTTCGGGCATGCTGGATTTGAAGTGGGACCTCCACCAGGCCCACCGGATGAGAACCGACGATAGTGGTTGATTCGCGCAAGGAAACGGGGCCAGTCAACTTGGCCTGGCCCCGCTGGGCTGTTCGCTAGCCGTGACGAATCGCCACCCGGCTCAGTCGACGCGTGCTACCCCCGTGCGTCCCTGCTCGCCGCTCGACCTGTACGACCTTATCGAAGCCATTTCCGCCGAAAGACCATGACCGAAACAATCGCGACCAGACCGAGCACAAACGTGGACGGCTCCGGTACGGCGGCCAATGCGCGGATCTGGCCAGCGGACAGTGTCTCGTTGTACAGATACAGCTCATCCATCAACCCGACATACTGGCGAGCATTGTCAACATTGTAGCCGATCCTTGCTCCTTGGTCCCAATCGGCGGCCATATTGAGATCAGCGCAATCCGTCTTATCGTTCCACAGCTCTCCGTCAATGTAGACTGCCATCGTCGTCGTGTCTCTGTCCCACGTCATGGCAATGTGATGCCATTGGTCAAAGAGCGGAGCGTCGTCCGTCTTCAATTCGCCAATCTTCGTGCTATTGTAATCGCGGAGATAGTACCGGTAATATGTGCTGCGGATCTCCGGATGGATGACAAACGTGGCATCATTGGCACGCGCATTGAAAATCGCGTAAGCCGCGGATCCCGGGTCGCTGACATTGGACCATACCGCGAGAGTGAAATCCGAGGTCGGTATGTTACCGTCGGCCTTGATGGCTGCGACCGGCAGATTGATGTAGTGACCCGCGCCAGTCGCGAACCTGGCACCTCCACCTGAAACGCCTTCATCGGCGGTGATAGTGCCCTCTACGGTTCCGTGATAACCATTACCCGAGGTGTCAGCGCCCAAATCATTGGCATCATCGAAACTGTAATGCGCTATCAAGTCTGCAACCGCTGCTCGCGGCGCCAAAGCAATGAGGGCGGCTAACGTCCAGAAGACACCCCATCGACACAAGACTTTCTGACTGCTCATCGTTGCCTTCTCCGGAAAAAAATGTGATCGAACACATTCAAACTCGGACTACGCGTCAACGATGCTCGCACCCAGGAGGCAAGTTCCATAGTGCCCCCAAGCCATCGATGTCGTTAACCTGACGTTTTGTGACGAGTGAGTCAACTACGGGTGAAGCCAAAAAAACCAGCTGGCAGGAAAGATGGGTAACATGGATCCCTCTGTGGAGTTGCTGTGTGACGATCGAGGTAGCGCCACGAAAACGCGGTGGTGCGGACGACGCGATGCACGTGTAGTCTGCTATGTTTCGCCTGGACTACCGAAGCGTTGACATTCGAGCGAAGCATTGTGCCGAACAAGTGGTTCACTTTGAGGATGTGGTCTTCGCGAGCCTGATGTACTTCGTGAGCATCTGTCCCGAGCGGAAAGAAGAATTCTTCCTGCAAGACCGCTGGTTTGCCTTCACCCAATAAGAAAGCCGCGACGCGTCAAACGCATCACGGCTGTTGGCTATCAAGCCGGCGTCGCAAGTTGGTGCATTACTTTTTTGCGGTCACATCGTAGCAGAAGAGCGTGTTGTCGTGGCGGACGTAGAGTTTTCCGCCGCAAACGACCGGGTAGGCCCAGCTGGGGCCTTCGCCGTCGGACGGAAGTTCGAATTGGCTGATCACGTCGAACTGCTCCCCGCTGGCCGCCACCAGTCCCATGTCCAGTTTTTCACTGAGCGTGTAAAGCAACCCGTCCGCACAGGTGAGCGAGCCCTTACCGACACCGGGCTTCGTATACGCGGTTTGCCCGTTGGCCCAGTCAAGGCACGTCCAGCCGCGACTGTACTTCGATCCGTAGAGGTAGCCATCCCACAGCAGCACGCCACCATGATGGTTGTCGAGATCCTTGTTAGTCCAGAGCTCCGACACCTTCACCTCGTCTCCCGAGACTTCTAGTTTCAGCATCCGCGAGCCGGCCCCGTAACCGCTGCTCATGAACACCCGGCCGTCGTGGAAGATCGGCTTGAGTGCGTTGACGTCATAGGAGGTCTCGTGGGGAAACCGCCAACAGAGTTTGCCATTGTCCGCGTCGACACAGATCACCGCTTTACCTGTGCAGGTGAGAATCAACCGCTTGCCTTGGTATTCCACCAAAGTTGGGGTCGCGTATCCCGTCGGATCTCCATCGGCTGAAGGAGACTGCCAAACGGTCTCGCCGGTCTTCTTGTCGAGTGCCACGACGGCAGTCTGCGGTCCGCCAGGTGTACTGATCACGTGGTTGCCGTCAATCACAATCGATTCGGCCAACGCCCAGGTAATATTGCTGGCTCCGAACCGTTCCAGCACATTCACATTCCAGACGACTTTGCCCGTGGCGGCTTGCAGGCAGAACAACTCGCCCAACGGATTCTGGAAATAGATGAAGTCACCATCAATGGTAGGAGTGCTGCGCGATCCCGGGTGGCTGCCCGTCCAGGCGCCGCCGACGGGCATCTGCCATCGGATCTTGCCATCCAGGTCCACTGCCGTAACAACCGTCTGTTCCCCAATGCTCCCAGCCGTGTAGATCAGGCCGCGCGCCAGGCTTACCGAGGAAAACCCCTGTCCGATTCCTTCCGCTTTCCAAAGCAAGGGAGGTCCATCCGCTGGCCACTCACGCAGCAGGCCGGTTTCGTCCGCGATATTGTCTCCGCGAGGGCCCTGGAATGCCGGCCAGAAGGGGGTGCTGTCCGGATCTGCCAACGTGACCGCTTCGCCAGTAATGAGCGGCTGTCCTTCGCCGGTAGAACAGCCGACGAAGAGGCCGAGTCCGCCAACGACAAGCATCCAGGTCGTTCGTAAGTTGAGATGCATCTGCAAAAGTCCTTATCACGCGAGTTATTACGGCCCAGCGGCGTATGCCCGGGGAAACTGGATCGGGATCACTATGGTTTCGGCGGAGGGAATTGCCGAAGTGGCCGTTGGGTGGATTCGTCTGCCCCGTCTGGCCGTTGGCAACGGGGGCGGCGTGTGACCTGCCCAGCGTCCCGGGCTGGTATCGGCCGCTCTCGACCGACTGGATGACGGGCAGGGATAGCTTACAGTATAATCTAGCTCACAGCGAGACATCCTCCCCTGCCCCAGTTGCCCTCCCGACTGAATAACCAACCCGCGACGAGTCAGCGTCACACCCACCCTGAGGAATGCCATGAAACGAATGCCTGGTAAGCTGAGCCTGATGACATCCACGTGCGTCGCTCTGGTCGTGCTTGGCGGGTGTTTTGCCCAGCCGGTGTTGGGGCAGCCTGCTGGTGACCAGTGGAAGATCGGGCGGCCGATCGTCAGCTACTATGCCGGGCCGGGACATACCAGCCCGATGACGCGGGAGGCCGCTCAGCTGATGGCGGATGGCGGGTGGAACCTGGTCTGGTGTGGGGAAAAGGATCTTGATCTGGTACACAGCTTGAAGCTGCGCGCCAATCTCATTGTCCCCACGGGCGAGTTGTCTCCTCAGAACGCCGGCGATGAGGCGGTCCTGCAGCGACTCGACGAGCTGATTGCCCGCGTCAAAGATCATCCGGCCCTGTATTCGTACTGGATCATTGATGAGCCAAGTGCATCGCTCTTTCCGGACATCGGCAAGCTGGTGGCCCGCATTCGTCAGCGCGATCCTCAGCACTTTGCCTGGATCAATTTGTTTCCCACGTACGCCAATAACGATCAGCTCGGCACGAAGGGAGACACGGTAACCGCTTACAAAGAACACTTGCGCCAGTTCCTGGAGGTGGTACAGCCGAGCTTGATCAGCTACGACAACTACCAATTCTTCGTGCGGGGCGACGGCGATCAGTACTTTCTGAATCTAGCGCTGGTGCGCGACACGGCCCTCCAGGCGAAAGTACCGTTTCTTAATATCATTCAGGCCTGCAGTTGGGATCCTTCAGTCCGGGTGCCCAACCCGGACGAACTGCGTTTCTTGACCTACACCTCGGCCGCTTACGGCGCTCAGGGTATTGCCCATTATGTGTACAACTACCCGCACAACCATCGGGGGATGATCGTCAGCAACGAGGGGGAACCGACGGAGCTCTACCACGCCGCCAAGAAGTACAACCCCGAATTCGAGAGGATTGTCGCTCAGCTGCAACCGCTCCCATCGCTGGGAGCCTACCACGTCGGGACGATCCCGTTGGGCGGAGCGAAACTGCCGGATGACTCTCTGTTCAGAGTAGAGGAACCTGGTGACAGGGACTACCTGCTGGGCTGCTTCGGCAACTCCGGCCAGGTATCCAGCGTACTGCTGGTGAATCTCGACTATAAGCAGAACGTGGATGTAGTGCTCGTCGGGCCGGGACCGTTGCAGGTATACGATCCGGCCACAGATCAATGGCAAGCTGTCAACGCCGAGCGTGCGACGTTGCCGTTGCTCCCCGGCGGTGGTGCCCTGGTGCGTCGCACCCCGTGACCCTGCGCGGAAGGTCGAATGACGAAGTACCCAATGACGAATGCCATGACGAATATCGAATTCCAAACCAACCTGCCATAGACAGTCGACGGAATCCGGTAGTGGCTTGATTAGTCGTTTCTTGATCCTCTTGGTTATAGCGTACTTCGGCATTGGCAGCCCTGCTGAGCACGGTTCACGTCTTGACCGCGGTTTCACTGCGAAACCGATGCGGGCTCTGCAGCCGTGGCGTCGATGGACGTAGTGGGTCGCGAGGCAATCGCCAACTGGACCAGCATCGATGCGACGAGCGCGACGGCTCCGACCACGTACATCGATGCTTCATTGCCAGTGACTTCGGTCCATCGCTGGGCTACAAACAGTCCTGAGACGCAGCCGACGCCGACCAGGCATTCATTGATGCCGATATTGAGCGAGCGGCGTCCGGCGTTGCTCGAATAATAGACGGCCGAGTAGTAGGCAAAACCCATGTACAGGGCCAGAACGATGATTCCCATGGACGTGATGTGAAAGGACGGCTGCCAGGCCATCAATGCGAATAGCATCGCGGCCGCAAGGTGTAACAACACGATCGGCGTGCGACGATATCGCCATTTGGCGAAGCGGTGAATCGCATACCCCCAGACGCCCTGCAGCAGCATGTGGACGAACAGCACACTGCCGACAGCCAAGGGGGCAATCTCTGCTCGAGCACACATCGTCGGAAACAGGCTTTGCAGCGGACGCTGCACGAAGGTGGCGGTGAAGATCATGCACCAGCCGATCAGCACATAGGCTGAGTGAACGCCGGGTGATCCATGGGCGGGGGCCTCGATATGCTCGTCCGCACTGCTCTCCTCATGGTGACGATGTCGGTGCCGCAGCAGAATCCACAGCACGGCCAAGCCCACTGCGACGTCCACTCCGCTCAGGGCATACATCCCCATTCGGTAGACCACGCCCGACGATAAGAACCCCAGACTCGATCCGCCACTCCAGGCCAGCGTGTAGTATCCCACGGCTCGGGCCAGCCCGCCCGGAGCCGTCTCGCCCCGCATGAAAGTCTGAAACGAGTTGAAGAAAACTCCCAGCCCGACCCCCAGCAGACCCAGGCAAGTCATTTGTACCGGAAACTGCTCCAGCAGCAGGCAGAGTGCGCCTAACGCGGTGGTCAAGACCGTGCTGACCAGCAGCAGGATGCGGGCGTTGCGGCGCGTGAGGATCATGCCAATCAGCAGACTGGTAGGCATGTAGGTGATCATCGTGATCGCCGCGAGCCACGCACTCTGGCTTCCGGTCAAGCCGCGCTCACCAGCTCCATATTGAACGGCGAACAGGACCAGAAAGACGATCCAATCCATCAGTGCCGGGCATAACTGAATTCGCATCGGTTCCTCATACGTAATGCGCGACGACTCCCCCGCTCTGGCTGCCTGAACTTCCCGCCGAATCCAGAACGCCAGGAAGGACACGGGCGGCCCCTTCTCCAGCAGCAGCGTCCCCAGCGGCAGCCCGAAACAGTAGCAGACGTTGTCTTGCGAAGCGAGGTGGCGACCGGTGAAAACCGGTGCCTCACCCACCCGGCGGAGATTTGCTTGTTGAATTGGCAGAATTGTGGATAATCTGGCGTCAAGTTCGCTCATTGCTCACCTGGAAAGGACGTCCCATGAAGCGTTGGCGGCTTGTCCGATGCGTCTGGCTCGTGTTCGTTCTGTCAGCCGCTGTCGCGAACTCGCAGGAGCCAACGGCTGACGAGACAGTCGGGGACTATGGCGACTGTATGCGCTGGGAGCTGCAGGGACTCCGCAGCTTTGAACCCGACATGGTTCGTAATGCACTGTTCCGCGATTTCGAACTGAGCTTGGCGACTCATCCGCTGGCGAGGTTGGAGCGACTTCCGTCGGTATTCGAGAAGCGACTTCTGGCAGGGCTGCGGGACGCTGGACACGTCGACGCTGAGGTGAGTGTACAAATCGATCGCGCGACGCAGCGACTGCGTGCAACAATACAGGAGGGACCCTGTTTCTTGTGCGGACCGATCGACGTTCAGGGAGTGGATTCCGACCTGAGTCAACGTCTGATTCGTTGCCTGACAGAGCCGTACCTGCCCGACTCGGCGGTCAGAACGGCGTCGTCACGAATACCCGGTCGGGACGAACCCATTTGGGTCGATAAACGAGGAAAGCCGGTTGATCCAGCGGAACCTGTTTGGCAGATTGGCAAGCCGGCACGTTTTGCTGGATCCACGATGAATCGAATACACGAGGCGATCAAGGAGGCGTTTGCTGACCTGGGCCTCCGGTCGACTCGTTTCCGCTTAGAGATCGATCCCGACCGCAACTTACATACTGCACGGCTTGTCGTCTTTGTCAACGACGTCGGGCCAGTGAGCCGAGTGCAGCGCATCGAAATCGCGGGCAACGAGCGAAACACGCGGGAGAGGATCCTGGCCTATCTGCAAATCGGCGAAAGTGAGCCGCTCACTCGCGCGCTCCTAACGCGTCTGGACTGCGACTTGTGGCGGAGTGGCCGATTCGCTTCGGTTGAGGTCGGTCCCCTTCCATCGGCCGAGGATCCGGGACCGCCTGGAGTAAAGATCGATGTCGTGGAATCCAAATACGCTCCACTTCTGAACGAGCCACTTTCACCAGCCGCCGAACTTCTGCTCAAGACTCGAGAAATGCTGGTTGATCCAACTCAATGGCCTGCGGACCTGCTGATGCGCTACGTGCGAGATCGCGGCGTCTACGAGCTGATGATCCATCCGCAGCAGGGATTGTTGCTGGTTCAGCGGACTCTGGAAGGCGAATTTCGGTCGGCGGTGGCTGTCTCCCAAAATTTCATGGGGTATTACTCGGCGCGGCTGCCGGTCTTGCTCGAATCCCCTCTCCCCGCGCTTTGGCTCAGATTCGCTTTCGGATACGAACTGAGCGAATCGGCTGACGATGATGACAAGCCGTTCAAAGTGTCGCTTCAGTACAACTTCCGCACCGATCGCCCTGAGTGGCAGACGTTGCCTCTGGAGATTGGACTGAATGCCGACCCGGCCATGCTGATTGCGCTCGCGAATCTGCCCGGTGTTCAGGTCGACGCAAATGACGATCGGGTGGTGGTAGCCAGCCAGTTTCGGCGTCTGGAGGTCGATTCGCGCGATGGCCGACTTGTTTCGTACATTTTTGACCGGGAAGGGGAGCACCTGACACTGACCTTCCAAGCAGGAGTGTATGACGCTGCTTGGGAAGAGATCCGCACCCACACGGGTAATGCGTCCAACGTCTTCGATGCCGCACGACCTGTCAGTTCCATCATGACCTTCTTTTGTCAGGCCCCTGTCCTGATCGACATCGCTTCACAGCTTAACAGTGAAAGTGAAGATCGGATCTCGCTGTATGTCGATGTCGATGCCTTGACGGTTCTGCACCGGCTGCTGGACCTGGGGATATTACAGCCTCTCGATCAGATTGCCACGACTCCGCGTAAGGAGTCCGGGGTGACGTTTCGCATTCCGGGCAGCAAAGGTGCTCGTTCGAGCAACTGGCTCTCAGGCGACACGATGGCGCGTATTGGCGTGCCGTTCGCAGATAACCTGTTCGCACGCAACAGCTGGATGTGGACCGTGTGGCGCGAGAGTTTCTATGCGGCGGCAGGTCAAACGAGGTTCACTTCGCAGCAGCTGCAGAGGCTGTACGATTCGCCGGAGTTGGGCCCGATGGGATGCCTGGCGATCTGCCATTTGCTGAGTCACGTCGACAACAAAGCAATAGCGGAGCGATTTGCCGCCCGCGGACTGCGGCGAGCCAACACGGACGGTTTTCGAAGCGACTATGCACCGCTGCTGGATCGGGAATATCCGATCGGTAGTCTGTTACACCAGACTGCTGAGATCCTGGGGAACCTCACGCCCTGGGAGGCCGAGAAGCTGGCGCAGGGAATTCGCCCCGACCTGCGGCCACTCTTTCTCGCCTGCGCCACCGAGTTCAGGGAACATCGCGAGAAGCCTGCCGCGGAGTCCCTGCCGCTGGTGCTCGATCAAGTGTGGAACGCCGGCCTGCGCGAGCTGACTATCGCACAGCTCAATCGATATCTGCCGCGGGATGCCTTCCCGATCCCGCCGCTCGAGCATCCGGATGATCGCTGACGAGGTTAGGACCGTGAATTCACATTGTCCATTTGCACGTAGTGCCAAGATCAGAAAGCTCACGCCAAGGCGCAAAGGCGCGAAGGAGGAAGACGCGGGACTACGTTCATGCTCGTGCGGTGCATCAGATGGTGAGCTACCGCGCCGCTCGTCCCTTCCTCCCCGACCCCCACGAGCTCCGCTCGTGCGGTGCATCAGATGGTGAGCTACCGCGCCGCTCGTCCCCTCCCTCCCCGACCCCCACGAGCTCCGCTCGTGCGGTGCATCAGATGGTGAGCTACCGCGATCCGCTCGCCCCCTTCCTCCCCGAACCCCCACGAGCTCCGCTCGTGCGGTGCATCCGATGGTGAGCTACTGCGCCGCTCACCCCTCCTTCCCCGACCCCCACGAGCTCCGCTCGTGCGGTGCATCAGATGGTGAGCTACCGCGCTCCGCTCGCCCCCTTCCTCCCCGAACCCCCACGAGCTCCGCTCGTGCGGTGCATCAGATGGTGAGCTACCGCGCTCCGCTCACCCCCTTCCTCCCCGAACCCCCACGAGCTCCGCTCGTGCGGTGCATCAGATGGTGAGCTACCGCTCCGCCCAACGATTCCTGACCGCCTGCATCGAGTACTCGTTGAACGTACCGACGTAGAACCTTGTGCGCCAG
>JBGSHS010000126.1:0-12572 GCA_041752115.1 Pirellulaceae bacterium | reverse complement strand
CAGACCGCGGGAGCAGTTGAGAACGTATGGCGATGTCCCCATGCTCTGCGCGAGCATGGCTACGACTCTGCGCGAGCATGGCTACGACTCTGCGCGAGCATGGCTGCATATTGCGCGAGCACGCGTTACAGCAGTTGATTGTTGAACGTACAGCCTAGTGGGGCGAAGTCGCGTTGCACATCTTCCAGGCCCTGTTTGACCATCAGGATATCCGCTCCGCGAAACAATAGCCTCGCGCCGCGGGCGAGCAGTTCCGCCGTGCGCTCGACGCTCATTCCGGGGCAGCCCCAGTGTTTTCCTGCGGCCTGGCAGGCGGCCGCAATGTGGCACAGCGCGTCATCGATCATCGGGTGCTCGAACTGGCCAGGGATGCCGGCCAGTATGCTGAAGTCGGCTGGGCCCAGGATCAGGGCGTCGATCCCGTCCACCTGAGCAATTTCCTTGGCGTGATCAATGGCTTCAGGGCTTTCGAGTTGAATGATGACGAACGTTTCGGCATTCGCCTGCTGGACATACTGGGGAGCGGGGAGCGAGCAGTAGGGATTATCCGGATTTCCGCTGTCATAGCCTCGCTGGCCTTGGGGGGCGAACTTGGACCACCGCACGACTTCGGCGTCTTCGGCAGCGCAGTCGCAGCGGGGGTACATGATTCCCTGAGCGCCTGCTTCGAGCATGCGTCCCAGACGCATGAATTCCCCCTTTGCCGGGCGCGCGATGATGTCGCTCGTTCCCACGCGCGCTGCACGCATCAGCTGACCGGCGGTTTCCAGGCTCTGGAAATGGTGTTCCATGTCCATCCAGATGCCATCGAATCCCATCAAGCTGGCCAATTCGAAGACGCTCGGGTCGCCGAGAACCAGAGCGGTGATGCAGACCGGCTGGTTGTGTCTCAGTTTTTGTTTGATTCTGCTTGAACGCATGGCAAGCTCGCCAGTGGTTGATCGGGCGGAAGGGCAGTTTGTGTAGTCGAAGGCCGTTACTCGCCGTGCTCTCCGGGAGGACGGGTAACGGCGGTCGGCTGCGCGGCGGCTTAGATTGTAGGCAGCGGCGTATGGCATTGCCTAGTGCTTTGCCAACACTCAAGATTCGCGTGCCACTGGCTTCGCCAATGCCGAACTGGCGTGGGCCAAACCACTGCGGCACCGGCGAAGCCAGTGGCCCCCAACCCCTTGTTGCTGTGTTGACAGAGCACTCGTGCTCCCGCCAGGTGTGTTTCGGCCGTCAGGATCGAACTAACCGTTCTTTCCACCACGAACGAAACAGGCGAGCGGCGTTGGCTCGCCGGAGCGGGAGCGACGCTGAAGAGAGGGTGGGGGCGGCGCCGAAACTGACATTAAGTGTGCGCCGTGGCCGCGCGCGAGCATGGAGCGGCGCCGCGACTGGCGGAGCGATCGGGTGGTTTTCGAGGATGTGAACGGGGAAATCACGATCCATGGCATCGACTTCTTGTACGCTGGAGGCCCACAATTCGCTCAGGGAGTACGCCACGCAGTCGGCTCGCCCGCTGGTGAGCATGGTGTTTATCGCTCCGCTGCTGATTGTGTACGAGCTGGGTATCGTCGTGCTGGGGCCACACGCCCTGCGGAACGGGGCCGACACCTGGCTGCGCCACCTGCTGGAATGCCTGGGGTTCGGGCAGTATTTCCTGTTGCCGATTCTGACCTGCGGTATTCTCCTGGCCTGGCATCACACGCGTCACGATTCCTGGTCGCTTCCGGGTGGTGTCATCACCACGATGCTGTTGGAGTCGATGCTGTTTGCCCTGGTTCTGTTCGGACTGGCACACCTGTTGAGAGCCGTCTTCGTTCCCCCTCTGGCCGCTGTGGAAGGAGGAGGTAGCCTGGACAGTTCGGCGAGTGCCGTGAGTCGGCTCATCGGATACTGTGGTGCGGGGATTTATGAAGAGTTGCTGTTTCGCCTGATGCTGCTCCCCAGTGTGACCGGTCTGTTGCGGTGGCTGGGCGTTTCGTGGCGAGCCAGTTTGTTGTCGGCGATCGTGGTGACCAGTCTGGTCTTCTCTGCGGCGCACTACCAGCTGTTTACCCACGCCGGGTACACGTTCGACTGGTACAGCTTCTCGTTCCGGTTTGCCGCCGGGACATTCTTCGCGGTCCTCTTCGTATGGCGTGGGTTCGGCATCGCGGTCGGAGCCCATGCGCTCTACGACATCCTGGTCGAGGTCATTTGACGTTTCCCGTCGTGGCAGTGGGGCGGCGCGTGCCACACACGAGGGCAGGCGATGAGATTGTCGGGACGTTGATGGCGATTTCGCTGCGCGCGGGTACAGCACCCGGCGCACCAGGTGCGAGCGGTCTCTCGCCTGGTCCCCGTTAGACCGGGCGATTCTGGGATGCTTGAGCGAGTTCTGATGACCATGTTGCTAGCGTGGGTTAGCGCCATGATGTTCGCTTTGTCAAGTCCCGTTTGGGCCTCAGAATTTTCTCTGTGAAAACTGGCTTTGTTGCTCTTGAATGAAACGCTTATAATGGGGGCATTCATACGTCATGTCGATTTATTTCATTACAACACGTTGGGGGATTCGTCACCGTGTTGTCCGTCAGACCGAAAGTCGCCGAATTAGCATTTCAGCTCTACGGGCGCTCTCTACACCCGGAGCTGTTTCAGGTTCACAAATCCCAGACGATCGAGCGCGGGGGGTATTCGGCCAAGATCGATATCACCTCGGCCGGGCATGTGGTGACGTGGCGCTACGCCGGATTGACTCTCACCGAAGTCGCCGCCTCAGCGCAGAATCCGCTCCCGCAGAAGCGGCGTCTTCTCTCGTATCGCTTGCGCGGCCAGCGCCACGATCGAGTCGAGTGTCGGGGCGGCGTGACGTATCAGATGAGCTTTCAGCTCGAGCCGGTGGCTCCGGAGGTCTTCTGGACCTTTCAACAGGAACTGACGCATGACGGTGTTCGTCGCGGCTTGATGCACGTGTTCGATGCCAGTGGCCGTATCACGCTCGGTGCGCTGAGTTACATCAACGTCGAGACGCGCAGTCGCAGCATGCTGATTCAGGCCTTTCACACCTTTCCGGACGACTACGCGATCGTCAAGAGCCAGTCGCTGTTTGAGCTTCCTTGACGCGGGCTGTAGCACGCGTTTCACGTCGCGCGCACTTGCGTACGTGACCCGCGTTGTCCACCATCGTTCTTTCGGGCAGTGGAGCACGGCTGCCAGGTTGGTTCGCGAGCTGAAGCTCGCGCTACGACATAACCACGGATGGCGGGGCGAGTCGCAAGCTGAAGCTCACGCTCCAGCAGCACTATGACCGTCGTGGCACGCCGAGGAAACCGCGTATGGCCTTATTGACGTGGATCGGGCCTTCCAGTGGGGCCATATGACCACACGCGGGAATCACGGCCAGTTCTGCGTTGCGGATCGCATCGGCGATTCCCTGCATCTCTGCCACACTGGAGATCGCATCCTGCTGGCCGCACAGTACCAGCGTGGGAAGCTCAATCTCTGCAAGCCATGGGGTCGCATCGACGCGCTGCGCCATGCCATGAAGTGCTGCGGCAATCCCGGCGGGTTGAGCGGATTCGATGATGCGTTGCGTGTCGGCCACGATACTCCGGTTCTGCAGTCGAGTGCGCTCGGAGAAGAGTTTCGGGAGCATGGTCTCGGCCAGAAACGCGGTTCCCTCACTCAGCACGCGCTGGGCCGTGGCACGCCGGGTCTCTGCCGCGTCGGGAGTGTCGGGGACGGCTCGCGTATCGCACAGGATCAGGTGCGAGAGACGGTCTCGATGTCGCTTCCAGAATTGCCAGGCGATGTAGCCTCCCATGGACAGGCCACAGAAGATCACCGGTTCGTCGAGTTCGAGCGAGTCAAGAAGGTGAGCCAGATCGTCGGCGAACTGCTCCATCAGTGTGCAGCCGGCGGTGACATCGCTGCCGCCGAATCCACGCAGATCGGGAGCTACTACGTGGAAGTCCTCTGCCAGATCGTCGATCTGTCCGTTCCACATCTGATGATCCAAGGGGAATCCGTGTACCAGAAGGAACGTGGGTCCCGAGCCCTTACACACCACATCGAGTGCGACCTCCCCAGCGTTGATTCTCGGCATCGGCAACCTGCCAATTCTATCGCCCAGAGGCGATTTTCGGGAACCGTGCCGGTGCAAGGCTCCGCATCGATGATCTCGTTTCCCAACAACCAATGTACCAGCGGCCGTGATGATTGTTCAACGCGCTGTGGCGATTACCAGAGCCGCTGTGCAAGCCCCCAGAGCCACTGGACCACCAGCGCGACCACCAGCAGGAGTAACACCCAGCTGTCGAGCAACTGAAATTGATGCTGCTGACGGCCGCGCCGAATTCGCCTGATTTGAAAGATGCGGTAGGGGACCTGGAATACCACCATGGCAAAGAAGACGAAACCGGCGGGGTTGTACTGCCAGGCATCCTTCCATTCTCCGTGCGCCAGGCTGATGAAGGAACGTGTCAGGCCACAGCCTGGGCAGGGGACGCCTGTCACTCGCAAGAAAGTGCAAGTACCCGGCAACGGCATATTGATCATCGGTATGATGACCAACTGTCGGTCCCGAATCTGAAACGAGCATGACGCGATCAAGATGACCGCTGCCATGATCAAGAACACCCAATGCACACTGGTTCCTGGGTGCGGGTACGCCCAGGCCGACTCGGACGCGGACGGCGACGCGGCGTTGTCGCTCGACGGTTGCGTGGGGACCATCACCGCGTCTATGCACTCATGTTCTTCAAGTGGCGTCCTCCCGGCTCCAGCCAGCTCAGGCGAACGAACGGGTGGCTTGTCGGCACGGGAAGTCGACATGATCTCTCTCTGGGGTCTGGCAGGGTCAACTCGCGGGTACAACCGGATTCTTACCTGTCAATCGTGCTGCGATTGCTCGAGTGCCTGCTGAAACAGCCGGAGTTGGGCTTGAATGGCCGGCGAATGAGGTTCTTTGGCCACCGCCTGCAGTTGGTACTTGATCGCGTTCTCGAATTCACCTTTAGCATAATAGCATCGTCCGAGCGTATCGAGAAATCCGGATCGGCTTGGCTGTAATTCCAGCGACCGCTGGCTGCACCGGAGTGCTTCGTTGAAATCCCCCTCCGTGTTGGAGACCAGCCAGGCCAGTTGGTTGTTTGTCAACGCCAGTTGCCAGGCGGCCAACGCTCGCTCCTCGGCCGAATGTTCGCCGTTGAACTGATCGTTCAAGTCGTGGATTTCTTGACGGAAGTGCTCCACGGCCTCCCGGATCCGCCGGCTCGCCTCTTCTTTCCAGGCGGCATCTGCCTCAGGCGCGCGGAACATGGCGATCAGAATGTCAGCGTCGAAGGGATCGCTGTTGATCCCCTTCAACAGTTCCTCGCGCTGACGAGGATACTGCTGGTCCTTGCCGAACTGCTGGGCGTAGAAGAAATGCATACGCGACGTGAGCCCTTCGACCTCCCGCATGAGATCGGTTTCCAGCAGCGTACGGAAAGCTTCCTGTTCCTTGAGCAGCTTCAGGAGATCGGTGAGTGTCTCTCCTGCTTCCCGATCCCTTTCCAGTTCGTGCAGCAGTTCCGACAGAAAAATCCGCGCTCGCATGGCCTCAGCAGGGTCATCATCAATCCCTGCGGCGACGTGGCGATACTCCAGTTCGGCCCACTCGAAGAGCCCGTCGTGCTGCAGGTTGAAAGCGACCTCCATGTGCTTGTCCAGCTCCTTGGGGATCGCCTGCAAGGCCTGTTGAGCAACGCTTGTGGCCGTCGTCTGATCGCCCAGCTTGAGGTGGGCTTCTGCCAGTCGATACTGCAGCATGGGATTCCGCTTGATCGTGTCCGGGAACCGCTCGGCAATTTCCAGGATGATCGACCAGCCGTTCCGTTCCCGAAACCAGTCGACGGCGTCCAGTACTTCCTCGCGTGTCGTATTGAGCAGTCCGATGGTCTTGCGCATGGCGACCATCGCTTCGTCCTGGCGGTCGCGCAGCGTCAGCTGATCGGCGTACCACTTGAGCAAATCGCGGGTCAACTCGTTGCTGGAGGTGCTGGGGTTGAGGGCCAGCTGTTCCTCCTCGGTCTTGATCAGTTCCTGCCATCGATCCAGGGCCGACGGATCGTTGGCCAGTAGATCGGCGTAGGTGCGCAGCCAGCTCGCTGCTGTCCGCTTGCTCCGGCCGACCCTGGCTGTGATCAGGCGAGCCCACTGCGCACGCTCGTCCTCCCCGGCGGGTGCTTCGAGCGACAGGATCAGCAACGCCGCTCTCTTGGACAACAGGTCGGAGGCCTCATAACGCACCAGGCGGCAGAGTGGACGAAGTGATTTGTCGGATGACAGGGTGGCCAACTGCTCCATCAAGCTCCGCCGTACCCCTTCCATCTGGTTTCCGTAATCCTGCAGCAGATGCTTGACTTCCAGCGGGTCATCTTCCGTCCACCAGCTGACCTGCATGCTTCGCACCAGGTAGCGAGCGCTCAGAGCGATCTCAATATCGTCATTCAGCTGCGCCTCATTCAACGCGTCAAAGGCGTCCAGTCGCAGCCGTTCCAGTTCTGCTTTCGCTTTGCGCCGCGTGGCGTATTGTGGGGCGCCCAACTGCTGAATCAGCAGGTCAATCTGTGAATCAAGATCGCCCGCCGGTGGCTCTGCAGCCGCCGCCGGTTCGTCGGCTCGCACGTACGACGTAGCCGTTCCCCAGAGGGCCGAAAAGAGCGTGACGAGCACGACGATCCAGGCCACGGACTGCTTACCAAGCGAATTACGCCTGGCAGACACCCGACAGTCCGTCGCGCAGGGACAATCGGCGGCCGGACCCGGCGTCGCGCAAACTGCCGCATCGGCTGTGTAATCGGCTGGAAAGCGAATCATGCGACCCCTCTTCTTCTCGTGCGACGGACAGTCGGCCGAACTGGGAACTGACCAAGTGGCTGCCACTCAGGGAAGGCCCCCCACCCGTGCACTGCTCGTCCAACGGCACTGCAATCGGCTTGCTTTCTAAAGGATACCGGAGAGCGCATCGCAGCGGCAAGAGCGACGGACCGGCAGCGGAGTGCCGGTCGACGCGTGGTGGCGGGGTCGGGTGGCACCGGCGCGGCCGTGGCGGGGTGTCGCCAAAGGCGATTTTTTCACGGCTGGGGCCGGCTCGAGCTGACCCTCTCCAGCGATTTGGGCCTGCGTGCTGGCAGCGCCGCCTGTTGTCGCTACGGCGTGGCACGCACCTGAGTGCGTGACGCCCTATCCCAGACCCTGCCATCACCGAGGGGCTAATCCGGGTCTGTTCGCGGACTGAAGTCCGCGCCACCTGTTCGCGGACTGAAGTCCGCGCTACGGCTGAGGCCAACGCAGGAAAGGCAACCGTCAGTGGGGGGCGGGGCCGTGCGTTTCTTCCATTTTCTCAATGTAGCGGCGGAGTCGTTCGTTTTCGTCGACGACATCCTTGAGCAGGAGCATATTCTGCACTCGTTTGACCAGTTCGATTTTCTGTACGGGCTTGGAGAGGAAGTCATCTGTGCGGGCCTCCACCGCCCGTTCGATGTCCCCCAGTTCGTCCAATGCGGTGACCATCAGGACCATGATCCGCCGGGTCTGCGGGTTCTCCTTGATCTTCTTACAGACTTCATAGCCGTTGAGTTTGGGCATCATGATGTCGAGTAAGATCAGGTCGGGCTGAAACTGAGCCACTTTATCCAGCGTGTCTTGGCCGTCCACCGCAATCTGCACGTCGCAGTCGATGTCGATCAGGTAGGCTTCCAGCAATTCGCGGTTGGCTTCATTGTCATCGGCGATCAGGATCTTCGACTTCGCCATGGTAGGCTCCCGGCATGACTGCGGAGAAAAGTGGGGCAGATTCAGTTTCACGAGACCTGCTGCGCGGCAGCGGGGACGGGGAACTGCGAACAGAGTTCGAGTACTTCGCCACGGATGCGCTGATGCAGTGCGGTATCATCCGGAGCACGCAGTGCCTGGAGCATCCAATTGCCAATCTGCTGCATCTCGTTGGGTCCCATTCCCCGCGTGGTCAATGCCGGAGTGCCGATCCGGATTCCGGACGGGTCGAGCGGCTTGCGCTGGTCGAACGGGATCATATTCATGTTTACGGTGATCGCGCAATGCTCCAGGACCGTTTCCGCGATCTTACCGGTGACCTGCAGCGGCGTGACGTCGACGAGCATCAGGTGGTTGTCAGTTCCACCACTGATCAGCGTCAGCCCGCCAGACTGCAGCGTGGCCGCGAGGGCCTTGGCGTTGTCGATAATCGCTTGGGCATACAGCTTGAAATCAGGCGACATCGCCTCCAGGAAACAGACTGCCTTGCCGGCAATCACGTGCATCAACGGTCCTCCTTGCGAACCTGGGAATACACTGCGATTGACCTCTTTGGCGAATTCCTGCCGGCAGAGAATCAAGCCCGCGCGAGGGCCGCGCAGCGTCTTGTGGGTCGTCGTGGTCACAAAATGCGCGACCGGGACCGGGTTGTGGTGCAATCCGGCGGCTACCAGGCCGGCGTAGTGAGCCATGTCGACGAAGAGCTTGGCTCCCACCTCCTCGGCAATTTCCGCGAAGCGGTCGTGCGGGATCTCTCGCGGATAGGCGCTGGCACCGGCGACGATCAGTTTCGGCTTGTGTTCGCGAGCCAGGCGAGCCACCTGATCGAAATCGATCCGATGGGTGTCGGGCGTCACGCCGTAATTGACGAAGTGATACAGCCGTCCAGAGATGTTCAGCGGCATGCCGTGAGTCAGGTGGCCGCCGTGCGCCAGATTCAGCCCCAACACCGTCTCGCCCGGTTCCAGCACCGTCAGATAGACGGCCATATTCGCCTGCGAACCGCTGTGGGGCTGCACATTGGCGAATTCGGCCCCGAAGAGCTGCTTGGCCCGGTCGCGTGCCAGATTCTCGATGACGTCGACGAATTCGCAGCCTCCATAGTACCGTCGCCCGGGATAGCCTTCCGCGTACTTGTTCGTCAGTACGCTCCCTGCCGCCTGCATCACAGCCGGACTGGTATAGTTCTCACTGGCAATCATCTCCAGACCGTTTTGCTGGCGTTCCTGTTCGCCGGCGATCGCAGCCCAGACTTCCGGATCTTGAGAGGCAATGAAATTCATGAGGTTCTCGTGTACTAGAGATACTGCTTGCCATCGGAACGCCGAGCGACAGTCCCTCCGTGTCCGCGTGCATTGTTGGGGCTTGGCGAAAATTCGTCAATCGGGGGCGTCGCGTGACCCCATGGTCGTCGTGGACTTAGGGGATCTGGGGGTTGATGGCGACCGTCAGCTCTCCGGCGTTGTCAGCCAATTCGGCCGGCGAGTCATTGATGCGCAGGAAGAGCGTCCCCGACGCGCTGAACTGGATCTCGCGTTCCAGCCCGATCGGCTCAGGCTGAGCCAATGGTGTCACTCCGGTGAGCGGCTGCGATTGGTCGCTGACGGCGGCCACCAGCATGCCCAGCGGCAGACCGCCATGATAGCGAACGGTTACTCCACTCGGCTCGCACCACCATGTTTTCGGCACCTGTCCGATCTGGTAACGCCCTTGGGCCCGCAGCTGATAGGTCGTGCCGGGACGAACCTGGATGCCTGTCGATTGCCAGCCCCGATCGGCTCGAATGGTGGCCGTGGTTGACTCTCCGTCCGGCGCCGTCACCGGACTGTAGACGATTGCTTCGCGCTCCAGATCGTATCCGTAGTCCAGGTTGATCACGAACAACTGCCACTGTTCGTCGCGTCGACGCTGGTCGCCTCGATACGATTGGGCAAAGAACGCATCAAACTCGCTGGTGCTCTCACGCACGTGCTCTGACAGCTGACGAAATCGTCGCGAGAAGTCAGGGTGTCCGTCCAGGAAGGCCGCCGCCGCCCAGCACCAGCCGTACGGCTCGTTCTGCAGGTGCGCCGTGGGGCCATATGTGGCGATCTGTGGGAGCGTCATGCCACGTCCCTCGCGGTACTCCGTGCGCACCATCGGGATGCGGCCCCAGTGAGCGGCTTCCTCGCGATTGCGAGGGAAAACCCCCAATTCCAGCTGGCCATTGTGCCAACGATGAGTGCCTAGCAGTTCGGCCATTCCTTCCATGTACCAGGGGGGGCCCGCTCCGCGCAACTGCCACTGCATGAAGGCATGCGTACCTTCGTGCAGCAGCAGATGCCGGCGGTAATAGTCACTCGGCTGGTCGATGACCCACAGATCGCCACCCCGCTGGTAACCGTTGAGGAACGGTGGGATGTCGACCGGTAGCAGGCCATTGGCGACGAAACGCTCTCGCTCCTGGATCAGGTATCCGTTCATCTTCCACGACTCGACCTTCTTCCGATCGATGTGGAAGTATCGGCACCACGGCTCGATTGCCAGGTCAAACACCTGAGGCAACTCGTCGACGCCGGGTGAGGACGGGACGTCAGTATAGAGCGTCAAGTGCTTTCCTGCCAGGCGGCGCACACCTGCCGGGACGATCGCAGAGCTATCCTGGTCAGTGGCCGCAGTTGCAGGAGACGAGGTGGCTGGAGGGGGACCCGACGAAGGGCCGTCGGTACTTCGGACGTTCGAGGTGTTGCCGGCCGGGGGGCTCGACGCCCGCTCGCCATCGACCGTGGCCTGTTCAAGGGGGTCCGTCGGAAGACCGCGGTTGGTGTCCGTCGTGGCGCTGGTCGGATGATGGCTGTCTGGCACGTTGGAGCGACGCTGTGGGGCGGGCCGCTCGCCGGGTGCCAACCTGCTCGCACGGGCCTGTCGAGCCGGCTCGGACGACGATTGCGGTGCCGATCGAAGGGCCGAGGAGTTGGCTCGCCGTGGCTGAGCCTTCGTCTGCTGAGCGACCTGAGCTGGCGGACGCCGGACCTGGGGCGCGGCGCTGTCGGCAGCCTTGTCGCATGACGCGAACAGGAGGCAGACGCACGCTGCACAATCCAGCGCCGTCCATCGGATCAGGCGACTGCTGCTCTGCTTGCCGCGAGGCTGCTGACCGTGCATACCGCGTTTCCTGATGTTTTTCAGGGAGAACTTGTCAAGGGACGAGGACGGTTCGGGCCCGATCGGTTCGGGCTCGAGCTGGATAATGGTGATTTTCCCCCCTCACGCCTCACCTGCTTTCGACCATACGCCACGCTGCCGCGCAGGAATCGAACTGCGAAGGGCTGCGGCGCCCGCCTGCTGCTTCGTCTTCTGGCGGTGGTTGTCCCGGCGCGAGACACGGTACACTCTATTCTAGCCTGACCTGTCGATTCCGCAGATAGGATAACTGGGTTGAAGTCCAGGAAGTCGAACGACAGGTGTCGGACGTGAAGGAGGAATCAGTCGTGCTTCATCGAGTGTTCGCCGTGTCGTTTCTTCTGCTGTTGAGTTTCGTCCTGGTGGCCGGCTGTTGGCGCGGTAGCGACAACGAAGTGGTCGTCTACACGGCCCTCGACGCGGAGTTCTCGGAACCGATCTTGCAGCAGTACCAGCGGGAGCGAGGCGTGTCGGTGCTGCCGACCTATGACATCGAATCGACGAAGACCGTTGGATTGGTGACGCGCCTGTTGCGGGAGAGGAACCAACCGCTGTGTGACGTGTTCTGGAACAACGAGATTCTGCATACCCTGCGGCTCGAACGCTCCGGCCTGCTGGACGCCTATCTTTCTCCGGTGGGGCAGACGTATCCGGCCAACTATCGTTCGGCCGACGGCACGTGGTATGGCTTGGCGGCTCGGGCGCGCGTGCTGATTGTCAATACCGATCTGGTGCCGTCCGAGGAGCAGCCCTCGTCAGTCACCGACCTGACCGATCCACGATGGAAAGACAAGGTGGGAATCGCCAAGCCCCTGTTTGGGACGACGGCCACACACGCCAGTGTCCTGTTCGCCACGTGGGGGCGTGAGCGTGCCGAGGAGTTCTTTCGACGGGTCAAGGAGAACGCTCGGGTCATGAGCGGCAACAAACAAGTGGCACTGGCGGTGGGCCGGAGCGAACTGGCGTTCGGACTGACCGACACCGACGATGCGATGATTGAGGTCGAAGGTGGAAAGCCGGTGGTTCTGGTTTACCCTGACCAAAGGGACGGTGAGTTGGGAACACTCTTCATTCCCAATTCGCTCGGCATCCTCAAAGGGGCGCCGCACCCCCAACAAGCCCGTGCGCTGGTCGACTACCTTCTCGGGCCGGAGGTGGAACGAGCGTTGGCCGAGGGCCCCAGTGCTCAGTTCCCAGTGAATCCAGCCGTCACCGTTCGCTCGCGCGCGGCACCGACCGAACCGGTGCGCTGGATGGCGGTCGATTTTCGAGCTGCGGCCGAACAGTGGGATCAGGCGTCAGCCTTTCTTCGCGACCTGTTCGCCTCGGCGGAATGAGGGCCGTCCATGTCCGCGGCTGCCGCTGGCGAGAGAGCTGCAGCGCACGTCGGTGGCATCCGACGCGGCCGAACGACTGGTGACCAACGCCAGCGGCTTCGTTTCCATGGGACGTGCCGTTCCGCATCCGGAGTATCGCGCCACGTACGTTGTGCCTTGCGGCGCGACCGATTCGCTCGGCGACCGGATCCGCCCTTCTACAACGCTCGACGGTGCCTCCGGGCACCGCGTCGAGCCGCAAAAGGGGGAGGTGGTGGGGGGTCGGGTGCGGACGCGGCCGGCGCGGCG
>JBGSHS010000125.1:0-6839 GCA_041752115.1 Pirellulaceae bacterium | reverse complement strand
GGTGGAGCAGCGCCAGCCCCTTGTTCAGTGCCAGCCCCCGCACCCGTCACCGTCGCGGCGGGTTCCCCCGCTTTGCCTTCGTCGGCTTTGCCGCCACGACTGCTCGCCGCCGGCGTCCGGTATTCACCGCTATCCCCAGGTCCGCCAGAGGCGGCCGGTTTCTGTCGATTCAAAGTCAGAATGGTCACGACACACAGCAGAATCCAGACGGTGGCAGCAACGATGGTAATGCGAGTAAACAGATCGCCCGCTTTGGTCCCAAAAGCGCTCTGACCTCCCATACCGCCCAGGGCGCCTGACAGCCCCCCTCCACGGCCACGCTGCACCAGGATCAACAGGATCAGGAACAGTGCCGTAGCGAACAATAAGATGCCAAAAAGAGCTGACAAAGCGGCCATTGCACTCAGTTTCCTTCCGAAACGACTGTCGATCGTAAATCCGCCCGTCGGGGACAGCATCCAACCACCAGGGCGCCGCATTGATCACGCTTGAGGCGCACCGGCCGCGATGCCCAAGAAGCTCTCAACTTTCAACGAAGCGCCACCCACCAGAGCTCCATCGATGTTCTTCTGCGACAAGAGCAAGGCCGCGTTGTCGGGCTTCACGCTCCCACCATACTGGATCCGAACCACCTCGGCCGTGGCCGCATTGTAGCTGGTTTCCAACAACTTGCGAAGATCGGCATGCACCTCCTCCGCCTGCTCGGGAGTTGCCACTTTTCCGGTGCCAATCGCCCACACCGGCTCATAGGCAATCACCACCTTCTGCACCTGCTGATCGGTCAGGCCCGCTAAGGACCCGGCGAACTGTCCCCCAACCACGTCGCGGGTGCGGCCCGCTTCCCGCTGCTCCAGCGTTTCCCCGACGCACAGGATGGGGATCAGTCCCAACTGGAGGGCGGCCTTGACTTTGCGATTCACATCGACGTCCGTTTCACCGAGAATATGACGCCGCTCGCTGTGACCCAGAATGACATAACGACAGTGGACATCCAATAACATGGAACCACTGATCTCGCCCGTAAAGGCCCCCTCCGACTCGTGATACATGTTTTGAGCGCCCAAGCCGACGGAGGAACCCTCGAGTGCCTTACCAACCACATCGAGATACACACTCGGCGGACAGATCGCCAGCTCCACATGGGCCACGGAACCAGCCTGCTTGACAATCTCCTGGGCCAAGGCTCCGGCTGCCGCACGAGTCAAATTCATCTTCCAGTTACCAGCAATAAATGGACGTCTCACTTCGTCATTCCTTCATTGGTGCATGAACGTTTCGAATTACCGCTCGCCACGGCGAAGCTCATCCCGGCAGCGTGCTCCTGGCAACCGCCATCGAGCCTATTCCACAACCTCGGTTGTCGCCGGACTTACCACCTTGTTCAACATTCGAGCCAGCTGGCGAATCTGAACCACCAGCGCCGCGTAGGCTTGCGGAAGCAGCGCCTGGTCCCCGTCCGATTTCGCTTCCTCCGGCCGATCGTGCACTTCCACATGCACGCCATCCGCCCCGGCCGCAACGCCCGCCAAAGCACAGGGCGGGATCAATGCCGGTTGCCCGGTGGCGTGACTGGGATCGACAATGATCGGCAGGTGCGAAAGTTGCTTGACCGCCGCCACAGCGGCCACGTCGAACAGATTGCGTGTCACCTTCGGGTCGAATCCCCGGACTCCCCGCTCGCACAACACAACCTGCGAATTCCCCTGCGACAGTACGTACTCAGCACTCATCAGCAAATCAACAATCGTGGCACTCATCCCACGTTTGAGCAGCACTGGCTTGCGCGACTTGCCGACTTCCGTGAGCAGCACGAAATTCTGCATGTTGCGAGCCCCGATCTGCAACATGTCGGCATACTGATTGACCAACTCGACACAACGCGGATCGGTCACTTCCGTGACCACCGGCATGCCGAATTCGTCCCCCACCTCACGCAGGATCTTCAGGCCCGCCTCCCCCAACCCCTGAAACGAATAGGGACTGGTGCGAGGCTTGAATGCGCCGCCACGCAGAATGTCCGCACCCGCTCCCTTCACCGCCTCGGCTATCCGGCGCATCTGCTCGCGACTCTCCACCGCACAGGGGCCAGCGATCAGTGCCAAGTTGTCCCCACCAATGCTGACCCCCGCCACGTCAATCACGCTCGGACGCGGATGTGCCTCGCGACTGGCTAACTTGTACGGGGGGAGAACGGGGATGACGTCATGGACCCCAGGCAAGGCGTGTAACGGCTCCGACCTCACCTTATCCTCATCGCCGATCAACCCGATGATCGTGCGATACGTGCCTCGGCTGAGATGAGCCTGGAGCCCCAGCGCAGCGACTCGGTCGAGCACGTGCTGGACCTGCTGGTCGGTCACGTCGGATTTGAGGATGATGATCACGGTCTTCTGGAGAGCACTCACGCAGAGGTGGCTGGCAATACGCACGCTGCGGGGCCCACTCGGACGGCCCGCCAACGCCGCATCGAATCCGGTAGTGTAGCAGTGGACCGGCCGGCCGTCGAGGGTCGGACATCAGAGGCCCCCGGCCAGACGCCCCGGCCGGGAAGCCGGGTTCCCGAGACGTGAGGCTCGGGCGCCTATGTGGCCGGCAACTGCTGGCGACGCGATGCGCCACGACAGTCAAGGACAGGCCGCAACGAAGTGGTGCGGAAACGGGGAATGCGACATTGCCAATTTGCGACAATGCTCATTGGTGAAGCGGTGCGACTCCCGCTGCCGGGTATTGGGTCCTGGCACCGCTTGCTCTTCCCCTTGGTGTTTGGACATTCCTGGTTCGATATGCTGCGGTTCAGGCAGCTGGAAACGCAATGCCTCGGGCTTCGGCCGTCTGCTCAGAATGCGCACGGTGGAAGCTCTTTGCGTTCCACTCCCCACCGGCCTGTCATGGTGTGAGCCGCCGAGTAACTCGGCGTGAGGGGGAGGGCCTCTGCTTGCGGGCCCACCGCTTCCTGTTGGCCGACGCGTTCGCTCTCACCCGTCATTCGATCGGCTGTGTCGCCGGATAGGAGCCCAGCACCTCGACCCGCACCGTCTTCTTGGCGAGTGCGGCCAAGGCCCGCCTCGCTCGCAGATCGTCCTGATGCCCCTGGAACTCCACGAAGAACAAGTACTCTTGTGGAGTTTCCGGCATCGGAAACGACTCGATCCACGTCAAATTCAGCCGGTTGCGCTTGAAGATCGCCATCGCGTCGGCCAGTGAACCAGGCTGGTGCGGCAGTTCGAACATGAGCGAGGTCTTGTCGTTTCCAGTCCGCTTGCCCGACCGATCCCCAATGACCGCAAATCGCGTCACGTTATGCCGATTGTCCTCAATCTGTTCCGCGAGGAACTCCAAGCCGTAGTTGATCCCCGCCTGCCGACTGGCGATCGCCGCGGTCCCTGGCTTTTCGGTCGCCAGCTTGGCCGCAGCGGCGGTGCTGGCAATCTCCATCATCCGCGCGTCGGGCAAGTGCCTGGCCAGCCACATGCGGCACTGCGACAGCGCCTGCGGCTTGCTATAAACCTCACGCACCTCGCCACGACGACACTTCCCCAGCAGATAATGATGAATCCGCAACTGTACCTCGCCACAAACCCGCACGGGAAGCCGAGCAAACATATCGAGCGTGTCGGCCACCCGGCCGTCGGTCGAGTTCTCAATCGGAACCAGACCATACTCCGCTTGACCTCGATGCACCGCGTCAAACACCGCCGCGATCGTCAACACCGGCACTAATTCTGCCCCAGTCCCAAACTGCTCCACCGCCGCAATATGGCTGTAACTGTACTCCGGGCCCAAATAGACGACCCGCACACTGCGAAGCAGACGCCGAGTGCCGCTGGCCAGCTCTCGAAACACCGCCCGCATCGTCCGTTCGTCCAGCGGACCCGCACTGGCGGCCACGGCCGCACGAACAGAAGCGTCTTCCGCTGAAAAGTCACTCACCGCGGAACTCGACTCTTGCCCGGCCTGCACGGCCTCCTGAGCCACCGCCGCACGCCGATTGAGCAGTGCGACGATCTCTCCATCGATCTGCATCAACTGCTGCTGCGGCGAAGAAGAGGATGGGAAATGACTACCAGGCGCCGATCTGGTTGTCGCCGATCTGGCAGGGGAAACGGTTCTCTTTTTGGACATCATGTGACCCGCTTGTCGCGGTGGCGTTCCCAAGGGTAGTAATCAGCCCACACTCCGGGCAGCCGGCCGCGAAGGATCGCTGCCCAACGCCGCCCGCCACATCCCAGGGGCCAATTCCAAAATGACCGGTCGGATGTTGGCCGGACGTGCACTTCTAATCCCATGTAGCCCCCACTGTCAAGCAACTCATGGGCGAGTTCGATGCCACACTCCGATAGGAGTTGCCCTTGGTCGACCACACTCGTGGCGGGGTGGAGAATTCTGTCAAAATGGCAGAGCCGCAAGCCCGCGGCCCGCACTAGGGTGCACCCTTTCTATCGGCAGATCCTGTAAACCATTGTAATGAAAGCACTTGAGACCAATACGCCGCCATCATCCCCCCTCTGGCACGCCCTTTGCTTTCCATTGGTTCATTCCCTGCGCTGCTATGCCAAACCCGCCGCGCGGGCCACGATTTCTCCCAGAGGATCCACATCCCTGATCGCGTCCAGCTTGGACCATGCCGGCGAGCATCGCAGGGTCGGCCGAGCTGTTCCAATTCACAGCAGGCATCACACGAGGATAAGCTGATGGTGGAAGGCGAAAAAATCATCGGAATCGACCTGGGTACAACTAATTCGGTTGTGGCCATCATGGAGGGGACCGAACCGAAGGTGATCCCCAATGCGGAAGGTAATCGGCTCACCCCGAGCGTCGTGGCGTTTACGGAAAAAGGGGAGGTCCTGGTAGGTGAACCGGCTCGCCGTCAAGCCGTAACGAACCCGACTCGCACGGTTTACTCGGTCAAGCGGTTCATGGGCCGCCGCCATCATGAGGTGCAGAGCGAAGAGAAGATGGTTCCCTACAAGGTCGTCGGAGGACCGGCCGACTATGTGAAGATCCAGGTTGGCGACAAGGAGTACACGCCTCAGGAGATCTCTGCTAAGACGCTCCGCAAGTTGAAAGAAGCGGCCGAGTCCTATTTGGGCCACAAGGTCAACAAAGCGGTCATCACCGTTCCTGCATATTTCAATGACGCACAGCGACAGGCCACCAAAGATGCGGGCCAGATCGCCGGCCTGGAAGTGGCCCGGATTATCAACGAGCCAACGGCAGCCGCGCTGGCATATGGCCTCGACCGCAAAAAGGACGAGAAGATCGTCGTGTTCGACCTGGGGGGGGGCACATTCGACGTGTCGGTGCTGGAAGTCGCCGACGCTGGTGACGAAGGCAATCAGAGCAAGGTTTTTGAGGTCATCAGCACCAGTGGCGACACGCATTTGGGCGGCGATGATTTCGATGAAGAGCTGATCCACTTCGTCGCGGGGCAGTTCAAGAAGGACTACGGCATCGACCTGCGTCAGGATACCATGGCTCTACAGCGTCTGCAGGAAGCCTGCGAGAAAGCCAAACGCGAACTGAGCAGCGTGCCTCAGACGGACATTAACCTCCCCTTCATTACGGCGGATGCGAGCGGCCCGAAACACCTGCAGATGACGATTTCGCGGTCGCAATTTGAAGAACTGATCGACCAGCTGGTCGATCGCTGCCGCAAGCCGGTCATGCAGGCCCTGCAAGACGCCAAACTTTCCCCCAGCGACATCGATGAGGTCGTGTTGGTGGGAGGATCCACCCGCGTCCCCAAAGTCCGCCAGATGGTGAAGGAGATTTTCCAGAAGGAACCACACCAGGGCGTGAACCCGGACGAAGTGGTGGCGGTCGGAGCGGCGATCCAGGGAAGCGTCCTGGCCGGAGATCGAAGAGACGTGTTGCTGCTGGACGTCACCCCGCTGACGCTGGGCATTGAGACGGAAGGCGGAATCATGACCGCTCTGGTCGAGCGAAATACCACGATTCCGGCGGAGAAGAAAAACGTCTTCAGCACCGCCGCCGACATGCAGACAGCCGTGACGATCAAAGTGTTTCAGGGCGAGCGCAAGATGGCCGCCCACAATCGCCTGCTGGGCGAATTCAACCTGGAGGGCATTCCGCCAGCTCCGCGTGGCGTCCCGCAGATCGAAGTGAAATTCGATATCGACCAGAACGGAATCCTGAACGTGTCGGCACGCGACCTCGGTACCGCCAAGGAAGCCAAGATCCGGATTGAGCAGTCGTCCGGTCTGAGTGAAGACGAGATTGAGCGGATGCGCAAGGATGCCGAGCAGAATGCGGAGGAGGACCGGCGGCAGTACGAACTGGTCGAAGCACGCAACCGGGCCGAACAGATGTGCTACCAGCTCGAAAAACTCATGAAGGAGCACGCCGACAAACTGGGAGACTCTGACCGAGCTCCGCTGGAAAAGGCCGTCGAGAAGACGCGGAGCGTCGCGAAGCTTGACGACACCCAGGCGATCAAGTCGGCCATTGCCGAGCTGGAACAGGCGTCGCAAGCATTCAGCAAGACGCTTTACGAACGGGCTCAGGCAGCTCCCCAAGGTGACGCGGCGGCAGGCCAGTCGAGCGGCGGCGGCGGTGGAGATGACGACGCGATCGACGCCGAGTTTGAAGTGAAAGACTAGCCGGACAGCCCGCAGTGGGAGTGTCCTGCCACGGCCGAACTCCGGCCACCGCAAACAGGCAGCCCACCGCAACCGAGTCAGCCAGGCTCCGGTGAGAAGCACCACCTGGCGGCGGGAACGTGAGGGCAGGCACTTCGCATGCCGATACCCAGTCCCGGAAAGGAAATCAAGGTGATTCCCGATCGGGTGGGAACCACCTTTCTGACCCGGTCTTCGCGC
>JBGSHS010000124.1:0-4479 GCA_041752115.1 Pirellulaceae bacterium | reverse complement strand
CGTCGAGCACCTGCTGGACCTGCTTGAGCTGCATGTTCAGGTCGGCGAACATGACGTCTCCAATCTGACGAAGTGGATCGGCTATCTGTCCTTTGATGCGTGATTCGCGATCCTTTGTATCCACTCGGTTGTTGAGCAGCTCTTCTCGGATGTCATCGAAGGACGCGGCGACGCCCAGGGTTTCCTGAGCCGACTTGTCACACTGGACGACGGCCCGCTGAGTGCGTAGCAGGCGCAGCGAGCTGGCTCGTTCCTCGGCCGTTTTGCCGAGCGCCGGGTCGTTCGTTTCGTCAACCTCCGAGGCGTCGAGCGTGTCTTCCGGGGCTGTGCCTCGTTCTGCTGCGGCCGCTCGCTTGATTCGGCTGACCGAGTCGCGCATCTCGCTCAGTTCGTCGATGATCTGCTCCAGCCGGCGGCGGAGGCCAAGTTCTTTGCGTTCGAGCATGGCCAGCAGCTCTTCCGGTGTGACGACGTCCAGCTGATATCGATCGCCGCTGCCGACGTTCGGCGTGTCGGCCAGCGTGCATTTGTCGGAAGCGAGCAGCGTGACCGCGATCTTGTCCTGTGGCTTGAGTTCGATCGCGTCTTCCTTGGCCCGTTCAGCTCGAAAGTCGACTTCCGCAGCCACTACGCCCTGTTCGCCCAATTCGAAGGAGTACTCGCGAGGTGTTCCATCGTTGACGGCGATTTCGAACCAGGTCTTGTCGACGTCATAGTCATCGCTGATCTCACCCACCGCAGGCAGAACGACGTCGGGAGTTACTGCCGTGCCGATACCGCGCAGCCGGGTCTTGACGATCGGAGCGGTGTCTTCAATTCCCGCGACGTACAGCCGGATCGGCGGATCGCTGATCACTCCGTCCGTGTCATGCAGCAGGACGTCGAGTGAGAGGTCGCCCTTGAGTTGCGGCACTTCGTACGTGAACTCGCGCGGATCGGCTTGGGGTGGAATGTCGACCACCGCCACCTCCTCCGTCTGCAGATTGCGAATCTCCACGCTCTGCAGATCCTTGTTCGCGCGTGCGCGGATGAGAATGTGAGTGCCATGGGGAAGCTGGGTTCCGCTGGCCAGGTCCAGCGTGCGCGGCAACCACAACGAGAGTTGCTGATCGACCATGTAGTCGGGAAACGTGCAGTCGAGCTGCGTGCTGACGATGGCGGGTGTCGGCACGACTGTCAGGCGATAATCCCGCACACGATGATCCAGGCCGCGGACGTCGAAGCGGACGTTGGAGAGGATCCCGCGAAACGGCTTGCTGTCGCAGACGTAGGTCTGCCAGTTGTCTCGGATCCGCCCCAGCTTCTGCATATTCACCGACGCCTGATCCCCTTCCTCGGTCTCGTAATAGACCGTGCAATATTCGGGAATCGCATCCTTGCCGGCGTCGGCCTGGACCTTCAATACGACACCCGTCCCCTTCGCCACCTTGATCTCCCGGCGTTCGTCGAACGGGATCAGCTCCGAAAGGCTCACACTTCCGTCGGACGGTGCGGTTCGCTGAATCTGGACGCCGGCCACTTCAATGTGCGCAGCGCGGGGCCACGGCTGATCGCCCAGCAGGTAGAGGCGGTTGAACCAGGTCTCGACCGCCGGTGCATTGACGGCATAGAGCACTCCGATCGGAACAATCACCAATGCTGCCATCGTCATCTTGCTGACCAGCGGCGCAAGTCGGAGCACTTCGCGAACCTGGACGTCGGCCGTGCCTGACTGCGCTTCCTGTCGAGTGCGAGCGAGCATGTCGGAGTTGAACTCGCGAGCGTTCTCCGGATGATCATCCATTTCCACCGCGGTCACCAGCGAGTCGTGGAAGTGTCGGAAGCGGCGTTCTAGCAGCACGGCCATGCTGCGGTCAGGCATGCGGGCGAACGCGCGCCGGACGATCCAGCGGTACAGGACATACGCCAGCATGATCCCGATGATTCCCAACAGTACGGCTCGCGCCGGCCGCGGCATCTCGCTCGCTCCGACCAGTACCGGCAGGTAATCGATCGCCATGCCGACCCAGAACGTCGTTCCCAGCCAGAGCAAGGCCAAGGCGATCCCCTCCAGCCAGACATACGTCCGGATGCGCCGGCGCAGCTGCGACAGCACCGCTCGAATGTCGGTTCCCACCGTCGGATTGTCGGTTTGCACAGCCATCGTTCGTCGCGTCTCGTCAGGTCGAATTACCTGTTCTTGCTTTCCGGATCGTTCATCATAGGGGCGTGGGCCGCTCGCCCCGCTCGGTTATCGGTTGGTGCACTGCGGTCAGGCCAGTTTGCTCAAACGTCGGATGAGCCATTCCATACAGAGGACACCGACGATCAGGGCCAGCAGCCAGCCCATCAACTGCTCGTCAAAGCGCGCATCGACCGAATCAGGGAGGTGAATCACCTGATCGTTCGGTTGCAGGACGGACGCCAGCGTCGCGCGCCCCACTCCGCCCCGGTTCATGGCGGCGTCGAAGCCGATGAAGTATTCTCCGCCCGTCTTGTCGGCGAGTTCCTTGAGCAGCAGATCGTTGCGCAGAGGGCGTTCGATCTCGAGCGCGGGGACGCGCACTCGGACATCGGTACTCAACAACTCTTCATCTCCGCCGTCGGTCGGCGTGACCTCAATGCGGTAATCGCCGGCCTGCGTCGTCGTGAACTGTGCTTCGTACATCCCTTCGCGTGCGGAGTCCTGGACCTTCCGCAGCGTGATCGCCACGCGCTCGCCGTCGGGTTGCACCAGGATGGCCGGGACGTTGTCGAGTTTGAGTGGCTGGTGCTGCACATCGCTCAACGCCGCTCGAATCGTGATCTGGTCGCCGAGCAGGCAGCGGTCTTTGTCGACCAGCAACACGCCTCGGCTGGAATCTCGCATCAAGCGACCCTGGGATACCCAGCGGATCAGTTTCGTATAATACGTTTCGAAATAGTGCGGATCGACAGCTCGCAAACGCCACATTTCGCCACTCGCCTGGAAGTACACGCGGCCGGCGCCGTAGAAGTGGGCTGCGGCATAAATCGGCAGTTCCCCATCGATGGATGTTTCGGGGTTCGAGAAGCGGGCGTAGACGCGAGCGCCCGGTTTGGGATCTTTCACGGCATAGTAGCCGTAGATTCCCTCGAACGATTGCCAGGCCGTTTCGCTGTCGATGGGGTCGTCTGCCAGCCAGAGGAATTCGGCCCCCGCTCCATCACGCGTGAAACTCAGGGGCCAGGCCGCGTCGCCGCCGAACCGTCCCAGGCCCAGACTGGGCACTCCCTGGCTGTAGAACACGACCGGATAGAGTGACTTAATGGTGTCAATTCGCGGATCGCGCCCCCGACGCTCGCCCGCCCACTGCGGAGTGTTGACAGGCCCGGCCAGCACGATCAGTCCGCCGGCCTGTTCGGCCACGAAGCGGTCCAGCAGATCGATCTGCTGCTCGTTGAATTTCTTCCAGTCCGGGTCGAAAGCCACGATGCAGTCGTACTGAAACAGCTCGTCAGCCACTTCCGGCAGCTCGGTGAGCAGTTCGTGTGCCTCCTGGGACAAGCCGGGCACGCCCGACTGCAGCAGAACATGGACCGTTGTTTCGCCATCGCGATACAGCTGGTTGCGAAGGAAGCGATATTCGCGTGACGGACCGCCGGCCAGGAGCAGCACCTTCGTCTTGCGCTGCACGACGGTGACGCGTGCCCCTTTGATGTCGTCCCGCTTCTCGATGTCCTGTTCGGGCGGAACGACCCGCAAAAAATACTGGTGGGGGCCAGGGTCGCCGGGAGTCACTTCGAACTTGACGGTGACCACTTCCCCGTCCGGGGGCAATCGCAGGGAACGCTCTTCGTCCAAGGTGGCCTTCTCACCTGGATCTTCACCCCGTGGCGTGGCATCATCGGCCAAAGCGGACAGCAGTTGGACGTTCACCGACCGGCCGGCCAGTCCGTACGCCTGGATGTACCCGGTCAGGCTGAACTTGTCGCCTGGATAGACGCGTTTGGGGGCTTCCAGATCGACCACCTGGACGTTCACCGGCTGCCGGTCGCTTCCCAGTCCGACGCAGTAAATGGGAATCCCCGCCACCGACGCGGCGGAGGCCGCCAGCGACGCCGCTTGTCCTGCGTTGTTCCCTCCGTCCGAGACGACGACGATACCCGCAATCGGCCCGCCACGCTCTTTATTCACAACCGCCTTGATGGCATCGCCGATGCGAGTCTCCGAGCCTTGCGGGACGAGTGACTGCTGCCAGAGCACCTCGTCCGGTTCGGCGGCCGTCGGCTTGTCCGACTCTTGGTCCTGAGGCGGACGGTTGGTAGCCAATTCCGCTTCAACCTGTGCCGGTATATCGGGTTCCTGCAGTCCGACCAGGACGCGCAGTGGCAGGCCCGGCGCCCGGAGGTTGGCGACAGCGAAAATCACAGCGGCAGCGATCAGACTGATCATACAGACCAGGAGCGAGTACGAAGTCGCGTCAGCGCGCCCGCTGCCGGCGGCACTTTCCTCGGTCGCGGAGCCGCGGGGCGCGAAGC
>JBGSHS010000123.1:0-6003 GCA_041752115.1 Pirellulaceae bacterium | reverse complement strand
CACGGCAGTTTGCTTGCGTGCCCGATCAGCCAGATCAGGATCAGCAGGGCGATGGCCGCCGGGAAGATGCTGCTGAAGACGCTGCGAGCCAACTCGGGATTGAACACGCCAATGAGCAGCAGGACCGCGGAGATGGCCAGCAGCAGTGCTACTTGCAGCCGAAGGCTGCGGCGCACCAGTGGCAAGCCGGCGACCGTGACCAGTACCAGGATCGCGGCGTTGAAGGCCGTGCGATCCATGGTTTTGAGTCTCAACGATCCAGCGGGCGCATCTTCCGGACGAAGCGTGGAGTAAACGAATCGCTGCGTCTTGCCAATCGGAAAGGTCTGCGCGGAGTTCTGGGCCGACTTGTTCCCTTCCGTGACCCATTCCAGCAGGCTGCCGTCATAGTCGGTCCATGCCGGAACAAACATGCTCCACAAGTTCTGCGTCTGCTCGTCGGTCCATGGCCCGTCACTGGAGAGCAACACCTGTTTCTCGGGCAGGTAGCTGCAGAGATAGACCTTCTGGACAGCCGGGTCGTCCGGGAAGATCGGCAGATCCAGTTGAGCGGCTGTCCCTTTGAGACTGTAGCGCAACTCCAACACAAAGGTCTTGTCGATGTCCTGGTCGAGCAGCGGGGCAGAGATCGTGGTATCCGATTCACGTTCCGCAGTGACTGGCTTGCCGTTGATCCGCAGTGGCTGCGCGTCGAAGACCGATTCGCCATCGAGTTGGATCGACAGCCGCTGCCGAGCACTGCGCATGCGATAGATCGCCTGCACTGACAGCTCGCCCTGGCTCAACGCGACGATCCGAACCAGACCTCGTTCGACACTGGTCAGCTTGCTCGTCTCCAGCTCATAACGCGTGGCACGGATCTGCAGAGCCCAGTCGCCGACGAAGGTGAAGGCCATCGCCGCGTTATCCGTTCGCGCTTCCGGCCGCACGTCCATATGAGGATCGATCGGGATCAGCCCTGCCGGCTGCCCGATCGGCTGGACATCGATCGATTCTGCTTTGCTGATCACGATCTGCCCGTGGGCACGCTCGACGTCCATCGGAGTCAGTTTGGGGATGGTGATATCGACACTCTTGCCGACTCCCAGTTCCTCGATCTTCTGCTCCCAGGTCAGCTTCACTTCGGCGCTGCCCAGCAATTCCGCCTCGGCGGCGAAGGCCCAGGCCGTGTAGCCTTCGGCCACGTCTGACGGAGCGGGACGCATGTCTTCGTGACGCATCGCCTTGTTCGTGCTGCGAATGTCGTTGACGAGCGATGTCGGTACGTCGATCCGCAGCGATTTCACTCCGCTGTACTTCACGTTGTAGAAGAACGTCACGTTATACTTCACTACGCCCGACTCAATCTCGGCGCTCAACACCTGCTCAACCGTCACCAGCGGGCGCCGCCGTTCAGCCGATACGCTGAATTCCGCCCTCCCTTTCGCGAACGAATAGGCGAGGACCCGAGCTACCTGCTTCGAAGCGAACTCGGTCGCCGGAATCTTCTGATAGGCTTCGTCAAACGAAATGCTCCGCAGACCATCCACTTTTCCGGGATTGACCCGCAGGCTCTCGGGAGCAGCCAGGACGACCGTTCCCTGAGCGAATTCGACGTCATCCGGATTGGCTCGCGGCAGCGGCAGCTCGAGCTGCGAAGCGGTTCCCGTCGGTGCGAGAAGATTGGGATCGTCGAGCGACCGCTGTAGTTCGACGGACAGCCCGACCTTACCGATCGCGCGCTGCGACAGGTTCACCGTCCAGGTCGAACCGTCATCCGCGACGCGGTGATACGAATCGACCGACACTGCCTGGCTGTCGCCAATGGTCTTGCCCACGATCGAACGGACTTCAAAGCCGGCCGGGATCTCCACCCGCAGCTGGAACAGCCCGGCGTCGATGATGTCGTAAAGTCCTTGCCAATGAGCGGTCAGCCGATCGCTCGTCAGCTCAAATTCCACAAGTTCCGTTACCGAGATGCGCGGCTGGACCTTCTCCACTCGCAGCAGCAACTTATAGGGCACTGCACCGTAGCGGTAGGCGAATTCCCAGCTGGATTCCCGCAGGCTCTGCGGCAGATCATTCTGGTCCAGTTGCAGCAGGCCGGAACGCTCCACGGCCTCTCCCTGCAATCCCTCTTCGAGTCGAGCGACCACGATCCCCTGCTGGCGACCGACGCCTACCGCCTGGACCATGGCGGCCGACACTTCGTACGTGGACTGCGTGGCGTCGCTGAACGCCTCCAGTTCCACGACCAGCGACTGTTTGCCCTGTGTCGCTTCGAACAACTCGACCCGAATCAGCTGTTTGCCCTCCTGCGATTCCACGTTCCAGCGTTTGACGTTGCGGTCGTAGACATTCACCACCTTCTGATCAGCAGGCACTTCGATCACCAGCTGGCTGAGCGTGGCACGCGAGATGTCATAGTCCAACCGGATCACGCTGCGTGCGACTCCCTCGGAGACGATGAGCTGCTGTTCCGCCTGGACCGTGGCGAACGCTTCCAGGCCGGTGGCTCCTTCCGCTTTGGGATTCCAGGTGATGCGGACGGTCGGAGCAGCGCCGACGAAGGCCAGCAGAGCGGCTGGCGACTGGGCACCCTCGGCCGCCGCAGGTTCCTCACTGGCCGCGATCATCGGCTCAATCTGCACCGCCATCCCCTCCTCCGGCATGTGGATCCGCCAGCGGTTGATGGGGGCCTGCGGCGCCTCAAACTCCACACTGCTTTGCCCCGGGGTCTTGGTGAATGCTCGGGTGTACTCGAGCTTCAGTTCCAACTGCAGCGGCTCCTTGCCCTGCTTCTCGTAAAGCAACTGATGGCCCTGCTCCGGATGGACGACAAGGCGAGCCGGCTGGCCGTTGATCTGAGCTGAGCGAATGGCCGACTGCCGCAGCCGCAGAGGGATCGTGACCCACCCTTCGCCCAGAATCTCCAGTTGCAGAGTGGCCGACACGTTCACCACCTCCTCGGCGATGACCGCGTCGTTGTCGATTGAGCTGATCAGGGCATCGACCGGCCGCTCAGGCGGTTCGACAGCGCGGGCCTGCTGCCGGGCCGCATTCCAGAGTTCCTGAAACTTCTCGTAGGGAAGAAAGACTCCACGACCTTCCTTCTCAAACACCTTCTGCAGCTTGTCGTAAGGGATGTAGATCGCTTGTTCACGAATCGTGCGATCGTCAGTGGCCGCCGCCGGGGGCGTATCGGCAGGTGGTGCGACCCCCTCTTGAGCTTTCAACGAACCGGCCAGTGGCAGCCACAGGGCTGCCAGAACCAGAGCCCGAATCCTGTCTCGATTGCTCATTCGACCGACCTCATCATGTGGAGTGCAGTGTGGAACGTCGATTCGACGCTTCTCAGCGCGGATTGGTTCCCAGGGGTGATGGAAAATGTTACCTTAGCGGTCCCTGTCAGCTCTTAGGGATTCTATCACGAGGAGCGAACCGTGGGATGACCGGAGGTGGGGTTGTTACGGACGTGTTACATGCGCCGGGAGTAACGGTGGGATCGCTCCCCCGCCTCGCGCTCGGAAAACGCCAGCATTCGCCCCATCAGCGTCCGTCTCTTTGCGCCTTTGCGCCTTTGCGTGAGGCGAAAGATCTCACGCAAAGGCGCGAAGGCGCAAAGGACCGGTCGAGCGCGCCGGCAAATTGGTTTGGCGGAGCGGGGCGATGGAGGTTGGACTGCGCCCCGTCGGCGTGCGTGTGTGGGCTCGAATTGCCCTCAGGGCTCTGCTCTTACTTTCTCACACCCTCTCCGCTAGAGCCGCTCGAAGCGGGCCTGGAAGAACCTCAGATATTTGGGTTCGAAGGCCATGCGGAGTCCTCTCGTTGGGTGCCGTTCGTCCCAGACGGTGGCGACGGTTTCGGCGACCACATCCATGTGTGCCTGCGTGTAAACTCGGCGCGGGATGGTGAGTCGGACGAGCTCCAGAGCGGGATAGCGATGTTCTCCGGTGTGGGGATCTCGGCCAGCTGACACAATGCCCCGTTCCATGGCGCGCACGCCCGAATCAATGAACAGTTCTGCGGCCAGCGTCTGGGCGGGAAACTGATCTTGCGATATCTGTGGATAGAACCGCTTGGCGTCGAGGTAGACCGCATGACCGCCAATCGGGGTGACGAGGGGGATTCCCCAGGCGAGCAGTTTTTGACCGAGGTATTCCACCTGGCCCACGCGTGCCCGGATATGGTCGTCCTGTACCGACTCGACGATTCCGCGAGCCATCGCTTCCATGTCTCGTCCGGCCATCCCGCCATAGGTATGCAGGCCTTCGTAGACGACGACCAGGTTGCTGGCCTGTTCGTACAGCGACTCGTCGTTCATGGCGAGCCATCCGCCGATATTGACCAACGCATCCTTCTTGCCGCTCATCGTACAGCCGTCGCTGTAGCTGCAGAATTCCCGCAGGATCGAGGCGACAGTGCGGTTGCGGTATCCCTCCTCACGCTGCTGAATGAAATAGGCGTTTTCGACGCAGCGCGTCGCGTCCAGGAAAATGCGGATACCGTGCTGACGAGCCAGGTCATGAACCTGACGCATGTTGGCCATGGAGATGGGCTGGCCACCTGCCATGTTCACCGTGGCTCCCACGCAGATGTACGGGATCCGGTCGGCTCCTGCCTGCTGGATCAGCTGTGCGAGGGCCTCCAGGTCGAAGTCGCCCTTGAACGGATCGTCGGATGTCGGATCATGGGCGGCCGGTTTGATCACATCGACGAAACGTCCTCCGGCGAGTTCCTGATGGAGCCGTGTGGTGGTGAAGTACATGTTGCCGGGGACCGAATCCCCTCGTTCGATCAGCATCTGCGACAACAGATGTTCAGCCCCGCGGCCTTGATGAGTCGGCACGACGTAGTGATAGCCATAATACTCACGGATCGCATCCTGCAGATGATAGTAGTTTTCGCTGCCGGCGTACGCTTCGTCACCCAGCATCATGCCGGCCCATTGCCGATCACTCATGGCCCCCGTGCCGCTGTCGGTCAGCAGGTCGATGTAGACGTCGCGGGAGCGCAACAGGAACGTATTGTACCCCGCCTCTGCCATCGCCCGCTCCCGCTCGGCGCGCGACGTGGTCTGCAGCAGTTCAACGACCTTCACCTTCCAAGGTTCGGCCCACGATCGATGACGTCGGTTCTCGGCGGTGCTCATAGCTGGTCCTTACGCATGTTTCGCTGCCGGGCCAGATACAATCGGCATGAAAGCGGCGGCAGCGACTGTTGGGGGTGATCCACTACTCCATGCTCTCTGAGAGCGCGTCTGACTTGAGGGGACGTTGTCGGCGTGGATAGTCCACGTCATCGAGTGCCGCGCCGGCCTGACTCCATCTCATATTCGGTGCGAACGTCGTCCATGGCGCGCACGATCTGTTCGAGTGTCTTGATGAAAGCGGCACGTTGCCGCGCGGGCACGCTAGCTTGAAGCGCCGCACGCAACTTCTCGCTATGCTGCCACAAGTCACGTTGCAGGCGGCGTCCGTGAGCGGTCAGATGGACCCGCTTGGCTCGTCCATCATGCGGGTCGGGCCGACGTTCCACCAGAGAACGCTGCTCGAGCAACCGCAGCATGGTGCCGGTGGTGGCCGCGTCGTAGCCGCCGCGCGCAACCAGATCCTGCTGCGTGACTCCCTCTTCGTCGGCCAGCAGCTTCAGCAGGACAAACTGATCGCCACTCGATTGCCAGGCGGCGCAGTGCGCATTGGAACAACGCCGCAGCGCGAAATAGGCGCTGCGCAGCAGCATTCCCAGCTTGTGCTGTTCTTCGCCCGCCGGTTCGGCCGCCCGTCCACCGGCTGACGCCGAATCGCCCGGCCGGGCCCGCTGCCGATTCCCCTCCGCCTGGCCATTCTTCCGTGCCCGCATACCTTCGCCCCCACGCCATGTGTTAAGTATACAGATAATATGCATACATAATACATGCCTCCCTGTCAACTGCCACTTCCCAATCCCTGCCCCTGCTCAGCGGCCGATTCAACTTCGCGCCTTTGCGCCTCTGCGTGAGAACTTCGGCCTCACGCAAAGGCG
>JBGSHS010000122.1:0-23842 GCA_041752115.1 Pirellulaceae bacterium | reverse complement strand
CACGCTCGCGCAGAGCGTGGGAAATCGCCACTCCACCGCCTGACGTAGCCGCGCTCGCGCAGGCTGTGGGGACGTGCCAGCCCCGCGTCGGATGGCAGCCAAGAGAGCCGAGACGAAGGAATCCGTTCTTCCCGCAGCCCTCAGGGGCTAGGAACCCTCGAATCCAGTTGTCATGGAGTTCGAGTGGGTTTTTTCACGGGAAATGGGACATTCCAGGTCCGATCTTTTGCGTTTGAGATGCCGCGCTGACTGACGCTGCCGAAAGTGCAGGGCCGATGAGTCGTGGGAGGTTGCAAGCGGTCCGTCTGATTGCCGGCCGAGAGTCGTTCGCGACGCTGCACCAGCCATTGCGAAGAGCGTCGATTACCGACCGGTTACAGAGGATTCACACAAGTATGGCGTGTTTACCTGCACGTGCGACTTGTCGGCCATGAAAGCCACTCCTAGAGTGACCTGATGAGCTGTCGCGGAGGCGCGTGAGGTGCCGTCGATGAGGCTCACAAGACTCACAAGAAACGAGCTTGGCAGGAGACGCACTATGAAGATTCTGCTGGTAAGTCCACCTCATCCGGACACGTTTTGGAGTTTCAAGCATGTGCTGCCGTTTGTCTCCAAGCGTGCCGCTTTTCCGCCGCTCGGGTTGTTGACGATTGCGGCACTGTTGCCGCGCCCGTGGCAGCTCAAGCTGGTCGACATGAACGTCGATCGATTGCTGGACGAAGACCTGGCCTGGGCCGACTATGTCATGCTCAGCGCCATGATCGTTCACAAGGAGGCGGTTGCTGAGATTGTGCACCGCTGTGCCGCACTGGGAAGACCGATCATCGCCGGCGGACCGCTCTTCACGACCGGGCATACCGATTTTTCGGGGATCCCACACCTGGTACTTGGTGAAGCGGAAGAGCTGATGCCGGAGATTGTGGAGGACATGCGTCAGGGGGCGGTGCGCCACATCTACTCAGCAGACAGTCGGCCAGACATCACTCGAGTTCCGGTACCACGCTGGGATCTGGTGAACATGAAGCATTATGTCACGATGTCGGTTCAGTTTTCGCGCGGTTGTCCCTTTGATTGTGAGTTCTGCGACATCGTCGTCATGAACGGACGTGTGCCTCGCACCAAGACGCCGGGCCAGCTGATTGAGGAACTCGAACAGCTGCGTCTTCACGGCTGGCACGACATGGTATTTCTGGTTGATGACAATTTCATTGGGAACAGGCGGGCGGCCAAGGAACTCCTGCGGGAGATGATCCACTGGCGGCAGCGCACCGGCACACGCATGGGATTCCTGACAGAAGCCTCAGCCGACCTGGCCGATGATCCCGAGTTGTATCAGTTGATGGTACAGGCCGGCTTCAAGAAAGTGTTTGTCGGGTTCGAGACGCCGGCGACGGAGAGCTTGCGGGAATGCGGCAAGCTGCAGAACTGCCGCAGGGACCTTGCCGAATCGGTCCGGATTCTGCAGGGGGCGGGGTTGGAGGTGATGGGCGGATTCATCATCGGCTTCGACAACGATCCCCTTGACATCTTCAAGCGGCAGTTCGATTTCATCCAGCGTTCCGGTGTGGTGACGGCCATGGTCGGGTTGCTCACGGCACTTCCCGAGACGCGGCTGTATCGGCGTTTGATGCAGGAGGGGCGACTGGAGCGGGAGAGTTCCGGAAACAACACCGATACAGAGCTGAACTTCCGCCCCAAAATCAGCCGCGGTTACCTCACCAGTGGATACCGTGAACTGATGCGCACGCTGTACGAGCCCGGCAATTACTACCGACGGATCCGCACGTTTCTCAAGCATAATCGGCCGGCGGGACCGCGGCTTCGGCTGTCGCGGTCGGACCTGCAGGCGTTCTTCAAGTCGCTGTGGCTGCTGGGAGTCTGGCATCGCGGACGCTGGGCCTACTGGCGGCTGCTCTTCACCACCCTTCTCACGTCGCCTCGCCGCTTCCATCAGGCCATCGAGTTGGCAATTATCGGCTACCATTTTCGGCGTCTGTCGGATTTGCTGAAATGATGGCCACAGGCTCTTGTGAAGGAAGCTTTCGCCGACCGAGCCCTCCGGCTGTCCGTGCGAGAAAGGGGCGCCGGCAACGGCCGAACCCCTCGCCTCGCAATGGCTCAGGAGTAGAATTGAACTGACTGGTCGCGGTTGTCCTGGTCGCGGTTGTCTGGTCCCGGCTGGATTCGAGCAGTTGGTTTAGCCGGCAGCGCCGATTCTCATCGACCGGCGCGGCTCCTCTGAGGCAGCGGGCAACATGCCACTACCTAAGTGCTACGCTTGTATTTGCCGTGCGTGCGTTGAACAGCGGTTGTCCCACGTTACGGGCGTTACTTCGCTTCCCTATCCTGCGGCGGAACGACTCCATGAACCTGGTCTCTGCTTACTTGGAACACGTGGCAGGGATCTGTTTGGATGTCGCTCCATGGCTCCTGGCCGGATTGGTCCTCGCCGCCTTGATCAAGAACCACTTCCCTGCCGAGTTGTTGATGCGTTGGTTGGGGGGAACAGGCTTCTTCCCAGTGCTCAAAGCGGCGCTTGTTGGCACGCCACTCCCCTTATGTTCGTGCAGCGTGTTGCCGACGGCCATGCAACTGCATCGCTCTGGCGCTTCGCGCGGAGCGGTGACGTCGTTTCTGGTGGCGACGCCTGAAAACGGATTCGATTCGATTGCCCTGTCGTATGTACTGCTGGGGCCGGCCATGACCGTCATTCGTCCGGTGGCCGCTATCGTGAGTGCGGTCGTAACTGGCACAATGGCGCAATATGTATCGACGCGGGGCGGTCGGCGGGAAGAGCAACCGAGCGGCACGGCAGTTCCCACCTCTTGTGGCGGCAACCAGTGTTGTCACGGTGAAGCTGGCAATGGTCCGGCACAGGAGCTTGCTGTGGTTGAATCTGGCCGGCGCCCTGGCCCTGTCGTGCGCATGGGGCGAGCGATCATCGAGTTATGGGACGATCTTGCGCTCTGGCTTCTGGTCGGAATTCTCCTGGCTGCTGGTGTCGAGACGTTCGTTGGGGCCGAGGCATTATCAGGCATCGGGTCGGGGCTGTGGGCCATGCTGGTCATCACTCTGATCAGCGTGCCGATGTACATTTGCGCTACCGCTTCCACACCAGTAGCGGCTTCGCTGTTGATGGCTGGCATGAGTCCTGGGACGGTGCTCGTGTTCCTGCTGGCCGGGCCGGCGACGAATCTGGCGTCAGCGGGCATTCTCTGGCGAGAACTTGGTGGCCGCACGACGATCGCTTATCTGGCGGGAGTGGTGGGATGCTCGATTCTGGCTGGGCTCCTGGTAGACCTGTTACTGCCGGGGATGACACTGCCAACCCGCGCGACGGCGGTCGAGCACGAAGTGTTTCCGCTGAGCGTATCGCTGACGGCAGCCGCGATGTTGTTCGTGCTTGCAGTTAAACCGCTTCGGCGGCTGCTCGGCGGGCAATGATGAGGAATATTGAAAACTCCTGCTCTCCGTCTCCTTCCACCGGCTTGGAGAAGGTGAGTGCCGTTGAGTCCTTGACCTGAGAGAATCCCTCGTTCACGAGCTGCTGTCGGAGCTGTTGCCGGTCAAAGCCGTGATGATGCACGATGTCAGCCATCTCGGCCGGATGGAACGTGCCCGGTTCCGTGTCCAGATCGGCCAGACACAGCAGGCCACCAGGCGCAAGTAGTGAGCGAAACGCCCGCAGCACCTTTTGGGTATCGGCAATGTGGTGCATCGCCATGCCGACGACGATCATATCGAACTGGCGATTGGGAGCCGGGTCCTTTTCCAGATCCAATTGCATGGCCGCCATCGACTCCAGGCCTCCGGCGCTGATCTTCTCACGAAGTACTTTCAGCATGCCTGGAGAGTTGTCGGCCCCGGTCACTCGGCCGACATGGGGGAGCAGAAACAGCCCCACCAGTCCGGTGCCGCAGCCGTAGTCGAGCACGTGCATCGCACGCGTCAACTCGACCTGGCCAAGAATCGCCTCGCCAATGGCCCGCATGATGGCCACCCGTCTGGGTTCACTGTCCCAACTGCTGGCGATCTGATCAAAATGCGCTGTGGACATTGGGGGGTCCTCATGATGGTGGCTGGATGTCAGTGCGACCCATTCTACTCGTTCGATGCTGTTTGTTGAGAGGCACTGGCGCCGACGGCGCTGGACCACCGCAGCGCATACGGACAGAAGACTCTCCCTTTTTGTTTTCCCATTCTCTTGTCCCGGTGACTCCTCTTTATCCTTTCCCCAACTTGATTTACATTCCGTTGTGAGTTGTTGGGCCCGGAAGAGAAGCGGCGAACGTGTAACCAGTACCACCGCTCGTGCGTCGAATCGTTAATAGCCCCTGACTCTCCCGAGGTGTCGTGTGATACGTACTGCTCGCAGCGTCTTTCTTCACTGGTTCTGGCAAGGGTCGAAGTTGGCTCTGGTCGTGGGGTGTATTGGAGTCGCTCTGTATTTCTTCCGGTTCGCCCCGGTGTCGGTGATGGCTCATCGCATTGAGCAGGGGGAGCTTGTGGCAGAGGTGATGGGCACAGGAACGCTTGAGTCGCGTGTGGAAGTGACGATCGGTCCGAAGATATCGGGACGGATTGAAGCGGTTCTGGGAGACCAGGGTGACCATGTGAGCAAGGGGCAGATCCTGGTCCGTCTGGACCAGAACGAGCTGGCCCAGCAGGTGGAAATGGCTCAAGCGGTGTTGACCACCGCTCAGGCGGGTGTGGTCCGGCTGCAGGCGGAGCGGGCTCGCGCGGAGGCGGTGGCAGCGCAAGCGAAGCGGGAGCATCGGCGACTCGACCAGCTCATCACTCAGAATGCCACTTCCCAAGCCGATCTGGACAAAGGCGTGGAAGCGTTGGCGGTGGCCGATGCGGGAATCGCCCGTGCGGACGCGGCGATTTCTGAAGGCGAGCAGCAGGTTCTGGCTGCTGAGAAGACGCTGGCATATCACCAAGCGCGCCTCGCCGATACCGAGATCTTAGCTCCGTTTGATGGACTTGTTGTTCGACGGCAACGTGAGCCGGGCGACGTCGTAGTTCCAGGAAGTCCGATACTGCAGCTAGTCTCGCTCGAACAGTTATGGATCAGTGCCTGGGTGGACGAGACGGAGATGGCTCGACTGGAGATCGGGCAGAGTGCACGCGTGGTGTTCCGTTCGCAGCCGGATCAGTCCTTCCGGGGCAAGGTCATCCGTTTGGGGCGGGAGACGGATCGCGAGACGCGCGAGTTCATTGTCGATGTGCAGGTCTTGGAGTTGCCCAAGAACTGGGCCGTCGGGCAGCGCGCGGAAGTGTACATCGAGACGGCGCGCAAGAGCGACGTGACATTACTGCCGGCGACCTATTTGACCTGGAATCAGGAGGTGGCTGGGGCGTATGTCTGCCGCAGCAACCGCAGTGTCTGGCAGCCGCTTGCTGTGGGCCTGCGGAGCCGAGACGCGGTGGAGGTCGTGGAGGGATTGACGGCCGGCGAGACGGTCGTGATGCCCCGGGATGCGCGCCTTCGACTGAGCGATGGGAAGAGGATCGTCCTGCCATGAATCTGGCCGTCAAGGATATTCGTCACAATCTTGGTCGATTCGCCCTCACGGCGATCGGCATCGGACTGCTGCTGATGATTGTGATGGGGATGGGTGGGATCTACCGCGGATTGATCGAAGATGCCACCTTGCTTACGGATCGGATCGGTGCGGAGCTCTGGGTGGTTCAGCGTGACACGCGAGGTCCCTTCGCCGAAATCTCACGCGTCCCGCCCAATCTCGTGCATCGTGTCGCCGCAGTGCCGGGCGTGGCCACGGCGCGCGAGTTCGTCTATCACACGATTCAGCGTGAATCGGCGGGCCAGCCATTGAGGATTGCCGTGCTGGGCCTGAGTTGGCCGACTGACAAGGGAGAGTGGGTGCCGCTGGTGGCCGGACGCCCGCTGGCGCAGAATCACTTCGAGATGATCGCCGACAAGTCATTGGGGCTGAGGTTGGGGGAGCGCGTTCGTCTGGGAAAGGATCAGTTCACGGTTGTTGGTATCAGCAGCAATATGATCAGTTCTGCGGGGGACGGTATCGGTCTGTTCACGGTGGCCGACGCTCAGGCGATCCAGTTCGACGTGCCTGGTGAGGCGGTGCGGCTGGAACGAGAAGCACGCAGGATCCGGGGCCTGAAGAGTGAATTAGGAGCGAAGCAGCCGACACTGATCGAATTGTCGTCACGGCCGATCGCTGAGATCTCGGCGATTGCTCGACCTCAGATCAGTGCGGTCATGGTCGACGTCGCTGCCGGAGCACGAACGAGCGAGATCATCTCCACGATTGCCGGATGGGGCGACGTATCGGTCTATACCCAGGAGGATCAGAACGCGCTGCTGTTGAAGGGACCGGTCGAGAAGAGCCGCCGGCAGATCGGTCTGTTTCGTCTGTTGCTGACGGTGATTGCCACGGTCATCATGGCGCTCATCCTTTACACGCTCACCTTGGACAAGCTCCATGCCATTGCCTTGCTGAAGCTGATCGGTGCTCCGAACCGGGTCATCTTGGGGATGATTCTGCAGCAGGCGCTGCTGCTCGGCACGCTGGGGTATGGCATCGCCTATGTGTTGGGGCAGAGGATCTTCCCGAACTTTCCGCGGCGAGTCATCCTGGTGGAGGAGGATCTGATCCAGCTGGCGCTGATCGTGTTGGGGATCTCCCTCTTGTCCAGCTTGCTCGGGATCTGGCGAGCGATGCGGGTGCGACCCAGCGAGGCCTTGTCATGAGACCCGAAGTGACAGGTGATACTGCGGCGCTCTCCGCCGAACGGCTGACCAAGGTCTATGGCAGCGGCAATACGGAAGTCGTTGCCATGCACGACGCTTCGATGACCATTCGTCGCGGGGAAGTGGTGGCGCTGTTGGGACCCAGCGGTGCCGGCAAGTCGACTTTCCTGACCGCCGTTGGACTGATCACGCCACCCACGTCGGGGCAAGTCACAATCGGCGGACGCCTCGTACTCGACGGACCCTATCCACGTGCCAATCTGCAGGAATTCCGCCGGCGCCACATCGGCTACGTCTTTCAGAAGTCGAATTTGATTCCGTTCCTCACCGCGTGCGAGAACGTGCAGGTGGCGCTCGAATTGAACGGCTATGGCAAGCGCGCGGCTCGGCGCCGCTCACTCGAACTGCTCGATTACCTGGGTGTCGCGGAACGCGAGCAGAACCTGCCGTCCATGCTCTCGGGAGGCCAGCAACAACGCGTGGCCGTGGCCCGGGCACTGGCTAATGAGCCGAGTCTGCTGCTGGCCGATGAACCGACCGCTGCCCTGGACAGTCACCGCGGGCGGCAGGTGATGGAGCTGTTTGCCAAAGTGGCACACGAGCAAGGAACGGGAGTGATTGTCGTCACGCATGATCACCGATCGCTGGACGTGTTCGACACGACCTACGAGATGGAAGACGGTCGTATCCAGGGCGTTGCCACGTAGCGCGTGCAATGGAGCCTGCCTCAATCCTGTTCGGCCCGAGAATTGCTAGCCGGGACTTTATTCCGACTGGGCTACCGAGCGATCGGCAGAAATGGCCCGACGCGCGGTGAGCGCTAACTCCCGCCCTCTCAGCACTCCCCGACCCCCACGAGCTTTGCTCGTGCGGTGAATCAGATGGTGAGCTGCCGCGCCGTCCTCTCAGCACTCCCCGACCCCCACGAGCTTTGCTCGTGCGGTGAATCAGATGGTGAGCTACCGCGCCATCCTCGCACCCATAATCAGCCGGCGTACGATATCTTTGCCGTTTTTTCTGTAACGAATTCTGATGTCGCGCGATTTAGTAGATACAGCAAGCGCCGCAGTCGCTCATATCTGTCGTCCAGCATTCGAAGGAGTAATTCGGCAATGGCCGGCTGCACGACACGTTTCGTCCGTCATGCTAAGCCACATCCGCGCGGCGTTGCGTGCCGAGCCGGACACCGCACCGCTGGAGATCGCGTTCTGCTATCGGAATAAACTGGCGCATCTGCTGCGATTGGGTGGAGCACGGGATTCTACGTCGGTACATTCGGCGGCATTGTAGCTCACCATCTGCTTCACCGCACGAGCGGAGCTCGTGGGGGTCGGGGAGGAAGGTGGCGAGCGGAGACGGGTAGCTCACCATCTGCTTCACCGCACGAGCGGAGCTCGTGGGGGTCGCTGGTCAGCCACACCGCCCGCGGCTTCCCGCATTAAGAGACGAGGGAAGAACGAATTCGGCGTTTCTCTGGTAGCCGCGCTCGCGCAGAGCGTGGGAATCCGGTCAAACGCCGCAGTCAGTCTTCCTGCCATCCTCAAGTACGAGCTACTTCACCTCTTGAACATATTCTCGATAGGCGTCGTAAGCGGCCCGTTGTCCGGCGAGTTCTTTGCCGGGCAGGGGGTGCGGATCCATGTAGGGGAAATAGCCCCAATTGATGATGCTGTCAGCATGCCAGGCCGCGTGCTGCAGTTTCTGCTGCAGCCAAGGCATGGGAGTGAAACGCCACTGGACGTTCTTGGATGCGCTGCGAGTCAGGAAGTCGTCCCAATCGCTGGCGACGGCCTCACCCGTTTCCACGTTGAGCCAGAACTGCTTGCCAGCGGCGCGGCAGGCGGCCGCGGTTGCCGCCCAGAATGGTTCGCGGTCTGCGAGTGTGAAGAAGGAGAGATGTTCGCCCGAGTCCTGGAGCATCAGGATATCGATGCCGGTCTGGCAGAGCGTTTCAAGCCACCAGTTTCCATACTGCTGCGGGGTCAGATAGACGAATCCGCGTCGCCTTGGCTCGTCAAGCAGGAAGAACGGGGAGATAGTCACGACCGAGCCTGGCTTGGCCGCATGACAGGCCTCCACAGCTCGTTTCCAGACCGATCGCCAGTAGGCACTCTCGACCGTATCGTCCGGTGCGATCGGGTTGATTTCATGGTTGATGTACCAGCCGTAGAACGATGCGTGCTCGCCGTACTTATGAGCACAATCTGCGGCGTAGCGGGCGAGTGCATCGGCCAGCGTGTCAGCCGAGGTTTCGCCATACCAGCCACCTCGCGGCAAATCGATAATCACGTGCATGCCGCGCGAGTCGGCCACTGTGTAGAGTTGGTCGAGGATCGCGGGCGACTTGTCCAACAGCTGAGGGGAATTGAGGATCCACAACAGGTCGAATCCGGCCGCCTTCTGGGCATCGATCGCCTGCGCCAGACGCTCCGGGGTCCAGACGCTGGGATCGGCTGGAGCAAGCCACCACAGCGTGCCGCGCATCACCGGCCTGGTCCACTCGAGCGGCTTCCGCTCCAGGCCGGCGGCATACACCGCGTGGATCTCGAATCCGTGTCCCGGACTCTCTGGAGCGATTTCGTCGAGCAGCGTGATTCGCAGCCGATGTGGACCGGGTGTCAGCTGATCGGCGGCAATAACATAAGGAGTGTAGCCGCCTCCCCAATCTTGCGGAAAGAACCCCTCGAGTGTCTGAGGTGTCCCATCATCCACTACGACGCTGGCGCGGCCGAACTTGGCCTTCTGTTTCTTATAGGCCAGGCTGATCGCCGTACCCGGCACCTCGAACTCGATCACGCTCCCCGGCACTTCCGCGCGCCAGGCAGGACCGTACGCACCGGGCACGACCTGCCAGCCCTCATTGCGCAGCGGAGTCAGGCTTTCGGCATGGAACATCCGCGTGTGTTCGTAAGTGTCACAGAGCAACGGAGTGGGGAGCAGTGCGGGCAGGGGAGGGCAGCCCCCCTCCGGCATCGACTCGACCGCCAGATCGAACAGATGAGTGACCAGGGCCGCACAGATGTGATGACCCCAGTCGTTTGGATGCACTGAATCCGCCTCGATGTCGGTCCACGCGACTTTGCCCGCGGCAACGTCGGGCCAGAGCGCGTCGCGAAAACTGACCATCGGCACACCGTAATGCTGGCCCACTTGCGTGTGCTCCTTCTGCCGATTGTTCCCCTGATTGTCCATCGTGAAGAGCATCACCGCAGCCGGACAACTCGGCAATGCCAGAACCTGTCGCAACAGACCCTCGAGCGTCTCACCGGCAATTCGACTGCCGCCGTCGTTCACTGCGAATTCGATCATCACAAGGTCGGGACGAGCAACCAGCACGTCTCGCCGCAGACGATGGGACCCAATATCGGAGCCCGTCGCACCAATTCCGGCATTGATGAACCGGACTTCTGTCTGCGGAAATCGCTCACGCCACCACGCCGCAGCCCGATTCGGCCATCGATTCTGCTCCGAACTGGCCGAGGCACCCGCAGTAATCGAACCACCAATCGATGCGATCGTAATCGGCTCTCCCCTGCCTGCCTTGGCTAATGCGATGTGAAGTCGCGACATGTCCCCCGCGCTGACAACGCCGCGAGAGAACCACTCGGGATCCATCTCGCCGGCGGCCAGAGGGTAATTCCAATTCGCGATGCACGCCGTGACAGCGATGAGGAACAACAGGTGACGCATGAGTGGACTCACTATTGCGGTGCCAAACAAACGGGGAAGTGGGACGGCAGATTCCACGGAATGTGACATATGGCGTGGCCGGTGTGAGAACGAGTCTCGAGTGGATTGTGGTGCCCTCAGCCGGTCGCCCACGAAACTTGGAGCGAAGGACGTTGATGGCACGATCGTTGCGAACTCGGGCGATTGCGGATCCGCTCGCCGGCCGAAGTCGATGCGGCGAGCCGGTACGGTTACTTCGTCTTATGATATCGTAGGTATGACTGCCTTGCATGGGTGATCAGCGGGTTAGCGAGATTTTCTGGCAGCCGCAGGTCGATCAGTACACCCTGGCACTGGTCCAGAGCAGTCCGATGTGGCGACGATCAAGAGACCCGCGTGGCCGACTGCTCGATGCGATCGAGCGTCGTGCCGTGGGGCAGCGGAATCTGCAAAGGAATGCGGAGAACAGGCAGGTGCGGCGCCAGCTGCATCGGTGCTCTTTCGTGGGGGCGGCTGGGGTGATTCGGGACAATAGAGCCTAAGGCCGGCCTTTCATGGTGGTGTCGCGAAACGGCACATGCGTCATCATGGCAGGTTCCCCTTTCATTACGCGCCCGGCTTGCGGGAGATCCCAGGCGGTGGCCGGTCGTCGGAGCCGCGGCGGTCTGTCTGCCTGCAGCGACATTCTGACCGAGGGTGCGGCACCTGGTGCCTCACCAGGACGCTCCACCCTTCGAGCATGTGGCTCGTCTCGGCCGTCGGAGATTCCTTCTGAGGTGGCACGCGGGTGGGCAACAGCTGTACGCAGCACAAGTGCGAGTTGGACTTGCCTGTTCGGAACAGGCCGAGTCACTTTCTCGAGAGTGTCCACCGCCGTCGACCTTCTCTGCTACGAACCGTTTGATACGTGCTCGCCCCAGGGGGAAAGGCAACCACCGCAGCGGGAACAGGCGGGCGATACCGTGAAACATGAAGGGCCTCGATTCTTGTCCGGCAGTGGTTCTGCTGAGGCCCTGATCATTGCTCACAATCTCCAGCTTTCCGCCTGGAACAGAGCGTCCGCCGAATCGCCTTCGCTTGCCCCAGGAACGGGACAGATATGCGAGGTAACTCGGCTGCCTTGGGTGCCTGGGAAACGTCGACAAATCATGCTGCCGCCGCCACTTTCGTTTCTGTCCGGTGGACGGATCACGTCCCATGGAGTGACTCGTCCGGGGACGATCTGCAGGGGAGCATGCGGGTGCCACGATGGGCGGTCTGGGGGCGAACTGGGGTCATGTCGTGTCTGTGAAGTGGCACTGAAATGTCACTCGACCGCGGGACGTGCAACTCGACGACATCTTCCGGCATGCGACGTCTCAACAGTGCAGGGGTGAATTTACCCAAACGCTGCTGCGGATCTGCTTCCATCGCTCGGCGGCCCGTTCTTCGTCCGCTCGCAGGTGATGCGTTGTCGACACGGATTGCGAACCGGCACGCATCTGACAGCACCGCTCCTTGAACGGGCCATTGGGCCGGCAACAATGCGGGAGACAACAATGCGGGAGACAGGGGTGCCGTTGGAGTGCGATACGAGATCCGATGCCGCGAAGGGAGGGAGGGGCGGAGCCGGGTTTAGCCTGAGCAATCAGCATGCTAACTGCCAAATATCGGATGGGAACTCAGCAGGAAGAAGGAAGCGAGGCATCGTGTGAGCATCCGTCGAGAGATCGCGGCGGTCGGCAGGACATGATTCTTCCACTTGGCTCTTGAGCGGGAGAATCTCGTCCTAATTCGTCATGTGGTGTCTCGTCATTCGTCATTCGCGCCGCAGCGTCGCGCTGGTTGATTCAGTGGCTGCGTGAACCCAATGCCCAGGGATGCTGCGTCAGGGCGGCCTTGAGAACTTCGCACGCGTGTTCGAAGGAATGGATGGCATGCTCCGCATCCGCTCGGCTGCAGGAGCCGTCGAGCTGTTCGACGTACTGAGCGGCCAGTCGTGCCGGCCGTGCCCCCAGGTGGATAATGGTCCCTTTGAGCCGATGCCCCAAACGGCTTACCTCCAGCAGATCGCCTCGACGCCAGGCTGCGTGTATCTGCGGGAAGAGGCTGTCCATTTCTTCGAAAAAATGCTGAATCATGCTATGTACGATCTCCCGGTTCTTGAAGCACTGTTTCCATGCCTCAGCGGGATCGAATACCAGCTCCGGCGTCGGCGGGGGGATGCAGCTGGACGCGGACACCGAGTGGTCGGCGGCGTGATCTGCCATGCTGGTCGATTCGCCTCCCGCGAGCCGTTCGACCAGGGCGATCATTTGTGGAGCATTAAGGGGTTTTGATAGATACTCGTCCATGCCGGCCGCCAGGCATCGCTCTCGGTCTCCGTTCATGGCATAAGCCGTCATGGCGATGATGGGAGTCTGCCGGTTGCCGGAGGCTCCTCTGCGAATCGCCTCGGTGGCTTCCAGGCCGTTCATCCGGGGCATCTGGACGTCCATGAGAATGACGTCGTATCGGGTCTGCTGTGTCAGCAGAACGGCTTGCTCACCGTCGCCGGCGGTTTCCACGTCGTGGCCCCGGTCACGCAGGATATAGGCTGCCAGTTTCTGATTCGCCAAGTTGTCTTCTACCAGCAGGATGCGCAGGGGCCCGCGCGCCGCCGGCAGGTGCGGGCCGTGTGAGTAGGTCGGGTCCGGATCGCTACAGGCAGCTGGCATTTCGGGAGCGACCGGAAGTCGCACGCTGAAATGGAACGTGCTTCCTCGCTCCACCACGCTCTCGACCCAGATGCGTCCCCCCATCAGCTCGATCAAGCTCTTGCTGATAGCCAGTCCAAGTCCCGTTCCCCCGAAACGTCGCGACATGGAGACGTCACCTTGAGAAAACGGCTGAAAGAGCTCCCGTTGCGTTTCCGGCGAGATACCGACGCCAGTGTCCCGCACGACGAACTCCAGTTGAGCATCACCGTCCTGCAGTTCCGAGTGAAGCTGGATCACAATCTCGCCTTGTTCGGTGAACTTGATGGCGTTGCCGGCCAAATTGAACAGGACCTGCTCCAACCGCAGGCGGTCCCCCACGACGACGTCAGGAAGGTCGGTGGCGATCTGGCAGGAGAACTTCAAATCCTGCTGGCGTGCCCTCGGCGCGAGCACCTGCGTGACCTGCTCGAGCATTTGCCGCGGACGGAATGGAGCGGCTTCCAGTTCCAGCCGTCCGGATTCGATCTTGGCGGAGTCGAGCAGGTCGTTGAGCAGCAGCAAGAGCAGATCAGCCGATCCGCGGGCCGTCTGCAGGCAGTCGCGGACGAAGGGCTCGTGAGCGTGAGGGAGCGCCACGTCGAGCATTCCCAGGATAGCGTTCATGGGCGTACGCAACTCATGGCTCATGTTCGCCAGAAACTGGCTCTTCGCCTGGTTGGCGGCCTCGGCCGCGTCACGCGCTGCCTTCAATTCCTCTTCCGCTCGCTTGCGACTGGTGATGTCCCGCAAGATGACACTGAAGAGCTTCTGGCCGTCATGCACCGTATGCGAGATCGTGGCTTCAATGGAAAACTCCCCGCCATCAGCTCGCAGAGCACTCAGCGGCCGGAGTTGTCCCATGGCGCGAGTGGTCTGGCCCGTTTCGCCAAACTGCTCCACCTGCCGCCGGTGCGTGTCGCGGAACCGAGCTGGAATGAAACGATCCAGCGGGCTGCCAATGGCATCGCTGGCCGAACAGCGGAACATTGCCTCGGCCGCCGGATTGAACAGAACAATACGCTGCTGTTGATCGACCGTCACGATAGCGTCCATCGCCGATTGCACAATCGCCGAAGACCAGTGCGCATTCTCCTGCAACAACGGCCCTCGCGACGCAGGTGGAGCTTGGCAGACAGACGGTCCTCCTCGTGCGCGTCCACTGCGGTCGACAAGCCAGACTATCGTGCTGGACACCAGCAGGAAGAGAACCGGCTGGACATAGCGGTCCGCCCCTCGGCCATCACTCGCTCCCACGGGCAGCCAGGCAGCGAGTCCCCATCCTGCCGCGCCACCGAGCCCCGCGGCTGCCACAGCGGCACGCCAGCCGCCATAAGCGGCCGTCAGCGCCGAGGAGAGATAGAACAATGTGTAGGTTGACAAGCCGCCTGCCAGTTGAGCGAGCGCCGTCTGCACCAGTGCGGCACCGAGCGTTGCTGCGATCGCCAGCATGCCACCACTCCAGTACCGACCGTTCCGGCCAGTCGAGTCAAGAGCCCGCGTCTTCGGGCCGGAAGTTGGGGGAGCTGGAGGCGGAGTGTTTCGAAAGCGAGACCGCTGCGTCATACGATTCATTTCCGATCTGACAGAGAAGACCAACTGCAACTCAGCGACGAAGCTCGAAGGGCGATGAGTTGTGAACGGTCAGGAGATGCCAGCAGTGAGTAAGCAGGGCACGGTAGCTGTCTCTGGAGCGCGCCGGGTCTTGGTACTGGTGCCAGGTGCTTGGCCGAGATATGTGCGTTGGGGAATTGTAGGAGTGTTGGAGGGGCGGAGCCAGAGCGGGCGAGAGGACGCTCAGTGTCCTGATAGGCCAGTGTGATGGTGGGTTTTTTCGGGCTTGCGCCAGGGGGCCAACTGCGGTGCCATGGCCGACGGAAGCCCAGGGCCGACTCGCCCCCCACGCATCGAAAACGGGCGCGACTGAGCACGGGCGATCATCCAGATGGAGCCGGTCGGAGAGTGTTTCCAGGGACTTTCTGATCGGATCGGTGAGAACCATCACCGTGCGGTTATACGACTCGTAATCGCGTAGTGGCCGTTCAGATCGGCCACATTATCTCTTACAATGCTGCTGGCGTCTGCGGTGCCAAGACGATATCCGCTAAGGTCAGTGCAATGGCAGGAGAATGTGAGGATGTCTGACGAAAAGAGAACCGCCAGGAGCGACGAAGATGCTCGGCTCGAGCGGGAGATTCGTGCCGAGCGAAAGTTCTCGCTCGAAGATGCGTTTGGTCGTCTGGCCGGAGATGGTCTTCTCAAAGGAGATTCGCCCGTACCGAAGAAGCGACAGGCGGAATTTGAAATCGAGAAGTACCTGGAACAGAACCTCATCGACTCCGAACGTGCGCTGCAGCTCGTCCTGCTCCGTTGGGTCACCAACAGCGATCTATTTCTCGAACAAGGGTATGAACGGCCCATCGTCGCGCTGGAGATGGTCGTCAAACGTCTGCTCGCGTCGGAACCGCTGCTGCGTGATTTTGTGACCGAAGTTGATCGGGAATGGGGACGGATGTACCTGGAGCGGCCGCGTCTGCAGCGCGAAGACTCCGCCCCAGATCCCGACGATCCCTATACGTTCCAGTCGGTTCGCAAGACCCTCTCCCGCCTCCTGGATCAGATTCGTCAATAGCAGCACGACACGTGGTCATCAAGCGGGCGGCAAGGGGCGACTTACAGCAAGGTAAACCACCTCCAACGTCCCGCGTCTGCCTGGGATTGAACCGTTGATGGAGTTCGTCACGGAGTCGGCTGCGATGCAGCTTCTGTGGTCGAGTGAAGGAAGCTGTGTCATGGGAAGAACCGGCCGTGGAACAGGCGGAGATCTCAGGGGAGATTGCTGTGGCATATTCGGTCTGTGAGCAGTGCCAGTGTTTAATGCCAGGAGCAGATGCTGGGTGAGTGGCGGGAGTTGACGCTGAGTCTGGCGGCGTCGCCATGCCTGCGGCGACAGAATGCCGCCGTGGCAGCGGTTGGGCGGCGTCAAGTCGCGGGAAAGGCGAGTGCATGGTGGCAGGCACGCGGATCAATGTGATTGGGGCTTCAGGGAGCGGCACATCGTCCGTGGGCCGGTCGCTGGCTGGTTGCCTTTCTGTGGCGCATTTCGAGTCGTATTGATAACTCGATGCGACGGCGTTACCCCGGCTGCACAAATACAAGCTTGACCGGAAAAGCAGTTCCTCACGGAGACACGGAGATACGGAGATTACGAGAACAGAAACACCAGGGCATGCAGGGTAGTGGTGCGTGAATGGGGAGTGCCTCCATGGGACCAGGCCCCCGGCGATAATCGGGAGGGCCAACTCGGCTGGCTGGCAGTTTGCTTCCTAAGCCTGGTGGCAGTGAGCAGTGTGGCATTGGTGCATTGTCGCATCCCCTGTTCATTCACGACCTGCCCGCGGCCGGTCCATCTGGGGAGCGTTGAGGAGCGGAAAAGGGGAGCAGTACAATGCTGTTGGTACGCTGTACGGTCCAGGCAATGCTCGATGTCGTGGTGTCGTCTTTGCAGTGGTCTTGACGTCTGTTGGCTGCCACCCAGACCGTGGACCAGGCCCTAGCAGGTCCCTTTCACATCACGCCGGCTCCTGCCGACCACATGCAGTAGCGAGTATCTTGTCGAGCCTTAGATTCTTCGGCGGGACTTTGGCGAGAGGTGACATCATGTGTGGTGCCCACGCGCGAAGGAGTCTTCTTCGTTGGCGGACCATGTTTCGGTGTCGTGTCTGATCGCCCTGCTCGGCGTCTTCTGTCGCGGGTATGTGGCCGAGGAACCGCGATGGATGCATCTTCTGGTGGCGGTGCTCATGTCCTGTGTGTACCAAGTCGTTTTCTTTGGGGAATTGACGCCTGCCTCCGCTTTGCCAATACAGTAAGGCAGCACGTTTCCCAAACCGCCGAAACGGAGGCAGACGTCGCTCTTCCAGACGTTCGAGTATCTCAGGGATCAGCAAGAGGATGTCAGCGGCCGAAACCAGAGGTCGAATTGGCGCAAGCAGATGGCGACCCGCTGGCACCGTTTCCCGCGATCATCTCCGGAATTGATCATCAGACCCGAATCGCTACGCATCGGACGTGTGGCGAAATCCATGTCGTAGGCGTCGAAGTCAACCCAGTTCTTCTTCAGGTGATCCAGCCATCGCCGTGTCTGCATGACGCCATTCGCCATTCTGACTTCTGCTTCGTAGCTCCGGTATGAAGCTGGTTTGAAACCGTGCTCCCTGATCCACAACAACCCGAAAACACCGAGCACGACGGCACTTGCCACTGCGGTGACGAGGCACACGGTTCCTGAGCTGAGCGATGGACGACCCGCCAGACCGGTACCGATCTCGGAAATGACGGTCACTGCAATAGCCATGGGCAAGAGTACTGCAAACACAACGAGCGGAAGCAGTCTGCCACATCGGACGGCGTGTTGCCACCACGCGCGCCGGTAGACTGGATACGCTTGGAGAATCTCCTCAAGATGCGTTCGGGAGTATTTCCCGCAATGCACACAACGATGGGGAAAGCACCGCAGAACGTTGTACTCGCAAAGCGCCGTACTCGTCGCCTCAGACGCCAAGCCGTTGACTACAGCTTCCTCATCCTTGAAGTGCCGTCCCGTGAATATGTCGGCGTCGGCACTCTTGCTGCAACTGGCCTGAACCGTATACAGAAGTGCGAATTCCTTGCCGCACTGATCGCAAAGGTGGGGAATTCGCTGGTAGCCGGAACTCGTGATAGTGATGGTCTTGGTCAAAGTACCGGTCGCCCTTTCTAATCAGATACTGACGTCTGTGGTCACTGTGATTGAGCTCTGCCTTCCAGGGCGGATCGCCACTCCACAGGGCACAGCAAGGTGGACAACGAGCTGGTAATTGAGCCAAAGAGTGTGTACGCCCCTCAAGGCACGCTGACCCTCATGCGCCATATGACCGCCGTGACAGTAGTGTGGCTTGATGGTACAGCCAACTGATAGCCAGCACCAGCAACAGCCCACCTCCCGTGATTCCGGCGATGCCTGCTGCCTGATACATGCGACCTGCGTGCGGTTGGGACATGGCCAGGATCGTCGTCTCGCGGATAGTTCCCTCTTCCTCGTGAAATCCGTCTCGTTGGCTTCGATAGAACGCGGAAAGCGACTCGCTATGGTGACTGGGGTCGTAAGGAACGGGGCCGCCTCCCATTCTCGGACACCGATACCTGAGCACGAGGTTGAGACTGACCGTCTGCCCCGCCAGTTTTCCCTCATGGGAAAAGATGAGCTTCGTGAAGGGGAATACCTCTTTGGCCGTGGAGTGATCGCTGCGACGGATGGAGATGGAATCTCCCCACTCCTGTTCCTTTGGAGCAGATTTGCAGCATAGGGGCTCATCGATACCCAAAGCCTGGCCGTTAACGACATCGCCCTCACAGTCTCCCACCCAGAGACCATTGATGCTCGCGAAACTCTTGTCGAAGTAGTAGACGGCCGTGTCTCCCGGTCCCACCACTGCAGGAAACCACCGTTCATTCAGTGCCCAGTCCTGTGTCAATCGAGCAATTTCGGAGGTGGTCGCCACGGCGGCGCACATAGTCAGCAGCACCGTCGCGGGCCAATGCACACCGCGGGTGATGGCGGCCGGATGAACTTGTTGAATGGCGAATCCGCCTCCTTCACGCTCGAGGCGAATGTGCCCGCGGGCAACACTTTGCTCTGCGATGTCCTGATTGCGCTGGTGATTTCGATTGGGGTTCCACCACATGGTCATCAAGGCGTAGCTGGCAATCACCAGATAGGCGGCTGTGGCGACTTGGCTTGCCCAATGCAAATGCAGCATGTGTTTGGCAACCAGAAGAGTTAGCACGACGACCGTTCCGATTGTCATGTAGATTTGTCGCGTGTACGCTCGTTGTCGGCGAGACGCCACCACCGCCGGCTGAATCGTGCCACAGGTGGGACAAGGCGGGAGTTCCAGCCAGGATCGAAAAACGGCACCGCAGAACACACAGTGATACAACCTCAATCGGTCAGTCTCAACAGCAATCATGGATTGAATTCCTTCATCCGAGTGACCTCGCAGAAATGATCAAACGAACAGGGTGTGCACGGACCGACTGTCGCCAGGCTTCGCCCTCGGGTGCGAGCAGGAGTCAAGCTGGGCGGAGCATGACAGTGACGATTCTCCCGATGTAGTGTTTCCCACTGCGCGATTCAGTGATGCCATCCTCTTGCCGATTCATATCGATGGGGACGTGTACTCCTTTCTGTTGGATGCCGGTCCTGACGCATGTTGGTCACAAGGCACTTCTGACCAGGGCACTACTGTGCCTCGTCGACTCTAAGCACTCCAGGTACCGAACATCAACTGGATCAGTTCATATTACCCGACTTCTAGAGATCCGGGGAGCCGGCACTGATGAGTGCCAGGGCGAGGCCAAAGACAACGAGCACCGACCGGCGGCCCACGCCAAACATCTCGAGAAACTCTTGTGAGTTGTACGTGCGACGAACGATCGCGCCGCAGATTCCCAGGAACACGCCAGGTCCAAACAAAATGCGACCAACCCAGATCTTCATGCAAGTGCCTCACCGTTAAACGTGAGTTGAGAGCCGTAACCAGCTGGCAAGGAATGACGGTTCCCTATAAATCCGCCGCACCACGTCGCTTCGAAGCGCGGCTTTATTGAGCCCGATGGGGAGCGTCCATGCCGAGCATCTTCATCAACTCGTCCGCGCCAGGGTGTTCATTCCAACGCACAACAGGCAGCGATTCAAGTGCCATTCCAGAAAATCGATCCAGCAGCTCATGCTCGATCCCCGTTGGACACCGGCGACTTGCGACCGCCGTGCTCGGTCGGAACCAGGGTCAGTTCCACGATGATGTGAGCCATCAGATCGTACCGCTGAACGTAGAGCGTTTGTTGGGTTGTTGTGCGCAGCGATTTCCAATGAAACGCCGTGGAACCGATGATAGATCGCGGCCGCCCACTATGGATACCGGACCATCGGATCGCCGCCAGTTGCCCATGGTCGGAATGAGTCCCTGCCGAACAAACATCGCTTGGCTCAAGCGGACTCGATTGGGTCACTGAAGGCGACGGCGCTACTCCGGCCGCACAAATGCCAGTTCGATCAGAAAGATGGTATTTCACGGAGACACGGAGGGTGGGGTGGGGAGGAAATGGGCAAGACGTGCAAGGAAGTCTCTGGCCACTCGGACTGTTCTCCGTGAGCTCCGTGGCTCCGTGAGGTTCATTCGAATCGCAGCACGCTGGCGTGCTACGGCGGCCGTCCGTTCGTGACATGCAGATCAACCAGCCGAGGGAACGCCGTATCGTTGTTGGATGCTCTCTTGAATCTCACGCCAAGGCGCTAAGGCGCAAAGCAATGCGTGGGACGCGCACCATTCGCATCCGTCCTTCGCGCCTTGGCGCCTTAGCGTGAGCTTTCTCCGGATCCATCGCACGCAGGCAGAGCGGGCCCGCCGCAGGTTAAGTGTGCCGTAGGCCTTGTGTTGCATTGGGTAATCACTAGTTCGGGCCTCGCCTCCTTCGTACTCGTACTCGCACTCGTACTCGAATGGGTCATCACGACTGAGCCCAGCTTTGAACACGTGAAACGTGACGGGGCAGATCCAATCGAACGGTATGGGGACGGGTCCGTTTTGCGTGGCAAACTGGGCAGTGTGGCATGCGAGTGACACGCACGACGACTGTTTGTGACTTCTCTCTCCTGGGCGTCAGGGGGGCGAGACGCCGATGGTGATTCTCGCAATTGAGAGTAAGCTTCTGTTGAGCGGCCGCGATGGGCAAACACGCGCGTAAGACGAGCCGGCTATCCGAGATCGCACTGTTCGTGACATCCGTTGAAACTAACGGCCGTGAAGAGCGTGCCGCGCACCCTCGGGTCGAGGTCCGACTGGGCGGATGTCGATCGGCTTGAAGCCGAGTGCCAGCGCGGGCGAATCCGGCCGCAAGGTGAAGTCGCCGTTGGCCGGGTCGACGAACAACGGATCGGCCACCACCGAGTGCGTGTCGAGCCCTTTCTCTCGCCACTCGTCCAAGGTGAAACCAAGGAACGTGATCGGCGCGGCGCTCGCATCGTAGTACAAGTTGTAGTCCATCACGATGTCGTAGTTGGGCCACGTATCTCGATTGAAAAGTCGGTCATTCTGCCAGTAGAAGATGTTGCGGTACAAGATGCCGGTCTGGTCCAACTTCCCGGCATCACCGTAGCGGAACATCTGGCCTTGCTGAGCCAGGGCGAAGATGTTGTTCTGGATGATATTTCCCAGGTCATTGAAGTTGAACACGAGCGCCCCCCGTTGTCCATGATGAACCACATTGTGCTCGACCAAGATGCCGGCCGAACTGTTATCCAGACAGATCCCATGGGCTCCCGTACAATGGTGCACATGGTTGTAGCGGACTACCGTGCCGGGCTGAACGCCCAGCAGGTAGATCACGGCGTGGGTTTGCAGAGGTGCGTTGCAGACGTGGTGGCAGTGGTTGTACTCGACGATGTTGTCCCGAGCGTTCTGCGGCGGCATGTAGCCCCACTGGAACCCGACCGAAATCGCCCATTGCCACTTGCCAGAGATTTCGTTATGAGCGATCCGATTGCCGCTGCTCATGCCGATCCAGATTGCCGGCGAACCGAGAAAGACGGCGCAGCCATCCTGGAAGGTGTTGTCAGAGATCGTCGTTCGTCGAGCCTCTTCCTCGTCACGAAACGTCGTGTGGGGGCTGCCCACGCGAATGCCCCCGGCTCCCATGTCACGCCACGTATTGCCCACCACGACATTATCGGCGCACCCGGGACCGAGGTTGATTCCCCAACCGCCCGTGTGGGTGAATTCGTTGCCTTCAAAACAGACGTGATGGGCTCCCCGAGCATGGATGCCTGCCGGCACTTCGATCTGCGATTGCGGTGTGGTGAGTCCCTCTTGAGGATGGCCGGCCCAGAGCAGGTCGCCCGGAACCAGCTCGATCGCGGCCTGAGGATAGCTGTAACCCAGCTCTTCATCGAGGTCCCAGCTTGTGTGCTGGAAGCTCAAGCCGCGAAACACGAGATGCTCAACAAGCTGGCCATTGCTGTAATCGCCTTGTAGCTGCAGCCAGTTTCGGATCACCGGCGCCACAACGTCGAACGTCTCGATTTCTTCAGTGGCCATTGGTCGGTAAGACAGCACGCCGCTGGTGCGGTCGAGGTACCATTGGCCCGGCTGCCGAAGTCCTTCAGCGACGTTCTCGACGTACCAGCCGCAGTTCCAGCTGAGCGGGCGAAACGCATCGCCGGTGAAGGTCGCCAGGTGGGACGCTTCATCCAGAGACTCGATACGCAGCCGCCCTTCCGTCCAGTACTGCAGAGCCACCACCTCCACATCGCGAAGATTCCGCCAGTGCGGATCCAGCTGGCCTGCCTGGTACGTGAAGCTCCGCTTGGTGGCCGCGCCGGGCGACGTCTGATAGAGCCCTTCGCTCGGCAACCGCGCACGCGCGCGCCGCTGTCCGTTGACGAACAGCTGCCGGAAGTACCACTGTCCGCTCTTGACTTCCGGGATCTCCACAGTCCATACTCCGTCTTCACCTCGTTTCCAGCCGGTGATAGGAACGCTGCCGCTGATGATCGGCTGTTCGTTCGGATAGGCCTCGTATGTGACCGGATATTGTTGCGATCCGGAGTCCTCTGGACCGAACACGATGGGCTTCTGAAGCCTGTAAATCCCGCCTCGCAGCACGACGCGCATCGGCTCCTGTCCCCGGCTCTTCTGTTCGCGGACGAGGTCTCGTGCTCGGGCCAGCGTAGCCAGCGGTTGAGCCTCCGTGCCCGGGTTGGCATCGTTGCCATCCGGCGCCACGTACCACTCTCCGCTCCACCCCGTGATGGTCGATGCCATGATCAGCAGACCGATTACAGAACCGAAGAGTCTCATGTCAATTGCTCCTATCAAGGTTCGACGCATTGCCCGCCCGCCGCATGTCTGATGCTGCTGCGAACAACCGCATTTTATGGCATGTCGCACGCGATTCCATCAGGCCGCACCACCAATATTGCGCTGCGAGCAGACGGATGGGCTGAAATGGCGTGTGGAGTCATGGCTGCCGAGGACGTGGAGACATGATCGGCCTGCTCTCTCACGGCGTCAATCTGGTCGCGCTGTGCGATCCGGACAGGAGTAAAGAGGGCCGACTGCACCCGAACAGTCCTCGTGCGCTGCCGCTCTGTGATGGCCCCGTGCCATGCCCGCTCGATTGGTTGGACCAAGTGAACCAGGCAGTGACTGGCGCCGAAATCGACGCCTTACGCCAAGGCACCGAATGAGGCAGCCTGTACGGTCACGGTCGCTTGGTCGAACCAACCGCTCAACACGTCGAACTCGAAGCCACGCTCCGCGCACGCGGACGACCGCCACACATGCATCCGTCACAGCCATCGCGAATTTCTAGTGCCATTTATCTGTCACACATGCAGGCGTCGTGCCTGCCTTGCCCACTCGGCCGGTGAGCATGCGCCTGGGCCCATTTCGTTCGGCGCAAGATATGGTAGCCGACATTGTTGTGAGACTGGGCTAGCTAGCGATCGGCAGATATGTCATTGTGTGTGCATGTCGAACAAGCGCGTCAAGCAACCGAAGTTCGAAGAAGCGGATATCACCGAGCTGGCCTAGCAGACCGTCGCGCCAGTGTCCGAGCACGCTGGTCCGAGCACGCTGGTCCGAGCACGCTGGTCCGAGCACGCTGGTCCGAGCACGCTGGT
>JBGSHS010000121.1:0-61207 GCA_041752115.1 Pirellulaceae bacterium | reverse complement strand
GCCCCCCTCGCCAGCCCCCCGCGGGCAGTCGGCCATGCCTCGCCGCCGACGCTGCCATTGCTCCGCAAGTCACCTCCGCCGTCCGCACCGACGGGACCGAAACATGCGGAGAATTCCCAACGCTGCGGACCGCTTTTCGTCAGGCAACTTCCCTCAGGTCCGTTGCCTGGGCTCGACAAGGAGCGTATTCTGCAGCCGATGCCGGATGGGTGAACGTGGCATGTGAGCGTGGCGATGGTATCCGGCAGCAGAGGGTAACGGCGACCTGCGTGCCGACATCGTTCGATGCCCCCCGCGTGCTGGCCGTGACCACCGCTGGCAGACCAGTGGCACGTGCCAAGAGCTGACGACCCTTGTTCGAGAGGTGCTGACTCAAAGTGACCAAGATCCAACGAATTCTGGTGACGGGAGGAGCTGGCTTTCTCGGTTCGCATCTGTGCCAACGGATGGTGGAAGCCGGCCATGACGTCATTTGCCTGGATAATTTCTTCACGAGCCAGAAGAGCAACGTTGCCCATCTGCTCGATCGCCCCAATTTCGAACTGGTCCGGCACGATATCACCATGCCCGTCTGGCTGGAGGTGGACCAGATCTACAATCTGGCCTGCCCAGCCGCTCCCGGACACTACCAGTACAATCCGATCAAGACCGTCAAGACGTCCGTGATGGGGGCGATCAATACGCTGGGGATGGCCAAGCGTTGCCGGGCCAGGGTCTTACAGGCCTCAACCAGCGAAGTGTATGGCGATCCGGAAGTGCATCCACAACGAGAAGACTATCGAGGAAACGTGAATCCGATTGGCCCGCGCGCCTGTTATGACGAAGGAAAGCGGGCTGCCGAGACACTGTTCATGGACTACCACCGCATGAACGGTGTCGATATTCGAATTGTCCGGATCTTCAATACCTACGGCCCCCGCATGCACCCCTTCGATGGTCGCGTGGTATCCAACTTCATTCGCCAGGCATTAGCCGGTGAGAACATCACTATCTTCGGTGACGGCTCGCAAACGCGATCTTTCTGCTACCGTGATGACCTGATCGAGGGCTTGATCCGCATGATGAATCAATCCGAGATCATTGGCCCCGTGAACCTGGGCAATCCGGTGGAATTCACGATCGGACAGCTGGCTGAGTTGGTCTTGTCGTTGACCGGAAGTCGCTCGAAGATCGTCAACCACCCCTTACCCACCGACGATCCGACGCGCCGTCGCCCCGATATCTCGCTGGCCGAAAAACATCTGCAATGGAAACCGACCGTGCCACTGCAGGAAGGACTCACCAAGACCATCGAGTGGTTTCGAACTGTCGACGTCGAACATTACCGTCCGCCGACTCCGAACTACTGAAATCCTGAAAGCGATGGGGCGACACTGGATGGAAATGACCAATGACCAAATCGCCTGCAGCGACGGCCGTGAGGCGGCGGGCGGCTGTGCCGTCTCAGGTTTCGTCCGGAAGCACATCCAACGCACGGCGTCGATGGATCAACCGCAGCACGGCCAGCTGTAACGCACAGAACGTCGCTGCGCCAAGCAGTGCGCCGGTGCAATCCGCCAGCCAATCGGCCCATTCCGCCGAACGCCCCGGCACCAGCATCTGTGTCAATTCGTCAAACACGCCGTAGAGAGCCGCGACAAGCGTGGCGAAACAGACACCCCAGGGCCAGAGTGGTCGATGCAAGCTCCAGACCCAGCTCAGGAGAAACGCCAGGCCGGCAAACCCGACGAAGTGAGCCAGTTTATCGCCCCCATCGCTCGGCAGTTGAACCGGCAGCCGGGGGAGGTGCGTTCCGGCAAACAACAGAATCCAATAGACGACCAACATGCCCGTGGCGAGCTTCCACCAAGGGGACAACTGCATTTGACTCATGCGATGGCGATCCTCTGTCCCGTACGACACGAATGTCTCGTGCGCCGCAGCACCGATTTCCGGTACCGTCGATCGCCCCGTCGCGGAAAAAGGGGCAACGGTCGACAAAAAAACTGGGGCTCGTCGACATCAAATCGAATGCAACCGTGCAACAGGCTCCCGGAAATGGATTAGAATACTCTACGTTACAGCCGGCACCAACCGCCGGCCGAATCGGGACGACCCCTTCCCAGGTCGGCTGGGCCCTTCCCAGGTCGGCTGGGACTGGGGCGGTTTCCCCATAACCTATCTCCTCATCACACAACGGATGCCCGTATGATACGCCGCGCCCCCCTGAGAATCGAACGATGTGCCAACCGAATTGCGGATTCCTGCCACCCGGTGGCACGCCTGACAGGCCCGCTGCAGTGGGTTACATGGAGTTTGGTGATCCTCCTCGCCCTCGCGGTGATGGCTCTGCCGTCGGCACGGGCTCAGGAACCAGATCGCCCAGTTCCAGCACCCGACACTCCACCCGCAGTTGCCCCCCAGGCGGCCCCCTCCACCACGGACGAGTCTACCACTGCAAAGAAGAGCGAGCCGGCGTGGAAGGCCTTATTCGACGGCAAGTCGCTCGACGGCTGGAAGGTGTCCGGTTTCGGCGGCGAGGGAGAAATCGAAGTTCGCGACGGCGCGATCGATATGGGCATGGGCAGCCCGCTGACTGGTATCACCTACACCAACAAGTTTCCCAAGTACGACTATGAACTGCTGGTTGAGGCGATGCGAATCGACGGGAGTGACTTTTTCAGTACGATCACCTTCCCGGTCGACGAGTCGTTCTGCAGTCTGGTCGTGGGCGGCTGGGGAGGCGCCGTGGTGGGCATCTCCTGCATCAACCGGGCTGATGCCTCGGAAAACGAGACGACACGGTTCATGAAGTTTGAGTCCAAGAAGTGGTATCGCATTCGAGTGGAGGTGCGCAGAGATCACCTCCGCGCGTGGATCGATGACAAGCAAGTGGTCGACGTGGACGTGAAGAACCGTAAGTTGTCGACGCGCAGCGAGGTGTTTTTGACGGAGCCGTTGGGCATCTCCAGTTACGTCACGCACTCCGCCATTCGGAAGATTGAGGTGCGTCCGCTGACAGCTGAGGCCGGGAAGTAGGGCGATGATCTCTCCGGATAGCGTGCTGCCTGTGCGAAACCTGCACGAGCATTTCATGCGGCTGGCACTGCAGGAAGCCGACGCCGCAATGGCCGAGAACGAAGTTCCGGTCGGTGTTGTAATCGTGCGCAACGAGCAGGTCGTTGCCGCCGCGCACAATCAGCGTGAGCAACTGCGAGATCCCACGGCGCACGCCGAGATGATTGCCATCACGCAAGCGGCAGAAACCCTGCAGGACTGGCGTCTGGAAGGGTGCACGCTCTACGCCACGCTCGAGCCGTGTCCGATGTGTGCCGGCGCGATTCTGCAGGCCCGGATCCCACTGGTGGTTTACGGCGCGACCGATCCCAAAGCCGGCGCGGTTCACTCGCTGTATCACCTGCTGGACGACGAGCGTCTGAATCATCGTGCCCAGGCCATTCCCGGCGTGCTGGCCGGCCCCTGTGGCCAGATTCTCACCGCCTTCTTTCAGGAGCAACGCCGGCAGGGCAAAAAATGAGACACGAGCGGCAGATGCCCGGTGCCCGGAAATCTGCCGCCTGCCGTGAAATCACTTCGCGAATCGCCGAGATACGCTCACTCCGTACGCTCCCCCTCGTCTCCCGACTGCTCAACTAATTCCACTTCCTTGCCCGGCAGGGCGCTGGCAGATGCGGCGTCGACATTCGATTCGTCATTCTGCGGCGGATCCCCATCGCTCGGTGCCCTCTGCGACTCGGTCGAAGTCGCCTCTGCCTTGCGGGCCTCCAACTGCTCCAAGGCCTTCTCCACCTGCTCAGATATCGCCGCAGGCAGCTTGGCAATCTCCGCGTCAAACGTCGACTGGAATACCTGAGCTTGTTCGGTGTACTTCGTGTTGAGTCGAGCCAGTTCCTGATCAGCCTGCTCTTTCAGCTTCTGCGCCTCCAGCTGCAGCCTTTCCTGAGCCTGCTGCTGGAACTGCTCCACCTGTTGGGCGATCTTCTGATCAAGCCGCTCGGCTTCCGCGGCCACCAGCTTCGCCGCCTCTTCCCGCAACTGCACCAACGCCTGATCCACCTGCTGCTGGAGTTTCTCCCCCTCCAGTCGTACTTGCTCCTGAGCCGCCGTCGTCAGCTCGGCCGTGATCGCCTCCACGTCGCGCGCCAGATCCTGATCCATCTTGCCGGACAACTGACCAAGCAACTCCGCCCGCAGTTCCGCCTTGCGACGCTCCCACCGACGCTGACCTATCCCCAGCCAGCCGGCATTCGCCGCATCCGATACCAACAGCGCAACCATCGTTCCTAGAACCACCCAACGTACTTGCGACATGACGGAGTCTCCAAAAAGCGAGGAAGGAAGCGGTGGGAAGCGGCGGGCCTGAAGAAGAGGGAGTTATTGTCTGGCACACCTGCAGATTCAGGGGAGGCCTCACGGGGCCAGGTTACCTCGATCGCCGTGCCAGGGGACCGATCTGCCGATGGCCCTCTTGCTTCTTCAGACTTGTCCAGACAGTCGAACTTTGCCTATTTTATCACCGGCACATCGCGTCAAACAAGAAGCAAATCCCTCCTAACCGGCAAAGTCCGCAGAACCAACCAGGTTTCCTTAATCGATACGACCATTACAGCCGACAAAGAGAGTAAGAAATGTCATGTCATGGGGCCCTTTGTGAACAATGCCTGTAGTGCCCGACTCCAGACGCCGGTCGGGTACTGCGGGTGAGCCCTAGGGAACCAGTTCCTCCTGGAAGCATCTTCTTCGTGCGGGGTTCGAGTGATATGTGGCGACGTACACCTTGTCTGGTGGTCCTGGGAACAGCGTTGGGGCTGTTGGCGACTCTCGGTTCGTTCGCTCGCGCAGCGGAGTTTCGCACTTCGGTTCGAGGGCAATCCCTGGTACGGCCGGCGGCCTATCAGGAACCGGCCTATCAGGAACCGATGGAGGAATACGTTGAGTCGGGGATGTCGGAGTTGACGCCGCTGGCCAGCGGTCCCGGCGACTGTTGTGCCGACCCGGGTTGGGATGAGTGTTGTGGGACGAGCTGCAATACGGGTTGCTGCACGGGCCTGAGCTACTGGGGTTCATTTGAGTTTCTGTTGTGGTGGCGCACGGGCCAGGAACTGCCTCCGCTGGTGACCAGCAGTCCGTCGACAGTGGCCATCACCGACGCCGGCGTGTTGGGGTTGCCTGGAACGCAGATTCTGTATCCCACGGAAGAGCAAGGCGGGGATGCACGACCTGGCGCGCGTCTGACGTTTGGAGCGTGGCTTGACGATTGTCAGTTTTCGGGTGCCGGTGCACGTCTGTTCGCGTTGGGGGAAAGCACGGCGCACTACGACATCAACAGCGACGTGAACCCGGTCCTGGCACGCCCGTTCTACAACGTGACGTTGGATCAGCAGGACGCCGACGTAGTCGCTTTTCCCACCTTTACGACCGGTGCGATCTCCGTCCGCAACACGTCGCGGGTCGGAGGTGGTGACGTGTTCTATCGCCGACTGTTTTACCAGGACGGCTGCCGTCGCATCGATCTGATCGCCGGCTATCAGTTCGCCAAGATCGATACGGACCTGGCGATCCATTCGACTCGCACCTCGATACGGCAGCAGGGTTCGATTCCATTCGGTACGGTCATCGAGAACAGTGACGCCTTCGACACGGACAACCGCTTTCACGCCGGCGAGATCGGCTTCTGGGGGAACATGGATCGCGGGAATCTGACGTGGGGATTCCTGGCCAAAGTCGGGCTGGGGAATATGAACCAGCGAACTCAGATCCGGGGTCAGACGGTCACCACGGTACCTGGGGAGGCTCCGGTCACGTCCGATCAAGGCCTGCTCGCGCTGGGCACCAATATCGGCACCTACGAGCGAGACGTGTTTGTGGTGTCGCCCGAACTGGCATTGAACGTGGCGTATCATGTGACCGAATCTATTGACTTGACGTTTGGCTATTCGTTTCTCTACTGGAACCATGTCGCCGTGGCGGGCGACCAGGTTGACCTGTCGCTCAACACGACTCAGATCGGTGGCACGTTGGTGGGTGAACCGCTGCCTGCGTTTCCCGGTCGTGACACTGGCTACGGAGTACACGGGGTGAACTTCGGCGTGCAGTGGGTGTGGTGAGCGTGCGGGGTTGCCAACGGACAACGCCGCGTCCCCACGGCGTGCGGACCTCGGCGGCCGGCAATTGGTGTCCGGCGAGGCCACTGGCCTGGTCGGATGAGAACCTGGGCATTGCGAGACAACTTCCTCTAGGGATCCTCCCTGAACTGGTGATACAATAGTCTCCACATGCCGGCGGTCACACCGTCGGGCACCGTCTGCGGGATGCCTCCTCGGGGAGCCCCGTGTTGGGAGACCAGTTGTCACCGGATCGAGCAGCATGAGGAACGAAATGGGAGACAGACTATGCCAGCGTTACTTCCCCCACGCGAGGAAATCACGAAGCTTCTGGCGTTTGTGAGTGCCAATCAAGCCTCCGACTTGCACCTCAAGGTGGGCTATCCACCGACGGTGCGGATCGGCGGCCACTTGCGGCGTGTGGACGCGCCTGAGATACCCGATTCGGCCTATATTGAGGAGATGATGGCCGAGCTGATGCCGCCTGGCAAGCGGGAGATGTACGACGAACGAGGGGGCGTCGACTTCGCCGCACGATCTGCCAGCGGTGATCGGTACCGGATCAATGCCTTTCGTTCGGAAGGGGAAATGCACGCAGCGCTCCGACGTGTTCAGAGCCGCATCCCCAACTTCGAAGAGCTGCATCTGCCACTGGTGTATGAGAAGACCATCATGAACAGCCTGGAAGGGCTGGTCCTCGTCAGTGGCGTGACCGGCAGTGGCAAGAGCTCGACCCTGGCTGCCATGCTCAAGTTCATCAACGGGCATCGCACCATGCACGTCATTACGATCGAGGACCCGATCGAATATGCCTTTCAGCCGCAGAAGTGCATCATCTCACAGCGGGAAATTGGCATCGACGTGCCCGACTTCCCGACGGCGCTGCGTTTCGTCGTGCGACAGGACCCTGACTGCATCATGATTGGCGAACTGCGTGACAAGGAAACGATGTTGGCCGCCATTCAGGCTGCGGAAACCGGCCACCTGGTCCTGGGATCCATTCACTGCAATGATGCGGAGCAGACGTTTTCCCGCATTCTCGAGTTCTTCCCTCGAGAAGAACATGCCTTCATCCGCTCGTCACTGGCCAACAGCCTCAAGTCGATCATGGTCCAGCGATTGCTGCCGGGCATCGAGGATGGCAAGCGTTATCCGGCCACCGAAGTGCTGCTGAACAATTCGATTGTGAAAGAGAAGATTCTGCACGAGGAAGACGAGGACATTCCCGCCATCCTGCATGCCTGCCGCGACGAGGGAATGCGTGACTTCACGCAGTCGCTGCACGAAATGGTCGAGAAGGAATGGGTGCAGCGCGAAGTGGCGCTCGATTATGCGCCCAATCGTGAAGCGCTTAAATCACGCATGAAAGGTATCGATACGGCCGGTGAAGGACTCATCAGTCGAGTGCGCCATTAAGATCTGTGCTGCATGAGGCTCGTTCGGACCGAACGCCGGTTAGCGTCGCCCGAAGCGAGTACGTCATCGCCCTCTCTCGCAGATGCGCAGAGAGGCGATCGTCTTGCGAGGTCGCCGACTCGAGGTATGCTGACTCAAAGTGTATCGGTCCCACTGGCAACTCGACCCCAAATCGCTCCGTGCGTCGATACAGTCTCCGACCGGCTCTCAATGAAGGAGCCGGCCGGGGGAGATCGTGGTTTCGGTCCGAGGGCGACCTGCGGGAGCTGAATGACCGACTACGCACTCCAGAACGCGTCGTTGAGTAACTCCGCCATGATCTGATCGACGTTCCACTCGAAATCGCGTTCGCTGGAGTCGGCGGCAGCGGCGGGCAGAGGGATCAGATCGTCGCCGGAGTCATCGAGCTCTGAAAACTGAGCCATCAACAGCTCCGTGGCCAGATAGGCGTCAGCCGGCGTGGCGGCGGGCAAGGAAGTCGCTGAAGTCGCAGTTCGAGTCCATGGGTGGTAGAGCGGACTGATCGATTCGAGAACCGCCGTTTCCAGGTCACCGGACGATGTCGCTCGAGGCAGATCCTGCGTGAGAGAAGCCGTCACGATGTACGAACCGGCAAGGGCTTCCCCCTCGGCATCCGATAGAGCCGCCAGCACTGAGGCCGCTTCACCCTCGCCGCCACAAGCACAGTCGGCGTTGGGGAACAGAACCTGCGGGTTCCCGACCACACGGAACATGCGGTTATCCCCCGCATGGGCCACCAAGTGGACCAGACTCGTTTGCGAGAACTGGAACGTAGTGGAGTACTGCTGGGCATCGACGGTCGTCACATTCAGCTGGGCTGAAGTCGCATTCTGTTGCAGTGCAACGTTCATCGATTGTGCGTGAGTCCAGCCACCTTCCACGGCATACCACTGTCCGTTCCCACTGGCGCTGGCCGACATCAGCACGGAATCGCGAGGTGTTGACGCGAAGAAATCGAACAAGGTGATGTTCCTGGCGATGCGCCCACGTTCACCAAAGTTGTAGTTGGTAACATTCGCATCCTGGGCCAGTTGAATTGGCAGATCGTCGGTCCCAGCCGCATACAGTTGGGTCCCCGCCCGATCGATACCATCGGCCAGGAATTGCGGCTGGGTCTGAATGACGTGATAGTTGCCGGGAGCCAGATCGGTGAACTGGTAGAAGCCCAGCACATCGGTGGTCTTCTGCAGCTGGACCGTTGCGCCCAGTGAGCTGGTTCCTTCGAGCGTGACGATGACGCCGCCCAAACCAGTCTCGCCAACATCCTTGATCCCATCGTTGTCTACATCCAGATAGACGTAGCCCGAGATCTTGCTCGGAATGTACTGTTGTACCGTCACCGTCACCGTGGCCTGCGCAGTCGCCCCGGACGGATCGGAGATGGTGTACGTGAAGGTATCGGTTCCGGTGAACGTCGCCGGCGGCGAGTAAAGCACGGCCGACCCATCCGACTTGATCGTCACGGTTCCGCCCGAAGTGGGAGCACCAACGGCCGTGACGGTCAGCGTTTCGGTCCCGTCGGGCAATGAACTGTCGTTGGTCAGTACGTTGATCTGATTCGCCGTCGAGCCCCTCGCGACGGATGCCGTATCGTTGACGGCGGTGGGCGGATCGTTCGTTCCTTGCACCGTCACGACGACCGTCGCTTCGGCGGTCCCACCATGACCGTCCGAGATCTTGTACGTGAAACGCTCCGTGCCGAAGAAGTTGGCGGGAGGAGTGAAGTTCAGCGACAAACCATCGCTGGCAATGGTGACCGTACTTCCCTTCTCCCTGGCCGACACCTCGATGATCGTCAGCGTCTCGCCCGCATCGCCTGCGGTTGTATCGTTGGCCAAGACGTTCAGCGAGGTCGAACCGCTGTCCTCGGTCACCGTAAACAGATCATTCGTGGCTTCCGGTGGATCATTCGACTCGGTCACGGTAATCGTCACCGTCGCCTGATCGGTCCCGCCGTTGCCATCACTCGTCGTGTAAGTAAACGTGTCCGTACCAAAGAAATTGGCGGGAGGTGTATAGAGAATCCGGTCCTTTTCACTGGTGATCGTCACGGTTCCGCCGGCCGATGTTGGCGACACGCTCTGGACAATCAGTGTTTCATTCGCGTCGGGTGTGATCAGATCGTTCGCCAGAACATTGAGCGAGAAATTGGTGGCATCTTCCGCGACGGTGTAAGCATCACTGACGGCTGTCGGATCATCATTCTTGGGCATGACCTGCACTTTGACCGTCGCGGTCGACGTACCAGTGCTGTCACCCATCGTGTAGGTGAACGTCTCCTCTCCGAAGTAGTCAGCCGCCGGAGTATAGATCACGCCCTTGCCGTCCGAGGCGATAGTGACGGTGCCGCCATGATTCGTGGCGCCTACGCTGGAAATCGTCAGACTGCTGGATGAACCTGATTCGCTCTCGTCGTTTGCCAGCACATTGAGGGTCGTCGTTGAACTGTCTTCGTCGACGTTGAATATGTCATCAACCGCGTCAAAGGCAGGATTGATCGTCAGGACTTTGGATCCGTAGATCACCTCGTCCTCATCGACTGTGAAATCACCGCCCGTCCCCTGGAAAAGGAGTAGTTCGTGATCGGGGAAGATATCGGCCGACTCGCTCGTGAAGAGCGTTTCGCCAGCGAAAATCGCCTGCATCTGCAACTTGAAGAGGAGAACTTCCGATCCACCCAGCTCGCTGAACGCGGCAATCGCCCCCACTTCATCGATCAATCCCGCAGCGGTCAGGCTGCCAACCCGGTTGTTGGGATAGTCCGTTCCAAAGCTGAGCGAACCATCGACCGCGACCAATTGCTGATCGTAGAGCAAGTCCAGGAAGGCCGCAAACAGGCCGTGCGGATCGGAACTGACATCCTGCACATAGACCCGCAACTCGAACTCGTCCCCGACGTCGACGGACGAAATGGGTGTTCCGCTCAGATCGGTCACATCCACGCGGAATGCGACGATCGCACTGGATGCGACATCGATGCTGATGGACTGCAGTCGCGAATTGCCTGCCAGATCGGTCAAGGCGACCGAGAACGTGTGGTCTCCCAGATCGCCAATGACTGGCGTCCAACTGATCTGGCCGGTACTGGAGTTGATCGCCACGCCGCCGGGTGCATTGATGAGTGAATAGACCGTTCCCGTGGCCCCTTCCTCCGCATTCTCCACATCGTAGGCCAGCAACGCTCCCACCGTCGCGGAAGTAGGCGGCGTGGTTGTGAATTCCGGAGGCGCCGTACGATCCAACTGCACATTCAGGGTCGGGGAAGCCGGACTCTCCACGCTGTTGATCCGCTGCGTCGCGAAGATGCCATAGGTGCCATTGGCCAGCGAACCCAGGCTGGACGTCGTGATCACCACGCTCGTCCCACTCGCCGTCGCTTCCCCAATCACCGTGTCGCCCCGGTGCAAACGAACGACAGCGCCGTTGGTCACACCAGTCACCGTGAACTGCAGTGCCGTCGCGTTGGTGATGTTGTCCGTATTGGATGATCCCGAATCACTTGCTGCCGCCAGGTCGACCGCCGTCGGCGAACTGGGAGCCACCAGGATGCTCACCAACTGCGTGTCGTACACGTCGCTCGTGTCCGACGTGGTGGCCGGACGCACGTACACCAACACCTCCATCGTCCCAACAAAACCGCTCGGCGGTGTGACCGTCACCACTCCCGTCTGACTGTTGGCCGAAACGGTGTAGTCGACACTACCCGTCTTCACCGCCCCGTAGGTCACCGCATCCCCTTCGACGTCGATCGAGGATAGCTGGATCGTGGCCGGCGTATTCATGGTCGTCTCAATCGCCGGAAGATCGTCCAGGTACGGACCACTGTTGTACGTGTCAGCCTGTACCGTGACCTGGAACGTCTCGCTGTATTGATGGCCGTCTTCGTCCGTGACCGTAACCGTGATATCCGCGGTCCCCGTCGCGCCGGCGACTGCCTTGAGCATCAACATGCCGTTTTCGGTGTCATTGAAAATGCTCACCGACGAAATGTTGATGTTGTACAGCGGCTTGTCACTGCTGTTGGTGGCGGTGGCCGTAATCGCATCCCGAACCTTGTCCCCTTCGGTCAGTTGGCCGAAATACGAGTGGTTGTAGTCGAGGTACCGCGTTGCCACGTCGGTGATAAACACCTGCGAGTCGTTCGTGTCATCATTCGACTTGGCCCACGACAAGGCTCCCTTCGTGTTGTGCTGCAGGTCCGGATGGAAGTCATCATCAAAATCACCCAGATCCGATCCCCCGGCGCCCGTTCCCGTGGGATCACCAAACTGCGCCATGAAACTGTCAATCACACGGTGAAAAGTCATGTCGGGGTCGTTGCCGGCCGCGTCATAGAAGCCTGCCTGCGCCAGTTGAACGAACCGCCCCGTCGCGTTCGGAACCTGGTCCTCAAACAAATAGAAGACCATGTCGCCCCAGCCGGTAACGCTGATCTTGGCGCTGCGATCACCGGTGAGCAGTGTCGGAGTCACAATCGACGCATTGCTGCTCGTCACCGTGTACGTCAAGGTCCCACCGTTGGGATCGTAACCGTCCAACCCCACATGCAGCGGTGAACCGTTGAGCACGATCTTGTCGCTGATCGGAGCGATAAACGGTGCATTCGACATCGGAATCGCCACACCCGCTCGCTGCGAGATCGTTTCCAGGTCCAGCGCGCCCACAGCCCGCGTCCCGTCAGCGAACACCCACGTCGGATACGACGTGATGTTCTGAGCAATCGCCGTCGCATTCGGAGTGCGATCGGCGTTGGAGACCTCAACAAATGGCAGGAAGTCCGCTCCGTCTTCAAACATCTGCTTCTGAGTCGTACACGCCGGACACCACGCAGCTCCGTACAACTTCACCCCTTCCTTGGCCGCCAGCGCTTTGGCGAATGCAACCAGATCGGGCGCCGTCGTCTCCTCCCCCTCGGCTCCCGATTCGAACGGCTGACCCGCCGTTGCCCCAGAGGTCTCACCTCCCACATCCGCTCCCGAACCACCCGCATCGTCGACCGGTGGCCAGAGATCACTCAGGCTGTCCCCGGCCAGCATCAACCGACCTTCCAAGGTCTCCAATTGGATGGCACCACTGCGACGGGGATCCTGAGCCGTAGCTCGAGCTCCAAACAACAACTCACGCAGACCTCGCAACGATCGACGGCGGTTTCGGTTATGCGAATGCTTCTTCACTGATTTCTGTCCCGATCGAAAAGTCAACTGGATACCACCAATGGGCTACATGCAACTGAATCAGTCAGTCGCAACAGGCCGGATTCGCAGCTCAGACACGCCGCGGTCGGCAACAGCAAGTCCTGCCAGAAATATCCATAGGTCCGCTATGATAAGTCACAACCATCCAAGATAAACTCAAAGCTGAAAAGTGTCACTGAAATGGCAAAGATTTGAGAGATTCAGGCGAGTTCGCCGCCGGTAGAAAAGACAAGGAGAATGTGATCCAAGCCACACACAGATCGCCCCCCGAAAGCCAGCTCGGTCAGGGGAAGAGTTCTCGGTATGTTGCATTTCTGCCTCATCAGGATGCATTTACCCAACGCGAACGGGCCCGTGTGCCGCTGTTTTCCGCGTCAGACTGTCGTGCCGCGGTCTGGCACTCGTACGTAGCAAGCGGCATACCAGTTCTTAATGCACCACCTGACAGAGTGGACAAAACCGATGGATATTCGGTTTTCGACCGTCATCCTGGCTCTCGAAGGGCTCGCTCGACCGCCAGCCCCATAGGGTGGATGAACTGTGAGAGTCGTCTGGCCCGCGGTACGGCCAGAAAGGCCTTTGAGATGCCGCGGTAGGGGTTTGTTCGAACGCATCGGATTGGCTATGGTTTGATCGGTGCGCCGCTTTGTACCTGCCGTGCGGCCACCCGCAGGCAGGAGAGGTGGTAGGAGAGGCCATGGTAGGCTGTGCGGCCAGACGTTCTCTCGAGTGAGTCCCCTGACGACGAACGCAGGGTCCATTTCGAGCAGGGTCGGGTGCGAGCAATAAAAGGTAAGGTCGAGGCGCGGCCCCACCCCCGCCGGAAGGCAGTGATGACAGAACACCATCCGGATGGACGTCGTAGTCGGCACCTGGGGCTCTTCGGCACCATCGGCTGTGTTTGGTCGGCTTAGAAATGGTGCGCCGATTCGCCTCATGTTGCCGCCGATCATGTTTCTGGAGCGTTTGACGGTCGATCTATGCCACTCCCTTTGCCATTACCGCTCTTGATCACCGGTGTCGCTGGAGTGGCTGGCTATAACGCATTTCACTATTTCCGCGAGTTGTACGGGGACGAAGTGGTTGGGATTCGGCGGACGAACAACTGGCCGCTGCGGGGGGAGGGGATTGAACCCTGTGACCTGCATGACCTGGACCAGGTTTCCCGCCTCTTTGACCGCTATCGGTTTGGCTCCGTGCTCAACTGCGAGGGAACCTGCAAGCTGAAGTCCTGTGAATACGACCCGCACTTGGCCGAGCGAGTGAACGTGACGAGTGTGAGGAACTTGTTGCGGAATGTGCTGGGCACCGAAACCCGCCTGGTTCACATGTCGGTGGACCTGGTGTTTTCGGGAACGGCCGGTGGCGGACACACGGAGGCCGACCGACCTGACCCGGTCACCATTTACGGCAAGACGATGTGGGAGGCGGAGGAAGTGATCCAGGAGGAGCTTTCAACAGCCTGCATCCTGCGGATTTCGCTGCCGATGGGGGTGAGCTTTAATGGTCACGCCGGCGCCATCGACTGGATCCAATCCCGCTTTCAGAAGGGGAAACCGGCCACGCTGTTTTATGACGAGATTCGTACGCCCAAGTACACGGACTGCTTGAACCAGGTGTGCGAAACGATGCTGTCCAATACCTTGGAAGGCCTGTACCATGCCGGGGGACCACGCCGACTCAGCTTGTTTGAGATCGCGCAGATCGTTAATCGCGTCGGGGGCTACGACCCGCGGCATCTGATGGGCTGCCTGCGGCACGAAGCGGGGCCGATGCCTCCGCGCGCAGGTGACGTCACCATGGACAGTTCCAAGCTTGTGCGGGCTTTGGGATATCATCCCTTCTCGCCCTGGCCGGTGGATGACCGGTGGGTCCCTACCGACCGCGACTGGCACAGGCAGCGTCCGCCGGGAGAAAGGGGATCCCCTGACATGCTCGCCCGGGTTCTCTACCGCAACCCGTGTCGGCTCGCCTGGGCAACCTGACGAGGGACCGTCTTCCGGCAAAAGAGCGGCAACCGGCGGTTCGGGCGATCGAGGCAATTGCTCGAGCTAGCACCCTGATGTATCTTGGCAGATGCTTGCCGTGACGATACCAGTTCGAACTCTCCGATACGGCCGGCGTAATGAAGGAGACGCTGGGCCTTCTCGTGCCGGTGGTTGAATGGCTCGCAGGTCGATCGCACTGGCCGGACGTTGAAGGGGTGCTTCTTGGCGGTGAGGCAGATCGCTGTGGCGGCGAGCGTGTTCGAAGGTCAGCGGACAGGTGGCGCGTCGACCGGGAAGTGAATCGGCGTGAGGCTTCGTGCAGAGGTGCGGCGTCGGGACAACACGAGTACACGGTTCAGGGTGGGGAGCATGCGCGATCCTTTTGGTTGGAGCATCAGCTTAGGTCGCTGGGGCGGGATCGGCGTACGACTGCACGTCTTCTTCCTGATGTTTGCCCTGGCCACGCTATATCTGGGATGGCACGGCTCATCGAGTCGTCTGGGTGACGATCTGGATCGGATGGCATTGGTGGCCATCAGCGTCCTGTTGGTGAGTGTGTTATGGCACGAATGGTGTCATTGGTGGATCGCTGAGCTTTACGGCAGGGCGCCCGACACGCTGGTGTTGGGGCCGCTGGGCGGTTTGACGAAATGGGGTGACGGCGTCGCGTCGCGGGGCGAATTCGCTTGCTTGCTGGCGGGACCGCTGGCCAACTTGCTGGTGTGCTTGGTTTGCCTGGGACTATTGCATGTGGTGGAACCGCAGACCAGCATCTGGGTGTTATTGGATCCGCTGAAGCCGGGTTTGACCGAAAAAGCCGTCCCGCTCTCGACGTACGGGCTGATGCTCGGCCTCTGGGTCAACTGGCTCTTGTTCTTGTTCAATCTGCTGCCCGCCTTTCCGTTCGACGGAGGTCATCTGTTACGCTCAGCCTTGACGCACATCTTTTCGGATTGGCCACAAGAGCGGGTGACAGAGACCGTCTATTGGATTGCCATGGCATTGGCTGCAGTGATCATGACCCTGGCGATTGTTCTTTGGAAGCACGAGGCGGGAGCGGTCTACCCGGTGTCGTTCGCATTCTTGTTGCTGGCGGTCGTTCTGGTGTTCAGCGCCCAGCGCGACAGGACGCGGTCGGTTGCGGCAGTGCCGGTGGAGGGCTCCGATAGGGAACGTGAAGAGCCTTGGCCGACGCGGTTAGCACGCGAGGAAGGTCGGACCGAGCCGTCGCTTGCCGAGTCTTGGCTGCCTCCGGAAATGCCGGCTGAACCGCCGTGCCGAGAGGAGATTGAGGCGCAGGAGGAGCAGCAGGTGGATGAGATTCTGTCACGACTGCACGTTCACGGCCTGGACAGTCTGACGTCGGAAGAACGTCACGTACTGGAACGTGTCAGTGCTCGGTACCGCGACCGTTTGGGGCGACACACCTGATCCACACAAAGGAATCGGCCAGGAGCATGGCGGACCTGATCGCACAGGGCGCGGATCCGCGCCATCGGTGGAGACGCGCATTGATTGCCCACATCCCCGTTGTGCTGGGCCGTGCCGGAGGGGGCTGGGAAGTCCCCTGGGATTCCAAGGTCTCGCGACGCCATGCCCAAGCGATTTGGAACAACGAGGCTATGCGGGTCATTCGTCTGGAGACCGGTCGCAATCCGATCTACTTTCGCGGTCAGCCGCAAGACGTCTTCACGCTCCGCACCGGCGAGCATTTTGTCATCGGTGGCACCACTTTCACCCTGTCTGACGAGCGTGTCAATGTGACGGTCGACTCCCCGCCGGGTGCGAGTGAGCAGGCCTTTAGTCAGGACTTCCTGCAGAGCATTCGCTTCCGCGACGCAGACCAGCGGATCGAGGTACTGAGCCGACTGCCGGAAGTCATTTCCGGGGCCGCTACCGACGACGAGCTGATGCTGAGGTTGATCAGCTTGATCCTGACCGGAATCCAGCGAGCAACCGCCGCGGCCGTGGTCTCCGTCACCGCTGGCGAGCCGGGTGAAGTCAACGTTCTGCATTGGGACCGGCGGACCGAGGAACGTGGAGATTTTGCTCCAAGCGGTCGACTGATCCGCAACGCCGTCCGCAGTGAGAAGAGCGTGGTCAGCACCTGGGATCGCGGATCCGGCCACGCGTCGGCGACATTCGGCGACGCGTCCGATCAAGACTGGGCTTTCTGCACGCCTGTCCTGGGCCGTGCCTGTCCAGGGTGGGCGATTTACGTCTGCGGGCGCTTTGAGCCGCCACTGCGCCCCGGTCCGCGATCTCGCCGCTCCGAAGAATTGCAGGACGATCTGAAATTCGCCGAACTGGCGGCCACCACGTTGCACAACCTGCGTGAAGTGCGATTGCTCGAACAGCATCAATCGGCCTTGCGTCAGTTCTTTTCGCCGGTCGTGCTCGATGCCTTGGCCATCCAGGATCCCGATCACGTGCTGGCCCCACGCGAGGCCGATGTGTCCGTGTTGTTCTGCGACCTGCGCGGGTTCTCACGCCGCTCCGAACGCGACGCCGGCGACCTGCTCGGACTATTGCATCGCGTGAGCCGGGCCTTGGGCGTCATGACGCACTACATTCTGGCGGAAGGTGGCGTCGTCGGCGATTTTCATGGAGACGCGGCCATGGGCTTCTGGGGCTGGCCGCTGGATCAGCCGCTGGCCATCGAACGTGCCTGCCGCGCGGCGCTGGCCATTCGTCACGAATTCGCCACGGCCGCTCAACGCGAAGATCACCCGCTGATCGACTTCCGTGCCGGGATCGGCCTGGCAACCGGGCGCGCTGTGGCGGGCAAGATCGGCACTGTCGATCAGGTCAAGGTCACGGTCTTCGGTCCGGTCGTGAATCTGGCGTCACGTCTGGAAACCATGACCAAAGTGCTGCGCGCCCCGGTGCTGATCGACGAAGAAACGGCCCGCCGCGTGCGGGAGAGCGTCTCACCGGCCGTCGCGCGCGTGCGCCGCGTGGCGCGCGTTCGTCCGTACGGACTGTCGGCTCCCGTCGACGTGAGTGAGTTGCTTCCCTCGGAAGCCGATTTCCCGCAACTCCGCAACGAGCACATCGCCGCCTATGAAACGGCGCTGGATGCACTCCTGGCGCGGGATTGGGAAACGGCGTTTGAGTGGTTGCACAAAGTGCCCGCTGAGGACCGCGTCAAGGACTTCCTGACCGTGTTCATCGCCCAGCACAATCGCATGCCCCCGGCCGACTGGAACGGCGTGATTCCGATCGATACCAAATAGCCTTTACTGCGGCGAAAACGGGGGGTGCTGGTCACACCACGCGCGATTCGCTGCGCGAGTGAATCGCTCCGGTCTCCCGGCTACAATACGTTCCATGCACCCAGACACTGAGCCGCCGCCCGCGGATATGTCAACCTCCGAAGAGAAGGCGAGACGCCCTCGCTTCCGCCTCATCCACCTGGCGCACGCAGTTGCCCTGGTCGGATCCTCCGTCGCAGCCTGCGGCTCCGGAGGACTGGTGTTAGGAGTTGGGTTCTGCCTGGCCTGGGCCTATGTATTTGCCAGTCGCCGGCGACCTGCCGCGCTGCTCCGAGCCGCGCCCGTGGCCTTGGTCCTTTCCTGCGCAACCAACATGGCGTGGTCACCGTATCTTGTGCACGAAAATCGAGATGCAAGCCGACGGATGAGCTGCAGTAACAACCTGAAGCAGATTGTGCTCGCACTGCACAGCTACCATGACGCGTATAAGAGCTTTCCGCCGGCCTGCCTGACCGATAAGAACGGGCAACCGATGCACAGCTGGCGCGTGCTGATCCTGCCGTTCCTGGAGGCGAATCCGCTTTACCAAACATACCGATTTGACGAACCGTGGGATGGCCCCAACAACAGCACACTTGCCACCGGCATGCCCTTGCCCTACGCATGTCCCTCCCGCAATAACCGCTCCAGTGGCTTGACGTCGTATGTGGCGGTCATCGGCAGCCAGACCGCGTGGCCGGGGAGCAAGGCACGAAAACTCGCCGACTTCCCTGATGGCACCACCAGGACGGTCATCGTCATGGAGGTGCCGGCCGCACAGATCCCCTGGATGGAGCCTCGCGATCTGGACCTGCAGGAAGCGCTCGACCTACTGACGTCTCGCGACTCGACTCAGGCCGGGCCTCACCAGTTGGAGGATTCCTACTTCCGAAAGTTCCCAGGACGCAGCGTAGCGTTTGCTGACGGACATGCGGATTTCGTTCTCGACGGGACGAGCCGGGAGGTTTGGGCAACTGTCTTGACGCTCAACGACGACAGTCACTGGGATGATATCGAGGAGGGCCACCTGAAACATGCCAGACATCTTCCGCAGTCGAGCGAAGGAGCGATCACGACACGCTGGCTGACGCTGATCGCGCTAATCCTGCTGCCGATCCCCTGGGTCTGGCTCAACCCGCAGAGCAAGCTCGCCTGAGACAGCTCCACATCCGGTCATGCTCCTCGTTCGGCAGGCCCGTTCGCCCGATAAGGGACCATCTCACGCCCACAACGCGACTCCTGCCCGATAGCGCTTTCAGCATCGCGGGAAGTATAACGTCCGCGGTTGCGGATACCGTCGCCAGACAGCCGCCGGTTTCCCACGCTCTGCGCGAGCGTGGCTTCCGGAGAAACGCCGAGTTTGTTTCTTCCCTCATGGCTTACTCTTGTCGTTTGAGCAGGGTGGACAGATGGACGGCCACGGAGCCGGGAAGGACTTCCAGGTTGTAACCCCCTTCCAGCACGCTGACCACGCGTCCCGAGGCGTGGACGTCCGCTACATCCAGGACCAGATTCGTCAGTGTTTCGAAATCTTCGTCTTCCAGACCAAGCGATCCGACGGGATCGCGCACGTGCGTGTCAAACCCGGCGCTGATCATGACCAATTGAGGACGCATACGATCGGCCAGAGCATGCAGCGCGTCGGCAAATCGCTGCATGTACTCATCGCGCGATACACCAAGCGCGATTGGTATGTTGCAGGTCGTGCCTACCCCCGGCCCTTCACCCGTCTCGTCCTCGTCACCGGTTCCCGGATAGAATGGGCTGCGATGAATCGACAGCAGCCCCACCTGTTCGTCGCGCCAGAAGGCGGCCTGCGTTCCATTGCCGTGATGAACATCCCAGTCGACAATCAACACGCGGTCCAATTCCAACTCACGCGTCGCCAAACGCGCTCCTACCGCGATGTTGTTGAACAGGCAGAAGCCCATGGCCGACGTCGCCACGGCATGGTGGCCCGGAGGACGCACCAGGCAGAGTGCCTGTCGGTCCGGGCCCCGCACCACACGCCGCGTCGCGTCGACGACAGCTCCCGCCGCTGAGCAAGCGACCCGGTACGACTCGGAGCTGACCGACGTATCGGTTTCGATGTACCCGCCACCACGATCGGCAAAGCGTTGCACGCTGTCGACGTAACGCACGTCGTGGACTAGCCCCAGCATTTCGCGGCTGGCCGGTTCCCACGCCGGACGTTCGCAGCGTCGGGCCAGACCTGAATCTGCCAGTCGGGCCGAAATCCTGGCCAGTCGTGCGGAACATTCCGGATGAGGACCCGTGTCATGCTGTTGAAAGACCGGGTCGTCGTAGAGCATCGTCATAAGGTCCACCCAATTCTGACAATCAACTCGTACCTTCAGTAAAATTCCGAAGACTCAGCCGACCCCACCACCGAAGGGGTCAATAGCCATCTTCGCAGGGTATGATCGGAGGGAAATCCGTTTGACGCTCGCCGGCTGGAAAAGCACCAACACCCATCCTTCTGACCTCACTCCTGCCGGGAAAGCATGGAGGATCGGTACGATGTTCCCTTCCTGCCTTCCTCGTTCCTGCCTTCCTCGGCGGATGCCCCCACTGGCAGGGAACTCGACGCAGGTTGTAATCCGGGGTCTGGCCGCAGTTGACCGCTCGGGGCACAGCCTGCGGCGTCAGGCTCCCACGCCACCACGCCGCCCTGGTCGGGCGTCAGTCGCACAGACGCAGACCAGACTTCGGACCTGTTGGCCGCAGTTCGTCGCCGACCAGCCACCGCACTGTTGCAGCTGCGCACGATGCGGCAGCCATCTGCCACTCACGGCACAACTCCAGAAGTCGCCGAGGTGCGGGCCGGGGGAGACCTCCCACATGACAAACTGTGCGGAAAGCTCTCGTCGCTCTCCGAAACGCGTGCCGAGCGTGGGGGCCTGCCATAGCCCTTAGCTCGACCCGGTTCAGAGCATAGGCATCGACGCGACACCTGTCAAATCAGCAGCCAGGGTTCGGTTCTGGAGGCGGTTACCCCGGTCTGGTCGGCGGCGGCCGGCGGGGGCTTCCGCACGACTCCAGCGAGTAAGATGACAATTCGAGTAAGTTGACAATTGAGGTCCCTCACGAGTAGTCTAGATAGGGGAAGAACGACGGCGGCCGAGAAAGCTCGATCGCTCAAACACTTAGCAAGCGGGCCAAACCAGCGGTACAGAGATTCTAACGAGGCAGGGACTCGAACCAATGACGAGCTACCGCTCGGTTCGATCAACCCGCTCCTGTTGGTCGCTAGAACTTGGCTCGGAATGTCCACGTTTTGTCGCATAAGTCGACTCACCGGCCTGTCGTTCTCCTTGCCGCTTCCCAGGCAGTCGAGGCTGCCCCGTTTCGTGAATTGCCCCGAGTCCTAGGTTATCTGTTCCCAAGCGTAACTGATCCTGAGAGAATTCGATTCTTTAGTCTTCGTGACAACCCAGTCACTCCCGCGCGGCAACCATCACCTGGGAGCTGCCAGCCCGAGCGACGAGAGGGAGGCGTGATCCATGCAGGTATTCCACAAGTCAAACCGCTGCCCTGCGACCGTCCGCCTGGCAAGCATCAGTGTATTCGCCTTGCTGCTGACGCTGAGCCTGAGTCACGATTGCCGGGCACAGGCCCCAGCGGATGGCGCGTCCTACACTTGGGACACGATTGATGCGGCGTACAACGATCGCAAGGAGGTGCTGAATCAGCGGAACCTCAAAGATCAGGTGATGATCCGGGGTGGAAGCTTGGGCAGCAATCGTGCCACTATCGAAAACTACTATCGCAAGTACCTGTTCCCGGCCATGGCCTCACAAGACCTGCTGGGCGAAGTGAGGGATAATCGAGCCAGCTTGATCGGCGATCTGGAGAACGTCGGTGCGAACGGCGACGCGTCGGCACACCAATTCCTGGTGGACTTGGCATTCGACGAGGCCAGCAAGCGGGTCACCGGCAATTACCATCCGGCCGTACGGTTCAACGCCATGCTGATCATCGGCGCGCTGAATCAGACCGAAGCGCGACTGGTTGGGACCGACCGCTATCCCGCCGTTCGACTGCCGAAAGCGTTGGATTTCATGCTCGACGAGTTCAAGAAGCCTGACCAGATCGAAGTGCTCCAGATCGCCGCCATGATTGGCGTGGAACGTCATCTGCGACTGGTTCGCCAACGGCCTCAGGATCAGCCGGTTCCCGATGCCAGGAAGGCGGAAGTTGCCGCCCTGATGCAGGCCTTCGCCACCGACAAGCAACTACCTCCCAGGAGATCGCAGGAAGGACATACGTGGATGCGGCGCTGTGCCGTCGACTGCCTCGCTGCGATCGGACAAGTAGGCGATGGGCTATCGGTCTTTTCGTCCCTGGTAAGCATTGTCGATGACGCGTCAGAACCGCTGTCGTTGCGGTGCGCGGCCGCTCGGGCTTTGAGTGACTTGAGCTACGCGAATGTGGAGGGAATCGACACGCTGGCTGCCGCTCAGAGACTCGGGGCTTTCGCCGCCTACGCCTGCCGCAACGAAGAAACCTGGGTGAAGGACCAACAGAAGGAGAAGGAAGCCAAGAAGAACCGCGGCCGACGCGGAACCGGCATGGGAGGTATGCCGGGGATGGGTGGCTATCCCGGCATGGGTGGCTATCCCGGCATGGGCGGCGGTCCCAGTATGAGTAGCGGTGATAGCAGTTCACCTTCGATGGGAACGCCGGGTATGAACGAGGGCGCAGGAGTAATGCCCGGTATGGGTGAGGGTGGCTATCCGGGCATGGGTGGCTATCCCGGCATGGGCGGCTATCCGGGGATGGGTGGCTATCCGGGGATGAGCGGTTCGCGCAAGCCCAAATTGAGCGACGAAGAAGAGGAGTTCATGAACAACGCTCGACGCCGTCTCAAAGAGCCGATCTATTGCGCACAACTGGGGATTCGGGGAGAGCCCCAACGTTCGAGTATCGGATCATCGTCCGCCGCGACAACCGCGTTGGGATCGATCGCCCAGTTGGCCACTGACGAACAACAGAAAGCAAAAATCCAGGAGATCATCACGGCCCTGGATGAGTTGATTGACGCGACCGACCAGACCGAAGAAGGAATCGACGAGATGATGGCCGCGGTGCGCGACAAGACACTGAAGCTCGAATCACTGTTGCCCAAGCCGGCCAAAGTGGAAGAGAAAGCCAGTGACTCCGATGCTTTGCCCGGCGGAGACCTTCCAGGTGAGCAGGCCGCTGCCACAGAGGAAGTCGACAAGGGCTAGTGCTTTTGCGACAGCTTGGCTTTCAGGTTGGGTGGCACTGGCTCCGCCAGTGCAGCCTTGCCCGATAGGTGAAGGAGCACTGGCCTAGCCAGTGGCACCTGAATTCTTAGCTGTCACCGAGCACTTGTCCCCGCGTTACCACTAGGCCATGCCGTGGGTCGGCCTCGCACAACTGGCACCCGGGAAGCTCAATTCCTGGGTCAGGTAAACGCGTAGAAAAAGGCCGCGGGATCCGCGGCCTTTCGGCTTTGTTGGTGAGTCACTGCCTTGCAGGAACAACCGCTGGACGCTGACTCGTCGACAGCCAGCGTCAGGTGATGTGCCTGGAGCGCGACGACCAAATGATCGGTCGCCACCGCATCGTGACGACCGCATTTCTTCTGACTCAGCTCAGCTGTGCTACCGGGACCCGACTGCGACTCACGGAGAGGGCCAAGGCAAAGCTGCCGAACAGTACGACGGTGAAGAAGAGGTCACCGGCGAGCGTGTAGCGAAAGAACGGCAGAGCCATCATGTAGCAATGATACAGGCCGGCCCAACTCCGCTCATACGTGCCGTAACGCACCCAGACCCCAAAATTCGTGACGAAGAAGAACAACAGCGATGACAAGAGCCCGGAGGCAAACAGACCGGCGAGCGAAGCCAATGTCTTCGAGAGACGGGCATCGTGCAATGAAAACGCCTGACGCAACCATCCGCGAAACAACACGGGCATGGCCAACATGCTGTAAACCAGCCCCATCATCATCCAGTCGTATCCGCCCACGAACACATCGCTGATCGCCATGACCAGCAGCGGCACGGACAAGGCCAGCAGAGCACTGCGGAAGAAATAGCCCGCAAACAGGGCGATCGCCGCCACCGGGGCAAAATTCGGCAGATCGTGGCAGGCCAGTCGCAGTCCCACGCCACTGCCAACCAACGCTACATAGGCCACGCCCTCTTGAATCCAGTTGAGCTGCATCGTTCCAGCAGCCTTCGCCGCTGCGGCATGACCAGTTCTCGTCGACACTCGTTGTTCAAACCAATCGCTTGACATGTGCATCGTCCCGTATGTCGGTAGGTGAACAGAAAGGGGGCCAATCGGCCCAATTCTATCGATATTCGCCAAATTTCCACAAGACGGTATCCCCCGGTTTCAGGGTGAATACCGCGAAACTCTGATCTGCAAATTTCCCGTTGACGCGGTAGACCCAGTTGCGGTTGCCTCCTTCATTCTCCTGATCATCAATTCTTACCAGAAATGCCGTTGCGCCGGCTCCGCGATGCTTGAAGCGGATCCCGCGTGGATGCTCCTGAGCAGCGCTGAGCAGGTCCAGCACCGTCATGGCGTCGCGCCAGGCGATTTGCGTGAAGTGCTTCTGCACCCCATCGCCATAGTCAATCACCAGGGGCACAACCTTCGGCGCATCCGAATCATCTGCCCTGAGCGTACCGGCACTCGCGACAGAGATCAACATGACTGACGCCCAAAGCGCCAGAACACACGCTTTCCCCTTACGCTTCATGATCATGCCTCTCGCTATCTTCGGTGTTTCTGCGTGGCAAACCACATTCCCCTTTGAGCCGTGATGGCCCCAGGCAGTATACCCCGCCGAACGCGGCCTGACACCCATCGGGCTTTGCACGTCCACCCGAGCAGGTTAGCATGCAACGGTCGCCAGCGCAGCGGCAGGCTCACCGTCGGCTCGGAAAGGGTCACCGCTGCAGAATCCAACAAGGTATGACGCCCTCATGTCGGAACAACGATTGCACGCTGCTATCGAGTTCCCCGATTGGAACACTGCGGACCAGCAGCGAGGCGTTCGCCACGCTACGCAGCTTGCGGAATTCGCGGCCCAGAAGCCTGTTCAATGGAGTGCTGACGCGCCGCGCAGTTTCGTAACTCGCATCGGAATCTGCGGCGCCGGAGTCATGGGCACCGCAATTGCCGCGACCAACCTCCGTCACGGCATCTCCGTCGACTTGTACGATGCCTCGCGCGAAGCGGCCGACCGGGCGGCCGATTGGCTGCGCGCCGATACCGCCTGGCATCGGGCTCCGTTTCCCGCCACGGCGCCAGCCTCGACGATCCCACCCCCAACGCTGCGGATCTGCCGACAGCTCGACGAATTGGCCGACGCTCCTCTCATCGTGGAAACGGTTGTTGAAAACCGGGAGATCAAGCAGAGGATCCTATCCCAATTGGGGGGGAAGGCGCCTGCCACTGCGCTGCTGGCCACGAATACATCCACCATTCGACTCAGCGACTTGGCGTCCACCGTACCCAATCCCGGCCGGTTCTGTGGCCTCCATTTCTGCAATCCCGTGGCACATCGGCGACTGGTGGAGATCGTTTGTGGCCCCCAGACGAGCCGCGCCACGGTCGCGGCGGCGCTGCAATATGTCGTGCAGATCGGCAAACTTCCGATTGTAGTGCGAGACAGTCCCGGCTTTCTGGTCAATCGCCTGCTACTGCCCTATTTGAACGAGGCGTTGGAGATGGTGTGTCAAGGTGCTCCGTTACAGCAGCTCGACTTGGCGGCTCGTCAATTCGGGATGGCGGTGGGGCCGATCGAGATGTTTGATTTGATTGGTATCGACACCGCGATGTGGGCCGGTCGTACGCTGTGGGAAGCCTTTGCCGATCGCACGGCACTCACTCCGATTCTGCCGGCGCTCGTCAAACGCGGCCGCCTTGGTCAGAAGACCGGGCGAGGCTTCTACCGATATCCCGAGCCGGATGGTCCGGGTGCCATCGACCCGGACCTGCCGCCAATTTTGGCGCCGTACTTACGGCGAACTCAATCGTTTACCACGCAAGAGATCTCCGTGCGGTTGTTCTTACCGATGCTGGTCGAGGCCGCACGCGCGCTGGAAGACGGGATTGTGGGCGACGTGCGGGACATTGACTTGGGAACTTTGTATGGTTTGGCTTTTCCCCCGACGCGCGGCGGCCTGATGTTCTGGGCTAATCGTGTCGGAGCCAAGGAGATTCTGCATTTGCTCCAGCCGCTCTTGCCGCTGGGAAAACGTATGCAGCCAACACAATGGCTGCATACGATCGCTCAGTCCGGAGGTACTTTCTACGATGCAAACGCCCTTACCGCCTGAACTTCCTCCCGAGATCGCGGTCTTACCACCCAGCGTCACGCGTCAGGCCGCTCGGCGTGTGATGGCCCGGATGCTCTTCGCCCCCACCTTGGGCTGGAACTACCTGTTGGGCCGTGTGCTGCGTGCTCGTCGCTGGTGGGATGCAATGGACGAACATGTCTTCATGGGCGCATTTCCGTTTGCCTGGGACGTACCGGCGTTGAAGCGCGAAGGGGTCGGAGCCGTAGTCAATACGTGTGAAGAATATGGCGGTCCGCTGCAGGCCTACGGAGGTGCCGCCATCGAGCAGTTTCGCATGCCCACGATCGACTTCACTCCCCCGACGCTGGAAAACGTGGAACAAGCGGTGGCGTTCATGCAACGACACATCGCGATGGGGCGGCGCGTCTATGTCCATTGCAAGGCAGGTCGAGCTCGTAGCGGCACGGTGGTCCTTTGCTACCTGATCGCCGCACACGGCTTCACACCTGAGCAAGCTCAGCAACGCATTCTTGAGCGGCGTCCCCATGCGAACCCCCGACTCGCACAGCGGCCGGTCGTGCAGCAGTTCTGGCAGAAATACCAGCAGGGAGCCTATACGAACCAGGCCGACAGCCTGGTGATTCCGGAGTGAGATGAAGACCCCAGTGACAGGCTGGGACTGATCCCGCTGGGGGATCAGAACTTCCAGCTCCTGCGGCAGTGGTACGTTGCCGCGCGGACGTGCTTGAGATCGTTAGCAAGCGCCCGCGTGCAGCCTGCCTATGAAACGGCTCTGCGGCCCGTTCGTCGAAAGACCCCCTTCACAGCTTCGAGTGCGCTGGCCAGTTGCTCCACTTCCTGCAGCGTGTTGTAGAAGTAGAAGCTCGCCCGGTTGCTGGCGGTGATTCCCAGTCGCTTGTGGAGCGGCATGGCGCAGTGATGGCCGGCTCGAATGGCGACACCTTGTTGGTCCAGAATCTGTGCCACATCGTGGGCGTGAATGCCGTCGATCACAAAACTGACGATCCCTGCCTTCTGGTCGGCAGCCGGCCCCAGTAATCGCAGATCACCGATTCCTTCCAGGACTTGATGCGCACGACACGTCAGGATCGCTTCGTAGCGTTCGATGGCATCCATGCCGACGCGCTGCAGGTATTTGATCGCGCTGGCCAGTCCCATGGCCGGTACAATCGGGGGCGTCCCCGCCTCGAACTTCGCCGGCAAATCGCCCGGCTCGAATCCTTCCAGCGTCACGCGACGGATCATGCTTCCGCCCCCCAGAAACGGCGGCATCGCATCCAACAGCGTCTCGCGTCCGTACAACACGCCCACGCCTGACGGACCGAGCATTTTATGCCCGCTGAAGACCACGAAGTCGGCATCCCACGCCTGGACATCCGCCTGCGCGTGTGGAATGCTTTGGGCCGCATCGACGAGTGCGAGAGCCCCTGCCTGGTGCGCTCGTCGCACCAGGTCACCGACCGGGTTGATGGTCCCCAGAACATTAGAGACAGCCGTGACTGCCACCATGCGTGTACGTGGAGTCAGCAAATTCTGCCAGCTGTCGATATCCAGGCACCCGTCATCGGTGATCGGCGCGAATATCACGCGGCAGCCGGTGCGTTGGGCCAGTTGCTGCCACGGCACAATATTGGAATGATGCTCCATCTGAGTGAGCAGGATTTCGTCGCCGGCGCGCACGTTCGCGTCGCCCCAACTGCGTGCGACCAGGTTGATCGACGCGGTCGTCCCGGTCGTGAAAATGATCTCGTGCAGCCGCTTGGCATTGACGAAGCGGCGTACCGCCTCACGCGCCTCTTCATACAGATCGGTGCTCTGTTCGCTCAACCAGTGGATGCCGCGATGTACATTGGCATAGTGCTGTTCGTACGCCTCCACCAGCGACTGGATCACCTGCGTGGGACGTTGCGTGGTCGCCGCGTTGTCCAAGTAGACCAGCGGCTTATCGCCATGGATGATGGTGCTCAATATGGGAAAATCGGCCCGAAGCGATTCCGGATCGAGTGGTAGAGGGTCGAAAGACGCCACGACAGTCTGCTCCCGCGGAAGCCTGCGCTGATTCCGCTGTTAAGTGGTAAGGCTGCTGGATCTGCGCACAGCGCGCTCCTGACATGATGAGCGACCAAAGCGCGGCACATCAGGCATGAGCGGTCTCCCCGGTCGACCGGCGGTCCAGCCGCGACGAATCAGCGGCCGGGATGCCGCGACGCGCCGTTCTCAATGACCAATGACCAATCACGCTCGGCCCTTCAGGAAGTCTCTCTCGGTGTTTCGCTTTCTCGCCGACGAGACGGTTCATCGACGGGAGAATGCACTGCAGCTTGGACGACGCGCCAACCCAGCAGACAGCATTTCTGCCGGTTGGGAGTCAGCCGAGCACCGAACAGCTGGAGCATGTCGGGAGCGGTGAACTGCTTGATCTCCTCCACCGTTTTCCCCTCAATCTGCTCCATCAGCATGGAAGCGGACGCTTGGCTGATGCAGCAGCCGTCGCCGTCGAACCAGGCGGCACCGATCCGACCGTCGTCACCGATCTGCAATTCGACGCGTATGACATCGCCGCAAAGCGGATTATCATCTTCGTGCGCATGGGTTGCGTGGGGACAGGGACCACGATGGTAGGGATCCTCGTAGTGGTCGAGGATATGCTCCTGGTAAATCTGCTGCTCGTCGTCAAGTGCCATGCTGTTTCGTCGCTCTGGTTGGTGCCGCCCACGCGTGCCGCAATCGGTCCAAAACTCGTACAACGACGGGCGGAAGTGCTCTGGCGGTCTCCAGAAGGTGCGCGCCTGGCCACGCAGGGGCTCTCTGCGCCGACCACCCAGAAGGGCGCCGACCACCCAGAAGGGCGCCGACGCCCCAGAAGGATCGCCGGCAGGCGTCACAGTGCCGCGCAGTATGACCTAAGTGTACGAGTGGCTCGCGTCGACGGCAACCGCCCTGACCGGCCACTCCACCCTAGCGTTCGCGCCACAGAATGTGGTCGGCGATCCCTAGTTCACGTTGCCGAGGGGCGATCTGGTGGCGAAACCGCTGAGCATCCACCGGATAGCCGGCCGTCGCGCGCAGCCCCGGAATTTGCCGGTGCCAGAAATCGTTGAAGGCCAGCATGGTGACCTCGCGCAAATACTTCGCCACCATGGACGCCAGGGCCGCCGGCAGGAACCGCTCTCCCTTGGCCGTGAAGCGGATCTCCACACGCCGCTCCGGCGGGCCCCAGCGATAGACGCTCCGTAACTTCGACTCGTCACAGACCTCAATCCAGTGATCCGCAAAAACGTGCTGCAGTACGGCGGCGTAACGATTGCGGCCTCCATGCTTGTCACAGTGAACAACCACCCCGGCGTCGGGGAGCGGACGCATCATCTGCTGAACCAACTCCAACGTCCATTGCGACAAGGCCGTACCCTTGCTGCCACAGGCCGCGACCGCAGCATTGAAACACCCGGGGAAAATCAGCCGCGCCGCCACGTTGAGCAGACGCACACCGGAAGCAGCCAAGGCCACACGGAGCCGGTTGGCAGCCGTCTCCACCGCCGCGGACGAAATGGCCACGGGCAGATCACGCTCAAAACCGGCGTACCACGGTTCGCCACAGAGCACATCGTGGGCACCAGCGTCACATCGTTCGAGCAATGTGCGCCAAGCGAAAGAATGCCCCGGTTGAGATGGGCTCCACGTCAGGGCATTGCCCGCCACCTGAAGGGCAGCCAGTACGCCACGCTCCAACCGGGCCAGGCCGGATGTGTGGTGAAACAGCCTCTTGGAATCGGCGATAACCAGGCTGTCCGGATCGTCCGCTGCCGCACCACCGGCGCAAATGCCAGGCAACCGAGAGTAGAGGTCTTCACCGTCCACTCCTTCGGGCACGTCCCAGAGCGTACCGGCAATCACCAGCGGTCCCAGATTGGGACCGTATCCGGCTTCATCCGTTCCCATCAGAAAGGGCATGGCAGGAACCGAAAAATGTTGTGGAGCGGGTTACGTGGCACACCGGAGAGCACTCGGATCCACCGCCGTGCCGCCGATTGCCTCCCGCATCTCCGACGTCATCCACCCGGATCCAGCGATGGCAGATGCACTCGACGCGGCGGAGCACGGCTGTCACGCGATCCAGCCGCCTCACCTGGAATCGGCTCGCGTCGGACCAGGGTGCGTCCCAGCGCCCGAGTCTAACGGTTTTCCTCCCGACGTCCATCCGGCCAAGTCCACGTCGTTCCCGCCCGATCATTCGAACATCAGCAAGGCGAAGCCTTCACTGCGGGGCTCAACAGCGGCCGGCCGGGTGAACGATTGAACGCCCGTCTCCGGTGCCACGCGTTGCAGCCCCGCGATCCACACGTCGCGGCTGTGCGGAGCCGTTGCCGTGAGTTCGCTCCAGGGAATCGCCGCCTCGATGATCCAGTCCTCTCCCGATCCGGCCTGGGCTACGTACCAGGTGGGATCCCAGTGGATATCACCCAGGCACGACTCGCCGGTACAGCCGCGGTGATCGACCGTCAGCCGGTAGAACGATGTGTAGTCCCGATCCAGGTCAAGATACAACTCCACCCGATCCTGATCGCTCAAATCGGGATCGCGTGTCCGCGCCGCGGTTCGAACCTGGTAGGTCTTGCCGGGCACGCGACGACAGCAGACGGCCAGATACAGGAATTGATCGTCGTACATCATCATGGCGGCGGCCGGCCAAGCGCTGTCGTCACGCTGCGCACTGGTCAGCTCCAGGTGCGTGGCCGACTGCCACAATTCTTCCGTCAGCTGGCCGTCGAGCCACGGTCGTACGGCCGTCCGTTTACACAGGTACGAGGTCTTGGGAGGCAGTCCCCGACCGTGCGACAGCCACAGCTCTGCCGCGGCACACTGGCCCCAATCGGTCGGTTGCGGTGAGGACGAAAGCCGGTGATAGAATCGCTCGGCATCGCGCGGCATGCCGGCCGTGCGGTAAGCGACCGACTGAGGGAACTGTACCCACGGTTCGGCCGACAACTGCGGGCGTCTGCTTTGAATCAGCCGGGCGAAATGCAGTGCCTGGCTGGCTCGCTGCGAATCCGCCATCTGAGCACTGGCGGTCGTCGTACGGCCGGCGTTCTGCATCCTCGTCTCCACGGCACTGATTCCAGCGGCATCGATTCCAGCGGCACCGATCGCCGCAGCATCGATCGCCGCGGCACCGTCGATCGACTGTTCATGAATCGCCTGCCGGACACTTGTTACGTTTCGAGCGCTCTGGACCGAGGCGCCAACCAGCTGCGAACTGAGCTTCGTTTGCCGCTGGAGTTGCCAGCCCACTTCACCGCTGGCGTAGTACTGCAGCAGCCAGACGAGCGAGCTTTCCACCAACGGATGTTCCGGATAACGGTCGATCAGCTGTTCCAGCGTTTGCGCTGCGAGATCGAGTCGTCCAGCCGCGCGATATTGCTGTGCCAGTTGATACAGGACCTGCCCGCCACTTCGACTGGAGAGCGAACTCGTCAGGTCGTTTACTTGTCCGAGCCATGCCGCCTTATTCGGAGACGCTCCGGCATTCGTTTCGATAATCTGCTCGATGTTGCGTCGCTTTTGCGCCGAGCGCATCAGCGTCTCCAGGTTCCCGCCGGCCGGCGGGCTGGTCTGGCGTCGTGCTTCACCACCAGGCGGCAAATAGATCCCACTGAAAATGTCTTTCTGTCCGGACGACTGCGGCAAGGCGTCACGCAGCAACTGGAAGCCCAGTGTGGGGGGTGATTTCCGATAGTCATCACACACAAGGGAATACGCGTCCGCCGCCTGTTCGGCCAGACTTCGCCCCAGGCGAGTTGCCAGCTGAGCGGTGTTGAGTGTCACGGTGGTCGATTGCTCGCCGTCAGCCAGCCCAAAGACCTTCTTCACCGTCCACGGCTGAAGTCCCGCCGAGGCAAGGTGGTCCGGATAGGACGTGCTGTCAGCCGCTTTCGTCACCGCCGACAGCACCAGCTGATTGATCACATGGGACAAAGGCCGGTTGCCCTGAGGATCGGCCGCCTCGGTCACGAGTACTTCCGGTCGCCATTGCCGGATCTTCCGCACCATCAGCTCTTCCATCATCGCCACGCCGCGACCGTCATTGGCTCGGTCCCAGATCTCCATCAGCTCCTGCGAGCCCACTCGAAGCCCTTCCTGACGCAGGGGGAAACGCCATGATTGCTCCGCCCCACATCCGCCTACGGTCGACATGGCCGCGTGACATGCATCCTCGCCAGGTGTCTGCTCGATGGGCGGGATTTCCAGATCACGACGATTAATGATTTCCGCGTATCCGAGATACCCTTCATCGCCCGACTGCTGCGCGAAGAGTTCGAGCGGAATGCGACGTGCCTCACTGAATATCCCCAGCAGTGCGACACGGACGCCACCGCTGTGCTGACGACGCCATGTCCGGCCACCATCGCGTGTGGCCAGGATCGTGCCCAACGCTCCGACGGCCCAGCCGCGCTCGGGATCGAGGAACGCCAGGGCGTGAATCGGCAATGACTGGTCGGTCCGCAGCAGTTCCCAGGTTCGCCCCGCGTCGGCCGAATGCAGGACCATGCTCCCGGGTGAACCGGCGATCCAGACATGCTCGTCCACGACGGCCACGGCATGAAAGTCAAAGAGGTCCTTCACCCCCAGAGGCAGTGCCCCGACCGGGTTCTGCCAAGTCAATCCGGCATCCTCCGTCTGCATCACCAGTCCGCCATCACCCACCAGGTAGCCCGATCGACCTCGGCCCATCCGAATCGCACGCAAGGGGCGCTGCCCAAGAGTGGGCGTCGAGGAGGCCGTCACGTTCGGTGCCGAGATTACCGACAATGCTCCGTTGAAGCCTGCTGCGGCACCGTGCAGCGTGTCGCGAAAGTCGGCGGTCGTCCATTGGCCTCCGTTGCCACCAGGCAGAGTCACCCAACTCCGCCCGCCGTCTTCTGTGCGGAAGATCCCGGTCGGATACAGGGCCGTCTGATTTCCGACGGCAACTCCCTGCTGCGCGGTGAAGTACCGCACGTACTTGAGTGCCGGCAGGGTCAAACCGGCAATTGATGTCCAGCTCTTTCCCCCGTCCTGTGTGCGCAGCACGATGCAACTCGTTCGATGCGTGTACGGATGCACGGCCCCGCCGACAACCCAGCCGTTGCGCGCGTCGATGAAATGCACCGACTCGAGCTGCCCCTGGTCGACCACTCGCTGCCTCTGCCACTGGCGCCCACCATCTTCCGTAGACCAGATGACTCCCCGATCCCCCACCGCCCATCCCAGATCGGCATCCAGAAAGAACACATCGCGCAGCGCCGCATCCTCCAGCATCTCCGGCGTGCAGTGCTCAAACGTCCCCTCCGCCCTGTCGGCCGCGAGCGTGCCACCACTCATCCAGAGCCCGGTACAGGCCAGTGTGGCCAGCAGCATCCACCGCGGATTTCGTCGGTCGACCTTCATCAATCGCAACTCCATGCGTACCGCCGGGGGGGAAAAAAGTCGTGCGATTGTAAAGCAATCGGCATCTGAAACCAAGACCAAGCGAAGGCAGGGAAAGTGCTGTTGTCTCGTGCCCCCACTTTCCCTAGACTCTCGCCTCAACGCCCGTCGCACCACGCCGGGCCGTGCCAGAACATAGCCGCGAGAGAGACCTTGCCGTGGACGTTTCCCTTGTGATTCCCATCTACAACGAGCAGGAGAATATCCCGCTGTTGTACGATCAGTTGACACCAGCCCTGCTCCAACTGCGACGCAGCTACGAGATCCTCTTCGTCGACGACGGATCACGCGACGGCAGTTTCGAAGCTCTGAAGGAACTCGCCACTCGCGACACGCATGTCAAGATCGTCCGGTTCCGCCGCAATTACGGACAAACAGCCGCCATGCAGGCCGGAATTCACGCGGCATCCGGCGACATCATCATTACCATGGATGGCGACCTGCAGAACGATCCGGGCGATATCGGCATGATGCTCGAGAAGATCGACGAAGGATACGATCTCGTGCACGGTTGGCGAAGAAACCGGCAGGACCCGTGGCTGAACCGCCGCCTGCCATCCCAGATAGCGAACCGTCTGATCGCGCGGGTGACCGGCTTCCCGATTCACGATCTTGGTTGCACGCTGAAAGCCATCCGCCGGGAAATCGCCTGCGACCTCGAATTGTATGGCGAGATGCATCGCTTCATTCCCATCCTGGCGCATGCTCGGGGCGCTCGCTGCGTCGAGGTGGTCACACGCCACCATGCGCGGCAGCATGGAGTCACAAAGTACGGGATCTCTCGCACGCTGCGCGTGGTCCTCGACCTGATTACGGTCAAGTACATCTTGTCGTACTTCGCCAGCCCCATGAAGCTCTTCGGCTCGATTGGCATCGGCTGCTCATTGCTGAGCATGCTGGCCTTGTGCGGGACGCTGGCCATGAAGTGGCTGGGACAGATCGACATGACCGGAAATCCACTCTTGTTGCTAACCGCGTTCGGCATGATGGCCTCGATTCAATTCTTGAGCCTGGGCCTGCTCGGCGAGGTGAACGCTCGCATTTACTATGGCAGTCAAGGCAAACAGCATTACGCCGTGCGCGAGACGGTGAATCTGCACGCCGTCCCGTCTGACGTCCCACTCAAGCTGCGATCGGCTGCCTAGGCCATAACCAAAACGTGGCCAACTCGCTCTGGCCAGCTTCCTGCGGCAACACTCACGGTGGCAAGGGGACTGATCAGCCCGTTCCCCTGACGCCCTCGCGGCGGTAAACTTCGGACGTCAAGTCGTCGACACCACCCAGCACACGGTGGTGCCCTCGCCGCTAAGTGACGACGCACGAAAGGGGCCGGGAAGGAAAACCAGTGGTCTGGCCGATGTGCGGCCTCTCACCGGACCCTCGTCCCACAGGGCGTGGGGGACCCGGAGAAATTGTTGTCCTCTTGTTGATGAGTCTGTCACACCGCCATCTCTTGCCCGGAGTGTTTCACCATGAAGGCAGCCTATATCGAACAGACCGGTCCACCCGATCGCATCATCTTCGGAGACTTGCCACGTCCGACGCCGGGAGATGGACAGGTGCTGGTCAAGGTGACTGCGGCGGCGGTCAATCCGATCGACACGTATATCCGTAACGGAGCCGACTACTGGACACTGCCCAAGCCGTTTATTGTGGGGTGCGATCTGGCCGGCGTCGTGGAGGAGGTCGGGCCTGGCGCCAATCGCTTTCGTCCGGGTGATCGTGTGTGGGGCTCGAATCAAGGATTGGTCGGGCGACAAGGGACTTTCGCGGAATACTGTGCGGTGGACGAAGGTTGGCTGTATCCAATTCCTGGCGGTGTGGAGGATCAGGTAGCTGCCGCCTGTGCGCTGGTGGGAATCACCGCGCACCTGGGCCTATTCCGGGACGGTCGCCTCCAGGCCGGTGAGAAGGTTTTCGTCCACGGCGGCACGGGGGGCGTGGGATCGATGGTCGTGCAGATGGCGCACGCCGCCGGCGCTCACGTGATGACCACCGGCGGAACCGACGAGAAGGTGGCACAGTGCCTGAAACTGGGTGCCGATGTGGCGGTGAACTACCAGACGCAGGACGTCGCCGCTGCGGTGAAGGCTTTCGCTCCGGCGGGAGTACAGCTGTTCTGGGAAACGCTGCGGGAGCCGGATTTCGACCGCATCGTGAGCTGCCTGGCGGAACGAGGTCGCATCATCCTGATGGCCGGACGGGACGCGCGTCCCAGTTTTCCGGTCGGTCCCTTCTATGTCAAAGGCTGTTCACTGCACGGGTTCGTCATGTTCAAGGCCACCGCCGATGAACAGCGTGCCGCCGCCGACGAGATCAATCGCTTGCTGGCTGCCGGTCAGCTGCATGCCCAGATTGGAAGGGTCTTCCCGCTGCGAGAAACAGCGGCGGCGCATCGACTGCAAGAAGAAAACACGTTGGCCAAGACCGGCTCGCTCGCCGGCAAGATCATCGTCATACCCTCCTGAGCAACCGAGGATGCCCTCGTCGGCAAGTGCGACATGTGACGCCGTCGATCGCCGCGCAAAGCGATGAGGGAAACGGAACAGCCCCCATGCCTCACGACTCTCTGGGACGACTCTGCACGCTGACCCGGCAACTGAGCACGGCTCTGCTGTCAGAGTCAGCCGCGGACGCCACCGGCGCCGTTTGGTCGGAACTGCGGGAGCTTTTCGCACAACAGACCGGGAGCTCTCAGGTTGAAATGCTCACGGATGCCCTGGCGCAGGCCGTGACCTGCATGGTCTTCGGCTGGTCCTCCTTTCGACCCGAGTTATCTTCGGTGCCCGCCCGTCAATGGCTCCTGGCGCAGGCGGACCCCCTTGTGTGGCATGTCTTGAGGTTGGCAGATCCCGCCACAGACTCATTGGAGCGTTCGCCGCCAGTGCGCGCAGCGATTGGCGAAATAGCGCACGTGGCGGGAGAAATGGCAACGCAAGTAGCCGAAGCGCCGTCACGCACTCCCGTGGAACGTCGGCTGGCAGTGGTCCACTTCTACGAACGATTTCTTCGCCAATACGACCGCGGCTCCCGACGTCGGCGTGGAGTCTTCTATACCCCGCAGCCCCTGGTCGCATTCGTGGTGCGTTGTACGGACGAGCTGTTGCGCCGACACTTCGCACTCGCACACGGATTGGGGGACCGCACAACCTGGCGTGAGCTCCAGTCGTGTCTCGGGCGCCCCGCAGCGGTTGACGCGTCTCGGGAAGCCCGGCCGTTCGTGCGAATACTCGATCCCGCCATGGGGACCGGCACCTTTCTGCTTGAGGTCGTCGCACAAGTCCACCATGATTTCGAGCAGCGAGTCTGTCGGGAACACCAGGGTCGAAACGACGGTGAACCGGCCGACTGGAATGCATTCGTCGCGGAGCACCTCTTGCCGCAGCTTTGGGGACAAGAGCTGTTACTGCCAGCTGTGGCCCTCGCGCAATTGGCCATGGCGCAGCTGTTGGCCGAAACCGGCTTTCGATTCAACCGGCCCGCTCGACTCCACCTGACTCTGGGCAATACACTGCAGCGTCCGGACGTGGGCCCGCCGCAACGGGTCGGCCAGGAAGCTCCCTTCACCATCGTGCTGGGCAATCCGCCGTACAGCGGAGTGTCCCACAACCACCACGCCTGGATTCACGGACTGCTGCGTGGCCGCGATCCGGAGACCGGCGCGTGTGTGGCCGACTACTTCCAGTCGGCAGGCGAACCGCTGCGCGAGCGGAAGCACTGGCTGCAGGACGACTATGTCAAGTTCATGCGTCTGGCACACTGGAGGATCGAAAGAGCGGGAGCGGGGATCGTCGCGTTGGTCACGAACCATGGCTACCTCGACAATTTGACGTTTCGCGGCATGCGGGAGCAGTTGCTTGGCACCTTTCCACGAATCACGGTCGTCGATTTGCACGGCAATATCCGCAATGGCGAAGAAGCTCCCGCCACCGAACCCGACCAGTCTCTGTTTGACATTGGCCAGGGAGTGGCGGTCAGTCTGTTGTGTCGTCCGCCCACGACCCCATCGCTCAGCAGCGGAGCGAATGTGACAGAGATTCGTCACTGCGACCTGTGGGGTGCGCGCGACAAGAAGCTCCGACATCTTTCCGAAAACACCCTTAGCTCACTGAAGTTAGTCGAACTGCAGCCCCAGGCACCAGAGTTCTGCCTCGCGCCCCGCCGCCAGGCTGACCGACCCGAGTACTCCCGCGGCTTTCCACTCAATCGAATCATGCCGCTTCACAGCACGGCGGTGGTGACCGCACGTGACCGCTTTGTGATCGCGGCCAGCGAGTCCGAGCTGCGCGAGCGGATGGCGGTGTTTCGCGATGAGCGGATTTCGGACACCGAGGTACGGCAGCGGTACTTTGGCAGTACCAGGTCGTCCCACTACCAGCCAGGCGACACGCGCGGGTGGCGTGTCGCCGACGCACGCGCGGCACTGCGAGACGATCCGCAGTGGGATCAACCGATGCGCTCGTGTCTCTATCGACCTTTCGATCAACGCGCGATCTACTGGAGCGCCGCCATGATCGACTGGCCGCGTCAGCAGGTCATGGACCACTTGCTCGGCGGCAACAACCTGGCATTGATCGCCCGGCGGCAGACGCCCCCCTCGAGTCGCTGCACCTATTTCTGGGCGACGGATTGCATCGTGATCGACGGAGTGATCCGCTCGGACAACCGAGGGGGCGAATCGGTCTTCCCGCTCCTGTTGCGCGAACCCAATCGACGCGACCTGCCCGAAGCCCGTGAGGGTGGCAGAACGTGTACGGCCAGTGAGCCGCCTGCCTGGCGCAGCAATTTCGCGGATGAGTTCCTGGAGCATTGCGAACAGAAACTGGAACTGCGATGGGCCGGACCGGCCACGACAACCGATGACAGATCGTTTGGTCCACACGACCTGTTCGGCTATATTTATGCCCTGTTTCACTCTCCCAGCTACCGGCAGCGATTCGCCGATGCCCTCCGCGGCGACTTCCCACGTGTGCTGATTCCCTGCCAGGCATCACTCTTCTTCCGCATGTCCGCCCTCGGTGCGCGACTGATCGACCTGCACCTGATGCGTGCCCACCTCCCGGCCGGAGACCATGCACAGCAGAGTTCCGGCATCGTCGCGCCGGGATACCCCAGGTATCGAGATGCCGCCATCTGGTTCAATTCGACCGAGTCACTTGGACCCGTCACCCCGGACGTCTGGGAGTTTCGCGTAGGCACTTACCAGGTCTGCAGAAAGTGGCTGAAAGATCGACGGCACCATCCACTCACACCCACCCAGCAGACACAGTACCGACAGATCGTCGCCGCGCTGGGCGAAACCTGCACGATCATGCGTGACATCGACCAGGCCCTTTCCGCGACCGGTGGTTGGACGGTGGCATTTTGAGCACAACCGAGGGACAATCGCCGCATTGCGAACAGTCAGCTGCAGGCAGCATGAGGAAGCAGGAGACGGCCTTGCGTTGACCCCACTTCGACTCCTCTGGTATACTCCGCCGTTCTGGCGATCCGCGATTCGGCCGCATCCATCGGCACCAGGCTGCCGCCGCTACAGGAAATGATCCTCCACTTCGCGAAAGGTATGTCATGTCTACGCGCGCCAAAGACGGCATCTACGACGACATCACCCAGTGCATCGGCAACACGCCGTTGATCCGGCTGCGGCGCATCACGCAGGGATGTGGTGCCACCGTCGTCGCGAAGACCGAAAACATGAACCCACTCTGGAGCGTCAAGGATCGGATTGGCCGAGCCATGCTCGATGCTGCGGAGCGTGACGGCAAGATCGGACCGCACACCGTGATCATTGAGCCGACCAGCGGCAATACCGGTATCGGCCTGGCCTACGTGTGCGCAGCACGCGGCTATCGATTGAAGGTCACGATGCCCGAGAGTATGTCGGTCGAGCGGCGTCGATTGCTCAAAGCACTGGGCGCCGAAATCATTCTCACTCCCGCCGCGGAAGGCATGCCCGGTGCCGTGCGGCGAGCCACCGAACTGGCCGAAGCCAATGAGAACTACTTCATGCCGCAACAGTTCAAAAACCCGGCCAATCCGCAAGTCCACCGGCAGACTACCGCCGAAGAAATCTGGCGGGATACGAACGGGCAGATCGATGTCTTCGTGGCGGGGGTCGGAACCGGCGGGACCATCACCGGCGTTTCCGAAGTCATCAAGTCGCGCAAGCCAACGGTGAAATCCGTGGCAGTTGAGCCGGCCAACAGCCCGGTCATCACCCAACGCAAGGCTGGACAGGACCCGAAACCCGGCAAGCACACGATCCAAGGCATCGGAGCCGGTTTTATTCCCGACGTCCTCAACGTCGACATTGTCGATGAAGTGCTACCCGTACAGGACGATGATGCAGCGGAAACGGCCCGGCGTCTCGCCACCTGTGAAGGCATCTTCTGTGGCATCAGCTCCGGTGCCGCCGCCTGGGCCGCACTGCAGATCGCCCGCCGACCGGAACACGAAGGCCAGTTGATCGTCGTGCTGCTCCCCGACCTGGGCGAGCGTTACCTGTCGACAACCCTCTACCCGGAATGAACGCCTGCACCGCGTTCTACGACCCGGCGGGTTCAGCCAGCAACTGGCCGATGCGCGGCTCAAGCTGCTCCAACGACTCCACGTTCGGCAGTGACTCGGCATTCGAGCTGAATTGGTAACGCAACGTGCCGCCACGGTCATACAAGCGGTAGAAAGGGACTTCGCCACTGAAGCCAAACTGCTCGGCCGATTCCGTACCCGTCCCCCATTTGCTGATCAAATTCGTGTCGGGCGCGCCCACCGAAGTGAGAAATTCGACCACCTCGTCCCTCGCTGACAGATCGTCGATGCTCAACGACACCACCGCGAGTCCCGACGGGCCGTACTTCTGGCCATAACCGACCACCTTCGGGAAGTTCTTCTTGCAAGGCACACACCAGGTCGCCCAGAAGTCCACCAGCACGACTTTGCCGCGATGCTGCTCGAGCACCTGCTGAAACACCGCCACATCGGCCACCTGCAACGACCTATCTTGATCGTTCGCAGGAGACGTGTCCGCTGGCGCAATCGGGTCGGAATCCTCAGCTGGGACTGGCTGCCTCGCGGCGGTTGTCGCTCCTTGGTCCAACCCGGATTCCGACACCGGAGCCGACGTGTGGCTGTCCTGTCCACATCCGCCGAGCACGATCGCTCCGGTCAATGACAGGCTGATCAGACTGCGGCAGAGAGTCGCATGACATTTCATGAGCTCGCATCCTCACGGCCACCGCGCTCGATCATCTCGCAGTCGGCGATGACATGACATTGTGCCCCGTGAAGAAAACCGAGCAGGCTCGGCGAGGCGTCTGCTCCATCAACTCGCCGGACTGCCTGCAACGACAACGGCACGTCATTTGATTACATCTTGATGCCGCATCCTACCGCCTTGGTTTCGGTTGTCTTGGGGCTGTCACCTCGCAGTAGAGCCTCCACGGCATCAATCGCGTAACGCTCCTTCACGTCCCCCATCTTCATGTTGTCGTCGAACGCGCCGATATAAGCCACGACTCCGTCCTCATCCAGAATGAACAGATGCGGAGTGACTCGAGCACCATAGCTCTTGGCCGACTCCCGACTCTCGTCGTACGCATAGGGGAAGTTGAAGCCCTTCTCCTCCGCGCGATTCTTCATCGCCTCGAGCGTCTCACCCTTGTTGACGTTGATGGCAACGAACTTCACCCCTTTGTCAGCGTACTTCCCGGCGAACTCGATGAAACGGTCCTCGTAAGCCCGGGCGACCGGACACCCATTACAGGTGAAACAGATGACAACCGCTTTGGCGCCCTTCGTGTCCCCCAGCGTGATCGGCTTGCCATCCACCGTTTCAGCCGTGAAATCGGGTCCCTTGTCCCCGACCTTCAACGACTCCTTCTTGGCAGTGGTACGCGCTGCCTCTTCAGACCCCACCGCCCGATTGGGCCCGGCCACCACCAGGCAGCCGACTACCATCATGATCCCTACGGCAGAAATGGAACTGAGTCTATCCATCTTCCCGACTCCTCGTTGTGCTGAAAACGGTCCCTTGGCTGATTCATTCCACTCGGCACATATGCCCAGGAGGTTATAGGCACGAGACCCCTCGTCGCCAACACCTGCCCTGATCGAAGCGGCCGATGGTCAGCCGATCATCCCCCCACCGCCCCATCCTTGCCAGGCGTCTCCGCGACTCGGCTCCCACGCGACGGTTGCGAGGGAGCAGGGGCGGAACAGGGTGATTCCCAGAGTCGACTTGGAGGGGACCGATCGAAACAGGACGATCGGAGCGGGGCCAACTGGAGCGGGGCCAACTGGAGCGGGGCCGCTGGGACGGGGCCCGAACGTCGATCACAGCTCGCTCAGCCGCACAGAGGACAGAAGCTGTCCGGTCGTGTCCTCCGCGACCCCATCGGGTTGCTTGCTACCGCTCACACACCCGGTTAAACTAACGCACCTGATCTGAAGGCGACCTTCTGCGCCACGCGAAATTCACCTCCACGACTCGATCGAGTCCGCATCGGCTTTCGCGTCTGGTTCTGAAAGGAGTGTTTGTTTCGTGCTATCGCGACACCTGCGTCCATCGGGCAGAGGCCGGGCTGGCGAAGGGACACTCTGCGCGCGGCGCTGTCGACCACGGTGTGGACCGTGGGGCGGCACGCCGCAAATGCGGGGCTTCCGGAGGCGACATCGGTTCACACTTCTGCATGTCGAGAGTCTGGAGCCGCGACTACTCATGGCCCTCAATCCCACGGGCCTGGAGCAGGAGTTGTTTCAGCTGGTCAACCGGTTTCGCACAGACCCACAAGGCGAACTGACTCGTCTTGTGAATCGCCTCAACCCCATTTCGTCGGCCGACCGGTACATCATGGAGGAACTCCAGTATTGGAAAGTAAGCGGTACGGTGTTGGCTGCTCAGTGGAGTGCGCTCGCGCCAGTTCCTCCGCTGGCCTGGAGCGAAGCCTTGGTGACATCGGCCCGCAACCACAACGGGGCCATGATTCAGTATGACGACCAACAGCACCAACTGCCTGGCGAAGCGAATCCCGGCGAGCGGATGCGAGCGGCAGGTTACGACTGGCGGCGGTGGGGCGAGAACATCTATGCCTATCCTCGTTCGAATCTGGAAGCTCACGGCGGCTTCGTGATTGACTGGGGCGACGGTCCCTACGGGATCCAGGACCCGCCGAACCATCGATTGCGTTTGCTCAACGCCTCGTTTCAGCAAATTGGGATCGCCATCACGTACGTGGGAAGCAATGGCTCACGCAACGTCGGACCACTGGTGGTCACTCAAGATCTGGCACAGCCGCTGGTGGCAGAAGATGCCTACGTGGTCGGCGCTGTGTTTAACCAGGGGAACGGTACCCCGTGGTACCGCAACGGCAGCGGCTATGGGGGAGTGACCGTAACGATCGAAGGTACCGGAGGTACGTTCCAGACGACGAGCATGTCGGCCGGCGGATACCAGCTGCAGTTGCCGCCAGGCGTCTATCGTGGCTACGCCTCCGGCGGGTCACTTCCGAGCCTTCTCGTCAGCGATGAATTTGTTGTTGGCAACACGAACGTCGCGATCGATTTCCACTACCCCGGCGATCAGGCGGTGTTGCCCGTCGCTCGCGATGACATCGTTGCCACAGATCTGGGCACGAGCATCCTGGTCAACCTGGTGTCGAACGACACGGCGACAAATGCTACGATCGATGCAGCGAGTGTGGTGATTCTGGCCGAGCCTGGCCATGGCACGCTCCAGGTACACGATGCCAGTCGCGGCATTTACTCCTATCAACCGGCCGACGGTTTCCGCGGAAGCGACCGGTTCGAGTATCGCGTCGGTGACAGCCGAGGTCTTCTGTCCCAGCCAGCCACCGGCCGAGTGTTGGTACTGGATTTATCAGATCATCCCTGGCACAACCCCTGGACGGCAGCCGATGTGAACGGTGACGACTTAGTGTCACCTCTCGATGCACTGCTGGTGATCGACAGATTGAACACGCACGGCGCGATCACTTTGTCCGTTCCTCCCACGGCGTCTGAGATCCCGCCGCTGGTCGACGTATCGGGAGACGATCTTCTTTCGCCCCGGGACGCGCTGCTGGTGATCACTCAGTTGAATGCGTTGGGCAGCGGGGAGGGCGAGGCGATCGCGCCGGCACCGATCGATCATGAACTGCCCTGGGACGTGGCAACGGCGACGGGCTTCTACGGAGCTTACGCGGGAATCGGCCCGGCGTGGTCCGAAGTCACACAGGCGCGGTCGCGGCCGGCTGCTTTCTGGTCGCGAGACGTGATGGTCCAGGTGGCCGATGCGGAAGCATCCTGGCCGGAAACGGACCGGCCGATGCCGGGCGGCTCCGCAGCCGGAGTGTACCACCTGGGCCTGGCGGGCGAGACGCGTTGGAGGACCATGTCCTGGTCGAGCGAGAGCAGACGCCTGGCGGAGGAGGAGTCGCGGCACACTCTCTTCGCCGTTTGGCCCGCTGACGTGCTCCCCGAGTGGCTGGATCCCTGAAGGGGCTCAGCGGATCGACAGCCAGTTGCGCAGACCGAGCCGCGTGAGCATGGAGACGGCTGAGATCGATTCGCGAACACTGATCTTGGATTTCCCACGCGTGCGGTTGGTAAACACGATCGGGATTTCCTCGAATCGCGCCGACGCCTGCTTGAATCGCCATAACAACTCTTCAAACAGCGAGTAGCCTTGGCTGCGAAACGACCGTAAATCGACTTTCTCCAGCACGGAAACACGCGTCACCCGAAAGGCGCCGCTGCAATCGCGCACCGGAAGGCCCAACATCAGGCGCGCCAAGCTGTTCACCGCACGGCTCATCCAGCGCCGGTGGAGTGGCCAGCCGCGCGTCCCGCCCCCGGCAACATACCGCGACCCGATCACGATATCGGGTCGCGTTCCCTGCGGGTCGCGCATCTTCTGCAACATGATGGGGATGTAGGCTGGGTCGTGACTCCCGTCCGCATCCAACGCCACAACGTACGTGTAATGGTGGGCCACCGCATATTGCAGTGCCGCCACCGTCGCGCTCCCCAAGCCCATTTTGTGGGACCGATGCAGACAACGAATGCGCGCGTTCAAGCGTGCCTGCTCCGCAGCCCACACGCCCGTCCCATCGGGGGAATTGTCATCCACAATCAACAGATCGGCGTCCGGCAGAACCGCCTGGACCTTCCCGACCAGGTCCGGCAAGTTCTCCCTCTCGTTATACGTGGCAATCGTGACCAGGATTCGCTCGTTGACGGTCATGCCGAGGCAGCCAACAGAGGGGAGTGAATCGGACCGTGTAGGGGCAGGGAGTCCGTCAACAAGTGCATCGAACCAGCGAGCTTTCATGGTGAAACGGCAGAACGGCTGAGCCAGCTCTGTTGAGAATTATCCTGCGGAGTGAAAGGAGCGGACTTTCCGGCGCTGCCAGCGTCGTGCCGCGAAAGCACTCCCGCGAAACAGCCACGCAATAAGGGACGGGTGCACCAGCCAAGAACCGTTGCCCTCCTGGCCAGACCGGCCGTTCATTTCGGCCAGCCGACCGTCGGCGAAATCCCCCCGGCAAACACCAATCTCCAACGGCAGAGCCGCCAGAGAGAGACTCGAACGAGGTAGGACCTCGAACCAATTGCGAGCTTCCGCTCGGTTCGATCAACCCGCTCCCGTTGGTCGCTGGAATTTGACTCAGAATTCCCGATTTCTTCCCTGTAAGTAGACTAACAGTTTTCCTGCCGGTCGCGAAGACTCCTTCCCTATCATGCGTGCCACGCAAAGGTGTTTCAAGGGCCTGCAACCGATCCCCACTGTTCCGTACCGCCCGCTTGCTCAGATGGAACAGGACCTGGAATCCGCATTCCGACCGCCAGGGAGGTGCGTTACCGGACGCGCCAACCCCCACTCCGCCCCAACCACAAACTTCATCAGGCGACTCCCGTCGCGACGCACCCCAGAAGCCTGGCGCCTGACGCGGTGAGTCGACTGGCCAGTTCGGTGGTCGCCTGCTGATCTGCAGCGCCCATCTGCACCACCAGATACGTCCCATCGCTGTGTCGGCCCGCCAGAGCGTGAAGTAGCTGCCAGCCAGCACCGGTGGAGACAATGACATAGCGTGCCCGGCTCTTGAGTTCGGCCAGCACCAGCTTCATCTGGCGGGATGATGCACTGGAACGAATCCTCAGGGCACCGCCGAACGGAAGGAAGCGGAGATTGCGGATCACACTCGGCAGAATCGCCGTCGCCACCCCGGACTGCTCCTGCAAGGCTTCCGACAATCCCGGCTCGTCGACCGCAGCGAAGCGATGAGTGAGTACTCGCTGTTCAGCATCGGCGTCGACCAGCAGCACGTCGCTGTCCGGGACGAGTGCGAGTTGTCGCGCCACCTGGCCGGCCACATCGGCAATATGGCCGCTGGAGCCAACGCCCGCGAACATCAGAATCCCTCCGTCCTGACGGGGAAAGTCGCGCATGATGTTGTCGACCAGCCGGCGAAACTGCCGACTGATACGCGGGTCGTGAGGGCCGTCGATCAGCAGTTGTTGATAATCACCAGCGCCGCCGGCGTGCAACAGAGCGGACGACGATAAACGTTCAGGCGAAATCATACCGTGTGAGCTTCCTTGCAAGAGAGCGATGCAGGTCGCGCCGCGCACCATGAGCCTATCGGCGGCGCCGTAGACATGTCATTTGCCGCGCAGTTTCGCGAACAACTGCCGATACTCCCGTCGACGCGGCGGAACCATCGGAATGTTCACCGTGCGCATCGCGCCGGCTGGGCTCAGTTCATCCTGAATCTCCAGCAGGTCCCGATCATCTCCCGGCAGTGGAACGAGCGGATCGGCCAAGCCCGGACCGGATTCCCGGGGCGTCGATCGGCCCCGTTCGCTCACACTCTGAACCGGAGGTTCCACCCCCTTGCCACGTCCGGTTGCCCCGCCCCCCTGTTCCGAAGTCCGGAAGGGAATCGTGGAGGCCGACCGTTCCAGCGGCCGCTGCGGCTCGGGCGTGCCGCCGAGCGATTCCAGCGAGGCGAACGGATCCACAATCACCTCCTCCTCCTCGAAACGCTCGCTGAAAGGATCGTGCGCATAATGGAACACCAGCTCAATCTCCGGCTGACGATCGGGCACTGGCAGAAACTGATCCTCCAACGCTTCACTCGCCGCACTCTCCATCGCCCCATCATCACGGGCGATCGTCTCGATTCCCGCTTCAATCCGCTCGATCCGTGCGGTGATCTCCTGCTCCGACGCACGATCGGCCAAACTCCGATCCTTCCCGGCCACCGCGTCAGCTCCGAGCGACTCCGGGAAATCGTCATCCAACTCGCCGAACTCCAGCACCGCGCCACTCCCCCCGGAATCGACCACTGGTTCGTGGCAGTTCCATGGCGACGGGAGCTGCTGCAAATCGGCCCACGCCTCTTCGATCCCTACCGCGTTGATCGGCGCTCGTCGGCCGATCGCCGCCAGTACCAGCACGTGATCGCACAACTGATTCACCAGCCGCGGAACCCCATCGGTCGCACGATATGCGGCATGCAGAGCATCTGGCGTGAACACACGCTCGACTCTCCCTCCCACCGCGCCGATCTGTGCGGCAATGTACCCCGCCGTTTCGTCACGTGTCATCGATTGCAGATAACAACGTGCCGCCACCCGCTGATTGAGCGACTCCAGCCGTGGGCTGGCCAGCCGCTCGTCCAGCAGCAAGCTCGCCGCCATCACCACCCGCACGCGCGGACGACTGTCACGGACCAGGTTGGTCAACAGCCGGATCTCCTCCAACAGCCGCGAAGGGAGCATATGCGCTTCGTCGACTATCAACAGCATTCCGTTCGGACAACGCTCACTCGGCTCGAGATGATCGATCAGCGACAAACGCAGCTCTCCCTCCTCGCGATCGCGATAGGGCAGCTTCAGTTCGAACAGGATGTTCTGCAGCAAGGCACGGCGCGTACAGAGGCGCGCACTGGCCAGCATGGCGACCTGGAACTTGGCACGCAGTTGCTGCGCCAGCACCTGACAAAGCGTGGACTTGCCCGTCCCGGCGGAGCCCAGGATGACCGCCATCCCTTGCCCCGCATCCAGGCAACGCGTGATCATCTCCCGAGCATGCTCCGCCGCTGCTGTGCAGTAGTACCGCTCGGCCAATGGAGAGGCCAGAAATGGGCGTCCCGAAAACTCGAAGAACGACTCGTACATTGCCCAACGTACCCCCAATAGAACATCCGCGAAACCCGACGCAATCGTCACGCACTGCGTTTAGATCGGCATTCGCGCGGTGGTACCTTCAGTCGCCGTCATTACCGTTTCAGGCGGCAAACCTGCCACAACTCCACGCGAAGTCGATCTGCCCCCTCCCCACTCACCACGAACCCCGCAGAGTGACCACCCTCCGAATCACGTCGAGGAAGGCGGCCAACGGATTGTCCAGCAGCTCGCGCGCAGCGGATGACTGCAGCAGCAGACCCGCCAGGAACAACAGCACCAGCAGTCCCAGCCCCGCTTCCGCCACGCGGGTCACCCAGCGAACTGCCACTCGAGACCAACGCAAACGACGAAGCTGACCGGGCGTGGGATCCATCGAAATCTGCCCCACGATCGGCAACGCCAATATCTGCTGCAGTTGAGCCACGCTGCCGATGCGCCGCAGTCTGCCCTGCCTGCCCAGCCAACTTGTTGCCGCACCACACAACACGGCCACCAGAGCGACGCCGAGAACCCGGCCCGGTGACGGGAGTCCACCCGCGCGATCGTCCAACGCTGCCGACGCGATGACTCTTCCCAGCCGGAGCGACGGGTCGCTGGCGACCGCCAACCGACGCGTCATGGCAGCCGCCAACTCCATCTCCGCCTCCTCGCGCTGGCGGATCGCTTCGTCGTAGCTTCGCTTCGCTAGCTGATAGCTCGCCGCTTCAGACGGGATCACACCCTGCGACTCGCCGCTCGAACCAGATCCAGGATATATCGCCGAAGCCAGCGAGACCGAAGTGGTCGATGGCGTGCCGGCCAACTGGCTCCCAACCCACTGCGGCGTCGTTTCGAGCTGACGGCGCACTTCGTCCATCTGGAACGTCACGTGACGCACGCGAGGGTGGTTCGCCGTCACCGTTCTCAGCAGTTCATCCAATTCCACGGTCAGCTGAGTGAATTCCTCCTGCAACCGCTCCCAGTCAGGATTGACCACCGGAAGATCGGATCCAGCCGACAGCTCCATCCGGCCGCTGCTACCTTCCGCCAGTGCCCCCGTGCTGGACAGGACGGTCCCGTCGTCCACCCCTTCCACCAGAGCGTTGATGCAATCCTCCAGATCGAAGCGGGCCTTCCGCTCGTAGTGACGCGTCCGTTCAAGTTGCCATCGCATGCCCCGCACTTGTCGCGCCAGAAGAAGCCGTTCACTTGATCCGCCAGCAGATACGCTAAGCCGGCTGCGCACAAAGTGGTCCAGAAACACCGCAGACCATTGAGGCCCAGGGCCCGTGGAAGCTGCACTTCCCGTATAGGCAATCTGCAGCCGAGTAGACTTCGGTGTGGCTTCCAGCGCCGTGACGGCCAAACCACAATGCACTTGCCGAATCCACTCCTCCGACACCTCACTCACCTCAATGCGCCCCGGCCGCTTCATCGCTGCATTCGCCGCTCGGATCGCATCCGCAATCTGCTGACGCGTGGCCTCGGTCAAGCACAATTCCACCGAGGCCGCGGTCTTCGCCCTGACGTCCGGAATCTGCGATAACTTGCAGGGTAGTTCCACCTCTGCTGTGACACGGTAACCAACAGTCGCCGGCCGCCAGAGGATCAAACCGACCAAGAAGACCGCCAGAGTCATCACAGCCGCCACGTAGAGCGGCGAAGGCACGGCTGACTGCCAGTCCCGCGTTGCCCAGGCCGTCACAGAGTGAAAAAGCTCGCGTCTGTTCATGGCGCTCATCGTTCTTAAGTGTGTTGTCGCGATACAGTAATGGTGAATCAGGTTCCTCTGCCGAAAACCATCGGAAGCGCGAAAACCGATCCGCAACCCCTTCCCATCCGGCACCAGGCAATCGAGTCAAACCGGCCCGTCACTTCTCACGGATCGTGCACCGAAACGGTCACGACGCGCACCACAATGCCGCTTGGAGCGCCCCCGTCCCCTCGCCGCCGCTCGCGCTCGACTCACCCACACTTCACCGTCACAACGAAAACGCCTTTCGACCGAGCGAATCGGACCGGGTCCGAACATGGCGACTCATTGTCGTTCTACATCGTCTTCGGTTCCGGGCCGGCGTGAGCTAAAATCTACCGGTTGTAGCGATGACAGCAATCCGATAGAGGGGTATGCATGGCGCCGCATCGACGGCCGATTCACCAGCGTTGAGAGACCGGAGTGCCACACTTGTTCCGAATCAAGATCTGCGGAATCACCACGGTTGACGATGCCCTCATTGCTCGAGATGCCGGCGCCGATGCCATCGGGCTGAACTTCTATCCCCAGAGCCCTCGGTACATCCACCCTGAACAGGCCCAACGGATTGCGGCCGCACTGGGCAACAGCCTTCACTTAGTGGGAGTGTTCGTCAATGTGCCCGTGAGCGAAGTCCAGCGCCTAGCCGATTCACTTCCGCTCCATTTCGTCCAACTCCACGGAGATGAACCGGCAGAACACATCGGCGAACTGGCCCCACGCCCTGTCATCCGCGCGTTCCGACTCCGCGATGCAGACCTCTCTCCCATCGCGGACTATATGGAGCGCTGCCGACAACTCGCCACTCTGCCCAGCTCCATCCTCGTCGATGCGTTTCAACCGGGCATTTTCGGTGGAACAGGAAAGACAGTCGACTGGGGGACAATGGCAGATCTAGCCTTCATGGAGAGAGATCTACATACCATACTGGCGGGTGGTCTTCGACCGGACAACGTCGAGCAGGCCATTGCGGTGGCTCGGCCTGACGCGGTGGATGTGGCTGGCGGTGTTGAGCGGAGCCCGGGCCGCAAGGACCCGTTGAAGGTCCGGCTTTTCGTCGACGCGGCTCTTCGCGGTTTTAACTTGGCGAATCCAGGTAAACCACTATAGCAACACGTATTCACTGTGCGACGCGGTTACTTGGCTGACACGCTTCAGTGGCCATGACACGTTTGAGTGGCCATATTGCAGAGACACAATGCAGACGCTCTGCCGGTTGCCACTCATGCCAGCTGCGCCCTATGATACGACCATTCTTGGTATAGCGGTTGCGTACAGAGGACTTGTGACGTGAGGGGTATGCCGCGGGAGCCTGTGCTGCGGTGGCTTGGGCCCTAGCGAAACGGCGTGCGATGCAAACGCCTCATGTGGGAGAGGAAAAGACAGTGGCTCACGCGGAAACGAAGAAATTGCCCAATAAGGTGAAGGACCTGTCGCTGGCCGATTGGGGTCGGCGGGAGATCATGTTGGCTGAGAACGAGATGCCGGGTCTGATGGCGCTGCGCGAGAAGTATGGGCCGACCAAGCCGCTCGAGGGCGCCCATATTGCCGGCTGTCTGCATATGACGATTCAGACAGCGGTGCTGATCGAAACGCTCATCGAGCTGGGTGCTCAAGTCCAATGGAGCAGTTGCAACATCTTCTCGACTCAGGACCACGCCGCTGCGGCGATCGCGGCGGCGGGGATTCCCGTGTATGCGTGGAAGGGCATGAACACTACGCAGTTCGACTGGTGTATTGAGCAGACCTTGTACTTCCCGGACGGCCAGCAGCTGGACATGATCCTGGACGATGGTGGCGACCTGACCGCCATGGTCCACAATCAATTCCCGGAGCTATTGCCTGGCATCCGGGGCCTCTCGGAAGAAACGACGACCGGGGTCCATCGCCTTTACCAGATGCACGAGCGGGGGGAACTCAAGGTCCCGGCGATCAACGTCAACGACTCGGTGACCAAGAGCAAGTTCGACAATTTGTACGGGTGCCGCGAGTCGCTGGCCGACGGCATCAAGCGCGCGACCGATGTGATGATTGCGGGCAAAGTAGCCGTCGTGTGCGGCTACGGAGACGTTGGCAAAGGGTGTGCCCATTCACTGCAGCGATACGGCGCGCGAGTGATCATTACGGAGATCGATCCGATCATCGCGTTGCAGGCTGCGATGGAGGGGTACCAGGTGATGACCATGGAGGAAGCGGCGCCACTGGGCAACATCTTCGTCACGGCGACTGGCAATCGGGATGTCATCTTAGGTCGGCATATGGCGCGGATGCCCAACGACGCGATCGTCTGCAACATCGGTCATTTCGACCTGGAGATTGACGTGGCTTGGCTCACCGGCCAGCCGAACATTACGCGTGAGGAGATCAAGCCACAGGTCGATCGCTTCACGTTCCCCGACGGCCACTCCATTATTCTGCTGGCCGAAGGCCGGCTGGTGAATCTGGGCTGCGCCACGGGCCATCCGTCGTTTGTCATGTCGAGTTCCTTCACCAATCAGGTCTTGGCTCAGCTGGCGCTCTGGACGGAGTCGGAGAAGTACCCGGTGGGAGTTCACGTGTTGCCCAAGCAACTGGACGAAGAAGTAGCTCGACTTCACCTGGCACAGTTGGGTGTCAAGCTGACCAAGCTGACGCCCGAGCAGGCCAAGTATCTAGGCGTACCGATCGAGGGACCGTTCAAGCCGGACTACTATCGGTATTGAAGGTTCGGTATTAAAGAGGAATCGAACCGCGAACATGGACTCCGCTCATCCGTTCCTGCCGACCGGCAGGAACGGACCGAAGGCAGGGCCCGGTATTGTGGCAGTCGGCCGCCTGCCGGCCAGCGGTCGTTCCATGAAGAGTACGGTTTGGCTGAGAGTGGAAGTGGGTCCCGCTCAGCACGCGCATGAGAATCTGACAGGTCTATTACAGGGTGATTCGCGCACATGCCCGAGCTGCACGCTTTCCGCGGTTTACGGTACGATCTGGGTCACGTTGGAGCACTCAGCGATGTCGTTGCACCTCCCTACGATGTCATTGACTCCGAATTGCAGGACGCGCTCTACAAGAGGCACCCTGCCAATGTGATCCGGTTGATTCTCAATCGTGCTGAGCCGGGGGACCCTGACGACGACGCACGCTACGCCCGCGCCGCTCGTTTCCTCAGCAACTGGATCGGCGAGGGGCTGTTGCAGTTGGATCCCGATCCAGCGCTGTATGTCTACCATCAATTGTTTGAGCATGGCGGGAAGCGGCACACACGTCGCGGCTTCATGGGCCGAGTCCGCCTGGAGCGATTCGGTGAAGGGACGATCTACCCGCACGAAGAAACGCACGCCGCGGCCAAGGCCGATCGGTTGAAACTGACGAAGGCTTGCCGGGCTAATCTCAGTCAGATTTTCGGGATCTATCCGGACCCGGCCAACGCCGCCCAGGAGCTGCTCGAAGCCGCCATCGCCGGCCAGACACCCCTGGAGGCCGTAGACCACCTGGGAGTCGTCCACAGGCTCTGGCCAGTCACCGACTTGAAGGTCATTGGGGACGTCGCCGCCGCCTTGGGGCCCAAGCCGGTTTTCGTTGCCGACGGGCACCACCGGTATGAGACTGCCTGCAATTATCGCGACTCGCTGGCTGCCACACGGACCATGGATCCGAGTGACCCGGCCAACTTCGTGCTGATGATGTGTGTCAGCATGAGTGACCCAGGCATGATCGTACTGCCCACCCACCGCCTGTTTCGCGGCCTGCCTTCCCTGACAGCGGCCCAGCTGGCCGAACGACTGGACGGGTACTTCACCACGGAAGTGCTCGAGCCGGGCATCGACATGACGGAGCGAGCGTGGGAGACGATTCAGCTGGAAGACAGCCAGGCGACCTTGGCGTTGTTCGCCGCGGCCGACAATTGCTGGGTCCTCGTTCGCCTCACGGAAGCTGGCCGGCAGCGGATGGCCGAGGTCGCTTCCGAGCATTCTTCAGACTGGCAGGGACTGGGAGTTGCCATTCTGCATCGGCTCATCATCGAAACCCTGCTGGGTGCCACGGAACTGCCCAAACCCCGCTACGTCCACCTGATTGAAGAAGTGGTCAGAGGCCTGCAAGACGGTGATGATGACGCCAGTCCGTTCCAGCTGGCGGCCCTGGTCATGCCCGCAACACTCGACCATATCGAGTCGATCAGCCAGCACGCCGAGCGCATGCCGGCCAAGAGCACCTATTTCTACCCAAAACTACTCAGCGGCCTGGTGATCAATCCGTTGGAGTAGTTCCCCGTAGCACGTAGCACGCACTTCCGTGCGTGACAGAACCGGCAACAGGTCCGCCACCGGCCGAACCCTCCTTTCCGCTACGCATGGAGTGTTTCACGTGAAACACTCCGCTTCCCTCACCCGAATTGTTTCACGTGAAACAATTGGCCCCCCGTAGCACGCACGTAGCACGCACGTAGCACGCACTTCAGTGCGTGACAGACCCGCCCACGAGCCAACCACCGGCCGAACCCTCCTTTCCGCTACGCATGGAGTGTTTCACGTGAAACACTCCGCTTCCCCCACCCGCATTGTTTCACGTGAAACAATTGGCCCCTCGCAGCACGTAGCACGCACGTCGCACGTTGCACGCACTTCAGTGCGTGACGGCCCCGCCCACGCCCCAGCCACCGGCCAAGCCCGGTAGCAGGGCCACCGCAGGCCGAACCCTCCTTTCCGCTACGCATGGAGTGTTTCACGTGAAACACTCCGCTTCCCTCACCCGAATTGTTTCACGTGAAACAATTGGCCCCCGTAGCACGCACGTAGCACGTAGCACGCACTTCCGTGCGTGACAGCCCCGCCCACGACCCAACCACCGGCCAACCCCGCCAACAGGTCCGCCGCGGGCTCAAGCCCACGCTTCAGGCGGTTCATCTGGCCCACAAACTGCCGTTTCCTGAATGGGCACACTGGGATTAGAATCCGCTGTCCACCGACACCATCGATTGTGGGACATCCCGCCTTGGAAAACGCGGAGAGCGTGTGGCTCCGTGCAGGGAGATCCTGTGGCCTGAGGGAAGTGGCGTAGGGAGGCGTACGGGTGGCCAGGGTGCTGTGCATAGCCAATCAGAAAGGTGGCGTAGGTAAGACCACGACCGCGCTGAATCTGGCGGCGGCGCTGGCCAAGGCCGATTGCCGCACGTTGCTGGTCGACCTGGATCCTCAATGCAATGCGACATCGGGAGTAGGACGCCAGCCGACGGCGCGGCACAGTCTGGTCGAGCGGCGTCCGCTGCGCGAGTCGCTCTGCGAGACCGATGTTCCCAATCTTCAGCTGCTGCCTGGCTGCCGGAGCTTCCAGGACGTGGCGCAGATGGCAGGTGAGAGCGATGAAGTATCCATGCTGGAGCAGCATTTGGCGCATGGCATGTCGGCATTCGACTTTGTCTTGATCGATTGTCCCCCATCGCTTGGACATCTGACGCGTGCCGCCCTGTCCGCCTCGACTGAAGTGCTGATGCCGATCCAGTGCGAGTACTTCGCGATGGAAGGCCTGACCCAGATGATCCACGTCATTCGCGAAGTGATGCGCACTCGCCCTGGCCGGCTGGAATTCGGCGGGATTCTGCTGACGATGTATGACGAGACCTTGGAGCTGACCCACGAGGTCGACACCGAAGTCCGCGATTTTTTCGGCGATATTGTGTTCGATACGGTGATCCCCCGCGACACCGCCGTCTCGGAAGCACCTAGTCATGGAAAATCCGTAATCGATTACGCACCACGGGCTCGGGGAGCTCGTGCGTACATTGAACTCTGCATGGAGGTTCTGGAACGTGAGTAAAGACCGACGCTTGGGACGTGGTTTGGCCGCATTGCTGGGAACACCTGAAGATGGCGAAACGGAACTCAAGGTTCCCGAACGCCGCCCGACCGAACGCGTGTTTCCAACCGCCGCCTTTTCTCAGCCCGAACCGGACGATGCGCCGGAACCGGCTGCCGATACGCCCGCCGAGCTGCGGCTGAGCGTCTACGAAATCGACGACAATCCCTTTCAGCCTCGACGCGACTTCGGAGACTCCGAGATCGCGGCGTTGGCCGAAAGCCTCAAAGAACATGATATGCTCCAGCCAATCCTGGTGCGGCGCTTCGGAGATCGCTACCAGCTGATCTCCGGCGAACGGCGACTGCGTGCGGCAATCCAGGCCGGCTGGGCCACGATCCCCGCTCGATTGCGCGAAGCCGATGATCGGCTCGTGGCCGAACTGGCCATCGTCGAAAACCTCCAGCGCAAAGACCTCAACCCCATCGAAAAAGCTCTGTCCTTCAAACGCTACCTGGATCAGCACCAGTGTGCTCAGGAAGACCTGGCCCAACGGTTGAAGATCGACCGCTCCACCATCGCCAATCTGATGCGTTTGCTGGAACTGCCCGAGTCGATTACCGAGGCAATTCGCAAGGGGGATTTGTCTGCCGGGCATGCCCGAGCGCTGCTGCCGCTGGGCGACGAACGGATGCAGATCGTGTTCGCCGAAGCGTTGCGAGAACAAGGCTGGAGTGTGCGCGAGACGGAGCGGCAGGTGGCAGAGCGGATCGCCCAGGAGGACCACGAACCGCTGAAAGTCGTCAGCGGTAACCAAACGGCCAAGCGTGCGCGAACCCGCAGCGACCAAGTCGCCTCTTTAGAACAGGAGCTGCGAAGTGCCTTGGGTACCAAGGTCGACATCCGGCAAAACGCCAAGGGACGAGGCACAATCGTCATCCAGTTCACCAGCCACGAAGAGTTCGACCGGCTCCGGACGATCCTCACCGAGGCACAAGCCAGTCCCCAGCGGCGGCTGGGTTAGCATCAGAAGAGGCCCTCCGCAGCCCTGGAATTGGATAGAAAACGGCAGAATACCAAACAAGCAGCCGCAGAATGAAGGAGGAAGAGAAGGCATCGAGTCAGCCACAATCGGGTGAGCGCGAGGGACAGCAAACGCGATTCTCCTATTTGGTCGTTGGACGTTCCTTATCCGGTATTCTGCGGTTCGGACGCCTCCGTGCCACCAATAGCTCCACGGGGTTGAGTCGGTGGACGATCGATGGGGTTGTCTTGGTGTGAGTTGGTGGGCCCCGAAGGGCCCTCAGGCATTGTCAATCGGCACATCCAACGTTAGCATGGAGAGCAAGCTGGCGCGGGCCCGTCCCGACACGCGGGAGTACAACGGGTTACTGCCGGCTGTCGGCCGCCCGACCCGCCTGCGGTTAACCGCATACGAGGACGGCTGAGCAACACAATTTGGTTCGTTTGATATTTCGGGGCGTAGCGCAGCCTGGCTAGCGCACCTGCTTTGGGAGCAGGGGGTCGAAGGTTCGAATCCTTTCGCCCCGACTGGCATTCTAGCCGTTCGGACAAAAACCGAACGGCTTTCTCTTTGCTAACAAAAGACTTACGTCGCTCATCGCGCGGTTCAAACACAGCAAATCCCGGATTTCGCGCTCTTGGCGATTGTTTGAACTGAGCCGCGATGCAACTCTCCGAAAAAATTGGCGAGTTCAGCAGGAGGGGAACCGCGAGGTCCGCCGCGTGATCGAATTCTACAACTTGGACGCCATCATTTCGGTCGGTTATGCCACATTTCGCGTCCAGCAAGACCGGCGGTTTGAGAGCGACTTCGAGAAGGAGGTCAAACGTATCGCGGAGAACAAACGCAAGGAGAGCGGTCAGTGAAACTGCGATTCGACGCCAACCAGCAATACCAACTGGAAACCGTAACCGCATTGACCGACTTGTTCGACGGGCAGCTGCAGGGAGCGCCAGAGGACTCCGTCATTCACGTCGGGGAATGGGGGGCCTGTTCGCTGCTCGTGCGGTGAAGCAGATGGTCAGCTAGCGCGCCGCCTCCTCACTCCTCTCACACCCCCACGAGCTCCGCAGACTGTCGATTTAATTGATGGCAAGGCAGGGTCACGAATCGGGTGAAGCGCTAATCCATGCGATTTTTGGGTCCTGAGGCTGAGCGATCAGCTGAGTTGGCCGTTAGTGGCTCATCAACGGCTCAAGTGAGACGCTTCTAGCTTGCCTAGATCTCGCCTCTTGTCAGCTCTTAGCCGTTGGCGGCGTCGCACGCGCGCAGGTTGTCTACCCGACCGAAGTAATTCATGAGGCGGAGCAGGTTGTAAGCCAGGGTCGTCAGCATGAATTCGCTGGAAACCGACGTCTGACCTCGCGTCTGAAAGCGACGCACCTCGAATCCTCGCTTGATCTGAGCAAACGGTCGCTCGCCCAGGGCGAAACGTTTTCCATATCGCTGCTTCGCGTCTTCACGGCTCATCTTCTGACGATGGGCGGCCCTGAGCTTCTCGTGTTCGTCACGAGTGACACGACGGCCCCTCTTGTGGTTCTTGTCGCCACGACAGCGGGTGACCAGCGGACAACCGCTGCAATCGGCACTCTGATAGATGGTTCGCTTGACTTGCTGGCCGTCACCCTGAGTGCGAGTCTCCGTGTACGCGCGTTCCAACGTACGGCCTTGGGGACAGTAATAACGGTCGTTCTCTTCGTCATACACGAAAGCTTCCGAGGAGAAGACTTTCCGCTCGCTTGGTAAGTGGTCCCGATCGGCCTCCGCCACGGGCTGACCAGGCTCGTCACGGATCGCCGGATTCTCCTCACAAGGGTCCCCGTTGCGGTGCGGAGAAAGAAAGTCTTTGCCACGTTCGGCTTCCAACGCCGCGATGTTCGTGCCGGTGCTGTAGGCCGCATCGGCACCCACGAGATCGACCGTCACGCCAAAGTTCTGTTCTACTTCGTCCACCATCCCCACCAAATAGTCCTGCTCGTTGACACTATTGATGACGGTCACCGAAACGATCAAACCCAGATCGCCCTCGACCCCAATGATCGGCGTATAGTTGGGCCGATAACCTCCTTCTTTGTTGGGAAGAATTCGGCTGTCTGGATCGTTCAGCGGCAACTGAAACGGATTCTTCTGGGGGTCGACGCCTTGTTTTCTTCGGATCTCATCCATCTCCTGGCACTTCTGCAGGATGGCTTCCAGTTCTTCTTTTCGCTTGTGCAGCGTATCGAGGTGCTCGGGAAGCTGTTCGCCACTGGTTCCCTCGTCACACAGTTCCTCGAGCTGATCGGCTGCCGCCACTTGGTGCAGGTAGTTGTCGATTTCACTTTGAATCAACCCCAGCAGCTTGGTGGCTTTCTCCGCAGTCATCGTGTGCGAGCGACTGCAATCGGCTCCGATGCGAGTGCCATCGACATACAGCTCTGCAATCTTGATGACACCCAGCTCCTTGACCAGTTGAATCAGCTCCCGGTGGATGGCTTGGAGTGCTTTCTCCTGATGCTTTCGAAAGTTGGCCAGCGTCGAGTGATCGATGCGGTGACCATGGGCCAGCCACATAAATTCGATGTTCGTGTTGAGCTGGTACTCCAGCTGCCGGCTGCTGCGGACGCGTCGAAAATGGGCATAGACCCACACGCTGGCCAAAATTCTCGGCGGAAGGGGCGGTCGACCCCGTTTCTCGATACGGTAATCCTCCTGGAAACCGGACCAATCCAGCCGGCCGAGCAATTCGTCCAGCAGTCGGATCGGGTGGTGTTCAGGAATCAAATCACCCAGCGTCGTGGGAATCAGATTGATTTGATTTCGGTCGATGGCCGCTTCGGCGAATTTCATCGGTATCCCTCCAGCACCGCGGGCTTGGCGGAGTGATCGCCACGCTGGCGCCCAGGTGGACGCCTCGCATATCATACGAACAAGGCCGTGGTTACGCTTACCCCATGCAAGCTAGCCGAACCCCACCCGATTAAATCGACAGTCTGCTCCGCTCGTGCGGTGAAGCAGATGGTCAGCTACCACGCCGCCTCCTCACCCCTCTCCGACCCCCACGAGCTCCGCTCGTGCGGTGAAGCAGATGGTCAGCTACCACCCACCCCTAATCAGCCGGCGTACGGAATCCGTTTTTTCTGTAACGAATTTTGATGTCGCGCGATTTTCTGATTAAGGCAAGCGCGCCAATCGCTCGTACCTGTCGCCAAGCATTCGAAGGAACATTCCAGCAATGGTCGGTTCCACCACGCACCTTGACCAGTGCGGCGACGACTCATGGTCCCCCGTCAAGGCACCGACGGCGCTGTACCAACCGGCGGTAGCCGACGCGGCAGATCGACAGGCGTCACCGGGGCCGGGCCGTTGACACCTCCATCAGAATCCGACCGGATCGCGGCCTCCGGTGCACGCCGTTGTTAGGCAGCCGGCCTGTCAAGCATCTTGACCTTGGCTTCAAGGTCGACAATTCGCTTGCGCAACGTGATCGCACGAATCTGTCCAAGCAGCGCGATGCCTATCGCGAAACCTGCGACGAAAGCTTGATCGAATCCTTCATATCCAATCTTGCGACCGATGATGCTGCCGCACGTGGCCGTAAGCACAACGCCGATGATGACGAGCGATTTGTCGTTCATGTTCGTTCTTTCTACCCGATTCGACAAAACAGGCAGTCGGCTTAGGTGGAAGCGCGTGTCTGTTTGCTATACGATGCCTTCTGGAGGCGATTGATCTCGATTCCCGTCCTGACTCGGTACTTCCGCTTACGGCGACATCGCAACTGATTCCCCCGTCCGCCAACGATAGGCAGAACTGCGACGCCGGGGTCCTGCTGCCTAAACGAATAGCAATCTATCCAGCCGTCGTCGGATGGATAGATTGGGCGTTGAACACCAGACGCTTGGCTCCGGCGTAGGAACAACCTATGCGGATACTGTGCCAGAGTGCCTCTGCTGGCGTCATTCTAACCGGAGCAGCGTGAGCGGGGCAACGCGATGGCGCTTGCGCAGCGGATCCTCATGGAGGAGGAAGCGAACGGTGGTGCGGGTGGGGAGAGATCGATGATCGGGGGAGTCCGTGCGGTCCACGGCGGCGAGTGTCGCTGTGGACTTTCGCTCGGTGCCGCGAACGGTGGATGATGCACAGCCGGTGACCCGGTGTGGCCAGTTCATCCAGTACCTCTCCACTCGATGGGAGCGTGGGTGAGCTGGTACTCCCGAATCTGTGTGGGACCGAGATCTTCCGGAAGTTTGCCGAAATGCCGCGCGAACCGATCGACGTGGTAGGTGTACGTGTCGATGGTGCGTGCAGCCAGATTGCGTACGAGCATGACCTCAGCCATCCGCTGGCAGGCGGGAGTCTGACGCTTGTGGTAGGGAGTCATGGCAGTCAACCTCAGGGGACAAGGAAACGCAGCCGGGAAACCCATGTCCCAGCTGCCATGACTCCAGCTTGCTTGCCTCGCTCGAAAGCGCAGGTCCCTACAATCGTTATCTTCGTACCAGATGGACATGGCCTCGTGACGCCCGTGGTCAGACATCGCCAGCACGACGGGCGCTGGGTCACCGTCGCTGGTACGCTCAGGCCGGGACGAAGCACACCGGCGCGATGCGTTACGGGAGGAGAGAGCCTCGCGAGCCCACAAGAAACCGCGTATCACAAGTCAACTGCCTGAGTGCACCACACACACTCTTGAGCCGAGCGGTTTAGTTCAACGACACGGGTCACGCGGGCGGCGCGAGTGACCCAACCATCATCAATCGAC
>JBGSHS010000120.1:0-26798 GCA_041752115.1 Pirellulaceae bacterium | reverse complement strand
GTCGTGGCCGCCGTGCCGACCGGCGCGACGAATGTGCCGGTACCGTCGTTGGTCGGATCCGCCGTCCGGTCCAGCGTCGCGACAAAGGTTCCCTCGGCGGCGACCGCAGCGATGACCGTATTGGCGGTCGTCTGCCCGTTGGCCATGTCGATGATCAGTCGTTTCCCCACCGCGTCGTACGTCGCCGTAGCGACATCGCCTGCCTGGGTATTCTGGAACTCGATCGACACGCCATTGAACTGCGTGCCGGCCTGTGCGGCAGTCAACGTCAGCGCTGTATTGAGGTCATGCGGCGGAGCAAACGCCACACTGGCGGTCGCAGACTGGGCCGGATCGGTCACCCCTTGCGTGCTGATCTCTCCCCGTGGCACCAGTCCCAGATACCAGGCGGCATAGCTCTCCCGAGCACGGGTCACCGTCAACGTCTCACCCGTGGTCGGATTGTCGTCCACCAGTTCGATGCCGTTACCCACGCTACTCAAGCGTGCTACCACCGCGGTGGCAGGGTCCAGGTTGTCCGGATGCGTGTTGATCAGACCGATCACGTCTCCCACGGTCCTGGCGGATGAGACGTCGATGGCCAGTTCCACGCCGTCATTACGGCCAATGGTGAAGTCCGTCCCGTCGACGGCGTCAATGCCGCGCCGGTAGTTTAACTCCGACAGGGGCGTGTCGAGATCCAGCGATCGCAAACCGAGGTCTGAAGCGGTCGAGCCACCGTTCTCACCGATGAAGAAGTCCGCCCCACTGATCCGCGACCGTACGTTGATTCCCGTCCCATTTCGATTGATTTCTGCCAACACCTGCGCCTCGGAGCCATTGAAGATGTTCAGCAGATCCTCCATGGTCTCGGCGCCCTGCAGATCCAGCACGTACGTCTGACCGCCATTGGTAATCTGCAGTCCCGACTGCTGATCCCACTCGATACCCGCTCCCCCCGCGGTCGTGGCCGTCGAGTTGACATTGACGATACCGGAACCGGCCAGGGCCGCACTGGTGGAATCGTGTGGATCCAGGGAAATCTGAAACAGCTCGGAAATCTGCGTGTCGGCCTGCAGAGCAGCGACCACTTGATTGGCCGTGCTGGACCCAGGAGCGATATGGACAAAGAGCGTGTTGGCCTCGCCGCCACTGTTGCCCGTGTTGCCACGCACGCCCGCATCGCTGGCCAGCACGGCCGCCGCGGGATCGTAGCCATCGCCGCGCGAGTTGTCGCTGCTGGCAGTAAACCACCCCGTTGCATTCACCGCGTTGACGAGTGTGCCGACCGTCGTCTCGTTGGTATCATCGACGGCAATCCGCAGTGTTGAGCTGGACGCGTCGAACGTCACAACCGCCGCATCACCCAGATTCTGAGTGGCGTCCAGTTCGATCTGTACGTTGTTCCAGGCAGTCCCAGCGGTGGTGGCCGTGAGGAGCAGATCGTTGTTGAACCCCGTGAGCGGCAAGCCGGCTCGCGCGCTGCGCGCCGCTGCCGAGAACTCCGCGTACTCGTTCCCGGCACTGATGCCGTTGGCCGACTGAAGCAGATTGTCATCCAGCAGTTGCACGTGATAGTCGTTCATGCCGGCACCACGTGCATGAGCCGTCACGAGGAAGTCGTTATTGGCTCCGGCCGATCGCACGATCGCCTGCGAACGGACACCGAGAATATCGTCCAGTCGCGTGGTGGATCGCAGCATCGGATCGAGATCGCGGCCGATGATGGGATCGTCCGCCCGTCCGTTAAGTCGCACGATCCCCAACTCAGCCGCCGTAGTCCCTCCTTGCAGATCACGCACGATCAGGCTGCCTCCCCCAGCCACGTCGATCGCGATGTTCAGGCCCGTAGCACTGATCGTCACGTCCAACTCGCGACCAGCCGGCGGGTGCGACTCGATCGCCCGGATCAGATCACCCACCGTGCGAGCGCCAACCGTCGAGATCGTGCTCAGGTGGGAGCCATCCGATACCACGATACTGCCGGGCGTGATTCCCTGTCCCCCGCGCAGATCGGCCAGCGGCGTGTCGAGACTCAAGACCGGCTGCAGATCCTTGCCGGTTACTTCTGCCGAGACGGCTCCGAACAGATCTTGCCCAGGCATGTTCGTGGCAAACAGCAGATCCGTATCCGAGTAAGTTCGGTAGACCTGGTCGTTGCCCAGATAGGCCACATGGCCGCCTGCCATTTCGAACGGCTGACTCGTTGATTTCGTTCCGCCAAACAGATAACGGCCTCGAAACGTCTGATTGCCGACGTTCAGCATTTCCTGCAGCGTGGCCCGTATCTGCACGGCCATCGCCTGCCGCTCCTGCTCGCTCACCGTGCTGTCGGCCGCCTGCACCGCCAACCCCCGCGCTTCGGACAGCAGACCCGAGACACTCCCCAGCGCCGTATCGGTCGCGGCGAGAAACGACAGGCTGGTGGACAAGTTCGTCTCCAGCTGAACTTTGAACTCCAGCATCCGCTGCAGCGAAACGGCCCGCCCCGCCGACGACGGGTCCTCGCTGCTGAGCTGAATGCGCCGCCCGGTTCCCAGTTGCTGTTCGACCTGCAACAACCGCTTCTGCTCAGCCTGCAGCTGGGTCAGCAAGCGACGAGTCAACAGCGAGTCACTGCTGCGTCCAGCAGGTATCGGATAGACTGCCATAGTTACTCACGCCCCACCTGTTCCGATCGAAATGAGCCTCGCCATCGGCACGGTGCGGAGGTAATGCTCAGAATCACAGATTCACCAGCACGTCGAGCAGCTCGCTGATCGTGCTGATCACCTTCGCCGCGGCCTGGTAGGAACGCTGATACGTCAGCATGTTGACCGCCTCCTCGTCCAGACTGACTCCGCTGAGCCCGAGATGCTCCCCCTCCAGCGTCGCGTGAAACGATCGATATCCCTCGGCCACCGCCTGAGCGAGCGAGGAGGCCTGAGCCGTCTGACCCATCCACCGCTCGTACACCTGCGCCAACGTCGAGCCATCGCGCGTCTCCAGCGGCGTCGTCAACATGCTCGCCATCCGTTCGCCATTGAGTGTGTCGGCCCCCAAGCCTCCTTCGCTGACCGCAAACTTGCTGGCGTCCTCCAACAGCGCATCTCGAACCCGAATGTCCGATCCGACCGTTCCCGTGAAGAACGTGCTGATGCCCAGCGCCGCTAACGTGCCACTCGTGTCGTGGGAAAACGTGAACTCAAGTTCATCCGAAGTGCTCTGCAGTCGCAGCTGTCCGTTCACTTGGATCTCAGCCGATAACCCCTCAATGGCATCAAGCGACGCGACCAGACTCTCGTACGTTGTGTCACCCTCCATGCCGGTCAACTGCACAGCCACTTCGGTCGTTTTGCGCAGTCCCGTGTTCCGGTTGACAACCTCCACGTGAAAGGCCCCGTGCACCGGCGTGAATGCCAATCCCGCTTCGTCCAGCGGGACGTTCGTCTGGTCCACCCGGTGCTCTGAAACGATCTCATCGTAGCCCGTCAAACCCTGCCCCGAAGAGTGCAACTTGTTGAACTCAAAGATCAAGGTGCCCGTGAAGGCGTCGAGCTGATCCATGAATCCGGCCAGAATATCGTCACGAGCCGCAAGCAATCCTGCCAGGTCGCCCGAAGAGGCACGAAGGACCGAGTCGGTGTTGCTCAATCGCAATTCCGCAGTCGACAATCCACGGTCCATCTCCGACACCGCTTTCACCGTCTGCACCGCCCCGTCGAAGACCAGATAATCGCCCCCCACAAACACGTTCACCGCTCCGGTCGCCTGTTCGTCCACCCGAATATTGACGATTCCCGCCAGGTCCTCCAACGCCTTGTCCCGCTTGTCTCTCAGGCCAACCGCGTCGCTGATAATCGCCCCCCCCTGCTCCGTCTCAATAATCTGCACGTTCAGGCGAGCGATTTCGGTCACCAGCTTGTTAATGTCCCCCGCCGCGCTGACCACCCGATCGTTCGTCATCTCCCGCAGGTCCTGCACCCGAGCATCCAGGTGGCGAATGAGATCCGCCAGTCCCTCACCCTGCAGCACGGCCATGTTGCGGACCGCCGAATCCTCCGGCTGATTCAATACGTCATTGATGCTGTTGAAGAAACTGCTCAATGCCGTACTGAGGTCGTCTTGCGACAACTCACCAATCGCCGACTCCAGCTCAACATAAACCTGCTCCTGCGCTTCACCGCTCGCCATGTCGCTGATCGCCGTCCGCAACCGCTCCTGCAGGAACTGATCGACCTGCCGCACAATCCCCTGGACCTGCACTCCGCTCCCCGCGACCAGACTGCCGCCGAGTTTCTGCGTGGGCGCCGGGGCCACCACCATCCGCTCGCGGACATAGCCGGGCGTGTCCGCGTTGGCAATATTATTGGCAGCCACTTGCACGCCCGTTTGAGCGGCAAAGAGCGCGTTCTTGGCCAGTTGGATCGTGGAGTAGAGTGACATAGCTACACAACAGCACCTCGAATTGCGGAGGATCCGTGAGATCGGCGTACTCGAAGGCGAGTGGGCGGCAGTGCTCGCGGCAAACCACCCATTCCACCCCAACTACTCACGCCTCCTGGTCAACCAATGCGCCACGAGCGACCTGACCGGCACGGTTGCCGTATGTTGGCTGTAATCGACCACCGGTTGCGATAATCTCCAACATCTGTGACGCGTGGAGCAGCGCTTTTTGCGCCAACACCCAATTCGCGAGGCAGTTCTGTTGGACCAGGTTCATGCGTGCCGAAGCATGTTTGACTTCTCGACGCAGATCCCGCTCTCCACGTTCTTTCAGCAAAGACGCCAGACCGCCCAGGCTGTCGGTGGCAAGTCCCTCGTCCGAAGCGCGTTGCAGCAAGGTCCCGCGCTGGTCGTGACACACTTGGAGCCGCTCGCACAGCGTCTGTTCGACGCATTGCAGTTCTTTCATGCCCGGCAGGTCGCCGGCTGCCATGCACTCTCGTTTCCGGGCGAGGACGGCGAGCAGTTCTTCCTGGACCTGCGTCAAGTCCTCCAGCAGGCTGCCCAGGTCGGTTTCCCACGCGTGTTCCGAGGTCGAGTGGTTCATAGTGTGCTACACGGGCTCCAGAAGAGAGATCAAGGCTCCATTAGCACGTTCGTCCTGAGACGCGCCTTTCGGCAGCGAACCAACGCGCTGACTGGGAACATGGTTTTTTGTCTGCGGTTCCTGGCCGCCTGGGAGCGGGCAGGGAACCAGCAGCGCTGCTAAAACGGTCGTTGCAGGCTGAACAACTGGTACATGGGCTCCACGAACGATTCGGCAGCCGCTGCGCTCATTTTCTCGGCCAGCACCTGGTCGAGTTGAGCCTGAAACACTTCTTCGGTACGGCCGCCGTACATATAGGCTGGTTTGCCCACGGACTTCCGCATGGCGTGGAGCATCTGCCCAAAGAACGTCTGGCCGGCGAAATCGCAGAAGGCATCGTGGACTTCTTGTTCTTTCTTCGCGCTCTCCAGATCCGCCTTGGTCACGTTTTCCAGCGACCGCTCCTCGGGCTTGTGTGTTTGAGCGGCATGGACGTGCCATGCGGCGTTGTTGACTGACGAGATCTGCATGGAAGCACCTTCGCGAGTTATTCGTAGATCACACGGCCGTGGATCGCACCTTTGCGGTCCAGGCTGCGGATGATGGCGATGACATCGTTGGCGGGCACTCGCAGCGAGTTGAGCGCCTGAACGAGAGCCTGCAATGTGGGGACGGAAGTATTCTGTTCCGGTGCGAACCCGACGAACTGGCTGGCGAGCACTCCGTTTCCGATCTCGACCACCATATTCTCGTGCGTCACAGCGTTGGGGTCGATTTCCAGGTCCTGGCTGATCGTGATCACACCGGTTGTCTCGTTGACGACGACCATTTCGATCAGGGGCGGGTTCATGATCTTGACGGACAGAATCTCGGAGGCGAAGTCGACGGGACGGCCGAGATACGCTTCGGGAATCGCAACTTCAATCGTCAGCTGATCGACCGCCCGCGCGATTTCCGGTGCGTTATCGATCCGACTTTGGCTCTGCTTCTGTTCGAGGGAAAAGGCCTGATTGACGGAGAGGGCGATTTCCTGCGCCATCTGGAAATTCGCATGGAACCGATTCAGGACCAGTGTCATTCTGTTGTCCTTAATGAACGGGTTCATGACGGTGGTCTCCAATCGGCAGCCCACCGGGATCATGGCAGTGGTCGGGTTTTCGGGATTGTCCAGCTGCACGCGGCCTCGGCAGAAGGCATAGATGCGGGCGTCTTCCGGATGCTCACCGGGCGGCAGGGGCCCGAGCATTGGCGTCAGCAAAAGGGTCCCCCCTTTCAGGCTCTTGGCGTTGACCGCGCTGACGGTGCACTCGAATTCGCACCCTTGTCGCCCGCCTTCTTCCGGGATCTCGGCGGTGACGACAACCAGCGCAACGTTCTTGGCGTCCTTCAGCAGCGGTGCCGTTGCCTGAGCATTGGCGCCGGTCGAGGCGGCTCCGCTGCTCAAGGGAACGCCCATGTTAGTCATGATCTGAATCAGGCTCAAAGCCGTCGGACTGAATGTCCCGTCGCCTGTTCCTTTCAGCCCCACCACCAGTCCCATTCCCTGCAGCGTATTGCGCTCCTGCCCTTTGATGCGGCAGATGTCCCCCACGGTCATCTTGGCGTATGCCCTATTGGCAGCAACCGGCAAGACAGCCAACGCGACGACCCACATCATGGCAATCCGAGCTGCAGCACGACACATTGCTGTTGCGCCTGGTTGGTCACGAGCGCCGCCATCCCAGAGGTGTTTCGGGCCACGATCCTGACCAAGATCCGGCGACAACAGCGACAGAAGTTTTCGGTAATGAACCATCTCGACTTGCCTTCCGTGAGAGGTTTACGCACTGCCGGGGGTCAACTGAACGGCCATCCAGTTGGTCGGACTGGCTGGCTAGAACGGCTGGAAAATATCGAACAGCTTCTGGAACCAGCCGCGCTGGTAGCCCGACGCCACGCTCCCGGTTTCGTCTTTGTGGATATCCAGATCGATGATGTCGCGGGAGAGCACCACGTTGTTCGGACCAATCGATTCAGGGCGGCAAAGTCCCGACAGCACATAGGTCCAGCATTCGTCATTGAGCCGGATCTTGGCACGTCCTTCCAGGACGAGATTTCCGTTGGGGCGGATGTCAACCACCTCGCACGCCAGGTTGAACGCCAGCGATTCGCTGGTCTCCAATTCTCCGATGGCTCGGTAGTCGGACCGCAGCTCACCACGCATTCTCGGCTCACCATCATTCATCTCCGCCGGCTTGACGCTGCGAAGCCCGTTGAGTTTGATCCAATCCTTTAGTCGAGCATCGTAGCGGGCGTCCTTGCGTCGCCGGAGTTCTCCGTCGGACGCCATGCGTGAAAGCACATCAACACGCACACTCACCACGTCATGTTTCTTGATCTCCCGCGGCGGCGGAACGGGAATATAGGTCCAGCTGCTGTCTTTGAGCGACAGGTTCGGGTCGGGAAGATCCTCTCCCATCATCGCGCGGCCCGGGTCCGGTGCGGCGCCAAGCGATCCATCGGTCGGAACATACTGGCGTGCAAAGAGGCTCGAGTTCTGAGCGCGAGCAACCGTTGTCGGGAGCAATATCAGCGTCAAGGCGAGGATCGGAGTTGACAGGCCTCGCAGTCGATTCGTGCTCATTCCATCGTTCCTTGCATGAAGTCATCGTCCCGTCTCGGATCGCGCCCCAAGAGCTTTCTCAGCGGCACACGCCCCTGAGCGACCGGGCTGCCGCCTGGCAACGCCTAACGCCTGGCCGGAGCCGCGGCTGCCATGCTGTCGGCGAATACGACGGCCCGCTGATAACCCACCACACGAGCCACGAAACGGGTCTTGCTCCCATCGAGACGTTCGACCGATATCATGTCTCCTTCCGCTCCGTCATCAATGGCCCGGACTTGAGTCTTGACGAAGATGCCGCCGCACACCGAAGCAACTTCAATCGTCTCACGCCGCTGGACAAGAATGGGCTTGTCCAGCACGCTCCGGTCCATCGGCTCTCCCGCATTCACTGCAGACTGCAGCTGGTGCCCCACGACTTCTTCCGGTCGAACCACCGTCGACCGCCCGTCCGATGAGTCCACGACGGGCCGCACTTCGACATCGCTCGCCTGGACGATATCACCTCGCTTAAGCGGTCGGCGGAGGACCACTCGCGGCACCATGCGCGTCACATCGGCTTGAATCGGTATGCGAACTTCGCCTTCCTCCGTCAGGAAGCGGGCCGTCAGCTGATGTGAGCCTTCTGTCGCCTCGCGCAGGCCCACGATATCGATACGCCGCCATTGCTGCGGAAGATCCTTGAGTGCCTGTCGCTGAACCGTGGCCTTGATACTCCAAGGCGTCTCGACTCCGGCGATCTCGTCCAGACGCGACTGCACGCGGTCGGCCAGCTGCTGCTCCAAGGAATCAACCAGCGCTGTCCCTCCCTTCGCCCGGTAGCTGGCCGGGAGCGCAACCTCGCGCGGATTGACATTGGCCGCAGGGGTTGCCGGTGTGGCAGAAGAAGCGGCAGGTGCCGCCGAATCGTGCACGCGGTCAACGCGGACGATCGTGCGAGCGGCCCCCGAAAACCGGCACTCGTCCAGCTCCACCCCGTTCTGCTCCAGCACCTTGCGAATCTGACTGGCCGTCAGATTTCGCGGGTACGACTCGCTGGGACCAGGAGCCACCATGATGTGCCCCATCCGCTCCACATCATCCTGAGCGAGCCCCGAGATGACGGCTACATCCGCGAGACGAACCACCTGGGCCCGTGTGATGACTTCGTCCCGCAGTGCCAGCTCCCACGCCCCGACTCCTGTGGGGATCATGTAGCCCAGTATCAGGCCCGGCATCAGCATGGCCAGTTTCGCTCCCAAGCGTCGCATCATGCATTTCCTTTTCGTTGGCTCTCGTCGATTTCGACGCTGTTCCCAACTCACTTCAGGGCCGTCAGGGTCGGTTAGTAGCGTCTGAGATTGGCCACCAGCTGCAGAATCTGGTCCCCGGCCTGCACAACCTGGGAGTTCAATTCAAACGATCGCTGCGTCGTGATCAGGTCGATGAGCTCATTGACAGGATTGACGTTGGAGGCTTCCAGCGCTCCCGACTGCAGCGTTCCAGCCCCGTCCTGCCCCGGAATCGAGCTCTGGGCAGTCCCAGACGCTTCCGTTTCCGAATAGAGGTTCTCGCCCAGCTTCAACAAACCCTCCGGATTGATGAAGGTAGAGAGCTGCAACTGGCCGGCATCCTGCGCCGTCGTATCGCCGATCAGCGTGTACGTGACGCGGCCGTCCGAAGCAATCGAGATGTTCTGTGCTCCCTCGGGGATCGTGATATTCGGCTGCACGATCCGCCCCACGGAAGCAGACCCCATAACCAGCGCTCCGTCGCGGTTGATGTTGAAGTTGCCGGCACGGGTATAGACGGTGGTTCCGTCCACGTTTTGTACCTGAAAGAACCCATCCCCGACGATCGCCGCATCCAGGTTGCGGTCGGTTGTGAGAAACGCACCTTGACTCTGGTCAGTCTGAGTGCTGGAGACTTTCACCCCCAAGCCGATGGCCGTTCCGGTCGCCGTAATCCCGCCCGATTCGTCGGTCGTACCCGGCATCACCTCCTGCCGGTAAAACAGGTTCTCGAAATTAGCACGCCCAGCTTTGAATGCCGTGGTATTGACGTTCGCCAGGTTGTTGGCGATCACGTCCAGCTTCGTCTCCATCGCGTCCATGCCGGTGGCGGCAGTATACAGCGTCTGAACACTCATCGTATTCCTCGTACTCTACCTGCGATAGACCATTCTAGTTTGCCAACGATCCCGACCGACTACGTCAGCGATTACGGCGTGCGGCGCCACGCTTCGAAGGCCGCATCGCGCTCGGTCATTCAGGTCCGTTCTTCGCCGGTCCTGAAACGTGGCGACTCGGGCCAGCGTCTGCATCAGCACGTCCCCGGCTTTCTCGCCCGATCACCCTGGCGGTTAATTTGTTCGCAAGATCCGGCTCAGCAGCGAACCGGTCATCTGGTCATTGCTCTGGATCAGCTTGACGTTGGCCTCGAAGGCACGTGAGGTTTCGATCAGTTCAACCATGGCCTGAGCAGGATTGACGCTCGACATCTCGACGCTCTCGGGCTTCACTTTCCGCTGATCGTCCTCCAACGGTTTGACCGGGGCCAGAGCGCGAAACGTGTTCTCACCGACGCGTGCCAGATCGCCCAAGGAACGCGGCTGCACCAGCGAGATGAACTCACCTCCACCGCTGTGATCCAGCCAGCCATCGGAGTGAAACTTCGGCGTACCGGCAGCAAGATTGATGACGATCGGCTCTCCCTCCGTCGACAGCACGCGAAAACCCTGCTGCGTGATCAATTCTCCGGCCGAGTTCACCTGGAAGTTGCCCGCCCTTGTCAGCAGCTTCTGACCGCCGTCCTCCACCTCAAAGAACCCGTCGCCGTCGATCGCAACGTCCAGGTTTCCGCCGGTATACCGGACCGGCCCGGGAGCGAAACTGGTCATGGTGTCTGCCATCGACACACCACTTCCCAGATCGTTGATATCCCGACTGCCTGGATAGTCTTCACCGTCTCGCACGGCTCGACTGAACCTCGCCTCCAGCACGGCCATTTCTCGCTTGAAGCCACAGGTGTCGACATTCGCCAGATTGTTCGACAGCACCTTCATCCGCTTGCTCTGTGCGTCGGCTCCGGACGCCGATACATACAGTCCGTACATCATGTCGGTGACTCCCGCGCCAAGTGCAACTCAACCACAGCGCCGCCCCGCGCCAGCGGACAGCCGCCGTCTCGATGCAACGTGCGGACCAAACGTGAAGAAAATCTGCGGCAGCCGAGTGCTAGCATCCGTAAGTGCTGAAATGGCGACCACTTCTCGCCGGTAACGACGGGGTGTCTTCACCACGTGCTGCTCAGGAGCCCGACTGGCCAAGCCGCAAATATTGCCGATCCCATTCGGCAAACTTCGGCATGGCGGCGCGTCGTGGGCGCGTTGTGGCAGGAACGCGGGCAGGCAATAATGGGACAGCGCGGCAGCCAGCTTTCCCTGACGTTTCGTCTTCTCGGCCGCAGAAAGTGGGTCACGATGTATCGCTCCGCAACCAATCGCGTCTCGCCACGTGGCGTTGCCACGACAGCGACCCGCACACTACTGTTCCTCGCCACCGGTTGTCTCAGCTGCGCGACACTCCACGTCGCTGGTCCCGCCCTGGCCAGCCAGGAGCCGGCCGACACCAACTATGACGAATCGAAGGTGCCCGAGTACGAACTGCCCGATCCCCTGATCTGCTTCGACGGCACTCCCGTATCGGACCCTGAGACATGGCGAGCGCGGCGTCGACCGGAGTTGCTGCGGGCTTTCGAAACCAACATCTACGGACGGACACCCCCAGTAGCAGTACACGTACGCGGCACGATCACCAGTGTGAAGACCGATGCGTTCGAGGGCTTGGCCACTCGCAAGGAGATCGCGCTCCGCCTGTTCGACGATGACCAGGCGCCATCGATCGACTTGTTGCTGTTCATTCCCAATCAGTGTCCACAGCCAGTTCCCGTCTTTCTGGGCTTGAACTACGGAAATCAGGGAGTTCATCCCGATCCGACCATTAGGCCATCACGCAATACCACCAGCGCTCCAGGTGAACAGGCCGCACGCTGGCCCCTGGAACTCATTCTGCGACGCGGCTATGCAGTTGCCACGTTCGCGTCGGCCGACGTGGAACTGGACCGCCACGGATCCGGTTCACGTTATACGCCCGAAGGATGGAAGAAGGGGGTGCGCGGTTACCTGTTGACTCGCGAGGGACGTGATGAGGCACGCGACGACGAGTGGGGATCTATCGGCGTCTGGGCCTGGGCACTCAGCCGAGCCTTGGACTACCTGGAAACCGAATCGGCAGTTGACCACCGCCAGGCGATCGTGTTCGGGCACTCGCGCACCGGCAAGACAGCTTTGTGGGCCGGCGCCCAGGATGAGCGGTTTGCACTGGTCATCTCCAACAATTCCGGCCAGGGTGGTGCCTCACTGGCTCGACGTCGATATGGCGAATCGGTGGCGGCATCCAATTCACTCTCGGGTGTCTGGTATTGCCGCAACTATGCCCAGTTTGGCAACCACGAATCCGCATTGCCTGTTGATCAACACTTGCTGATCGCGTTGATGGCTCCGCGACCGGTGTACATCGCCAGTGCGGTGGAAGATCGCTGGGCCGATCCTCGTGGCGAGTTCCTCGCTGGAGTTCACGCCGAGCCCGCCTATCAGCTGTTTGGACTGGCCGGACTTGGCACGGCCCAATGGCCTGCTGTTGATACTCCTGTCGGCCAGATGATCGGCTACCACGTGCGCACGGGCGATCACGAAATCACGCCGTACGACTGGCAGCAGTACCTCGACTTTGCGGACCGGCACTTACAACATCATGCCCGGTGACGTGATCGCTGCGGCGTCAAGACCACAATCAACGGCTGGCTGGCTGCAGCCATACGTATTGCCACTCTCCAGCACCAAGAGTCAGGCGGAGCATACCGTTATCCAGTGGCAACGGAGCCCGCGTAAGTCCATCCACAGCTGACCCGGACGCGTCGAATCCCATTCGCTGCCAATCGGGTTGGAGCACCGCATGCTCCGACACTCGTCCGAGATTCGAGATAATCACCAGAGCCCCCGTGCTCTTGTGCCGGTAGGTTGATGCGATCCAATCGTCGGGCAAGCCATGCAAGGGTGCCGGTTCGCGATCGTAGGGGGTGAACAGTGCTTCTGCTCGTCCGAAATCGTCGGCGAGTTTCCAGATGGCCTGGCCCAAGAGCGACTCGCTTTCCCCCGCATCGACCGGTATTTCGTCCTGCCTGAACCGCACCAGGACGTCGTGAGGCAGGCTCACGGCCAGCGCCTTCTTGAAGCTCCCGAGCTTGTACGACAGCAAGTCGCCCGGCACTCCCCAGTTGACTCCGGCAAACTCGCTGCGAAAGCGGTCTAACGGCAGGGAATCGGTGGGAATCTCGGCGGCAGCCAGTTGCTCGCCGTTCCAATAGCTGGTGGCGTAGGCCAGCGCTCCGCTGTTCATGCAGTCATAAACGTGGTTGTCCACGATCCCATCCGGCTTGTATTGCTTCACGACGGCATAGACGCGGCGAAACGTGTCGCGGACGGCGAACACCGGGTAGACAGGAACTCGAGTTCCATCCAGATACCTGGCCACACATCCATGCGACTCGTTCATACAGGGAAAGGGCAGATTCGTGCTGTCCAAATAGACTCCATCGATGTCGTACTCACGCATCAGACGGTCAACCGAATCGACCAGCGCATCCTGCCAGATGCTGCGCATGCACACAGCACTCACCATTTGCGATGGGTTCCCCGGGTACTTGTCGGGATTCGTCGACAGAGGCACCGTGACCACTTCCTTGTGGACCCAGGGATACTCGGGGGCTCGCTCCGAGATCTGGTAGCCCAGATACGGAATGATGCGGATGCCGCGCTGATGGCACGCTCCGACGAGTGCCCGGAACTCTCCATCACGTTGCAGGGGACCCGGATACGCCAAGGCGGGCGTCCAGTTCCAGGCAATCAGCGTCCTGACCCCCTGCTGTTTCAATTGATCGAGCGCTCTCTGGCCATGAAAGGGCCGTTCGGTCAACAGATCATAGTCTTCGCCGTACCAGGGACAACTGCCGAAACGCAGGGCCCAGCCGTCGGCTCCCAGTGGCTTGAGTGGCGTAGCCTGAAGAGCCATGACATACGTCAGCGGCTCATCCGGCTTGACGATGACCGACCGGCCAACCAATTCGATCTGCAGCGATACCTGATCGGCCTCCGTCACCAGCCGAATCGCCTTGTCAGCGCTGGCAGGTGCCCATTGGTTTTGCGATTCACACATCCACGACAGTCCACGCTCTTCATCACCCACCCAGACGATAGGATGAAAACTCATCTGCAGCGAATCGGGCAGTCGGCCGCTATAGCCACCGCTGCCATACGAAGTGGGCCACGTGTAGAGGTACTGAGCGATCTGACGACTCAGGGGAATATCCAGCACGAGTGATCGCAACTCAGTGGCGGCCCGGGCAGAGAGCTGCAGCTCGAGCTGCAGAAAACCATCGTATTCCAGTTGGAAATCGGTCTGCAAAGTCAAGTCGCCCGCGCGGGCGATCTGCCGCAGCGAGACCGCGTTGGGACTCGACAACTGCACCGATGGCCGTTCTCCAGACCAATGCAGCTCGCGCTGTGCAACCTCAACGGCCAGCTGCATCGGACCTCGCAACAACGGCACTCCGCCGCTGGTGATCTGGTCAACGAGTGCTTCCGGGGATTGCCAGCTGTAAGTGCGTCCCCACACAACGAGGTCGGTACCGCCCGCCTTGGCAACAACTTCCACGGGTAGGTACGGAGGCAGTACCGTGTCGGACCATCCTGCGCGCGATCCCAGCCACGCCGGCGGATCGGGAAGCTCCACGTCACATTGCCACGGTCCCCAGTCAGGCCGCTCCTGGTCTCGATCGACGGGGTCCGCAGTGACAGGCTCCGGCCTGACCGTCAGCAGATAGGTACCACTGGCTAGCTCGGCACGCGGGAGCGTGGCATGTGCCCGTGCCCGTTGAGAATCGTTGCGGGAGGCGACAAGGGGTGCGGAAAAGACGCGGCTCGGTTGCGACTGTCCCTGTCGAGTCAGCGTACAGCGCAGGCTGCCGTCGGCATGCGGCCACCGCGTCAACAGCGCGTCAAAAACCCATTCGTCCGATTTCCATCTGGGTGTCAGGGCCAACTCCGCAGCGGGTCGTTCTCGTGACGCCGGCAGAGATGCCACTCTGCACAGCTCTTCTTCGCTCAACGCCCGGTCGTACAGACGCACTTCGTCCAGTGCACCTTGAAAATATCCAGCGAACCATCCGCCCAGCGCTCGGCCAGCTCCGCTGGTACGGGCCAGCGGAATCGCCATCTCTCCCTGTTCGAACAACTCGCCATTGACATAAACCAGGTAGCAGGGGTATTCGAACATGACCGCCAGATGCATCCACTGCTCGTCAAACGACAGCCGTGGACTGAAACTCTCATACTGCACGTCGTTGCCATGGCCGACGACAAGGACACCGCGATCCAGCTCGATCGTCACGTGACGATTGACGGCACGGCCGGCTGTATCGCCGTAGATCAGCTGATCACGTCGATCATCCGAACGGGTTCGGATCCACGCCATGAACGTCATATCGCCGGTCAGATGCAGGCTGTCGGCACCCGCGATCTCGACCCACGCGTCCGTGCCGTTGAAATGCAGTGCACCTCCGACGCGCCCCTCAGTCCACGTCGCTCCGCCACGCAGATGCCCATGATGATCATGTCCCGACCCATCGCGTGTTTCGGTCCCCTGCCCCTCGTCAAACGGCCAGTAAGCTACCGGCCCTCTTGCTTCCTGCCCAAGGACGAGGTCCGCGGCAACCATAATGATCAGGGGAATCGCGGCATATCGCATACACCCGCTCCTTGCCAAGACAACGTAAACGACCAGCAGCGCCGATACTATACTCTGAATCAACGAAGGCGATTCGGCGGCGTACCATGCCCGAAAGCGAAAAGTGCACGGTCATCTCGAGACGGATTGCTCCGCTGCGCGCGCATGGCTACCTGGCCCCGCTGGCACTGGGATCGTCTGACTTCGGTTCGCGTCTTGACGCGATCACCGATTCCTCAGGCCACTCGCGCAGACGCGGCTTGCCTTCGTCCGGCAGCTCCTCATCGCTCTGCACGGAAGCGTCGACCTGCCGAGCGATCGCAATCGCTTCGCGAACCGAGCGATCGATCCAGGGCTGTGCATCTTCTTCCTTCTGCAGCCAGCCGGCAGCGACGTACGCTGCGTAGATCTGCGTCGCGGCCCGAGTGACCGTTCGCTTGCTTGGCTGCAACGTGACATTGGGGCGAGGCATCGTTTCTTCCTCCGCGTTCAACGGCAATCACTCTCATTTCGTTCCTGGCCCGCCACCTGTTCCTGCCCCGCCACCTTCGGTACCGCCGGCGTAACCGAGAGCGGACCTTTCTTCTGGCACTATCGAGATCGGTGCGATACCACACCACGTGTTCACGCTTGCTCCCTGCGTGCGGCGTTAATCAACTCGTTTGCGCCTTGTGCCAGCAGCTCACAAGCCGCCTGTTCCCCCAACGACAGTGCCTCGTCCGGTGCACCCTCGACATGCACCAGCAAGCGGCGGGTGCCTTGCGGATCCAAAACCGCCGCATCCAGATACAGGCGTCCCTCTTCCACTCGCCCCCAGGCCCCCACCGGTGCCAGACAGCCCCCGTGCAATACCGAAAGCAAGCGACGTTCCGCCAGCACCGACCGGTGCGTGTCCGCGTCGTCCAGCAGCGAGACACGTTGACGAGTCCAGTCGTCGTGTGCGCGCGTCTCAAGCCCCAACGCTCCCTGGCCAATCGCCGGCAACATCCACGACTTGGCGAGCACGTGCGTGATGCGATCGGCCAACCCCAGTCGCTTTAATCCAGCTTCAGCCAGCACAATCGCGTCATAGTTTCCTTCGTCCAACTGGCGCAGTCGTGTGTCCACATTGCCACGAATATCCAATACCGACAGATCCGGACGCTGATGCAACAACTGCGCCCGGCGGCGCATGCTGCCGGTACCCACGCGCGAGCCCTGCGCAAGCGTCTCCACATCGCGGGCCTGGTCGCTGACCAACACGTCACCACAGCTCTCGCGCCGCGGCACCGCCGCCAAGACCAGCCCGTCAATTGCATCGGTTGGCAAGTCCTTCAGGCTGTGCACCGCCAGATCCACTCGATCGTCGAGCAGCGCACGCTGGATCTCTTTCGTGAAGAGTCCCTGTCCACCAACCACTCCCAGCGGGCCGGTCCGAACGTCTCCCTGTGTCGTAATCAACACCTGCTGCACTTCCACGCCCGCCTGCTGCAACTGCGCTGTGACCCAGTCGGCCTGCCATCGAGCCAACGCGCTCCCACGCGTTCCAAGTCGCAATACCCGTTGGTTCATCACCGCTCCTTGAAATGGTCCTCGGCCCCCCTGCGCACGTACCTCTAGCTTGCGAGAATTGAGCCTCTCTGTCCAGGCCCCCCCGGCAGATCGCATGGACGATGCAACGGGGGTGGACAGGGCAGGGCACGCGCTGAAGTGCGTGCTACGTGCTACGGCAAGGCGTCGTCCGTATCAGAAGACGAAGAGCGTTCCCGCGACGGATCTGCGCTCTCCTTGCCCTTGGGGGCGCCACCGTTCTGTGATGGCTCAGCCAGGTGGCGAGGGATGATTGGAATCGAAGTGCTGGGACAGGGATCCACGACGTCGCCCGCGAGGCGGCGAGCAATTGCCTGGGAGATTCGACTGCTCGTTTCGTTGTGCTGTTGATGCGGCGGCACGACCACACCACAGCTGACGATAAACTGGATGGCTTGATCGAGCGTGATATCCAGGTCTATCGTCTCGCTCTTTCGTACGGTCACCGTAAAACCAGTGGCTGGCATGGGCGAGGTGGGCATGAGCACCGCCAGGACCGGCTCATTGGCGGCGGCACTGATGTCGAGCAGACTCTCACCCGTCACAAAGCCGATCGACCAGATACCTTTGCGCGGGTACTGCACGGCAACAACACGGTTGAATTCGATTTCCCGTTCGCTGAAGATGAAATCGGTCACCTGTTTGACCGATGAATAGACATTTCGAACGACCGGCAGTCGATTGATCAATGCTTCGACCGAGTTCACAAAGATGCGCCCAACACCGGCAGCCAGGAAGCGCCCCAGCAGATAGAGCACCGAGACGAACACCACAAGAAAGATGGGAATCGTTCGCCACCGCGGAAGATAGTGGATCTGCACATAGCGTTCGTAGATCTCGCGTGCCGATGCCGTCGCCAGACTCACCTTACCTGGACTATCCTTCACTTCTTCAAAGACAGCGAACGGAATCCATTTGTGATCCGAGGTCGGAACATATTTGTTCTCACCGTATTGAAAAGACGCGACGCGCCAGGAGAAGGCGCGGGCGGTCGTCTCGACGGCCTCCACACGTCCGGCGGCCAGCAGCACTTTGTCAGGCGGAACGCGTTCGTTGATCCGATCCACCACGACGATATCCTCGGCGTTGGTGTTGCCAGGAATACCGTTCTTGACGCCCGACTGCATGAAATACATCACGCCGCCCCATGTTATCCCCTTCTCAATTGGCTTGAGCACATAGCTGTCAATCGTGGCCCACGCCCAGATGAAGAGGACCAGGGTCAGCAGCGGTGGCATGACGACCCCCAGCCCACGCAGCACAGCGCGTCGGAAAGGACGAACCTTGGCCACCTTCTGCGTCGCCGCCGGCTGTGAACTAGAACTGCTCATAGACTTTCACTGTCCGTATCTGCGGCCGCAATGGCACGCGCGTCGCATGTGTCTCAGCAAGCCGCTCGTGCCCCGCAATCTGCCTCGTACCCCCGGCGAACCAGCAATCTAGCGACTTAACTGCCGCGAATTCAGGCATTCGCTTGATTAGCTTGACGATTGTCGGCGCTTTTCGCCAGATCACCTCCACGTACAAACCCAGTCGAACCATGCCGCTGCCACCCGGGTCGCCGGGACGACTCCCCAAGACCCGTGCTCTGTGACAACGAAGAATTCGGGTGCCACTAGCTTTGCCAGTGCTCCTCCGACTATCGGGCAGCGGCTATCGGGCAGGGCCACACTGGCAGAGCCAGTGCCACCGAACTCGAAAGTTACGCTGTCACAAGTTACTGGTCTCCATCTGAAACAGCAGGCGCTGGGAGTCCCCGCTCCCTCCAGACCGCCAGCACTCAACCGCCCCCTGTTCCGCGTGCGACGACGGCCACCGCCACGGTCTGGGCCCCAGCCTGCCGCAACACTCGTGCGGCTTCGCTGGCGGTCGCACCGGTGGTCAGAATGTCGTCAATCAGCAACACGCGTTTGTCAGTTATATCGTAGCCCGAAGAAATCCGGAACGCTCCACGCACGTTCCGGAATCGCTCTAATGGACGCAACGTACCTTGTTTCAACGACTTACGACGACACCGCAAGACCCGGACAGACAGCGGCAGGGCGAGCCGGCGAGAGACGGACTCGCCTAGTAAGCGAGCGGTATTCGTTCCCCTCCGCAGCCGGCGCCACCAGTGCATGGGGACCGGGACCACGAGATCGATGTTCCATTCCCCCACACGCTCGGCGATGTGGTCGGCCAACAACGTTCCCAGGGCCCGAGTGAGTGGCTCGTAGGGGTGGCGTTTCATCCACAGCACGGCCTGCCTCAGTTCGCTCTGATACAGTCCCAGCGCTACGGCATAATCAAAATAATAACGCCGATCCCGGCAGCGTGAACACCGTGGCTGATCACCCCATCGCTGCGGAACCGGACTGGCACAGCGCGTGCAACAAGGCTTGGCATCGGCCACGAACCGCTGATGGCAGGCCGTGCAGAGGGCGGGCTGCCCGCAGGGCATTGGTGGCAGATTCTCCCCACAAAAACTGCAGCTCGGGGGAAACAGCAGATTGCTGGAGGCGTGCCAGCTGCTTACGATGCCAGTATGCACGGCGACGGTTGCCGCTTGGCCTGCGCGGACCAGCCAGTTGAGCGCGCGGACGGGGCGCATCAATGGGACTCCTGTTCCAACTTGCGCCTGCCCGCCGGTGTTTTCGTGTGCCCGCACCGCTCGAACGCCGGTTGCCAACCCATTAGACTGATTATCAGTTCGGCTGTCACGACGGGCGGGACGCAGATCCGTCTTGATGGGTTTGACGATCTCGCCTATTGTACCGACTTTATAGCCCGCCGGCTCTGGCCGCGCCGCGGGCAGCGCTGCTTGTGTTGGGAGACCGCCGGGTCCACTGCCGCGGTGTTCTGCAGGTCGTGCGGAATCGGATCGAAAACCATGTCGTCAGCATTGCGATTGAGCCGCCGAGCAGAATGGGCTGAAGGTCAACCGATCAGCGAGCTGATGTCAAGAGCTCTGGCTCAGCCCGAACTGATTTCCTTGGCAGCTGGCTTCGTGGACCAACACACCCTGCCGGTCGAACCGACGCGGCAGGCTTTGGCAGCACTGTTGTCCGACGACGCGGCAGCGCGAGCTGCCTTGCAGTACGGGACGACTCCCGGCTATCCGCGGTTGCGCAAGGTGTTGCTGGAGCGATTTCTGGAGAGCGACGCCTGCTGCCACGATCTGTCGCTCGACCAGGTCGTCATCACGGCCGGCAGCAATCAGCTGCTGCACTTGGTCAGCGAGAGTATTCTCGACCCGGGGGATATTGTCCTTTGTGCCGCCCCCACCTATTTCGTTTATCTCGGAACGCTCAACAATCTTGGCGCGCGCAGCGTCGGCGTGGCGACCGATCCATTTGGAATGATTCCGGAGTCGCTGGAGGCACGGTTGCAGAGGATCCGTTCGGCCGGTGATTTGCCACGAGTGAAGGCCATCTATCTGGTGCCGTACTTCGACAATCCCTGTGGCATTACGATGCCGTTGGAGCGGCGTGCCCGGATCGTGGAGATTGCCAAACGCTGGTCGACCGCTCATCAGATTCACGTCATCGCGGACGAAGCGTATCGCGAATTGCGTTATGAGGGTGAGGACGTACCGAGCACGTTGACGGTGGATGACGACGGGGACACAGTGATCGTGGCGGGAACGTTTTCGAAATCCTATTCGCCGGGCATTCGCGTTGGCTGGGGCTTCCTGCCACGTCATCTGGTGGGTCCGGTGTGCAGTCAGAAGGGAAACATCGACTTCGGTTCGCCGAATTTCAGTCAGCACTTGATGGCGCAGGTGGTCCAGCAGGGCTGGTTCGATCTGCACCTGTCGCAGATTCGCCGCGAATATCAGCTCAAACTCTCATCGATGTTGGCCGCTTTGGACGAGCAGTTTGGGTGCCTGGACGGCATCACCTGGTTACGAGTCGCGGGCGGACTCTACGTGTGGATGCAGTTTCCCGAGGAGATATCGACCAGTCCGCAGGGACCGTTGTTTGAAACGGCGATTCGCGAAGGAGTGCTGTACGTGCCGGGCGAATACTGCTATCCAGCCGAAGGCGAACGGACGTGTCCCCACACGCTGCGGCTGAGCTTTGGCGTGCAGAGCCGGCCGAAAATCGTGGAAGGTATTGCCTCGTTGGCCAGGGCAGTGCGCCAGGTGCTGGCCTGCGGTGTATGAAGAGTGCCGGCGGGCTCATCCGCGGCAGCTGAGAGTGGTCGCCGCGCTTGTGGAAATGGAAGTCCCTCATGCTGATCTACGACCGATACGTTCTGCGGATGTTTCTCAAGATCCTGCTGGTCAGCTTCGTCAGTTTGACCGGGCTGTTCATCGTGATTGACCTCTTCGGAAACCTGGAAGAGTTCATTTCGCATGCCGAGCGAGAAGGGAGCCTGCTGGCCGTCTTGTGCGACTATTACGGCGCTCGCGTGCTGTCGTTCTTCGATCGCACGAGCAACCTGCTGGCCCTGCTGGCAGCGATCTTCACGGTCACCTGGTTCCAACGCAGCAACGAATTGACCGCGGTGATGGCGGCCGGTATCTCCCGCGCCCGCGCCGTACGCGTGCTGATCGTGGGAACGATCGTGGTCTCCCTGCTCGCGGCTGTCAACCGGGAAGTGGCTTTGCCCAAGGTGCGGGACAAGCTCACGCGCAATGCCCAGGACTGGCTGGGAGACAAGGCCGGCCGACTCACTCCAATGCGCGACAACCGTACCAATATCCTGATCAGCGGAAAGGCAACCATCGCGGCGCGACGGGAGATCACGTCACCGAACTTCCGATTGCCGCGGCAATGTGCTGACTTCGGACGTCAACTGGTCGCACGCGAGGCCACTTATTGCGAACCGGACGCACAACACCCCGGCGGTTATCTGCTGCATGCGGTCAGTCAGCCGAAGAACATGGCTCAACTGAGTTCCTGCTATCAGGACGGAGATGGAGCCCCGATCATCCTCACTCCGAAAGACCACGATTGGCTCGAACCCGATCAGTGTTTCGTGGCCAGCGACGTTTCGTTCGAATACCTGGCAGCCGACACCATGTGGCAGCAGTACGCGTCGACCGCCGAGCTGGTCTCCGCGCTGCGCAATCCGAGTCTCGACTACGGCGCAGACACGCGGGTCAGCGTGCACCGCCGCTTCGTGCAGCCGATACTGGACGTAACCCTGCTGTTTCTCGGCCTGCCACTGGTATTGTCGCGGTCCCATCGCAATATCTTCGTGGCCGCCGCAAAATGCCTGCTGCTGGTCGGCTCGTTCTTTGTCGTCTCTCTCGTCTGCCAGGCCATGGGCAATACCGTGATGGTCCGTCCGGCACTGTCCGCCTGGCTTCCGCTGATCATTTTCGCACCGCTGGCTTACTCGGCAGCCGTACGCCGGTGGGAATAGTGCCAGCGCACGGCCCCCGCCTGCCATGCACGCAGCCCGGCCGCCAAAGCGACCGGGCCTGCCGTGTCGATGGTCCGATGGCGAGGAAGAGCATCGCCCGCGACGCACGCTCTACTTCTCTTCAATCAGCTGCTGGAGCATGTCGCCGATGGCTTTCGCGTTCTCGGGGCCTGAGCCGACCTTCACCAGGCGAACTTTGCCGGCGCGGTCGATGAGCACGACCTCCGGAATTCCAGATACCGCATAATACTCGGCAAATTCCCGGCCTTCCTGCACGGCAAACACGTGGTGCAATTCGTGCTTCTCGGCAAACTTGACCAGCATCTGCTGCTCTTTCTCGTGCATGGCCTGCTTGTTCTCGTCAGTGACCTCCTCGGTCGAACGCTCCATCTCGTTCTTCTCGTCATTCCAGACGAAGTTGTAGTAGTTGGTCACCCCGATCATGACCAGCCCTTGATCCTTGTACTGCTCGTTCCACTCTTTCAGATGAGGAAACGTGGCGATGCAGGGACCGCACCAGACGGCCCAGAAATCGAGCAAGACCACCTTACCCTTGACATCCTCGTCGGTGACCGGCTGGCCGTTCACCCACGCATCCGCGGTCAGAGCCGCCGCATCCTTGCCAACCAGAGCTGCCAGTTTCTCCTCACGCTCAATGGCGGCCTTGATCTGACTGACAATCCGATCCCAGTTCTGCTGTGCCTGATCGACGACCTTGGTCGCATCCTCATTGTCCTTGACCTTGTCGGCGATCGCCGTAAGGAAGGCCTTGCCTTCTTCGAGCGTGGCGAGTGCTTTGGGCAGATCGGAGTTGGCCAACTCCATGGCATTGCGCTCGATCTTCTTGGCGTATTGCTTCAACGCCTCAGCGTCCGTCGGATCCGCTTCCAGTTTCTTGGTGATTTCCTCCAAGGGAACCTTGGCCAACAGCATGTCCTCTCTCATCCTCCCGAGAAAATCCCGGGCACTGGAAAGCATTTGCTGAGCCTGCGCGTCGTCCGGCTTCAGCTCCGCCAACACCGCATCCACTTCGTCAACTTTCTTCACTGCGGCGTCCGGATCAGTCGATCCCAGCTCACGGATCGTCCCTAACTGCGTCAGTACATACTGGCGGATCGTCACCGCGTTGTTGGGGTCTTCTTTCAGCTTCTGCACCGCGTCATCCGCGGGATCATCGGCCAGCAACAGTGACGCGCACAGCGTCCACACAAGACCCAAGACAGCACTTCTCAATCTCATCGTTGACTCCAAATTATGGATATGATGACGGCCAAATACAGAACACCCTCGTATTACAGCCGATAGGGGTACCCTCAGGGAACCCCACCCCCCCACACCAACGGGCCATATTCCGCGCCTGCCTGGCCGCCCGAGCGGACTGAGTAGGGGGTTCGACTTGCTCTCGCTCGGCCTCCCTGCCATCAGCCGCTCCGGAGCGGCTTTCAATTTCCAACGGTTTTGGTTCGACTGGTCGGAGAAAACGCCGGCTGCGGCGGAGTCCCAAATTGGCGGGAGGCCTCCACCAGGACTGTCAAGTTCGACGGGGGCACACGGGGCGACACCGAACAGGCACTCGACAGAATATAGCCCCCGCCCGGACTGCCGATGCCCAAGCGGGCCAACGCATCCTGCCGCACCGCTTCGCGGGATTTGGTGAGCAGGGTGTGGACGGGGTCGATATTTCCTTTGAAGAAGATCTGCTGCCCCACCCGCTGCTTGGCATCGGCCAGATCGACCGTGCCCAGCGGAGGCGGATCGAGGGTATCAATCCCCTGAATGCCGGTCGCCACCATTTGTTCGAGCCGATCTCCAATCCTCCCACATGTATGTGTATAGACCGGCAGACCGGTCTTAGCCACTGCCTGGACTACTTGGAATTCGTACGGCAACACGAACTCGTCGTATTGACTGGGAGAGATGAACCCGCCGCCGGCGAAGGCGGACGAAATCAAGATCGCGTCCACTCCACGTTCTGCCTGACGGACGGCCAGATCGGCCGTGCCCGCCGCATAGGCCGACAAAATAGCATGCACTTTGGCCGGGTCATCTAACAGGTACATGAGGGCCTGTTCATAGCCGAAGAGCTCCATGAACTGCGTCCATGGTGAGAACACTTCGCTATGCACCGACACTTCATGCCCGACCCGCCCCACGACCAGATCGATCGTGCGAAACAGATAGTCGGGCCAGTAGTCCTCCCGATGAGCTCGGTAGGGGTTCAAACCAAAAAAGAACGGATACTTCAAACCTCCCACGCCGTGCGGGTCATCGTAATAGAGACGTTCCGGATCAACCTGATCGAGCGTTGGCAGGCGCCGCCCTCGGTCGGGGAAATGGTGAGCGTTGTCATCGGCAGGACACTGCGCCACGTCTCCGTTGCGAAAATAGACGGTCTGGCCTCCATCGTGGGCCGTTTCGATGCGGCGCACGTCGGTCATCCAATCGGGATCCGTACCCAGCAGATTGATCAGAATGCCGTCGAATTCGTACCGCTGCTGCAACGTCACCAGCGCTTCGGCAAAACCCTCGCTCGTGAACCAGATCTCCACCGGCGTCAGATCCGTGTTGAGCAGATAATGGCCGATGGCCAACTGGCACATGACCGGCACTCGATCCACCTGCTGGTGCCGCATGGCGGCTGCAATTCGCTGTTTGCCGTTCATCATCTGCACGTCTCCCTGGCCAAGCCTGAGAACACCATCACCGAAGCGCCGGCCCCAGATCGCTCACGGAGCGGTCCCCGGGTGACAGCCGCTGGCGCAACCACGCGCCCACATTGCCACGTCGTACTGTCGACCGCCGATCCATCCACCACGTTTGCGGTGCCGCAGGAACGATCAGGGAACCGGTCGATCGGGAGCGGGAGCGGCTTCAATGAGCTTCAGCGCCTCTTGGAGCAAGATCTCTCCGGTCATCTCACCTAACGATGTCCGGGATATGTAGTCGTATCGCGGAAAGCTCCGGAAATCAACTTTCGTCAGCAAATATCCCAAGGCATCGTGTGTGAGTCCGAAGAGCAGTTGATGCTCGCCTCGCATGTGTCGTTTCAGATAGAAGCCGATGTTCGGCAGCGCCTCGCCGGGAATCGTCAGAATCTGCGCGGTCCCCAGATTCACCAGACTGACGCGTGTCGTCACGGTGCGGTCATCACGGTGTGGGTATTGGAGCGGCGAGTGTTCGATCACAGCCCAGATCGGCTCCGATTCGACGGGGAAGGTCACCGGAACGGTGGTGCACATGAGAGTGGGACGCTCCTGCCACGAAGCGGCCGACACAATGCGATCCGCTTCGTCGGCCATAGTCTGCCCGATCCGCAGGCATTCGTCCCACGATCGCTCGTCAGACCAGATGCCTCGCAGCGCATCGCGCGGTTTATCAAGCTGACGATTGTCGGCGGTCACCATACCACCTTGAGCGCCGTTCATGAACAGGGACATTCCTCCCTGCGTTGCCTCCACGCGGTCGTTGAGCGGTCCCACCAGGTCGGGACTCAAAATGCCGGCGTCATTGCCCAGCACTTCCGGGTGTATCGCGTAGTTGACCAGGGTGAAGATCACCCTCCCCTGCCGATCTGCAGCCTGAATCACGCTCATCCGACGGTCGTACAAATCGGGCGCATAGTAGTTGTAAGCGATCTTGCCGCGCGCCTGGTCGGTTGCGATACGTACCTGGGCCGGCTGCAGCGCATCGAGCGCCGCGTTGATGGCCTCGGCGGTGCGAGCGCAGACAAGATCGATGTAGGCCAGATCGCCGGTGTGCCCTCCTTGACCATCGGGGAACGCATAGCAGTCCGGGGCACTGTGGGTATGCGTGGAACCAATCAGGATATTGTCGCCGGCAATCCTCGGCACGGCGGCGCGGACGCGGTCGCACAAGACTGATGGAAACCCCAACAGATCCAGACTGACGATCGCCACGGTGACATTCGCGCGCTGCAGCACAACGGCCCGAGCGGCCAACTCGCCACGTGCCTGCGTGACCGGCGCGGTCGGACCAAACCCACCCGTCACCGGAAGCAGCGGATCGGGGGTAATCACCCGTTTGGCCGCCCCTACCTGAAACTCCTGCCCCAGGCTGACGCCGGCCCCCAAGGTAACACCACCGACGAGCACGAGCACCAGGCTCCACGGCGCTGATCCAAACCCGAACATCTCACTCACCTCACGAAATGCCACACTCGCCACTCGACCAATCACCGACCACTGCGACGTGCCATCGCAGAGTTCCTGGAACAAGAGCTTATGCTGCGGCGCGGCTGATTGCCACATGCAAGGGGCAAAAGTGGACTGAGCCCCCGACGGGGAATCGGGTGAACACAGGTCCGGCCCGGGCATGTTTCTGGGGGCACGGTGCGTCCGTTGGATCCCAGGGAATACGACCCCGGGGAGCGTGGGCGAAACGCTCAGTTCGGCCGCCGGGTCCTGCCGGGCGGTTGGGCGGGCTACGGCGGACCGCTGCAGCT
>JBGSHS010000119.1:0-134306 GCA_041752115.1 Pirellulaceae bacterium | reverse complement strand
GGCCCGCGATGTGCACGCGTCGGCCGGTATTGATCTCCTGCGCGATCACGGCGCGAATCCTGCCGCCGTCGGCCTCCACGGCATTGGCGCGATGTTCCAGAAAGAGGCGAATGTTCGGCTCTGCACTGACTACAGCGAGCTTCTTCTCGTCCTCGTAGAGGTCGGCTGTGTTAGTCGGTCCGTAGTGCGCGCTTCGATCCTGCTCCAGTTCCGCCACCACGTCGCCGACCCGCGGCCACGGCTCCCTGCTGCGGGCACCCTGCAACCAGACTCGCACTTCGGAACTGTTGTTGCCGCCGAGCACAGGACGGTCCTGGACGAGCGCGACCTTCAGGCCGCGCCGCGCCGCCGAGATGGCAGCGCAGGTTCCAGCGATGCCGCCGCCAGTGACGACGAAATCAAACTCGCCCGCCGACTCGGGTTGCTCCGGCTGGCCGAGGCATCGACGACGGAACTTCGCCATCTCTGGGGCTTTGTTGGGCGGCGTGAAATCCTTGTCGCGCGACAACAGGATCGCATCGCAGCGGCCTTCGAAGCCGGTGAGATCGTGTAATGCCAATCGGACTCGACGCTCAGTGACCTCCAGTTGGCCGCCGTCCTGCCAATGCCACTGTGCGCCCGCGGTGCCGAAGGTCGTGTCGAGCAACTTGTCATTGATGAGCAACTGGAATCTGCCCGGCACCCCGGACGCGTTCCACTGCGCCACCCAGTCCTTCGTTCGCACCCAGACGCGATACATGCCGGACGCCGGCAATTCAACTTCTGTCAGTGCGTCCTCCACGGGCCGACCGAGTCCGTGCGCGAGCAGGTACGGCGATCCCATCTGGTCCATGAACTGCGAATCCACGACCCAGCCACCGCGCTGAGCGAAGCTTTCAGCTTCGACCAGGATGAGCCTCTCGTGTGCTGGTTCCTCGGCAGGGGATGCGGCATGTGGGAGCAGCAGCAGGATCGCAACGATTCCCAGCAAGGCTCTCATCCGAGGCTCGCTCCCCTTCAACCGTTCCAAGAATTCATCCGCGAGATGCAATGCGATGGCGAGGCCGGCGGGAGTGTCCGTGTGTATGAACTTCCGCGCCTGCTGCCCGTCCCCATCGAACGGCATATTCCCGCCCGTACCCGTCGCACTCTCCCGATCGATCCACTGGCTGACCTCAGGAGTTGGTGCTGACCGAGATTCGTGTCCCTGGCCGCAGCAGCATCGGCAAGTCAACACTGGCATCACGAAGAAAGCTGTTGCGGACAGATGTTTCATGGTTCACCTCACGCTGGAGACTGCCGACCAAGACAAGTCTGCATCTCATCGGGTTGCTTCCCGCTTAAGGGTCGTGGGAGGAACAAAACCCGTGGTTAGCCGGTTTCCCACGCTCCGTGCGAGCGTGGCTACAGGAGAAACGCCGACGTTGTGCTTCGCTCGTACCTTTAGGCGACCGGGCGGAGCCAAAAGGGTGTCGGCAGCATTCTACCAGCCAGCAAGTGGGGGGTGGTAGAATGCCGCTATGCGCCACTTGAAAAACCAATGATACAGTCTCCCACGAGAGCGAATCATGACAGACTGTCTCGGGAGCATCTTTTTGTGCCTCGCCTTTTTGCCGGTTGCAACTCGGATGTACCTCACGGAGCCACGGAGCTCACAGAGAAGAGTGAGAGTGGCCAGAGATTTCCTTGCACGTTCTGCTCACTTCCTCCGCGCTCCGCCCTCTGTGCCTCCCTACGAGACAAATCACCCTGTAGATCATGGCGGGGTGAGTGTTCGCAACGGTGTAATTGTACCGCCGGCCGATCGCCGTGGTAGCTTATTGCACGACCGGCAGCTTCTCTCGCACCTCGCTACGGCATGATTCGAGCCGCATAGTGTCACACTTGAATTGGGAAGGCGTTCAAGTACCGGAGACGAACAGAGGAGGATCTGCCTACGGCAGGAAATATCACCGCGGGCCAATGCATCGAAATGGAAGTGACGGACGAGGAAATTACTCTGCGAACCTTCGGGTGATCTCCGCCGTCTAATCCGATTAGCCGCTCCTTGGCTGCGCCGTCATCCGACCTGGTGCCGCCAACCACTCATCAAGACCGGATCGCGGCTCCGGTGCACGCCCTATTTTGATGTCCGGTCTCCTGCGGGTGTAAGGCGACGGATGAACTGGTCGAGTTGCCTCAAGTAATCTTCAGTCAGCCAGTTGTTGTGGTCCGCTTTCGAGATCGTCACGAACGTCTTCGGCTCGTTGGCAGCCTCAAACAGCTTTTCGCCCGAGCTAAACGGAATGGTGCGATCGGCGGTTCCATGGCTTTGAAGCAGAGGGCCGTGATAGCGGACGATCTGAGCCACGGAGTCGAGTTTGGCCGGTGGAACGAGCCACGACAGTCTCGGGTAGTGTACAGCGGCAACATCCTTTAAGGACGAGAACGTGCTCTGAAGGACCAACCCGCGCGGCGCAGACTCGGCGGCCAGTTGCACGACGATTGCTCCACCAAGAGACTCTCCCATCAGGAGCATCGCGGAATCGTCGATCCGCGCGAGTTCTCGCAGTTTCGCACGGGCGGCTTTCGCGTCGAGGAGTACTCCTTCGACGGTCGGGACACCCTCGCTACGTCCGTAGCCTCGGTAATCAAACATGAATGTCGCGACCCGCGCTGTGGATTGCAGGTATTTCAGCCAGGGTGCACGAGATGCGACGTGACCCGCGTTGCCGTGGGCGATGAGGATCGTCGCGCGCGGATTGTCACACGGACAATACCAACCGTGCAAACGTGTCTTGTCCTCTGCCGAAAACCAGACGTCGTCGAACCGAAGATCCTGGGGTTTCCAGTTGCCGGATGGATGCTTCGACGGCAAGAACAGCAGCAGTTCGTCCAGGGACGGCACCTTGGGTACAGCCGGTTCAGCGCGTTCTTGAGCAACCTGCGCCCCGCACGGGCCCGCAACACAGACGCTGGCCAGCGTGAGAATGGCAAGCCGTTCGAGCACAGTCCATTTAGCATCCATCAGGCACCGTCTTACACATCGAGCGACCGCGGTGACCAGAGGCCGCAACGAGTCAACGCAATCATCTTTCAAGGCCAGATTGCGACTCTGGTCGAATGCTCAGTGTACGCCCGGCACGGGCGTGATGAAAGACGCGTTGCACGCCAGGGATGAAGGCTCCCCTCAGGGTGATTCCGCGACACCGTTCCTCGCCAACATGCTGATGGATGATCTGGACAAGGGACTAGAGCGACACCGATTGCCGATCGCCGCGCTAACTCGTTACACGGGTCGATCCGACGGCCCAGTCACCATTGCGAATAGAAGGCTGAAGTGGCGGCGCGTCAAATCTTTGCGGCAGCTCGTCGCGAATGTTGCTGCGGCAATGCTCGAGCCGCTTGGGCTCATACCTGATCCGGGTCAGCAGTCTAATTGGGGGCATGGTCGAGCGGGGGTCGGATTGGGACTGGCATTCAAAGCCAACGACCCGCGGAACCCCACGCACGAGAATTCCGTGTCATTACTCGAGAGGAATCAGGACCAAATGACCGTGGGTGATTCGGCAACAGCTACATGCAATGGCAAGTTCCGAATGCCGAACCCGCCTTCCAAGAAAACCCGATAGAATACGTTTCCGGATCGAGTGGGCCTTACTCGATCTTCTCGGGTCATCGGGTATTTCGTCATTCGTCCCTGTCAGCGGCGCGGCGCAGAATTCTGCTCGCTGATCTGGATATGGGAGGATTCTCGCCTGGGAAGTTGGTATCCTATGGGTTCCGTTGGACCTGGAGGACAACTTGCAGCAGAATCTCTTTGATTTGTTGCAGAAGGTCGCCGTGGTCATGGGCGCTGCACGGGGCTTGGGTCGGGCGACGGCAGTCGGCCTGGCGCGATACGGGGCAAAAATCGCGGCCATTGACCTTGATCGGGATCGCTGTGCGGAGGCAGTACGGGAGATCACGGCCTTGGGCCGCCGAGCAGTCGCCTATGGCGGCAACGTGGCCGACGAGTCTGCCGTGGGCACGGCTGTGGAGCAGATTCACCGCGACTTCGGCCGGATCGACATCCTGGTCAACATCGCCGGCATTACCAATCGCATTCCGACCGAGCAGATACCGCCGGAGACGGTGCGGCGGCTGACTGAGGTGAATTACTACGGTACGTTCTGGATGTGTCAGGCGGTGGGTAAGCGCAACTTCCATCTGCGGAGAAAGACTCATGAGAAACGCGCGGACACAACTGATGCTGGTTGTTTCGTTGCTCGTAGCCGTGCCGGCCAGCGCGGCTCCCTCGGTGGGCGAGCCGGCCGATATCGCGCCGAGTGCCTATCAGTATCGGGCCGACCGCCAGGCCGACGAAAACCCGCCGGAAAGCTGGTTCGCCTTGATGAAATTTGCCGGCCTGCCGCTGAACCAACCGGTCGACCCACAGGCTCCGGCGTTGAAAAGAGTTCTCTGCGGCCTGCTCTGGGAAGAAGTGCGACAAGTGCGCCGCGTGACGCTCGTCTGGAACGGTCCACTGCACCGCAAGCCGGCGGCCGACGACGTTGTGGTGACTTTCTTTGACGCCGAAGCCGAGGGGATTCCTACCTGGTGGAACGAAACGGTCCTTCGCGAGGCCGGCGCGCCGGAGGTTTCCGCCGATGGCCGGACGTACTCCGTTGCGATTCCCTCCGACACGTTTGGGCTGGTGATCAGCGTGCGCGGCCCGCAGGATGCCTTGGCCTATGAGGTTCCCACCGTGCAGGTCTTCACGCCCGAGCGATGGAAGCAAATGGACCTGGAAATCGAGTGGGGGTTCGACCAGTCGACGGCGGAATTGGATTACGGCGGACGGATCGAGACGTATGATGGGGTGCTGAAATCATTGCGACCGTTGCCGGGCGATGCAGGCACGACGCTGACAGGGAACTGCAGCTGGCTATCCGCGCCGCACGGCGCCGAGCGACGTGGCGTGCAGTCGACTTTGCTCTACCAGGGCGCACCGAAATGGCGCAAATCCTGGCCATATAATGGCGAGACTTGCGATGTGGCGCGCACGATTGTCACCGTATGGACGAAGTCGGGCGCCTTCTCGTTCCTCGCCTCCGACTTGGAGCAGGGACCAATCTTCGCCCCGGAATATGGTTTCTTTGTGCATGCCACCAGCGCGCCTCCACCGGAAGATCCCGGCACCGGCGAGACCGCCACCATGAGGCTGCTCGACCACAAGCTGGACGGCCTGCTCAACCAAGAAAACCTTATTGGCTGGAACATCGGCGGCGATACGCCTTGGTTCGCCGGCAATGCTACGGACCAGCCGGTCACCGTGTCGGGCATCACAATCCCAAGTCGCGGCGTGGCTATGCACCCGGGCGCGGATGGCGATGTCGGCGTGACCTGGCGCAGCCCGATCGACGGTCAAGTGAAGCTGGAGGGCCAGGTCGCCGACGCGCAGCCGGGTGGCGATGGGATCGAATGGTCGGTGGTCAACGGCCAGCGCGTGCTCAGCAGTGGGACTGTGGAGAACGGCGGAGTGGAGCCGATTGCATCTGCCGAGATCGCTGTGCGCTCGGGTGACCTGCTCGCACTGATCGTGAATCGCCGAGGTGATCACTCCTGCGACAGCACCGCGATCAAGCTCCTCATCACGGAAGTCGGCGGTCAGAGTCGCACGTGGGACTTGGCCAAGGACGTAGTGGACAATCCACACCTGGGCAACCCGCACGCCGATTCGCTCGGCAACGCCGGCGTGTGGTCATTCTTCCACTCCGTTTCGCCACCGGCCTATCTGCCGCCGCCGGCATTCAAATTGCCGTCTCAAGCGGGGTCGGCGCGGGAGTTCGTGAAGGAGTTGGCGGCCAAGCATCTCGCCACCATCCGGCAGCGCACACGCGAACATACCGAGCAAACCTGGGAAGAAGCGATCGAGGCGATGTTTCCGGGTAAGACTATGCCGCCTATCCCGCGGCCGGAGTTCGGTCCGCCGATGACGGTCGACCTGCCTTGCCCGAAGCTCACTGCGCAATGGAACCTTGGAGCGTGGCATCTCGTGCGACATGCGGTCAAGAACAATCAGGACCAATTGCGTTTCAACGACCATCCGTACGGCATTCTCGCCTCCGAGAACTACTTGATCTTCCGCGTGCTCGACTTGATGGGCATGCACGCCGCGGCGGCGGACGGTTTGGATCAGTGGTTGACGCTTCCCTTAGAACATCAGATCGAGCCGGGAAGAGGCGGGCATCATGCTGGGGCCAAGCCGGACCGACCGGTGGGGCTCTTCTCAGAAGGACGTGGCTGCCTGACTCACGCCGAAGGCGTGCCAGAGGGGTTTGGCGGCCACATGGATGGCATTCACAGCATGGGACCGGGCGCAATCATGTACCCGCTCGTCGAGCATTACCGACTGACCGGCGACCGCCAATGGCTCAAGGCCAACGCACCGCGGATGAAGGCCAACGTGGAGTGGATACTGCGACAACGGCGGCTGATGACCAGCGTGGTGCCGGGCGGCGAGCGATTGTGGTGCCACGGGCTGCAACCAGCTCATCAAGTGACGCCTGACAGCGGTGGTCAACTCATGCAGTTCTATGAATCGGAGGCATACTACTGCCTGGCGGTGCAACGTTTTGCCGAAGTCCTGGCGCAGATTGAGCCGGCCGAAGGAGCGCGATTGAGCGCTGAAGCCGAAGCCTATCGCCACGACCTCCAGGCCGCCGTGGAGCGATCCATCGCGTTGAGTCCCGTGACACTGGCGCGCGATGGAACGTACCGGTCGTTTGTGCCGTTTGCCTGTTACGTGCGTGGATTCGCCTCCAGTGCATGGAGTTGGCGGCGGCCTGGCAGCGTGGCACATGTCGGCGGTCTGTATTGGGACACGATCCAATCGGCAGACCCGTTGGTGAGTCCGGCAGGTCTGCTGGCGCCCGATGATCCGCGCGTGCAAGGACACCTCGACGTGCTGGAGGACCGGTTGCTCTTGGAGAATCCTAAAGTCGCCCAAGCGACGCGCGACTATGATCCGGAGAAACACTGGTTCGCACACGCCGCCTGGCAATACCAACCCGGACTCGAACGCCACGCCAACATCCACTTGGCGGCCGACGATGCGCCGAACTTCCTCCGTTCGTGGCTGAATCAGTATGCGATCCTCCTTTTGCCGGATGCCGGCTACATTTTCCGTGAGCATACCATTGGCGGGCCGCCGGACAAGATCTTCGAGGAAGCGGCGTTTCTCGAACGCTTCCGCGATATGCTGGTGATGGAAGAAGGCGACTGCTTGTGGCTGGCCCGCGCAACACCGCGGGCTTGGCTGGCGCAGGGAAAACGCATCTGCATCAGGAACGCGCCGACCCATTTCGGCACGGTGGCTTACGAGATCGTCTCCGACGTGGACCATGACACAATCACGGCCACCGTCGAGATGCCGGCCCGCGAATCACCCCAGGCCGTTATGCTGCGATTGCGGCATCCTACGGCCGCGTTGATTCAGAGCGTGACCGTCAATGGCGAGCCATGGGAGGATGTTGACGCGGCGAAGGAGTTGATCCGCCTGCGCGACGTGACGGGCACTGTCAAGATCGAAGCCCGTTATTGACAGGCGGTTGAACAGTCCGAGCGAAACTCACGATCGAAGATGAAGATCGCGACAAAGTGGATAGTTGCTTGACCGGCGGCGCGACATCCACGACGGCTGGGTGGCACTGGCGATGCCAGTGCCACCCAGCTCCCCGATTCGTCAGGGTATGTTGGCTGCTTGCTGGACACCGGATTCCGAACGGCTTCGTCGCGTCCCTGAGCGCCGATAAGTTGGATTACGTGCGTGCGGACCCTCACGCCGGTTCATTTCGCCGAATCATCAGGCGGAAGAGCGAGCCAAGGGTTGCTGCCATCGGCGTCGGGTGAAATGAACTGTATTGGTGGTTGGGAATGTCTCTCGAGCAGTTCCTGTAACCGCCCGGCGAGTTGGACCAGTTCTTCGGAAAACTCACCGTTACTGTCGGCGCGAACCAAGAAGTGAGCTGGTGGCCACGTCCCAAGAAATGTTGTGGGTCCGTCGCTCGGCGGGTAATCAACGTAGGTCAGCTTCACAAGTCCCGGCGTGATAATGACCTGCTTGACTCCAATCTCTGATCGCAATTTCGAGGACCTCATGACGAAAAGGTTCTCTTGTTGGCTTGAATCAACGATCTTACAGGTGCCGTTGTCCTCGAAACCACCATGAGTTGTAGATGTAAACTTTCCGTCGTCGGAAAAACTGATCCTGCCACCATCAGGATAACGCCATGCCCCAGCCATTTCTTGCATTTCCGGACGGGGCGAAGTCGCTGTCTCTGTGGTGGCTTTCCCTTCGGGCGACATCGATGACGGAGCAGGAGTGCAAGCGGCCGTTAACATGGTCAACAGGACCAGCTGAATTGACCATAGTAGATGTGCAACTGACCCTTGCTTCCGTCCACCAGATGTTCGTGCTTTCGAGTGTCCGTGAAAGAAAGTGAGCATGCGTGACGCCCTGTATCTACTCTTCTGTGATGACCCAACTGACGAACCCGTAGTTCTGCCGCCGGGTATGCGCCGTGCGAATTCGTTGCACGGGCCGATCCGGCGGCATAGTAGCAGCCCGGAATATAAGGCTGAAGTGTCGGCGCGTCAAATGCTGGCGGCTTGTCGCGAACGTCGCTGCGGCACAAGCCACTTCGCTTTCGAACTGGAGTCGTGCCGTCTCATGGACGATGCCCGCCGAACCCACGGTACGGAGAATGACGTTCTTCGCGGATACTCCTTCCGACAAGTGGGGTAGCAACCGGCCCGTACAAGGGTCTTGAGACGAGGTCCTCTGATTGTCTTGCACGTGCGACTCGGGGAGAATGGTGCAATAACCACTTTGAAAAGTCGCAAGGGGCTGCTGAACATCCAGGAGAATCGCGATGAATTACCGTAGTATGTGGCTGGTCATGACGCCTGTTTGGCTGGCGATGTTGCTCGGTACCAGCGACGTGCGCGCGAGCGGTCCGTGGGCGGACGGCGCTCCCGACGATGTGGTCGTGGGAGTCGCCACATCAATGGAGAAGGTCCTGCCGCGTGCCGGCGCACCTGAGGTGCAGCCAGCCCGCGAGGTGACAGTATCCCTGGCACGCAACGAGAAGGAGAGTTTTCAGATCCTGGTGCTGTCGCGCACCCAGCCGCTCAGCGGCGTGCATATCCACGTGAGTGATTTGCGAGGGGATGGAGGAGGATCGTTTGCGGCGACGAACATCGCGGCGGTGCCGGTCGGATATGTCCAGACCCAGGCGGTTCCCCCTTACGGTTCGTCGCAGGTCGGCTGGTGGCCCGACCCAATCCTCGACTTCCTGTCAGACGCTGACATCGCGGCGGGCGACGTGCAGGCCTTCTGGGTTCGCGTGCGTGCACCACGTGACCAGCCGCCGGGGAAGTATACGGGCACTCTCGCCGTCCTGGCGGGTGAAGAGCAGCTCGCGACGTTGCAGCTTGCTGTTGAAGTGTATTCGTTTGCCGTGCCGATCCGAACTCCGCTGCCGCTGGCGGTTACGTTCTCACCGCATGACTATCCGACAGAGCAATCGCAGAAGGAGCAAGCCGAGTGGCGGCAGTCGGCGGACTATCCTGTCAATCTTTGGCGCGAGCAGCGGTTGGCATGGGGGGACTTCCTGGCGGACTACTACCTGACCTACGATAGTCTGTACGGCCAGGAGGGCTGGACGCCCGACTTCGAAATCCTGCAGCGGCTGAACGAACGCGGACAACTCGGGATGTTCAACCTTGGCTACTACGGCATCCTGGGCGACACGCCGGAGGCGGCCAATGAGTGGAAGAGAACCACGCTGGTGCGGATCAAAGACGCTTATGAAAAGGCCAAGTCGTTGGGGCTATTGGAACACGCCTACATCTACGGCTGCGATGAACATCCGGCGGATCAGTTTCCCGGTGTGGAACGCGCGGCAGCCGAGTTCAAGCAGGCGTGTCCAGGCGCGCTGGTCATGACCACCACCTACGACCACAGTTTCGGCACCGATTCGGTCATTAAGTCGATGGACGCCTTCTGCCCGCTCACCCCTCGATTCGATCAGCAACTGGCTGCTTTGGCGCGATCGGCCGGTAAGCAGGTCTGGTGGTACATCTGTTGCGGTCCTCACCATCCGCATGCGAACATGTTCGTCGAGTATCCGGCGATTGACGGCCGCGTGCTGATGGGCGCGCAAACCGCGAAGTACCGTCCTGATGGGTTCCTCTACTATCAGATCAGCATCTGGAACTCGCAGCGACCAATTACCTCGGGTCCGTTCACCGACTGGGACCCTCGCAGCTGGACGACGTATTATGGTGACGGTTCCTGGACCTGCGTGGGGCCCGGCGGTTCGCCGCTGGCGACGATCCGCTTGGAGAACTTTCGCGACGGACTGGAGGACTATGCCTACGTGCGAGTGCTGGAATCGCTCGTGGGACAAATCGAGTCCTTGGACCATCGCAGTGCCCAACAGGACGCGTGGCTGTCAGAAGCCCGACAGGCGCTGGTCGTACCGGAGCAGGTGGCCAAGAGCATGACCGAATACACGTCCGACCCGGCCGTGATCTACGGCTGGCGCGCGCGATTGGCACGTGCCATCGAGGGCGCGGGGATTGCACCCGCCGAACTGGCGCCTTGAGCCGAGTTCCTCGTCCCAACGCCTCTCAGCGGACGAACTTGATCTCTTCGTCGCTACCCCGCGAAACCCGGTAATAGAAGCCCTCGAGGATTCCACCGGGCGGGCCGTCCGGCAGTGAAACGTCCGGCTGATATGTCAGCGGGAACAAATCGTCAGGCGACGTCTCCAGACGCTCATATTCGATGGCGACCTGCTCGGCGGAAAGCTTGGCGATTCCCCAATAGAAATCGACTTGACCTCCGTCGGTGACAATTGTGGGGTGGGTCCCCGAGATTTCCTCACCACCCCAGCATTTCATCAGGCCGACAAACGATCGGCCGTTAGCCGCAACGAAGCGGGCTCGGGCATAGCAGATGCAGTTATCGAACAGTTGGTCGACGAGCTCAGGGTCGCTCGGCAGCGGGACAACCAGGCCCGTATCGTCGTCCCAGTCTTCATCTTGCACATCGCTGAATGTCGCTACGTCCATCGCGAGGACCCAGATGGGATGTTCACGAAGGTCCCCCGGTGTGAGCTTGAAGTACTTCTTCCCGTTCACGGTCGTACACCTTTACCGTTTCGTCACTAACGTTCACACGGCGGGCCCTTGTGTCACTGGTTCTAGGTCGGGCGTTGCCGCCCGCTCGCGCGCAACGCTCACGTGGGATCATTCTCGTTTCACAGAGACACAGAGCAACCGGCAGACTTTGTCGTTCACAATCCCCGATGGTCTGTAAATCTCATTCTCGAGCATCTCCCTGTCTCTGCGATTGCGTGAGAGACAGCGACGTCAGCGGGCTGGTGTAACTCAGCGGACGAGTGTGGTTGGTACCATCGAAGAGGAAAACGTCCTGAAGTCTTCTCCCCACTGCATCGAAACCTCGCTCTTGCCGGACGCCCTGAAGTCGCAGTACCGGAGCATCGGCAGGCGACACACCGAGCTACTCTGGTAGTCAACGGGTCTATCCCCCTGCTCCGCGTGCCAGGTGCGCCTAGGATATCGATCCAGGGCCAACTTGTTGCATGAACGCTGTGTATGCCTTCGCAGAAATCATTTTCGCTTCTGGCATTAAGCGTCTGCCGGTTTCCGCAGGATCTTCTCCATGGTCTTTCCCTTGGCCAGCTCGTCGATCATTTTGTCCAGATAACGGATCTCCCGCATCGTCGGTTCTTCAATTTCCTCAACTCGGACACCGCAGACTACCCCCTTGATCAAGGACCGTGAAGGATTCGGCTTCGGGGCGTCCGCAAAGAACGTTTCGACGTCCGTGTCGTTCTTCAGTTGTTTTTCCAGTGCACGTTGAGTGTAGCCTGTGAGCCAACGGATGATCTCATCGACTTCGGCTTTGGTCCGTCCTTTCTTCTCTGCCTTGGCAACCAGGTGGGGATAGACGCTCGCGAAACTCGTGGTATAGATCCGATGCTTTGCCATAATATCGCTGTTCCTGGAGGAGACCGATTTCACTTGTGACGGGATGATCGCGGTGCCGAACGTGCTTGACGAGAACGCTTGCTGTCGTCATAGCCTTGCTTTCAGATTACCACATTTTCCAGGCGACTGTCTTCCATACTTCGGCCGATGGCTGTCACTGAGTGACCGCCAGCCAACTTCGATGGCAGAACCCGCGTGATTGGCCGCTCCAGTGGACCCGATGTGGGGTTTCGTCCTGCCGCCTGCGGACCCGTTAGCCGCGGTACCCACGCTCCTGGCCGCGGAATCTCGTGCGCTCGGCACAGAGCTGTCTCCTGCACGACGTCGGATCGCGTATCGCAAGGCGATCCGGATTTCGCCTGCCTGGTTCCCGCTTCAGCACTGGCAAAGCCAGTGGCACAAATCGGCCGCCAGGTCATTTCGATCGCAGAGCAGCTGTTAGTCTTTTCCGGCGAGTGTGGCTTCGGCCTGCAGGCGCTGACGTTCGGCGACTTTGGCGAAGGGATAGTACACGGCCATCGCGATCGCAATCGATGCTACTCCCCACACGGCCGCACGCCAATCACCACCGGAAACGAGGTAATGTCCGATGATGGGTGGTGTCGTCCAGGGGACCCCGACAAACGGCTTCTGGATCAAACCCCAGTGCATCAGCAGAAACGAGCCGGTGGTGAGAATCATCGCGTTGGCGACGTAGGGAATCATGAAGATCGGGTTGAGCACAATGGGGAAACCGAAGAAGATCGGTTCGTTGATGCCAAAGACCTGCGTCGGGAGCGACACGCGGCTGATCTTACGATAGCCGGGTTCGGCCGAGTTCCACATGACCAGCGCGAGCGCGATCGTGGCGCCGGTCCCCCCCACATTCACGAAGCTGGTGAAGAAGCCGAGCGCCGTCACGTATGGCAGCGGTTGACCCAGCGTCGCCGCCTCCACGTTCGCCGCCAGATACTGCAGAAAGATCGGTGCGACGATGGCGTCCAGCGTGTTGTCGCCATTGATGCCGATGGACCAGAGCATCGTCACGAGAAACGCATACACGAGGATGCCAGGTAGCGTGTTGAGCGCGAACAGCAGCGGCGTGAACAGCGACTGCAGCAACTGATTGATGTCCAGCCCGACCACGAATCGGATGAGCCAGAAGACCGTAACGAGAAAGGCCATCGGCACCAGCGACAGAAACGACTCATAGACGACCGACGGCACGTTGCTCGGCAGCCGGATGACCAAGTTCTGGTCGGTGAAGAACTTCTGCACCCGCACACTTACGAGTGCGACGAGGATCGCCGTAAACAGGCCCTGGGATCCCAGTCCCTCCATGGAAAGTGTCTGATCATCGAGCTTGAGTTGGATCATCAGGAAGACGAGCGTGGCCATGCTGGCGCTGACGACCGCTTCCTGTTTCAGCTGGGTGCCGAAGTCATATGCGATGGCAAAACAGACGAACACAGCCAGCAGGCCGAACGTGGCCGTGACCGGGATCTGCAGCAACGGAAGGTAAGGCTCGACGAATGCCTCCCAGCCGTTGACCGGCAGGAAGGCGACGACCATGAAGAGCCCGCCGATGATGGTCAGCGGCACGATCGACACCATGCCGGCTCGGATAGCGGACAGGTAGCTGTTCGCGCTCAGCACAGTCAGCGGCGGTACGACGTACTGGTTGAGCAATCCGGTCAGCGCCTTCACTGCCTGGCCTCCGAAAACTGCGTGGTGGTGCGGTGAGCCCCGGCGGCCAGGATGCTGCAGTGTTGGTGGATCTTCTCGAAGGCCCGCACAAATGGTGTTCCTGTTAGACGGCGTTCTGGGTCATCTCGGGTCTCTTGGCCACCGGTCCTGCTCGCGACCGATGAGGTCGCTGGGCGGACGCTGTTCGTGGCTGTCATCGAACGGTGAGGCGATGCTTCAGATCGTCGCTGGGCGAACCGTGGTACGTGGTGAGTTCCCAGGCTACCAGCCCGTCGGGCAGAGTAAGCTGCTCGCCACGCGACCGGTGCGTGCTGGAAAACTCGTCCATTTCTCCTGCCAGGAGCTGAGATCGGGTGCAGATGTCGTCATGGCACGTTGCAGGGCTCAACGTCATGCTGCGCTCGCATCCACCTCGACGCCGAGCGGAAATCGACAGCTCGTCCATGATATCGTCCGCCCCGGCTGGCGACAACATAACCGTTCGCAGACCGGCGTTGAATTGGCCGCGAGTTGGCCCAGAAAGTCGCCTTTCGCTCCGCGAAAGAATCGCTACTTTCGCGGAGCGAAAGGCGACTTTAGCGGACTGTGAACGGTTACGCGACAATATATCAGACCGCCTGCGTGATGTTGTGATGGATTGGCGAGGGAGCGGCCCAGTTCCTCCATCGTGCAACTGAAGTTGTCCATGTTCTGCTGGAATGGGCGATGAGCAGTTGGCGAACGATTCGCAGGGCAGTCCGGAGGGTCAGCTCACGAGTTGACCGAAATGGCTGCTGGAAGGCCAGCCCAGCCCTGCCGGTCGGCACACGTTGGCCACGTACCGAGTATTTAGGAAGAACTCCGCGCTACAGGAGTCGGGACTGCTCGGCCCCGCAGAACTCTTGGGCGTACAGCACGACACCTTGAAATGGGCATGGAGGCCTCATGATGCTTCGCTCCCAGCCACCGCAGCTTCTCATCAATGGCGCAAACAGGCATCCGACAGCAGGAGCCGGCGAACCGAAGAGGATGTGGCGGCCAGTTGCCTGGGTGCGTTTCGCAGTGCCTGTAGTGGCATCATGTGGTCACTGCGTGCTGGCCACACTGGCGGCCACGCGGAAGCCGATGCTGGCACTGTGATACTGCGGCTCGTGTCCCTCGCGGTGTGTCGCGCGCAGGAGTGCCGCGGGGAAGAAGGACCCGCCACCGCGGAACAAGTACACGGCTTCCCCCGAGGTGACCTGCGGATCATCGGTGGGCGAGTGAGAGTATGCCGCCGCGTCCCAGCGATCCTGGCACCATTCCCAAATGTTGCCGTGCATGTCAAACAGCCCGAAGTTGTTGGGCAGTTTCTCTCCCACCGGATGAGTCGTTCCCATGGCATTGTCTCGAAACCACGCGTACTCGGTGAGTGTGGCTCGACCGGTGCCGAAGCAGTATCGCTCCAGACTGCCGGCCCGGCAGGCATACTCCCACTCCGCTTCGGTCGGCAGGCGAAAGCCCACTCCCTTGGTCAGCAGCACTTCGTCTTGCTGCAGGGTGTAGTACGCATCACGATGCTCCAGTCGACTCAGTGCATTACAGAAACGAACGGCGTCAAACCAGGTCGTGTTGTCGACCGGAAGCCGATCGGTCGGTTTTCCGGTAAGCGGGTGATCGCCGTAGTCGCCACAGACGAATCGGCTCGGATTCTGCTTCATCAAGCACTCGTATTGCTGCTGCGTCACCTCGAATTCACCGAGATAGAATGCTCGGGTGATGCGCACCAGGTGCTGAGGTCCCTCGTTCGGAAAACGCTGGCGCCACATCTTCTCGTCACCCTCGCAACGCACCAGTTGATCAATCTCCTCCTGCGGCGCGCCCCGAAGGAACTCGCCGGGAGGAACCAGCATCAGCGTCAAGGTGATGCCTTCGCTCAAGACGACCTCACGCCGGAGAGGCACGCCCAGGTAGTCGGCCCATGCCTCCTGCGACTTCCTCGCCGCGACGGCGCTAAAGGGAGCAACGGCCGGTGGAGGCGCATCGAGCGCCAGACGCTGTTTCCAGGCCGCCGCGTCACGCGGCGGAGGCATACTGGCTGTGGTCGCTGCCGCATTGGACGCGGGTGATGTGCACAGCGTATGGACTACTTCTCGGCTGCCGCGCCGAATCTTCACCACGTCGCGGTCAAGACAAATCGGCAGCCCGTGCCTGGTGGCTTTCAGTCGGTACTGTCCCGATACAAGGCGGACTGGGTTGGGCGAAACTCCGGTGAGCACGATGTTCCGATCCGGGATGTGAACGGAAACGGCCGGGTCATAATTGACCACAGTCAGTGTTCCTCTCCCCTGGGCAATTTCCATGATAGTCGCCAGCAGTCGCGAGGAACCGGCAACTTCACTCACTGCCAGTCCGGTGAAGAGAGCGAGCAGTCCCCACGCGGCGCCCGCCCACAGCCGACGTGATGAACGACTGGCAGGTGAGCGTGTCAGGCGGTAATCCGGCACGGTCTGTTTTCGTAGATCCGGAATCGTATCATCTGTAACACGCAGAGTACCGACGGCCTCGTGCTGCAATCGGGCCAGCAGTTGGCCGAGCAAGCCGACGACTTCTTCGGCAGTTTGATACCGCTCGTCGGGCGACTTGGCGAGTAGTCGAACGATGATCGCCGACAGTTCCTCTGGGATCGTGGGGTTGAGTTCGTGGACAGGCGGTGGCACATCGTCGCAGACGCGGCGCAGTGTGGCCAACGTCGACTCGGCCTGGAAGGGGGAGCGGCCTGTGCACATGGTGTGAAGCAGGCTCCCCAGACTGAACAGGTCGCTGCGGTGGTCGACGGGCCATCCTTGAGCCTGTTCGGGCGACATGAATTCCGGCGTTCCACACACCTGTCCGGCGTGACTGATACCGACATCGTCGACAGCCCGGGCCAGGCCAAAGTCGGTGATCTTGGTCCACTGCGTGTGCTGTTCCAGCAACACGTTGCTGGGCTTGATGTCCCGGTGGACGAGGCCTTGCTCGTGTGCCGCCGCGAGTCCCTCCGCGATCTGACTGCCGATCCGGAGGACTTCGTCCAGCGGCAGCGCGCGGAGCGGATCGATTTTTTCCTGCAACGACTGTCCGTTAATGCACTCCATCACCAGGTACGGTGTGTGGTTGGCCTCATCCACGGCGTGAATGATGACCACGTGCGGATGGCACACTGCGGCGGCCGCCCGTGCTTCGCGCAGGAAGCGCCTCCGGCCAGTTGGGTTCGCGGCAAATGCAGGTGCAAGCGCCTTGATGGCCACGATTCGATCCAAGTGGGGATCATGGGCTCGCAACACCACGCCCATTCCGCCGTGTCCGATTACCTCCAGCACTTCGTAAGGTCCGAGCATTCCCAGATGCTCGGGGACGTCGCACGGTTCGAGGAAATCCAGGCAGGGCTCGTTCTGTTCGCTGTTCGCGGCGCCCGACAGCCGCTCGGTATCGAGCAGCACTTCCAGGAACCCGGTCGGTCGCTCGCCCCCGACCGGCTGTTCCAGAAAACTCCCGGCACGATAATGGGCGCGGAGCAGCTTCTCGACCCTCGCGCGCAGGCCAGCATGGCCGCTGCAGACCCTATCCAGATAAGCCGCCTGGCGATCGGCGGCGGCGATTTCGATGGCGGTCAACAGGATGGTCTCAATGCTCGGCGGTTGGTCACACATGGGACCATTCCTTAAAGCTGGGGTCGCGGAGTGTCAGTGCGTGTTCTCGGACCAGCAGCGATCTGAGGATCCTGCGAGCAGTCAGCTCAAACCTTTGTCTTCCTCCTGATCAATCTCGGCATAAAGCCAGGCTCGAGCGTAAGTCCAGTATCGCTTGGCGGTGGCGTACGAAATCCCCATCGCCCCTGCCGCTTCGGTCAGGGAGAGTCCGGCGAAGTAGCGGAGCTTGACCAATTGAGCCTTGGCCGGCTCCTCAGCGGCGAGTTTGGCGAGGGCCTCATCGATCAACAGCAGTTCTTCATCGCCGGAGCACTCCGTCAAAAGGGAGTCGCTCAGCGTGACACGGTGTTGGGCCCCACCGTGTTTGATGCGGTGCTTTCGACGCGCGTTCTCCACCAGGATCCGCTGCATTGCCTCGGCCGCGGCAGCGAAAAAATGTCCCCGGCTGTTCCACTGCTGGACCGTCTCGACGTCCACCAGCCGAAGGTACGCCTCATGAACTAAAGCCGTGGCCTGCAACGTGTGGCCCGGTTTCTCATGGGCCATCTTCTGCGCGGCCAGCTTCCGCAGTTCTTCGTACACCAGAGGCAGCAGTTGCTCCGTGGCCGAATCGTCGCCCTGTTCGATTGCTGAGAGAATCCGCGTGACTTCCGTCATGGCAGTTGCTGCCCCAATCGAATCGTCGGCCCGACACCAAACTATCGGGTCGCGACCGTCGCCTTGCCACACACTTACCCTCTCGCCACTACGGAACCGCGCGCCACCTGGCGAGTGAACTAACTCCAAGTGTGCCATCCCCAGCTGGAAGATGCAATCAGCAGGCTCGTCAAAAATGAACAGATTCACGGCCTCGCGGGTCTTCAGCGGGAAGTGCGAATCGCCCTCTAATGCTTTCTAACAGCTTAACTTTCTCTTGGGGTGCCAACGGCTCTGCCAGTGTAGCCGTGCCCGATGGCCGGCCCGATGGCCGGAGGTGCACTGGCATAGCCAGTGGCACCGTGGGACCCTGGCACTGGCAGAGCCAGTGGCACCCCAATTCTTAGCTGTCACAGAGCGCTAGGCTTGGGGAGAAACCACCCGCCCACCCTCTGGCGAGGGCAGCCGCATGCAGGGACGTTATTTTTTTCCGCGATTCCCAGCAGGTTCCTCCCACCGTTCTGGCTCGAAACGTCGCCGTGTCCCGTCCCTCAGTGGATTCTCCACCGCGCTGCGGGGAATTTGTGAGCCTTCCCAACCGGAAACGTCGCACTGTCTGGTGTGGCACCCGCGCGACATGGGGCAAGGAGCGCGCGGCCCTGCGCTGCGCCGGCGGGAGCGTTTTCGATAGCGCAGCCTGCTGGTCGTCCTTGTCCGCGTGGCTCAACGAGATGCGATGAGCACAGTCCCGCATTCTCCCGTCAGACGACAAATCTCTCTTGAGGAGACGCACTCATGACGCTCCATCGGCACTCCAGGTCCTCGCGCAATCGCAGGTTGAGCGAACGATGCCTTGATTCCCGGGCCAGGCAGCGCTGCGCCCGGCACCCTTTGGCGCGACGCATGTTCCTGGAGCCGCTGGAGAAGCGATTGGTTCTGTCGCACACTCCCGTCTTGCTGATCCCAGGCTTTGGCGGGACGATGCCCGCCGATAACACGGCGACCGAAGTCTGGCTCACGCAGCGGGGTATCGCCCCCGATCACCTGCAGGTCGATCCGCTGGCAAATGTCTACGACAACCTGGTCCAGACGCTCGTGAACGTCGGCTACACCCAAGGGCAGGACCTGTTTGTGGCCAACTGGGACTGGCGGGTGCCAGTCGCGACTCAGGATGGCCTGGAAGACGGCAATCTGGTGAACGTCACAGCCGCGGGCATCACCGACGCCATTTACGAGACGGGCGTAGATTACCTGGGCTACTGGCTCAACGAAGCGGCACAAGCGTGGTCTGCGATCGAAGGGCAGGTGCTGGAGTCGGTCGACATCATCGCCCACAGTACGGGCGGCCTGGTGGCGCGCAGCTATCTCCAAAGCAGCAACGCCTATGGCCAGCAGTATGACTCCGACGGCGATGGCGACATCGACTCGGACGATTGGTCGCTTCCCGAGGTCCGTAACCTGGTCCTGGTCGGGGTGCCGAACGAAGGATCGGGTGATATTTGGAACATCCTGCAGAACGATTTCAACGCGTCTCTGTCAACTCGAGGGCTGGGCCTGGTCGTCCATTCGGCCTGGGATTTGGTTGAGCAGGGCACACCGATTCTGGACCCCGCGGGAACTCCAATCGAGATGTCGCCCGACATGGACCCGAAGGACTTCATTCAGCAGTACGTCGGATCGGGACACGACCTCTTGCCCACATTCGAGTTGCTGGACAGCAACCTCGACGGTGCCTACGAAGCGCTGAGCGGCGATTACGAGAACACGCTCTTGCTGGACTTGAATAGTGTCGATCCTGTCGGGGCGGAGGGTTTCATCGGAAGACTGACTGGCGACCTGACGGTCGTGCATGGGACGGACGTCGCGACGGTCATCGGTGTCGATCAGCACACGGGTCCCTCGATCGTTCCAACCGTTCAGAACTTCGACGAACTGTTGGGGCACATTCCCGAGGCCGGCGAGACCTGGTATGTCCAGGTTCGGGGAACTGAGGGCGACGGCACCGTCCCGACCAGTTCGGCTCTCTGGCTATTGGAGGAAGGGGATCACATCCATCTGGCGGACCAGGCGGGTGTCGGGCACACGTTACTGGTCTCTGATCGCAACGCGCAGAAGTCGATCCTCGCCGGGATTGGTGTGACAGACTACACGGACGACCAGATCGTCGTCGATCCCAGCGGCGGCGACTCGGGACTGATGCAGCTGGCCACCACGATTTTCAATCAGCAGGAAGCCCTCGACGCCATCGCCGGCGGAGTCGAAGTGTTCTTCGACAACTTCCAGGGCAGTGTCAACGCCATCTTCGCGAACCTCCCGATTATTGGTCCGGAATTCGAGAAGGCGGGCAGCGCCGTTTTCAGCGACTTCGGCGAGGTTCTTGCCGGCCTGGTCGCGACGGGGCCCGATGGCCTCGTATTCGCTATCCAACAGCGCATCTACGACGTGCTCGAGCCTGTGCTCAAAGACGTCAACGGTGACGAACAAGTCAACTCCGACGACGTCGCGGTTGGCCTGGTCGACGGTGCCCTGGAATTCAAGATGGAACTGGGCGGCGAAATTGCCGGCACCTCGCTCGACGTTGGCCTCGACGTGGGCCTCGATGCCCTGGGGCTCGGACTGACGTTGGACGGCGGGATCGACCTGTCCGTGGAGTGGGAGTTGAGCCTCGGCTTCGGCGTAATGCTTGACGGATGGGAGTTCTACGTGATCTGCGATCAGGGCAACGAGGCGGAACTCCGCGCGCAGCTCTCGCTCCAGGAGGGGACGACGCTCTCCGCCGAACTTGGTTTCCTGAAGTTCACCGCCGCCGATTGCGTGGACGAGGATGACATCGACGACCGCTGGGACCCCAACGACATCCCGAACCCCTACGGGCACACGGGCGTCTACGGCTCGATCGGCATTGATTTGCGAGAGCCCGGATACTACGGGGCAACCTACTTGACGGAAGAGGATGGTCGACTGAGCTCCCACGAGATGATCGCCATGATCGGGGATCCCGTCGGCCTGCGGCGCATGGTGGTCGGCACGGTCAATGCCGGGGCCGACGTCAATCTGGCGCTCGAGACCAGCTTCGATAGTGATGCCTTTCCCTCGATCAGCACCAAGCTGGACATCGATTGGGACTTCCTCCACGTCGACACAAGCAGTGTCGGCGCCCGCGCGGAGCCGACCGTGGATGGGTTCTGGTTGAACCTGGGAACCATTGCGGATGGATCGACGATCTACTACGAATACGCCTACAGGAACAGTGACGGCGGACTGACATACGAAGAAGACGAAGTCGTCGTGGCGGCTGGAGACGATGGGCGGCAATTCGTCGATCTGGGCCTCACACCGGAGAGAGTCACGATCCTGGGGGTCGACCAATTCGGCGATGGCAGTCCTGCGGTCTTCTACAGCGAGTCGCCCGTGATTGCGCTGAACGAGGTGACGTTGAACTTGGGCACCTTCATCAGCAGCTTCGTGGGCCCGATCCTGGAGCAGGTCCAGAAGGTGACCGAGCCCATCGAGCCCATCATTGATGTCTTGACCATGGAGCTGCCGGTGATCTCGGATCTGGCCGGGGAGCCGACCACGCTGTTGGACTTGGCGGCGTTTCTTGCTCCTGACAGCTTCAACCCCGCCTTCATTGAGGGAGTGAAGACGGTCATTGGGCTGGTCGAGATGATGAACGGGTTGGACACCGGCGGCGACATCTTGATTCCGTTCGGCGATTTTCCGCTGCTCGGCGACGTTCGAACGATAGCCGATATGGAGACCGTTGCAACAGAGGTGCCCGATTTCAATTTGTCGGCTCGCTTGGACGAAAAGGGCGCACCGGCGAAGACGAAAAGCTTCGTCACGAGTCTCGAAGGAGGGGGTTTGAAGTTCCCGCTGCTGACCGATCCGATGACGGTGTTCGGATTGCTGCTTGGAAGAGACGTCGACCTGTTCCGATACGAGATGCCGAAGTTGGAGTTGGATTTCGACTACGGCATGAGCTTCCCGATCATTCCGCCGTTGCTCAAGGCAAGGCTCGAGGGGCACGTGGGCGCGACCGTCGATCTGGATTTCGGTTTTGATACTTCCGGCATTCGCCAGTTTGCCGCCGGAGGATTCGATGATCCCCTGCTCATCTTCGATGGATTCTACATTGACGACCACCGCAGCGGTGCCGACGACCAAGCTGAGTTGACCTTGAATGCGGAGATTGTCGCCTCGGCGGCGCTGAGTGGCGTCGTATTCGAGGCCGGCGTGGAGGGAGGTATTTACGCCGAAGTCGGTTTCGATCTGAACGACTTGAATGACGACGGCAAACTCAGGCCGAGCGAATTCGGCGCGCTGGTCTCCATCAATCCCAGCTACCTCTTCGAGTTGGAGGGGAGCGTTTCGGTCGGCCTGAGCGCGTACATCTGGGCGGGGATCGATGCGTTTGTCGGCCGAATTACGTTCTACCGTAAGGAATTCGAACTTTTCAACGCCACGCTGCTGGACTTCAGCTACGACCCGCTGGACCCGAGCAATCCCCCTGCCCTAGCCACTCGCAACGGCAACGTTCTGACGCTCAACATGGGATCTTCGGCCGATCCTCTATTCCAGGTCGGAGATAACTGGCAAGACGAGACTTACACGGTCACTCGGCGGTTAGCGGATCGAGACAACGATGGCGTCAAAGAGGAGTACCTGGTCGTATCGGGCCGCGGGACTTCGCAGGAGTTCCTGGCAGAGGGCATCACGACGATCTGGGCCGACGCCGGCGCGGGCAACGACACCATCAACATCGGCGAAGGCGTTACGGCAGACGTGGAGCTTTACGGCGGCCTCGGCAACGACAAACTGTACGTCCGCGGATCCGGAAACGTGCACCTCGATGGCGGCGATGGTGACGATACCCTCACCGTGGTCAACGCCTTGCAGGCGGAGCTTCACGGCGGCCTTGGGAGCGATACGCTCCAAGCTGTGGGAGCCAGTGCGGCCCATCTGCTGGGCGAGGAAGACAACGATGTCCTGATCGGCGGCGAGGGAAACGACCTACTCGACGGCGGTGGGGGCGATGACAAGCTCTCTGGCGGCGACGGCGACGACACGCTCAATGGCGCGGACGGCAACGACTGGCTTAGCGGCGATGCGGGTGACGACACGCTCGATGGCAGCGCCGGAAACGATGAACTTCTCGGCGGGATCGGCATCGACGTTCTCATCGGCGGAGTCGGCGACGATCGACTCACAGGCGGCGAGGGAGTTGACAGGCTCGAGGGGGGCGCGGGCAGCGACCGGTACTACTGGGACGTACGGTCCGGAGTCGACGTCTTCCTCGAGGCCGCGGACACGGGCGAATTCGACGAGATCAACGTGGTCGGCAGCCAGCAGATTGTCGACCCCGGCGCACCGAACCCACGTTACACAGTCTCCGACGACCAGATCACCGTAGGCCGTTCCCACGATGGCTCGTCCTGGCAGGCGCAAATCGAGGCGCTGGCCGATGGCCTCTCGAACACGATTCTCCTGAGTAACATCGAGCGAATCGTTGTCGCGCCCAACGGTGGCTCGGACACCGTCACCTTCGATGATCTGTCCGAAACGGGTGTAGCTTATGCCCGTGTCGATGTGGGCCTCGACGACGAGACCGGGCACAATCGCGTCGTGTTCAAAGGGAGCGAGATTGGCGAAGAGATCGTGGTGCGCGGCATCACCACAGCGGATGGTAACGAAATTGAGGTCCATCACCTGATCGCGGGCGAAACGACGCAGAAGCTCTTTGTCCGCGGCGGCAACTCGGTCCGAGACCGTCTGGAAATCCAGGGGCTCGGAGGAGATGACACACTGACCGTCGAGTCGGGCGCCGTTCGCGCTGGGGATCTGATCGGGGTGATGCTCGATGGCGGTATCGGTAGCGACACGTTGACCACCGTCTACAGCAACGTGGAAGTTCGCGGCGGCGACGACGCCAACCACGATGTGCTGATCATCCAGGACGATTCCGCGACGGCCAGCAGACCGGACCTTCGGCTCGACGACGCGGAATTGGCCGTCTACCACGGCGGGGAAGTGGAACACCGGATCTCGTATTCCGGCATCGAATTGCTCGAGCTGAACCTCGATCGGCCGACGACCAGCGAAGGGAGCGATCTGCGGATATTGAACAGCCTGCCCGGCGCGCTCACCATCCATGGCGGTGGAGACGACGCTGTCGTGATCGAGGCCTTGAACGCTGGTACGGTCACGGCGTTGAATCTCGCCGGGAGCGCCAACACCGTCACCCTCGGAAAGAACGGTTCGCTACAGTTTCTCCAGAGCGACCTGACGATCTCGGGCGGGGGCACTGCAGACCATCTGATTTTCGACAACCTGGCTGACCCGACCGATCATGTGGAACGGCCCATCGTGATGAGCGCCGACGGCCTGATGGGCGCGCCGCTCCCGCCGGGCCGCAGCGTCACTTTCGCCGGGGTCGAGAAAGTCGAGCTGCAACTCGGCCCTGGCCACGACAAGGTCGAGGTGACGAACCTGGCACGCGAGGTTGTAGTCCTGGGTGGAGGGGGTATCGACACGGTCGATGCGTCGCTGGTCGACACCTTGGGGAGACTCGACACGGTCGACGTCGAGACGGTTCGACTAACCGATAATCGCAGCGGCGGCGACAGCTGGACTGTGGATGAGACCGGCCTGGCTGCAGGCGACACCACCGTGCTGACCACAGCCGGAGCTCTGGCGAGTCACATCCTGTTGAGTGACCATGCCGACAGCATCACGGTCAATGCCGTCAATCACCAGACCTGGATCAAGACCCGCGACGGCGCAGATGAGGTGCGAATCGTCGGTAGTGCGACTGGCCTGTCGGGAATCGGCGCGGCACTGGTCCTGAATGGTGGCGATACCGACGCCAGTCCCGACGTTCTGGCGATCGACGACGCACTCCGCACATCGGACACCACGGGTTTGATCAGCGCGACGCGCGTCACCGGTTTTGACATGGCGCCCTCGGCGTCGATTGACTATGCCGAGTTCGAAACGCTCAACTTCATAGGTTCTGATGTTCATTACACGATGGCGGTCGCCGGTGTGTCCGCTGAGACGGACATTCTGTTAGGCTCTGGCGTCGACGCCGTCAGCGTGCTCGTTCGTCCAGGCAGCGAGTCGCTGGCCATCGAGGCGGGGATCGAATACGACTCACTCGCCTTTGCGCCCGGGCCGCGCGCCGACTCGGCCGCCATCCGACTGACCGACGGCACGAACGGAAGGCAGGGGCAGATCGTTGTCGGCAGTTCGGCCACGGCCAGCGTGGAGTTCACGAACATCCAGCGGATGCGTTTTGATCTCCCCGTGACCAACGATGTGCTCGAGCTGGACTACACGTTTGCCGAGGCGAGTGTGGCGATCACGGGCTCTGGTGGGGACGATAGCGTGACCGTGACCAGATCGGGCAGCGCCGTCTCTTTCGATGGCGGCAGCGGTTACGACAAACTTGCCGCCGCAGTGCAGGTAGTCTCCGGCGCGCCGGTTCCGCTGGGCCAACTCAGCTTCGCGCCCGGCCTCGAGCTCTTGGAGATCGACAGCAGCACGCATGCTCTGGGCATTGAGTGGATAGCCGCCAGCGGCGGGATCTTCGCAGCGAACGCGGATGGAACGCAGCTCATTATCGACAACGCGGGCGCAGTGGAAACAAAGATCATTGCAGGCGGCACCGATACGCTCACCGTCCAGGAACTCGCCGACCGGTCGGTGAACGCCACGATCAATGGGAATCGCGTCGAGTTGATCTCCGCCTCGCAGGTTCTGAGCCCCGGCAGTTTCCTCCGTGACGACCCCGCCGATGACAACGACTTCACCTACAGCTTGGGAACCCTGCAAGGCGTAGCCGACGTGGCGAGCTTCGGTCAGTTCGTCTACACTGCGTCGGCCGGCGATCACACAGTGGGCGTGTTCCGGGACCAGGGGGACGGCCAATTCACACTGCTACAGGTGTTCCAGGACGGTCTGGACGGCGTCGATTCACTGGCGGGCGTCTCCCGCGTCGTGGTCAGCGACGACGGACAGTTCGTCTACGTGAGCGCGGCGCCGGAGAATGCGCTGACCGTGTTCGGTCGCGATGCCGAGAGTGGACTGCTGACCCTCATCCAGGTCGTGCGCGACGGTGAAGGCGACGTCGACGGTCTCCAGGGAGTGACCGACCTGGCGCTGAGCGGCAACACGTTGTACGCGGTGGCCCCAGGCGACAACGCGTTGGCTGTGTTCGCGGTTGAGCAGGATGGTCAACTGGCGCTGACCGAAGTAATCCCGAACACGCCATCCAGGAACGTGGCACTTGGAAAGACGGCCACGCAGAGTCCGACGTACTTCTCCGCCAACGTCGATGAGTCCTGGTGTGGCGCCGACCGAGCGGTGGACGGAAACACGGATCCCGTGTTTCATGTCTCGAACGCCAACTCGATTGCGGTTACGTTTCCCCAGGTAGGGGCTTGGTGGGAAGTAGAGCTCGGAGGCGACTATCACCTCGACCGAGTTCAGCTCTTCGATCGAATAGGCTACCCTCAACAGCTCTCGAACTTCGTCGTGATGGTGTACAACGACGACGTGGACGAACAAGGCACAGACGTTCTGGTGTGGCGGAGTCCGACGATCAGCGCGGTGTCCGCAGCGGGTGGCGGCGGCCTTCGCCTTGATCTGCCAGGAGGAACTATTGGGGACCGTGTCAGAATCGAGAATCTAGGCACTGACAGTCGAACATTGGTGATCGCCGAATGCGAGGTTTACAGTCGCGGCGTTATCGGGCTGACCGGGGTCAATTCCGTCACGGTCAGTGAGGATGGCACGAGGCTCTACACGACTGCGGACAACGGTTCCATCTCAGTGTTTGGGCGTGACCCCGGGGGAAACCTCTCCCTGTTCGACCTCGCGCGACCGTTCTTTCCCACTGCCGTGACAAGCAACCTTGCGGATCGAACTCCCTTCTACGGCTCTCCCGACAATATCGGTTACGATCTGAGGGACGACTATTGGGTCGTATTCGACCTGGGCGCGTATCGAGTATTCGATCAGCCAGGGGGCGACTTCAATGTCTATGAGATTGCTTCCAACGACGTCGAATTCGGTGACGAGGCGGTCGACGTCAGCGGGGACGGCGTGAACTGGATCAATGTCACGGACCCACGAAGGGCGGCGCTTTCCATTCCAGGTGACGAGGCCCACGGAAACCCCGCATATGCCCGTTCGTACGACATATCCACCACCGGCCTGGAATCGGTTCGCTACATTCGTGTGCGGGGCATCGACGACGACTATGATTGCGGACTGTTCAGTTGCTCGGGCAATCGTGGTTTTGATTTCGATGCCGTCGGAGCGTTTGTCGTTCCGGCTACGGCGATGTCGGTTCCCGGCGCGTCGGATGTAGTCGAAATCGTGATGGACGACCGGCGAATCCTCGGCGTGCTCGCTGAGAGCCGTTCGACCGTGTCGCTGTTTGACGTGTCGCCCACCAGCCCGTCCGGTGGAGCCATATGGGCCAGTCTCGACGTGACGAGCGCACTCAATGCCGACATGATCGTCAACAACGGCACGGGAACTGTCGACCCCGATCAAGACGGTTGGGGTGCTGAGCACTACAGCTTCATTACTCAGTCGGCCGCCGCGCAACTGGGAGCGACCGCTGGCAACGGTCTTCCTGATAACGGATTGATCACCGGATCGCCTCTAGGATTTCCCGTGCAGCTCGCGTACCGCAATAACGAGAACGCGTACAATGCCATCCGCCTGGACGCGGGCAGCCCTGTCTCCTGGAGTTTCGAGCCTGCGGATAAGACGCGTTACGGCAGCTTGGTCCTGTTCGGCGCCAGTCATAATGGCGACGCCACAATTGGTGTGGAACTCCAGTACGCTGACGGCTCCGTCGAGAACGTTTCACTCAATGTGGATGATTGGACGAACGACAGTGCCGAGTTGTCACTCAATAGCATCCCGATCATCAACGGCATGGACTGGCACCGCAGCGGTTCCTGGTACAACATCAACGACGCTGCGATCTTCGCCATCGCAGTGCCTGCGGACGGCAGCAAGACGCTTGTCGGCCTGACGTTCACGCAACTTTCGACCAGTGGCGCTTCCACGGCCATTCTGGGTGTGAGCGGTCGAGTCCTGGCCCGTCCCCTGGAAGGTCCCGATATCGGTGCAGTGAAGGCGATTGTCGGAGTGCGCGAACTCCGCAGCGGTGGACGGCTCCCGGCCATCTACGCCCTCGGCGAAGACGGAGTGGGGGTCTACGACGTCGATCCTACATCCCTCTCCCTGCGTGCTTCCGATACCGCTGAGTTCGAAGGCGCAAATCCGGTCGGACTCCATGTGACGGCGGATCGCGTCTATGTCGCGGATGCGGGCGCCAACGCGATGCGTGGAATCGAGACCGAACTGGCCACTGAATTTCTGCCGCCCGCACACCTTGCGGCAGGCAATGGCCCGCGATCGATTGCCGCAGCGGACTTCAATGGGGACGGAGCGATTGACCTCGCCACAGCGAATTCAGACGGTAGCTACGGCTCCAATGACTTTGTTTCTGTGCTGCTTGCGAATGGCGACGGTAGTTTCCGGGAGTACAGGACTTTCGCTGTCGGCGACGATGCGTCTTCGATTGTCGCGGCTGATTTGAACGGTGACGGAAGACTGGACATTGTCACGGCCAACTACAACTCGGACAACGTGTCGGTGCTGTATGGGACTGGGAACGGAGATTTCGAAGCGGCCCGGAACTTCGCTGCAGGCAACCAGGCAAGCTCGGTCGCCGTGGGAGACCTGAATAACGATGCCATTCTCGACCTTGTCACACACGACTATACCTATGACAAGGTGTGTGTGCTGTTGGGCAACAGCAGCGGGACCTACCAGTCAGTGGTGAACCATCTGATCGTACCCGGCTCGACTGGCTACCAAGCTGGACCGCACGGTGTCGCCGTGGGCGACCTGAATGGGGATGGCAAGAACGATATTGTCACGGCCAACTATATCTCGGATGACGTATCCGTACTGTTGGGTAACGGCGATGGCAGCTTCCAAGGGGCGATCAACTTCCCGGTGCTGCAGGATTCGGTGTGGTTCGTCACCCTGGCCGACCTTAACAACGACCACAGACTGGACGTCGTGACAGCCAATGGCTACTCCAATACGGTCTCCGTCCTGCTCAACACAAGTGAGGGAATCGATACTCTCACTTTCTCCGACGCCGAAGTCTTTGTGGCTGGTAGCACGCTTCATTCTGTGGCCGTGGCCGACCTGAACGGGGACGGCTATTTGGACCTCATCACGCCGGATACCGACAACCAGTACGGCACCATTGATGGAGTTGTCGTGCTGCCGGGCAATGGTGATGGGAGCTTCCATGAACCAATATCTTTGACGGCAGGAGACGGCGTCTGGTCTGTGGCCGTGAGCGATATGAACGGGGACGGCCTGCTGGACTTGATGACGGGGAATAACTATGGCGATGACATTTCCGTAATCATGGCACACGGTTATTACACGCTCGGCGCGCAGATGACAGCAACCGCGACCGAGGCCACGATGGCTCATCCACTCGAACTCTCCGGGCTTCAATCGGTGACGGTAACCCGTGATGGCCAATTTGTCTACGCGGTAAACCCGGCGTCCAACGCGCTGGTTGTCCTGGCAGTTGACAACCAGGGGAGTCTGTCCGTTGTCGAATCGTACGTCGATGATCGGCTGAGCCAGACGGGAGCGATCGATGGTCTTCAGGGCACCCGCCAAGTTGTTGTCAACTCGGTCCACGACCAGCTCTACGTGCTCGCGCCCGGAGAGTCCGCCGTCGCGGTCTTCGACCGGAACACGTCCGAAGGAACACTTACATTCCGGCAGAAAGTGGCCGTCGCTGCCAACGCGACGAGCCTGGCCGTCGCGCCCGATGGTAGTAAGCTCTACGTCAGCGACTCTGCGGGTCTTACCATTTTGACTCGGCAACCTGACGGGTCACTAGCCGCTCTGCCCGAGCCCTACGACAGTGCCGGTGATGGGGTCATCCGGGCAGTCGCTTCGCGCGGGGCCGGGACGCTCTTGTTCTTGACCAGCGATGCGGGCAATAGCGTGCAAGTGCTCGTCGATTCCGGCGCTGAAATCAGCCTGTTGCAAGACATCGCGGGGATCGTCGACCCCAGCGATGTTGCCGTGAGTGCCGACGGGCAATATCTCTGTATCACCAGTGCCGTTGACAATTCGCTCCACATCGTGAAGTGGGACAATGCGAACTCCAGATACGACGACACGACGATGCAGACGTTCCGTGAAGGGGAGGCCGGCCTCCGCGGAATCGAGGGTGCGAACAGCGTGGCCCTTTCTCCGGCGGGCGACTACATCTACGTCACGGCCGGAAAGAGCGACGCGCTGGCTGTCTTTCGCCGCAACGCACAAAGGGAGCGGTTCGAGTTCGCCCAGATCATCCGCAATGGGTCGAGCAACAGCCTCGGACTCAGGTCACCGAACAGCGTCGCCGTGGATCCGATCAGCGGCAGGGTGTTTGTCAGTTCCTCCGAAGGTTTGGGACAGACCATTGGCGGCCTGGCCAGTTTCAGTCTGGTGGCAAGTGGCGTCTATGACAAGGATCGGCACACGAGGGTTTTCGAGGGTGGTGACGGCTGGCAGATCGTCGGTGGCGAGCCTGGTGCAACGGCAGGACTCTCTTACCACGATCGGGACTCGAGCGGTGACTACTCGGCTGGCGAAGACATCTGGAAAGATAACGGGAGTCAATCCGGAGTTTACGACGTCGGCGACACACTGATCTTCGACGGTGGCGACGGCATGCAGGTGGTCGGCGGTGCGGCCGGCATCCAAACAGGGATCTATTACTACGACCAGGATTCCAGCCGTGACTACACCGCGGGGGAGGATATCTGGAACGAAGTCAGGCGAGTGGCCGTGACGTTCAGTGGACTCGTTAGTTTGAATCTCACCACGGGGGCTGGAAACGATACCGTCCGCCTGCTGGCCCCACCCGTATCAGACGGTGGGCCGATCGCGGTTAACATCGAGACGGGTGGCGGGAATGACACGCTCCTGCTGTCGCGATTCGGCGGGACCACCACCGTCCACACGGGAAATGGGGCCGACGTCGTCGATATCCGCATCGGCGAGCAGGGCGCCATTCTGGACGTCGACTCGGGAGACGGAGATGACGAGATTGCTTTGGCGGGCACAGCCCCAGGCAGCACAACAACGATCGAGGCCGGGGCAGGCAATGACCTGCTGCGAGTCGACGGTACGGGGCTCGCCGCCGACGTGACCCTCTCTGCCGGGAATTCCGTCCAAACCAGCGGGGACATCCTCCTGTTCGATGCAGCAGGGGGCGGGACACTGACAACCGGCGGACCTGCTTTTCCGGACGGCGGCTCTGGGACCATCGCCATTCCAGGCACAGAATATGGCGAGGTGACGTACAGCGGGCTAGAACACCTTGCCGAGATCGCCATGTCCGTCCCCAATGCCGGCGGCCCTTACGCGATCGTGGAAGGACAAGCAAATGTCACGCTCGATGCGTCGCTCACACTGGAGCCTGCAAGTCGAAGCGTGTCGTACGCCTGGGACGTCAACGGCGACGAGGACTACAGCGACTTCAGCGGTACGACCATCACGCTCACTTGGAGCGATCTGGTCGGTTTCGGTCTGGGTGACAACGGCGAGTATGTCGTATCGGTCCGTGTCACCGACATCTCGGAGCTGACAGGCGACCCGGCGCTGGATGTTCTCGTCGGCAAGTACACCGACGCCTTTGCGACGATCCGCATAGCAAACACGGCGCCCTCCATTCGGCTCGAAGGAGGTGGCGTGGTCGAGGTTGGTGAGCAGGTCTTCATCTCCTTTGGCGTCTCCACCGCCGACCCTGGCGATGACACGATCACGCAATGGTCCGTCGACTGGGGCGATGGAACTATGGAAGTCCTGGGGGACGGCGCCGAAAGTGCGACGCACGCATACGTCACCGCGGGCGCTTATAACGTCACGGTAACGGCCACCGACGAGGACGGCAGTTACGATGAAGACAATCCCGAGACAGCCGGCGTCGTCAGCGTGTTGCCGCCGGCGAGCGAACGAATCGGCATCTCCACGGTGGGCACGGAGACCGACCTCCAGATCAAAGAGGGATGGGGAGTCACGTTGCGAGCCATTGCTCCAGGCGAGCCATCGGCCTGGACCTGGGTTGTGAACGGCACTTCCATCGCCGCCGATCCCCCGGCAGTCGGCGCCGATCCCCAGGTATCCGAGATGAGCCTGAGCTGGTCTCAGCTCAATGTTCTGGGTATCAACGATGGCGGCGTCGGCCAGTCATATCCGGTCTCAGTCATTGTGAGCTACGGCAGTACTCAGTCGCAGCGCAGTGAGACGCTCTTGGTCCTGAACGCCGGGCCCAGTGCAACGTTCACTAACATCGGTCCCGTGGATGAAGGAAGCTCGGTCACGGTGAGCTTTGCCAGCCCGTCGGATCCGTCACCCGTCGATGCGGCTGGTCCTTTCACGTACAGCTTCAACTTCGGCGGCGGCTGGACAGAACCGTCCAGCTCTCCCGCTTCGACCGACATTATGCTTGACGCCGGTTCGCGACTCGTGCTCGGCCGGGTCTACGACAAGGATTTAGGCTACACGGAGTACTCCACCCTGGTCGCCGTGCGGGAAGTCCCACCGGTGCTGAGCATTGTGGGTGGCGCAAACGTCCCCGAGGGCTCCGACTGCACGCTCACCTTCAGCGCCGCCGACCTGGGAGACGACGCGGTGGCGCGCTGGATCCTGATCTGGGGCGACGGCACCTCCGATGAAGTTAATGCGTCCGCCGGTTCACTGAGCCACCGATACGCGAGCGATGGGCGGTTTGACGTGATCGTTACGGCGATCGACGAGGACGGCGCCTACACCCTCGTGCACCCCGTGAACATCCAGAACGTGGCACCCAGGCTGCTCGGAGTCGAAGGCGATTTGGAAGTCAGCGAGGGCGATTGGATCACGAAGTCCGGCAGCGTCACGGACGTGGCCGGCGACGCGGTGACGTTGACGGCCTCGCTCGGCACAGTGACGACGGGCGATCCGCAGTCCAACACAGACGGGACACAGACCTGGACCTGGACGTGGTCTTACAGAGCGTCGGATGGACCAGACACCATGGAGAACGTGACGATTTCGGCCATCGACGACGGCGGCGGCGAAACTTCTGCAGTGTTCGACCTTACCATCCACAATGTAGCGCCGGTCGTGAAACTGCGAAGCATGGGCCTGCTGGTTGACGGGCAGGCGGATGTGTTCAGAGAGGGATCGTTGCTGACGCTGGTTCTCCAGCCGCAGCCTGACCCCGGCGCCGATGCGTTGATGCAGTACATCGTCGACTGGGGCGACGGCAGCCCGTCGGAAACGCTCGAAGCCCCCGCTCCGTCCGGCAGCCTTGTTCCCAGTTCCACCCTCAGCCACGTCTACGCCGATAATGGCGCGTACACCGTGCAAGTGACGGCGATGGATGATGACGGCGACTGGTCGCAAGAGGAACTCTCCGTGAACATCGGCAATGTGGCTCCGGCGGCGAGCATTGTCAGCGTCAGTCAGCCACGGATTGCGGGAACCCCGATCACGGTCACTGGCACCGCCACGGACCCGGCCGGGCCCAATGATCCGCTCAACTACACTTGGAGCGTTTTCCAGGACGGTGTGGAGTATGAGAGCGGCAGCGGAGTCGTGTGGAGCTTCACCCCGGGCACCAAAGCTGACTACCGGATCGTGCTGACTGTCGATGACGGAGACGGTGGGAGCACGTCGGTCGAAGAGACGATCAGCGTGTTCAACGTCAGTCCCGCTCTGGCCATCTCGGGCAGCGCCGAGTCTGTCGAAGGAGCGGCCTATGCATTGAACCTGTCCGCCAGCAGCGCGATCGACTTCTGGACGATTAATTGGGGCGACGGCAGACCGCTGGAGACGGTCCCTGGTGATCTCTCGATTGTGGAACATGTCTATGCGAATGGCCCGGCGCTCTGCACGATCTCGGCCGTGGGGACGAACGAGGATGGCGTCTTCTCGGCGGCGAACACGGTGGTGGTGACAGTCCAAAACGCCGAACCTTCGGTTGCCGCCGATAACCTTGTCGTCACCGTGGACGAGGCTTCCCTCGCCACGAATGCCGGCACCTTCGGCGATCCGAGCACGGACCGAGTGACGATCAGCGCCTCGCTGGGCGAGGTTTCCCAGTGGGGTGGTACGTGGCGCTGGAAGCACTCTCCGACCGATGGCCCCGGTGAGAGCCAGACAGTTACGATCTTCGCCACCGACGAGGACGGTGCGGTGAGCACAACCTCGTTCGAGCTCGTTGTCGTCAACGTCGACCCAACGGCGACGTTTTCGGTCACGAACCCCGCCTGGGTGACGTATGGGGATACGGTTACGGTGACACTCACTGATCCCTTCGATCCGTCCGCAGGCGATGTGGCGGCCGGTTTCCGCTACGCGTTTGCAACGTCTCCCGATGCGCTCGCCGGGGCGACGTACGACAACAGTCAACCGAGCGCCGAGTTCCCATTCGAGATGCTCAGCGCCGGCAGCCATACGTTCTACGCCCGGATCATCGATAAGGATGGCGGTTTCACTGAGTACGTCACCGATGTCTTTGTCGTGGCGCGTCCGATCACGGTCACGGCGAACGACCAGAGCAAGGTCTACGGCCAGACCGATCCGGCGCTGACGTACGCCTACAGCGGCATCCTGGTCGGGACCGATGAGTTCACGGGGACCTTGAGCCGCGCGGTCGGCGAGGATGTGGGCTGGTACGCTATTGAGCAAGGTGATCTAGCGCTGTCGAGCAACTACACGCTGAGTTACGTCGGCGCGGACTTGACGATCACCGCGCGTCCGATCACGGTCACGGCGAACGACCAGAGCAAGGTCTACGGGGAGGCGGATCCGGCGCTGACGTACAGTTACAGCGGCACCCTGGTCGGGACCGATGGATTCACGGGGACCTTGAGCCGCGCGGTCGGCGAGGATGTGGGTGGGTACGCTATTGAGCAAGGCGATCTGGCGCTGTCGAGCAACTACACGCTGAGTTACGTCGGCGCGGACTTGACGATCACCGCGAGTCCGATCACGATCACGGCGAACGACCAGAGCAAGGTCTACGGCGAGGCGGACCCGGCGCTGACGTATCAGATTACCAGCGGCAGTCTGGCAGGCAGCGATGCCTTCACCGGCGAACTTGCTCGCCAACCGGGCGAGGTAGTGGGGACGTATGCCATTGGGCAGGGAACGCTAACCCTAAATGCCAACTACGATCTCACGTATGGCGGAGCCGATCTGACCATCACCACGAGAACTTTGGCGGTCACTGCCACGGGCGTGCACAAGGTGTACGACGGAACTGTCGACGCCACGGTTTCGCTGTTGGATGATCGGATGGCCGATGACGAGCTGAACGTCACGTACGCTGCGGCCAGGTTCGACTCGAAGGATGTGGGGACCGGCAAGACGGTCAGTGTCAGCGGGATCTCGATCAGCGGTGCTGACGCTGCGAACTACACTCTGCAGAATACGGCAGTCACTACCACGGCCGACATCACGCCATTGGCCATTACGGGCAGCATCACCGCCGCCGACAAAGTGTATGACGGGACGACCGCGGCGACAATCACTGGCTACACGCTGGAAGGCCTATTTGATGGCGACGACGTCACGTACGTGGGCGGCATGACGGTGTTCGCCGATGAGAACGCAGGCACGGGCAAGCAGGTGACGGCCACCGACCTGAGCCTCTCGGGTACCGACGCGGGTAATTACACGGTCAATGGCACGGCCATCACGACGGCCAACATCGCCAAGGCGGACGCGACGGTGGTGGTCAGCGGCGGCGCGTGGATGTACGACGGCCTAGCGCACGGCGCCACGGGCACGGCCACGGGTGTGGGAGGCGTGGACCTGAGCGGTTTCCTGACGCTCGGTGCGAGCTTCACGGACGTACCCGGCGGAACGGCCGAGTGGACCTTCAGCGGGGGCCTCAACTACTTGGACGAGAGCGACAGCGTGGCGATCGACATCACGCCCGCCACGGCCGTGGTGGAGGTCGTCGATTACAGCGGGACGTATGATGCTGCGCAGCACACGGCCCAGGTGACGATCGCGGGGGTCAACGGCGCGGTGCTGGCCAGCGACGCGGTGAGTCGCACCGATGCGGGGCACGACGAGGTAACGGTATCGATCGGCGACCTGAATTACTTCCCTGCCAGCGGCACGGCGCACATTAATATTTTGAAAGCGCCGTTAGAAGTAACAGCGATGGGGGTGCACAAGGTCTACGACGGGACGACGGTCGCCACGGTGACGTTGGGGGACAATCGGATTGCGGATGACGATCTCACCGTCACTTGCGCCTCGGCCGCCTTCGACACGAAGGACGTGGGCACAGGTAAGCCGGTCACTGTCAGCGAGATCTCGATCTCGGGCGCCGACGGCGCCAACTACACGCTGCAGAACAACACGGCCGAAACCACGGCCGACATCACCGCGCGTCCGATCACGGTTACGGCGGACGACCAGACGAAGATCTACGGCGAGGCGGATCCGACGTTGACGTATCAGATTACCAGCGGCAGCCTGGCAGGCGGCGATGCCTTCACCGGCGAACTTGCTCGCCAACCGGGCGAGGAAGTGGGCTCGTACGCCATTACGCAGGGCACGCTGACGGCCGGCACAAACTACAACCTGACGTTCAGCGGCGCTTATCTGGAGATTGTTGCGGGAACGGGGGCGTGGGTTGTCGACGGCATCCTGAAGGTGGTCGGTACTGCCAATGATGACGATGTGGCGATCGGCCGGTTGCCATTCACCAATCAGCTGATTGTCATCGCCACGTTCCTGCCGGGATTCTGTCACTGTGAGAAATTCCAAGCCAGCGGGATCGATCGAATCGAGGTGCGGCTGGGACAAGGAAACGATGTAGCGGTGATCGCCAGCAATGTCTATCTTTCCGCCGTGCTCGATGGCGGGTCGGGTAACGATATACTCAAAGGGGGTAGTGGCCACGATATCATCCTGGGGCAAGAAGGCAATGACCTGCTGGTGGGCTGTGGTGGCCGTGATTTGCTGATCGGCGGTGACGGCAGCGACCGGATCGTCGGCAACCACGACGACGACATCCTGATCAGCGGCCGGACTGCTTTCGATTCCCACTCAGTGGCTCTGCTGGCCATCATGGACGAGTGGACACGAGTGGATCGTGACTACGCGACTCGGGTCGCAAACCTCAGAGGAAACGGAACCGACGGACTGAACCAGCACTTCTTCCTCAAGGTCGACGGGGACGATCAGACGGTGTTCGACGACGACGCGCGAGACATCTTGACCGGCGGATGGGGAACCGACTGGTTCCTGGCCAACTCCCAGCACGATGACGAAGGGACACGGGACTGGATCACTGACCTTTCCGCGGCGGAATTTGCCGACGATCTCGATTGGATCGAGCAAGAAGTCTGCCTGGACGATCCCGAGGCGGAATGACGGGCGAACGACGTTCACGCACACCGGTTGATCTTCATCGTCCGATAGACTGTCTGGCATCAGGGCATCAGGACCACGCTGGCCAGCCTTACTCTGTCCCGGTGCGCCTCGTTATAATGAGGCGGCGGGCCTTGAGGAGTGAATTCACCGCGGCCTCGGCAGACGCTGGACGACCAGACGGACCTCGTCGTGCCACTCTTTCAAGTCCGAATCCGCCCAATGAGGCATGACTGTCGGCCCCTGCCGTACACACGCCGCAGCCGATGAGCGACGTCCGTCGGATGTCCGGATCAGTATCCAGGTCAAGGCAGTATTCCGGGGTAAGCTGCGTTACAATGGCGCTTTCTCTTTGCTCCGGCGAGGTATCCCATGAATCCTGTCACGCGCATTTGTCTGATCGTTCTAATCGGTGCGCTTGGGTCGTTCCGCGCGAGGTCGGTCCCTGGCGCGGACTTGAGCGAGGAGTTCCAAGCACCGCCCGCTGCGGCGCGACCGTGGGTCTACTGCTTCTGCCTCGAAGGAAACGTGACGCGCGAAGGCATCACGGCCGATCTGGAAGAAGGGCTCCCCATTACAGGAGTCGGGACTGCTTGGTCCCGTGAAGCTGATAGGCGTACAACGCGCTAACTCGAAATGAACATGGAGTCGGTTTCAGGTCGGATGGGAGTGCCACGATGTCGGAAAGGGACAAGTGCGATTCTCGATCGAGGGAGAAACGAATCCATGCTGCCATAGTCGACTGGCTGCAGCGGTTTGCCCACGGTCAGACGGTGGACGTCGAGAGCTTCCTCGCCTGCCATGGCGATCTGCGCCCGGAACTGGAAGAGATGTTCGACAGTTTCGCTACGACCGATCACCCGGCGGATCCGGCAGCGAGTGACACTCTTCCGGTGACATCTGCCAACGTGGTGGCAGAAGGGTCAGTCGGTGACGGTCGCCGCTATTTCGGCGACTACGAGCTGCTCGAAGAGATAGCCCGTGGCGGGATGGGCGTAGTGTTCAAGGCTCGCCAAATCAAGCTGAACCGGATCGTCGCGCTAAAGATGATTCTGTCGGGCGCATTAGCTAGCGAAGAAGAGGTTCATCGCTTCAGGATGGAAGCCGAAGCAGCGGCTAACCTCGATCATGTGGGGATCGTGACGATTTACGAGGTCGGCGAGAACCAAGGTCAGCACTACTTCTCCATGGCTTTCGTGGAGGGGACGAGCCTGGCGGATCGCGTGAAGGACGGTCCCTTACCTCCTCGAGAAGCGGCTGAGATCGTACAGAAAGTTGCCGATGCGGTGGCCTACGCTCATGACAAGGGAGTCATTCATCGTGACTTGAAGCCGGCCAATATACTGCAAGACTCACATGGTGAACCAAGAGTGACAGACTTCGGGCTGGCAAAGCAGGTCGAGTCCAACATCCAGCTGACTCGGAGCGGCGCCGTGATGGGGACACCGAGTTATATGCCGCCGGAGCAGGCCAGTGGCAAGACGAACGAGATCGGGCCAGAGGCAGATGTCTATGCTGTGGGCGCGATCTTGTACTGCCTCTTGACTGGACGGCCGCCATTTCACGCCGCCAGTCAATGGGAGACCCTTAAACTCGTACTGGAGGCAGAGCCTGTTCCACCGCGCGCTCTCAACTCCACCTTGCCCAGGGACTTGGAAACGATATGTCTGAAATGCCTCCAGAAGAACCCGGAATCTCGATACCATTCTGCTGCTGAGCTCTTCGATGATCTTGGTCGGTTTCTGAACAATGAGCCGATTCAGGCCCGACCCGTCAGTCGATTAATGCACGGGTGGAAGTGGTGCCGGCGCAATCCCCTCACTGCGACGCTCCTAACACTGGTGTTCACGTCAATAGCGCTGATGTTCTTCGCGAATACGGGCTGGGTCGTGATCAATGCCGTCGCCGGCATTGCCCGCGAAGGTTATTTCAGGCCCAAGCAGGAAGCGAACAACATGAGGCAACTACAGGCAGCGATTCATGCCTACCATGACACATATCCGAGCGCGTCATGGAACGATCATCGTCAGCATGGGGAGAGCACACAAACCGTGCCTCTGTCTCCTGGCCCACAACATCGGGCGATTGAGAGACTGTATCTCCTGACGATTCAGCCAGGCCCGACCGGCGTGGCTGAAGACGCAGTATTGCGGCGCGACCTGATCGCGATTCTCCAAAAGTATTACGAGGATATCGTACGAACGGAAGCGGATGTGCACCGAGACGAAGTTAACGTGGCGGAAGCAGCAGGACGATTGCGTTTGCTTGAACGTCTTATTAAGCCCTGAGCACACCGGCGAGCTGTCGGCACAGGGGAACGATGATCGCGTGCTGACTGCAAATGCCGACAGGCCCGTCGACGACGTATCCTCCTGACCTACTGTTGCACGTCGGCTGCCAATGGACAGCATGCGTTACCCGAACCACGGACGCGTCCAGTCTCCGGCATCCTTGCGGGCCGCGAAGGTCTTATCTCGAAAGGGGCTTGTCAAGTCCACCTGCGACACGGGAAAATCATGGTGGAATCGCATGAACAGAACTGGTGGAATATTCCACAGGCAAGCGATAGCTTCGAAAGTCTTCGCTAGGGGTACGAGCATGACCGGAATGGGTTTCTCCCTCAGGTGCATCATCGGCGGCGCAGGGGTCACACTCGTGGGCGTCATGCTGCTATCGGTTGCCTTTTCCGGGGATGGACTGACTTCCGACGAGTATCGCCTGATAGTCTGCTCGGCAATTGTCGCGTTGCTCGGCGGTCCGGCCCTCTGCGGCTACGGCATCTGTCGGTTCAGGCATGGTGTCACGCCAGAACCGTCCGATGCTCCCGATGTGCTCGCCGAGGACGTGCCGCCAAGCAGTTCTCGCTCGAGCAGAATTGTAACAGGAGGCGTTGTTGTGCTGGTGGTTCTGGCGGCGGCTGTGAAGCTCATGCTCAAGGTAGGGCAGTTCCACGACGCGACCAACGTGGCTTCTACCCCACAGGGCACAACCGATGGAGCGGACGTAGATATCTATGCGTGGGTCAGCAAGCGTGAGAAGTTTGACCGGTTCCTTGCGACACAGCGTGAGCAGAGGCAGCTTTCGGACGCCGATCTGGATGCGGTGCTGAGATCGGTATGGACAGAAACACATCCTGGGCAGTCACCCCCGTGGATGGTGATCGTAGGCGATGATCCCTATTGGTGGTGGACCATGCAGGACTGGGATCTCGCTTTGATTGCGATCCGTCTTGAAGCACGCCCCCGGCAGGATCAAGCAACTGACCCACCCGTTCCGGACGACGCCGGAGACCTGCGTTCCGGATTGTTGGCACCCGATGAGAGCTGATCCTTTGGGACGAACCACGCGAAGTGTGAAGGCAGCACGATGGTTTCCGGCTGCTGATCTTTGTCGGTTCATCATCTTGCAAGAGCAAATGGTCGGTGTTGGGGAATGAGCCGGCTGGGCTGCGACCGTAGAGAGCATCACGGTCTCTCGGACGTGCAAAGCCGGCAGCGAGGAAATCCATGCACTGCCGGCGCGAGGCCTGGAACTGGGGACATGAAGGCTCAGGAAAGATCGTCCTGGTCGCAGTTGTGGGGTTTGTTCCTTTGGAAGGAAAAATGTTCCAGTGACCATCCATTTCTGTACCGCTTCGCGGAGAAGACGCGCCGTCCTGAAGAAGATGGGCTCACAGAAGTAGAACACTCCACAACTATCAGCCGGGCCATTCGTTCCGGCCTTTCACGTTCCCAGGCCGGAACTGAACGCAGCCGACAAGCCAGCCGTCGTCATTTCGCTGACAGACCAGATTAAGTGTGCTGACGTGCTTGTGATGAACACAACGGATTCAATCTCAGGCGAGCAACCGAGCACTCAGGGTGCATGCCAGATGGTGATGGGGCCCCAGCGGGAGGCGGCGGTGTGCCCCGGGGGCTCGACATCTGCGAACACCAGCCGCGTCTGGGCCAGTTCGTCCATCGGTACGAGTCCGGTGTCCCACAGCGGCGGCTGTAGAGTCTGCGCGTCGCTCGGCCAGACCATCACGCGCCAGGTGCGCCGCGTCAATGCGGCGCGCACGCGATAGGTTGCGTTGGCCTCGATCATCGGACTGTGCGCACGCGGCTTCCAGCCCGCTTCGAGGTTCTCCCAGAGACCCTCCAGCGGCACGGAGCTCTGTGTGTAAACTCCAAATCGTGTTCCGGGTCCGTAGAAAGAGAACCGGTACGATACGGTTCCCTGCTCGTTGGCCGATCCCAGCAGCTGGCTGTCGATGCCAATCTCCAACGGTGTGAGGGTGAACTCGATCACGAGCGGGCGAGTTTCGTGCAACTCGAACTCCTTCCGCGTGGCGATGCCTGAATAATGTTCCCAGCCACCGGGTGCGCGGGTCTCCAGATTCCCAGCGGCGATCTGCGGTGTGCCGAGCAACAGCCAGCGCGATTCGTCCAGTCGTTCGAATCTTTCGTCGAGCAGCACGTGACGCGGCCCAGCAGAATCGTCTGCCACGTCGTCTGCCAGTGATTTCACGTGTGACTCGATGCGGTCGATGTCAGCTACGAGCGCGGCGAGGCCCAGCGGATCTCCGCGCGAGTAGAGCTGCCGGGACTGCTCGACGACGTGCTGCATTCGCTTACGTTGCGCCGACCAGCGCTGAGGCAAGTCAGCCAGAATCTCGCGCACGCGTGCCGGCGACTGGTCCGTTGCCTCGAACAGCGCGACCTGCGTGTCGACCAACAGCACCTGCCGTTCGGCATGCGCAGCGATCTTTTCCGCGGCCAGTTGCAGGTCGGCCAGCTCTGGCTGGCGGCCTACATGTGCCTGTTGAGTATTCAGCGTTTTCATCAGCGCGGGGACATCATGCACGATGCGTACCGCCGCCTCACGGATCCGCATTGCGCGCTCACGATCTTCGCCGCCCGACGCGATCAGCTGGGCACACTTGCGCAGGGCGCCCATCAGCGTGTTGCCGAGATAGCCTGGTTCCTGTGTGTCGACCACGCCAACGACGTCGCCAAGCGATTGGTTGGCCAGTTCGAGTGCCGACTTGCACTGATCCAGCTCCGTATATACGTGCGCCAGCGATTGTGCTGCGTCGTCCGTGCGTGCATCGTAGAAGTGCCGGACAAAGGCCTGCGTGTACTGGGCCTGAAATTCGTCCAGCACGCTGCGCGGATCGCCCCAGGTAGCATATCCATTGAGCGCGAAGCCGTACCAGATCGAATCGAAGGCCCGCAGGCGATGTTTGGAGAACGATGCGGTGGCCACGCCCCAGAACCGGCCGTCCGTTGCTGCCTGGCGCGCCGCTGCTGCTGCCTGGCCCAGCATCTCTGTGATGTTACGCGTGCCCGTCTGCTCCATCGGCGGCCACAACTTGGCAGGCTGGCCGGGTGACAGGTCTGCCAGATAGAACGTGTGGTTGTACATGGCCGATATGCCGACCGCATCGTAACCTCGTTCGAGCAGCCCGTCGATGCCCGTGTAGTCCGACCAGTATTTCCAGAAGCCCATGACCGTATCGCGCGGTATCCGATCGATCCCGACCCAGTCCTTTCCGGGGCCGTACATGTAGAACTCATCGGCCCAGATCAACGGCCGTACCGAGCGACCCGATTCGGCTGCGACGCGGTGCACGGCCGCAATGCATTGCTCGGCGTGTCCGAGCAAGAGATCGCGCACCGTTTCGCCCGCATCAATGCGCTTCTGACACGCGGGGCAATACCGTTGTTGCCACTGCATGTCAATCTCGCTGCAGCCGATCCCAATGATCGGCGCGCTGTCGAAGCGCCGCAGCAGATCTCGGTACAGGCCTTCGATGAACGGATAGAGGTCGGGATTCGACGGGCAGGTCAAGCCGGGGGCCGTGTTCTCACGATAGGGCTGGCCTTTGTCGCAATTCCACACCAGCTCACTGGCCTGCGCCAACGTCTGCAGCGATGGGACCAAGGTGACGTGCTGCCGCTTGGCTTCTGCCACGATCTCGCGGCAATCTTCCTCGGACAGCGTTCCTTCATCGGCACAGGCCGGGAAGGACGCGTAAGGGAACAGATTGTAGCACTCGATGACGAGCGTGTTCATCTTGAATTCGCCCAGACGCCGGATCTGATCGATCAGGTATTCCTTGGCTACGATCCGGCCGAACCGTTCCTGGCCCCCTTCAATGTAGATACCGCGGAATGGGAACGTCGGATAGTCGACGATCGTCAGGCAGGGGAGCGTACCCTCCGCCGAGAATATCCGCAGCAGCTGCCGCAGCGTCTGCGCCGCGTAGAAGAGCCCGGCCGGCGAAGCGCCGCGGGCCACGATGCCCGACGGATGGATGCGCAGCACGTAAGCTTCCTTCGCGTTTGGTCCCTCGGGCAGTGCCGGCAGGTCCACGGGATCGCCGACCACGAAGCAGTAGTCACTGTCTTGAGTCGTCTCGATCTGCCGTTCGACCTGCTGCCATGCCACCGCGGGGTCGATGGCCCAGGTGTCTTTGCCGTCTGGTTTCAGTGAGACGGTGCCACCGCTGACAATCAGGTGCTTTGGCCGCGGAAGCAACATCTCCGCGATACGGCGCGCTGGAGGAGTCAGATCTGTATCGAGTGCGCCGGAGACCGGCTCGCTGGATGCCCGGGTCACCGAGCCGGTCGGTTCCTTGACGGGTTGATCCGCGCCAGCCGCCGCCAAGGGGCCGATGCCGTTACACAGTGCGCTGGCGATTAGCCCCGTCAGAACGAAACAAGTGTGTCGCATGGTGAGTCGCCTGGATTGTCGGGCAGGGAAGTTACAAGACGCTGCTACTCCATTCTGTGCACTGAACGACTCACTGACAATCAGATGATCGTCTATGGCAGGAAGTGCATCGGGTCGGGCACTTGTCTCACCGTGCGACTGACCAGCAAGTGCTTCCGTCGATGCCAAAAACTAATGCAGCGTTGATTTTCGGGGATTTGACTGGAATTCGACAGAAAACCCCGGAATATCGAACAACCAGCCGCAGAATGCAGAAGGAAAAGAAGGCATAGCGTGAACGCCATTCGAGTGATCACGAGGGAAGGCAAACGTGGTTCTGCCACATAACGATTGGGCATTCCTGGTTCGATATGCTCCGGTTCAGACGCGCCAGTGACCGGCGCCGCCAACAGTGCAGCCTTGGCAAATCACCGGACGATCCATGTTGTCCTCACTGCTGTTTGGTGCCGAGTCGTTTCACTGGCGTTCACTCCACCAACCCGCGTTTGCGCAGCGAGGACTTCAGGTGAGTGAGTGTCGGGTACTTCTTCAGAAGATGAGCGGCATGTTGGCGAGTGAGCTTCTCTCCCTCACTGCCGCCGATCGCCTCACGCAGATCGGCCAGGATGTCGGCCGCGGCTTTGTAATTCGTCGTCCCCCGTTGCTCGGCGAGCTTGGATGCTTCCTGAAGCCACGCTCGCGGCTCTTTGACCATCTTCTTCATGCGGTCCTGGCGTTCTTGCTCCTTCTGGGCCTCCGCACGTTCGGCGGCCGCAGCCTGCTCTTTCTGCTCTTTCGCCTGCTGATCAGCCTGAAGCTGGCTGGTTCTGTCCAGCAGCGCAGCGATCGAACGGCCCAGCGAGGTGGTTGGCCAATCGGGGGTCTCGCCGCGATTCCGAATCGCGGCAATTGTCTCGTTCTTGACTGCGTCGGGTTGTTCGGTCAAGAACCGAATCAGCAGCTCTCTTGAGTCGGCCTCACTCAGTTGTTCGACCCACCGCCGAACTTGCTGATCATCAGACGCTCGTTGCGGAGCTGCCAAGGTCCCCTCGGCCGCGGCGACGAGCATGAGTGGATCGAGGCTGAAGAATTCCATCAGCGAATCGAAAGCTTCATCGCATTGGGAAAGTCCGGCGGGTACCGGCGGTTCTACGATATCGTCAACATCGCAATTATCGTCCATCGCGGCGCAGAGCCAGAATGCGTACAAGGCACGCAGGTCGCCGGTCACCAACTGGTTGCGAATCGTGACGAAGTCGTCCATGTAATTGCCGAGGTCCCAGAGCGGTTCGATATCGTCGCGAAAGGGGCTCAGCGAGATGATCCCGCCCTTTCCGCTTCGGTCCTGCTCCCACCGGAGACTCTCAGTGCCTATGTAGCGGGACCACACACTCTTGAGAAAAGGCAGGCCCGTCGGCAATCGAAACGCGATGGTCCGAATGCCGAAGTTGGCATAATGCAGGTGGACATCGTAGCCATGCCGCAGCAAGCCATTGACGTCGCCATCAAAGTCACCAAAGTGATACTCGTTCCGAAATGACCAGCGCGAAATGTCCGCACGCGTCGATTGCTTTCTGGCGTACTTCAGTTCCGCATCCGTTAAAGGCCGGTCAACGGCCCGGAACTCGACGTACTCATACTCGCTCATGCTGTGACCTCCGGTCTTCTAAAATTCGGACTGGCGGATTGCCTAAGGAAGCACTCTCGGCAACGCTCACGTCAGGCAGCGCAGTCTCGCAGGTTGCTCGGCGCTGCCGCCCTTCCATTATTGGGCAACCTGGTGATATCTTCCAGAGTCCTTGTCATCGAATTGGCGGGGAGACGAACAATAGATCCAAGCTGAATCGGGCGAGAGCCGACATTGGCCAATAATGGTTACTCGTTCAATCTTCGTATCTTAGCAGCGCGGCAGGAAAGCCTTGGTTCGTTACCGGTGTTCCACGCTCTGCGCGAGCATGGCTACAGGAGCGACGCCGAAGTTGGTTTTCCCCGTATCTTACTGCCCTGGAGGTGCCAGATCGTCGATGCGTCGGGCCGAATGCGAGCCCGTCGGGCGCATGAATCAATCCGTCACGGCGGCGAGCATCGCTACTTCTCTTGCTCAATACGCAGGCTATATCTCCGCAGTGCCGGCGAGGCGGCGAACAGGCGACGGGCTAACCGGCTAACTCTCCAGCGCCAGCAGCGTGTAGGCGAGGAGGCTGACTCCTCCCATCATCGCTGTCCAGCCGACCACGATGGCAATTCGTCCGGCCGTGTGACAATGACGAGGGCAACTGACCGCCCTCGCCTGACGGCGAAGAGTGGCGATTCCCATGACGATCAGCGCGATGGCAATTCCAGCAGTCATGATTCGACCGTCCAACGCCACGATGTATCTCCCGTTGTGCGGACGTGGGGATCATTCTGGTGACGGTTTGTGATTCGGGACAGCGCGAAGGATGCGGTAACAGAATGCAACAATGGACTCTTCCACAGCAGCCGGTCAGGGCCTCCAGCGATAAATCAGGCATTTGGCGCGGGCATTTTCTTCGACGAAGATCAGATACTCGCCGTCCGACCTGCGGAATGCCGAGATTCCCGTCAACAGATCAATCCAGCCGGTATTTTCGACACCTCCGACCGACTCATCCGGTTCAAGCACACCCACTTCTCTGCCATCGGACATGCGATTGACCCAGATCTTGCCGCGCTCCTCCCAGCCGCCTGTGAAGACATTCTGGACCCACTTGTCGTCGGCGCCCGAAAAGGAGTTGCCTACCCACGTGATGGTATAGTCCAGTTGGTTCGCCGCGATAGAAGATATGCAGCTGCACGCAAGCAGGCACGAGAACACCAATCGCGCGGTGACTGTCATACGCAAGAACTCGCAGTTCGAGATTGCCGGCGAGAGGGGCCGCTGATACGACAGGAGTGGACACGAGCAGCACCCAAGCCACACGTCGTCGCAGCTTAGCAGCTGAAGGCAGCGCCCGCCAGCGGGACGGGAGACGGGGCGGCCATGGTCGCCTTTCGCTCCGCGAAAGTAGCGGACCGCTGCCTGTTCGGCACGAAGATCCACCCGACGAGGCGCTCTGTACGTGTTCGGGCGTCACCTCCGCCGTCGATGTGCGGGATGCGTCCGACGGCGCTACTTTCGCGGAGCGAAAGGCGACGATGGCGAAACGTTGCTCGAGAGACTATCCTGAGCTGCATTGTATCCGTTCTGCGACGTTCGTGTTGTGATAAGGTGGCCTGGGATGGTGCGTTTTGCCGAAGCGGTTTCCTTGCTCTTGTGCCTGGGATCGGTCCTGTTCTTGGGACTGACGCTGGACGCTCGCGGGCAGCAGTCCGAAGGCAACCAGTTCCTCGACGGCATCGGCGAAACGGCGTTGGCGGCCCGGTACGTCCTGGCCGGCAATGCCGAGGATTGGTCGAGGAACGGCCGACACGCGTCGGTTCTCGGCGGACCAGAAACATATGTCGACGACGCCCGCTTCGGGCGCGTCCTTTCGCTGGATGGGGCAAACGGGGCTTACCTGGTGCTGCCCGGTGACGCCCTGACCGAACTCGACACCATCAGTGTTACCGGTTGGGTATTCTTCCGGTCCGACTCGCCGTGGCAGCGATTTTTCGACTTCGGGCAAGGCACGACCGCCAGCTTCTTCTGCACGCCCTTTGGCGGACCATCCGACAGTGGCTTCCGTGCTCGCATTACGACATCAGGCTGGGCCGGCGAACAGGGACCGACTTCGCCGCGCATCGCTCTCGATCGCTGGGTCCATCTGGCTGTTGTGCTCGATGCGACCCAGGGAACTCTGACCACTTACGCCGACGGCAAGCGGGTCGGCCGTGCAGAGAACATTCAGGCGAAGCTCGAGGATGTGCTGAGTCTGGAAGACAAGAGTAAGAACCACCTGTTTGTCGGCAAGTCACAGTACTCTGCGGACCCGACGGCGAACGTCAAGTTGCACGACGTTCGGATCTACTCCATAGCGCTGACGGACGCGCAGGTGGCGGCCATCCAACGAAAGACAACTGTCAATAGTACTGCGGCCGCTTCCGATATGCCGGCAGCACCGGAAGCGGAGCGACCACTGAGCGGGGAGTCGACATTCTCTAAGACTTATGGAGCGCCGCTGGTTTCGGTGGCCGACGTGCACGTGGAGACGATTGTCGGACGGCTCCCTCGCCTGCCGCTCCTGGTTCCTGCGAAGTTCCAGCATGAGGATTCAGCAGCGGATGTGCGCGTGCTCTGGCCAGCGCCCCGAGATAACGCTCAGGTCCAGGAAGTGGGAACCTACACGATTGTCGGAAGCGTACCTGGCACCGACCTTCAGCCGAAGGCCGTGATCAGCGTGCTCCCCATGCCAGACCGTCCTGCTGAGACGCCCGTGCGATTGCTGGAACCGTTTCCGCTCGGGGACGTCACGCTAAACAAAGACGAACAGGGACGTGCTACGCCGCTGATGAAGAACCGTGATAAGTTCATCCATGCGTTGGCGGCCACCAATCCTGACTGCTTCCTCTATATGTTTCGTGACGCCTTTGGTCAACAACAGCCGGAAGGGGCCTGGCCGCTGGGCGGTTGGGATAGCCAGACCACGCGACTGCGCGGGCATGCTACCGGACACTACCTGTCGGCCATGGCACAGGCCTACGCCAGCAGTGCAGGTGACGAGCGATTGCGAACGGTTTTCAAGCAGAAGATGGACTACCTGGTCGAGACGCTGGATGATCTTGCCGAAAAATCGGGCAGGCCCAGCGAAGCAGGTGGACAATGCACGGCCGATCCGACGGCGGTGCCGCCGGGACCGGGTCGCGACCGCTACACCTCGGATCTCAGCCGAGACGCAATCCGCACCGACTACTGGAACTGGGGCCACGGCTATCTCAGTGCGTATCCGCCGGACCAGTTCATCATGCTCGAGCAAGGGGCCACCTATGGCGGAGGGAACGATCAGATCTGGGCTCCTTACTACACGCTGCACAAGATCCTCGCCGGCTTGCTCGACTGTTACGAAATCGGCGGAAACGAACAGGGATTGGAGGTAGCTCGCGGCATGGGACTGTGGGTGTATCAGCGTCTGCAACGCGTGCCGGCACCGGTGCGAATCGACATGTGGAATCGTTACATTGCCGGCGAGTTCGGCGGAATGAATGAGGTCCTGGCCCGCCTGTATCGACTGACGGACGATGCGCGATTTCTGGAGTGTGCTCAGCTGTTCGACAATGCCGAGTTCTTCTTTGGAAACGCCGAGCATACGCATGGCTTGGCCTGCAACGTCGATACGATTCGGGGCAAGCACGCCAATCAGCACATTCCGCAGATTACCGGCGCGTTGGAAATCTACCGCTGCAACCATGACCTGCGCTACTACGACATTGCCGACAACTTCTGGCATCTCTGTACCGGTTCGTATATGTATGCCATTGGAGGCGTGGCGGGAGCTCGCAGGCCGAATAATGCCGAGTGCTTTACCGCCGAGCCGGACAGCCTGTTTCGCAACGGTTTTTCGAAGGCCGGTCAGAATGAAACGTGCGCGACGTACAACCTGTTGAAACTGAGCCGTCAGCTCTTCATGTATGCGGTGGATTCGGAGTACATGGATTACTACGAGCGCGGTTTCTACAATCACATTCTCGCTTCGGTGGCCGAAAACGATCCTGGAAATACGTATCACGTGCCATTGAATCCGGGAGCACGGAAACAATTTGGTAATGCCGAAATGGACAGCTTCACCTGCTGCAACGGCACCGCCTTGGAGAGTCACACCAAACTCCAGGATTCGATCTACTTCCAGAGCGCAGATCACCACCAGCTGTATGTGAACCTGTTCGTTCCCTCGACGCTCAACTGGCGAGCACGTGCTCTGGTAATCACGCAGGCGACGAGCTTTCCGTACTCGGATCACACCAAACTGACGATCGACGGATCGGGACAATTCGCCCTCATGATCCGGGTGCCGCGTTGGGCCACCCAGGGCGTGCATGTCTCGCTCAACGGGGCAAGCCTGCCGATCCAGGCGGCTCCTGGCGAGTACCTGACGCTCGATCGGACCTGGACCAACGGCGACAGCGTGGAACTGCGGATGCCGATGAGCTTCTGGCTCAGCCGAGTGATGGACCAGCGGAACATCGCGAGCATCTTCTACGGACCAGTCCTGCTGGCTGTCGAGGAATCCGGATCGCGGTCGGAGTGGAGAAAGGTGCAGCTCGATCCCCGTGACGTCGGGCGATCCATCGAGGGAGATGCCAGCAGCCTGCGTTTCCGGCTGGGTGACCTGCAGCTCAAGCCGTTCTTCGAGACGTACGGTCGCCATTCGGTCTACCTGGACGTCACAGCGCCATGATGGATGGGGCCGAAGAAAGCATGAACGCTCACAGTGACGTGGCCCCTGCCCGGACGCCCTTGCACCGTCTCGGGGCGGTGCCTTCGCGCGTCTATCTCCACACGGACGAGACCGGCAAGGCGTGGAGGTTTCTGGCGAACGGGACGACGTTTTCACCTGTATACAGTACAATGCCGCGGCGAAATCGCTCGCCCGTAAGCTCGGCGAGCAGCCGAAGCCCTGCAAAATCCTTGCCTTCTACCTTGGCCCCGGCTTTCACCTCGACACCCACCAGCTCTCCTGCGGAGTTCTCCAGCACTAGGTCGACTTCCTGCCCTGACGTAGTTCGAAAGTGAAACAGTTCGAATCGCCCGAGGCTCCACGTGAGTTGCTTGACAAGCTCCATGGCGACGAAGTTCTCCAGTACATGCCCGAAGAGAACACGATCGAAGACCGCACGCTCCCGGTCCAGGCCCAGCATATGTGTTAGCAGGCCGGTATCGGTCAGCACGAGCTTGGGTGACTTAATCAGCCGCTTGCCGAGATTCGATGACCAGGCGGGCAGTAGTCGCACGAGGAACGTTGCCTCGAGTAACGCCATGTATCGTTTCAGCGTCGACTGTGACATCGTGAGCGCTCGTGCGATATCAGAGAAATTCACGAGCGAACAGACTCGCGACGCCAGGAGTGCCAGTAGCTTCGGTACTTCGGCCAGGTGTTCGATGTTGGAAATGTCGCGCACGTCCCGCTGCAGGATCGTGGTAATGTACGATTCAAACCAGGCAGCACGCCGGTCTGGCCTCTTTCGCGTCTGAGCTTCCGGGTATCCCCCAATAAGCATTCGGTCAAGCAATTCAGCCTCGGTAATGCCCTGGCTGGCTGCACGCACGACCTCTCCAGCAAAGGCTCGGTCCGCAAACGCTGAATCCCGACCTTCCATTTCACCCTGCGAAAACGGCCACAGCGTATGATGTTCCATGCGGCCGGCTAGGGATTCCGCGATCCGCGGAAGATTCATGACACTTGCCGACCCCGTAAGCAAGAACCGTCCCGACGTGCGGTCTTTGTCCACAGCCGCTTTGATTGCAAGGGTCAATGCCGGGGCCCGCTGTACTTCATCAATCACAGCCGGGCCGGAAAGACCTGCGACGAACCCCTCAGGATCGCTTTGGGCCGCAGCAAGCACCGCGGCCGAGTCGAGCGTGTAATAGGGGGCTGGGTGCGAATGGCGAGCGATCTCCTGAACCAACGTGCTCTTGCCGGTTTGGCGCGCGCCTTGGAGATAGATGACGGGCGTATCATGCAAAGCGGCGAGCAGGCGTTCCGTGAGGTGGCGCTGGATCATGTTCTCAAGAATATACCGTCGAATGGTTGAAAATCAACCATGTGGTGGTTGATTTTCAACCACTCATGGAAGCTCGGCGGTTCGCGCCGGGGAGGGCAACGCTGTGAAGCATTCTTTCCGGTGGTTTGGGAGATTCAGCGAAATGGGCTAATCATTCCACGAATCGTTTAATAGCATTTCCCCGATTAAACCCTGGAAATTACGCACTATGGGAGAAACGGCCACCCAATGAAATGCTTCACACGTCGCGGGGAGGGACTGGGCAGGATGATGCCCCAAAAGTGGTGAAACCAGTAATGTTGGGGGTGGCGTGTCTATCCGGGGCTGGCCCGGCAGGAGACTGGTTTGAAGCCATTGGGTCATCGCCGTCTTCTCTGCCGGTCCGTCGTGATCTCGCCGAAGTATCGTCGGCGGATTTGCGGACGATGCGATACTGCGCGGGATCAGCGGGTCTGTTAGAATCCGACCGAGAGCCGAAAGAATATCGAATAAGCTGCCGCAGTGTGAACGAGAATGAGGATGATGAGCGTGAACCACAGTCGGGTGACTGCCAGGGACAGCAAACTCGCTCCTTCCACTTGGCAATTGGACCTTCCTTGTTCGATATTCTGCGGTTGTCTGGGGGCGGATTCGCGCACGAGCACGAGGGAAAAAACCGGACATCCTCGCCAGCCGGATCCTGCCGTCGCTCAGCCCGCTACGGTCCTCTCCAACTCCTGCTCGTGCTCCTACTCCTGCTCGTGCTCGTGCTCCTGCTCGTGCTCAGCGCCAGCGGTGCTCGTGCTCGATTGGCCCTGCAAACAACCCAGCAATCAACAGGGAAGAGAAGCCGCCGCACACTTGGAGATTGGACATTTGTTGTTCGATATTCTGCGGTTCGAACGCACCGTTGGCGAACGCTGCCAACGGATCGACCTTGGTGAGACCTGAGACTGTCAAGCCTCAAGCCCCATCCCGATAAGGGCTCTAAACCATGAAACATTCGTTACAGCTTGCTGTCGTTGTACTGGTTGCATCCGCGGCCGGGACGATTGCGTTGCACGGCGAGGATTCGCCTTTTCCGGGCGAGCGGGGGATTGATCTCGACACGGCCTGCCGGAGCGATATCTGGGACAAGACAGGAGGCGGGTTCCTGGCCCAGTTCGTGAAGGTGCCGCGCGATCAGGTGGTCGGTTTCGCGCTCTACACGCACGATCACGGTGTCCTGAAAATGTCGGCGCAGCTGTATCCTCTGCGAGACGGAGAATCGCGCGAAGTGCGACTTGAGCTGAAACTGGACGGCAAGTGGCATGAAGTGGCCAAGGCGACGGTCCTTTATCCTGGCTGGTCAGCCCACTTCCGGCTGGAGTCGTGGGACAACACGCGTGACGTGCCCTATCGCGTCTGCCATGGCGCAGAGGCGATGTTCGAGGGGCTGATTCGCAAGGACCCCGTCGACAAGGACATCATTGTTGTCGGCTCACTGTCCTGCGACTCGAATGCCGATCGTGGCGACCGGGCGACGATTGTCGAGAATCTCAAGAAACAGGATCCGGATCTGCTCTTCTTCGCCGGCGATCAGAGTTACGATCACAAGGAACACACAGCGGCCTGGCTGCTCTGGGGACATCAGTTCAAGGATATCATCAAGGATCGACCGGTCGTCACGATCCCCGACGATCACGATGTCGGGCATGGCAACCTGTGGGGTGAAGGGGGCATCGTTGCGGAGTCTCCAGCCGGAGATACGGGCGGCTATTTCTATCCGGCCGAGTACATTCGCATGGTGGAACGGTGCCAGACGTGGCATCTCCCCGATCCGGCCGATCCTCGTCCTGTTGAGCAACAGATCGGAACCTATTTCACACGTCTGCGCGTGGGAGGCGTTGACTTCGCGATTCTGGAGGATCGGAAGTTCAAAACCGGCCCCAACGGCGTGATCCCTCAGATGGGACCGCGCCCCGATCATATTCAAGAGGTCGGCTACGACCCGAAGCAGATTGATCTGCCCGGGCTTCAGTTGCTGGGCGATCGGCAACTCGCTTTCCTGGACAGATGGAGCGAAGACTGGTCGGGAGCCGTGATCAAAGCGGCCCTTTCCCAGACGGCTTTCTGTGGCGCGGTGCATCTGCACGGTTCGACAGAGAACCGGCTGCTGGCCGACCTCGACTGCAATGGCTGGCCGCAGACGGGTCGCAATAAGGCATTAGCCGCACTGCGCCGTGTGCAGGCCTGCCATCTCTGTGGCGACCAGCATCTGACGGTCGTGGTCAAACATGGGATCACGGAGTTTCGTGACGGACCATATGCCTTCACCAACCCGGCGATCATCAACAGCTACTACGGGCGCTGGTGGTGGCCTGCCGATGAGAAGGCGGGAGTTCATCCGATTCCGGGCAGTCCGCTCCCGTGGACGGGCGACTATCTGGACGGGCTCTACAACCACATGACGATGATCGCCTACGCGAACCCGCGGTTCGACCAGATCGCCGTCATGCGCAAGAACCAGCGCGATCCCATCGCGATGCTGGGTGACGGTTACGGCTTGATCCGCTTCAACAAGAGGACGCGCGAAACGATCTTCGAGTGTTGGCCGCGCTATGCCGATGTTGGAGAGGGCGACACAGCGCAGTATCCCGGCTGGCCGGTCACCTTCAAGATTGCCGACAACGATGGCCGGAAGGTAATGGCGTATCTGCCGGAGCTGGTTTTTGAGAACGCCGTCGACCCGGTGGTGCAGGTGGCTGACGAGTCCAGCGGCGAGGTGTTGTATAGCATTCGGATCGAGGGCACACGGTTCCGACCGCCTCTGTACGGGCCCGGAACGTACCGAGTCAACGCGGGGCGGGACCGACCGGATGCTTGGACTGCCGAGCACCTCGAGGCGGCCGGGCCGGCATCAACGCAGCTGCACGTGACCTTCCCGCAATAAATCGGCGAGCGTGGTCTCGCGCTCTGTGCGGCTGCCCATGACGAACGAAAACCAAGCGATCAACTGTCAAGAGGAATGCGAGCCTAAGAGGCAATTCGGTTCCGCATTCGTCATTCGAACTTCGCCATTCCATTCGTCATTGGGTACTTCGTCATTCGTCATTTCCTCTGCGCACGGTCATTTGGCACCTGACATAAGACGTAACCCATCAGAGTGACCGCACATATTCGAGCAGGTCTGCGAGCTGCGATGGAGCTAGATCGCTGGTCTTGCCGCGCAACTGCAGGTGATTGTAGTTGGTGAGCGTCTCTTCGAGCGACAGAGCATCGCCGTGATGCAGGTAGGGAGCGGTGCGCCACGCTTCGATCAGGCTGGGGATGTCGTATTTCACGCTGGTCCCGAGTCCGGCGTCCATCGTCTGTTGGGACGTGAAATGGGGATGGGGATGGCACGTCGAGCAACCGGCCCGGCCCTCAAACAGTTCCTTGCCGCGCCGAGCGGATGGCGTGAGCACGCCCCGTGGCACGCCGGGAACATGGCATTTGGCACACGATTCCTCTTCGGTCTTGGGCGATTCCAACTCGCCAGCGTTCAGATACGGGCTCGGCACAGCTTTCATCTCGCGCAGGTATTGTTCGATTGCCTCGGTCTGTTGCGGTGAGGGCTCGGAAAACTGAATGTGACGAATTCCGGCGGCGACCGCCATGCCGGCGTCGGCCCGTACGCCGCGAGACATCACTGGCGGCGTGAGTGCGGCCATCAGCAGACTCTTGGTGTTCTTGGTGTTGCCAAGTCCGTCGTTGAGCAGATCCCAATAGAGCGCGTCGGCACGACCATCCGGATGGCAACTGGCACAGCTCTGCCAGTGCTGGAAGCAGAGTGTCGCGTCATGGAAATACTGTTCACCAAGGCGGGCGAGCGTTGGCGCACGGGGGAGGTCAAGCTGGATCGCCCGAACGGCAGGCGGCGTCTGCCCCAGATCGACTGCGACGAAATTATCGGAGAAGAAGCCGGCCACATAGGCCGTGCCATCGACTTCGCACACCGACCGCGGGCCGCTCAAGGGCAATTTGATGCGTTGCCGAATTCCCGACATGGCGTTCAGTGACCGCTCGTCGAACATGGCTGCGGTCCTCCCGAGTGACGTGGCACGTTCGAGTAGTGCGGTCCAGTCGATGACGCTGAGCTCGTGCGCGCCGGCATGAGTAACGATCAGGCTCTGGCCATCTTCTGCAAAGCAGACCGACCATGGGTTGGCTGCTCCGCAATCGGGGTCATCGAGCACGACGGTTGCCAGCAGGTCAAGTGATCCAGTGCGTAGGAGAGAGATCGCGTTACGGTTCATCGCTCCACCGGCAATCTCCATCGTCGGAACGACGAAGTTGCTCAGGACGTGAGTGACGACCACATACTCGCCATCGCGTGAAATGGCGACCCCTCGCAGGCTTTGACTTCCATTGGGAAGTTCAATGTGGCGGATCACCTGCATGGTCTTGACGTCGACCACCGAGGCCTCGGCGCTCATCGTCGGATTTTCGTCATCGAGAAACGGCCGCACGTGTGGGAGATGATTGGCCACGAACAGGTGCCTGCCGTGTGGGCTCAGCACCATCGCTACCGGCTCACGGATCACTTCAGCAAACAATGCAGCTCCCGTCGTCAGGTCGATCGATCGCACTCGGTTCTCGAAGCGATTTGCCAGGTAGATTCGGTTCCCATCGGGGCTCAACAACGGCGCCGTGGGCATGTGTCCCACGCGCCAATTCCGCTCGACGACGTGTCGGTCCAGGTCGATCTGGAGCAGACGTCCCGCGGGTTCGCTCGTTGTGACGAAAGCGGTCCGGTCCTGCACGATCATGCCACTTGCTTCGGCCGGGAGCTCGATGGTGTGGAGCAGACCACCGCTTGTGCGATCAACCAGCAGCAGGCGGCGTCCAGTGGAGCCGAGCACGGCGAGTTGTTTGTTTCCTGCTGGTGCCACCACGATCGGGGCGAGTGGGGCCTCGACTGCCGCACTGCGGTGTATTGGCGCACCGCCCTGATCAGGAGGTTCCGCGGCGAGCTTGGGGCCGGTAAGCAGTACAAGCAGCGCGGTCGAGAGCCACCTCATCTCCCTGGACGCGCTCGCCAGGTCGATCCTGCCGTCAAACGCAATCGCAGGAGACTGCTCAGCGCCCATCGGACAGTGCCCTAACAAGAAAGACAACAGGGATTGACCAGCGACTATCTTACGTTCGCCAGGAAGCGGAGTCGATCACAGAGCCGTCTGAACCGCAGAATATCGAACACGGAATGTCCAATTACCAAGTGAGAGAGTCACGTCTTGCCGTCCGCCGCGAGCGTTCTACGAGGGCATTTGGTCAGCGGGGCCTCGTCGTGGCCGTGCGGCGTGACAGCCGGTTGGACAATGAGTAGACTCTTGGTCTGAGGGTGGCACAAGCTTCGCCAGTGCAGCGCGCCAGAAGACGCGTGTCCGATGTGGCGGCAGCGACAGAGTGCCGCGGAAAAGTGACAGTGACGAGCGCGTAACGGTCGACAAGCACGATGCCGTGTCTGTTTCAAAGCAGCGAAACTCGAATGGTTCGGAGGTTGCACGCACGATGAATGGCAACAGTGGATTTGCGGGACTGCGCGCCGTCAGGACCTGCCGTCAGCATTTGCTGGCGACGCCCGATAAGGTGTTCCCACTTCTGTGCCCTACACGGGAATACGAGTGGATACAGCCGTGGACTTGCCGCCTGCTGTACTCTCGGTCAGGAGTCGCCGAACTCGACTGTATCTTCGTCACGGAGTTTCCTGGCGATGGGGAGGAGGTCTGGGTGGTCAGCGTCTATCGGCCGAACGAAGAGATCCAGTTCATGCGGTTCAATGGACGGCGCGTGATACGCTACCGCATCACGTTGACCGATAATGGAGACGGAACGACTGAGGCCGAGTGGCAGCAGGTGCTCTCCGGTCTGGATGAGGAAGGGAACCAGGCCGTGGCAAGAGTGAGTGACGAATCGTACCAGAAGCAGATCTTGGAGTTGGAGCAGCTGCTCAACCACTATCTGACGACAGGCACCATGCTGAAGTGGCTGACGTAGTCAAGCGACCGGATGGCAAGGAGAAGATTCATGTCGCGACTCGCGGTCCGATTGGATCGGTTGGAGCTGATTGCGGCGACCAAGGAGCTGCTACAGGCCGAGAGCGACCTGGGGCAGTTGGCTGAGGCGCTGCAGGCCGACGTTCCTGGCAACTGGCCAACTCCGCTCTATGACGAAAACGCCCGCCAGTTCTTTCTTTCGGCAGTAACCGCCAATGCAGCGGCTGTTGGATGGACTGCCTGGTACATCTTGCTGCTGGATGCATCGGGAAGGACGACCCTGATCGGAGCGGTTGGTGGCTGCGGCCTGCCAGACGAAGCTGGTCAGATAATTATCGGTTACTCGCTGCTTGATCAGTTCCATGGCCACGGCTATGCCACAGAGGCTCTGCGCGGTTTTCTGGACTGGGCCAGACAGCATCCGGTACTACGAAAGGTCGTGGCCGACACGTTTCCCGATCTGACCGCATCGATCCGGGTGCTGGAGAAGAATGGATTCCGGCGAGGTGGAGCGGGAACTGACGAGGGTTCGATTCGGTTTGAACTGCCAATCGGCTCCTGATTCGCCCGGTCCGACCTCGAGACAACTGGACCTTGCGATAGCGGGTTGGTCCGTCGCGATTCCCACGCGAGGTGCGAAAGTCAGTTGTCGGCGTGGATGGCAGCTTTGCCCGACACGCCGACTCGCGGCCGATCGTCTCCCGCCTATGTACTGAATGGTCCGTCGTTACAATACGATCTGGCGGAGATGTCGTTTCAAGCTAGGGAGCAAGGGATACCGGTATGGCCGCAACGTTACTGGGTATTAGCGGGAGCCCGATTCCAAACAGCAACACGGATCGAGCAATCAAGCGGATTCTGGAGAAGAGCGGGTTGACCAGCCAGTTTGTGAAACTGAGCGACCTGGATGTCGAGCCCTGCCGGGCTTGCCTGGGGTGTGTCAACACGAATCACTGTGTTGTGAAGGATGACGGACAGTCGCTCGCCGCCCTGTTTCGCGAGGCCACGGCCTTCGTCATTGGCGGATATACCCCCTACAGCAGCCTGGACGCTCGTACGAAAGCGTTCATGGAACGTATGTACTGTCATCGTCATCGCGCAGGCGGTAATGCCAACAAGTTTGGCGTGTCGGTGATCACCACGGCTTGTACACCCGGCGTCCCTGGCCTGCCGCCGGCTGCCGAGACTGCCACGTCACAACTTGCTTTCTGGATGATGGAGGAGGGTATTACCAACCTGGGGACGATGGTGATTCAGGGCAATGTTCCGTGCGTGCGCTGTGGGCACGGTGATGACTGTGTGGTAAGTGGCATAAAAATGCTCTACGGGCCAGAAGCAACAGTGACTTCAGTCGGCATCAATGCCCTGGAGCAGGATGCCCTGCTGCTCAGCAAAGCCGATGAGTTGGCCGAGAAGCTGCGGGAGGCTGTGACAGGTCAGGCTGGGGGCCCTACTTAGGAATCACTCAAGAACAACTTCGACAATTCGTACGAGGCGGGTGCCACTCTCCTGAGCGAGCGGCGTGGCAGCCTTCCATCTTGCAGACGCGATCTCCGCGAGCGGAGCCAGTGCCTGCGAGCCATTCGACCGACTTTAGAACTTGGCGAAGTTATTCTTGAGTCGTCCCTTAGCGGCAAACGGCCGCTCGCGATTTGGATATTGCCACACGCGGCTTTCCCACCTGCTATGAGCGCAGGTGGGAAAGCACGGTCTTTTCACTCAGGTGGGCTCAAGCGCGTTGCGCTTGGGTGTTGACTCGCCGCATCGCGATATCGGTGAGCTTGTGGTCGGTGGCTCCTTCCTCGTCGAGCGTTTGCTGCAGGAGGTCAGCCGAGAACGAGTCGCCCAGATACTGGGCAAACGTCCGTGCGGAACCATAGCCGGCCATCTCGTAATGCTCCACGCGCTGCGCGGCGGCGATCAGGGCTGCATCCTTCACCTGTGGCGAGCCATGGGCGCTCACGATGTCACTCCCTTCGCTGGCCAGTCCTTTAATGCCTTCGCAGGTCACCCGGTCAGGCTTGCGCCCGTGATGCTCGAACACCTGTTCCAGACGCTTGATCTGGTTCTTGGTCTGCCCCAGGTGTTCTTCAAACGCCTGTTTGAGCATCGGGTCCTCGGCGGCACCAGCCATCTTGGGCAGTTCGGAGGCGATGCGATGCTCCGCATCGTATAGATCGCGCACTTCGTCCCAAAACAGATCTTCCAGATTGTTGAACTGCTTACTGGTGAAAATACCCATGTCCAAAGCTCCTGTGATTGGATCGTAACTTGCTGTCTGTTTGTTGCGAACTCGGGCCTACACCGGCCTCTTTCCGCAGTCTTCCGGACAGAACGTGCAAGCCGCATGCCAACGCATGGGGAATGAACCAGGGACGGTGGGACCGCATCCTCCTGACGTCCCACGGCGCGGGGCTGAGGCGGGCGGCCCTCGTGGCGCTGGCAGTGCCTTGAACAAGCGGTTTTGTTAGAGCTCCTAAGTCTGCAGAGGTAGGTGAGCCCGTTGCTTGGCACGGGGCTCGGGCAGTAAATGTCCGGATTCCGTACAGCGCGAGCATCGATGCTCGTATGCCGCCGGAGGAGTACGTCGGAAGTGAGATGTGACGGTTTGCCCAGGTGCTCTGTTGCCGCAGACAATTCGGGTTGGCCATGCTCTGTGTGATGCTGGCCATCGTTTCCTTGCCGGAGCTGTGCCAGCGGACGCATGATTTGGCACCAAGAGGTCTGTTGACACTCGACCTGCAGTTAGAGCGTTGGCAGCGCACTGGTCGCCAAACGCGACAACTACCGGTGCGTGGCCAGTGTCGTGTCGGCGACGGCGCACCGGAAAACCAAGTTGTTACGATGCACCAGTGGCGGCGTGCGTCAGCGCGAATTGATGGGTGACGGCCGGTACACACGAAAGGCCCGCAGAGCGAGCTGAGCGGCGGCTCCGCGCAGGGTGAGCTGATGCGGCTCATTGCTGCAATTCTGGACGAGAACTGTCTCGGTGTTTGCTTTCTGCGCGGAGTATGTCGTGGCAAAAGTCGGGTAGGTCTCCCAGGTAATCGGGAAATTGGCGGGAAGTTGGAGCTGTTTATAGCCGAGGCACCAGGCGAGGTGCCAGTCATCTGGTTCGATAACGACTCGTCCCGATCGTGAGACAAACCGTTGGTCACTGTAGCCTTCGCCGTCGTCGCCAGTGACGGACCCCTGTACTCTGAAGTGCACTCGCTGAGCATCTGGAGTGGAGTCCTTCAGGCAGGTCAGGGTCCACTTTTCGCACACCGGTGTCTGTTCAAACGACACTTGTTTGACAGCGGGCATCCACATTTGCGGCGCTGGGCTCGGACGCGTGGCAGCCCAGAGTTCGCGGCGTTCCGACATCGACTGACCGTCGAGCAGCACGTCCGCTGTGCCGCTCCCTCCGCCGTCGGAAACGGCAACGACGCGGTTGCCCGTAAAGGCCAGCGTGAGATTGCCTGCCTCGTCGCGACTGACAGCAGGCGAGCTGAGCGAAAACTCCAGGACTTCTCCCGCCTGCGGTGTCGTTGTCAGGGATGGTACACAGACCAGTTCTGGTGCGACCAGCGAAGCCAGCAATTGGACGCCCTCCTCGTTGAGATGGACGCTGTCCGAGAGTAATGCCGACGGTTCGAGGTGTCGCTGTTGGAGAACCTCCATCCACTTCTTGCGGACGTCGATCAGGGTGCACTCGTATTTTCTGGCAATTTCCCGGATCGCGACGATACGCGAATCGGCGTCCGGGTCTTTGTCGAGCGTTTCGTGTGCACTGAGGTGGCTGGTCCAGAGTACGATCTCAGCGGTCGTTCGAGCGCGCACATCGCGGATGATCTCCTCATACTTGTCAACGGGACCGTAGACGTGAAAGACCAGCAGGTCGGGGTACCAGGGATAGAGATCGTGCTCGGCCGTTCGGATCAGAGCGGGCGACGTGAATCCTCCGATGGCTGGGTTCTGAAAGATGAAGTTGACGGTGGGGAATCGACGCACGAGATCTTCTTCTACCAGCTTCGTCCAGGCCTGCGCGGTAATCGATTGGCCATAGAACTGCCACCGCACGGTGGCCGGGTGCTGGGGCGTTGACGCCGCAATGCGGGACATGGTGCGCTGAATATTGGCGACGCTGGGATTTTTCGTGTCTTCGGCCTGCCCCACCACAGTGACGGCATTGCCAACGCACATGACCAACAGTACGGACCAGTTTCGCATTGCCAGGTTCATTTTCGAGTATCCTTCTTCAGTCTTCCCGCGTCATCGAGGTCGCGTCAACAGGGGACAAACGTTCTGCCATGTCCCGCGCTGGCGACTGATTACCCCCAGCCAGGTTCGCCTTTGGCGGCGATGACGGAGTTGAGGATGTGACAGCTGACGATCAGGCAGCGGCGCATCCGCTCGATGCGCCCCTCGTCATCGAAGTCGCCGCGGATTTCGTCGAGCGCAGCGAGTGCGGACGTGAGTGCTGACTTGTAGGCAACGCGTCCTTCTTTGGTGAGATACGGTTCCAGCAGGTACATGGCTGGGTCGGGCGAGGTGCCGAACAATGCGTCGTTCAGCTTCCATTCGCATCGCGGCGGGATCTTCCAGATTTCAAAGAACCGTTGGTCTGCATCGATCCACTGCCAGTAGTATCCGTCTTCGACGGCGGCCAGCAGATCGCGCAGCCGCTGAGCCGACTCGGGCTTCCTGGGTCGGTACTTCGTCTGAATAATCTCGTCGAGAATCTCTTCCCAGCCGCGCTCGACATTGGCCAGGGCCATGAAGCCGGCCATTTTGTCAATCTCCACGCCCGGATTCACGAGGGGGCCCTGATAAAAGAGGCACGCCCGGGCCCCCAGATCGTGGTGAGCTCTCAGGTTCTCCACGGTCTGTTTGGGGCTCGGCACAAAGAAAGCCAGCCGGTCATAGCGCGCGGAATGATAGAGCCAACGTCCGCCCGAAGTGCCATAGGCACACTTGAGCTCGTTAATCCTGTTGTCAGGCACAAATCGCCAGCTGTGCCCCTGGTCCATGAAGATGTCGATGTGTTTGCTCAGCTCGATCACGTGTCCCATCTCCTCGTCGGAGAACTGATTAATCACTCCCGACTCCGGCATGGCTCCTGAGAGCCAATTAATGGGTATTGAGTAGGTGATCGTGCCGGGATACTTGGCTTTGATATAGTCCGCGGCCCGCATGTTGACGCGGCAGTTGTATCCGACGACGCCGTCTTTCCCCGCGCATTGGGGACAGGAGCACCAGCCGAGATCCGCTGACTCGATGTGAACACCCGCAAACGGATACTGCTGCATGCCGGTGTCGATCAGCTTCTCGATGTAGTGCCACGATTTCTCCTGACTGCCGCACATCGCCGACTTGTGTGGGTTTGGCACTCCGTCCTGCCGGCGCACCTCGGGATCCTTCTCGATGATTTCGTCATAGCCCCAAGTCATCAGCCCCAGCGGCAGCACCAGCTTGATGTCGCGCTGCTCCGCGGCACGAAACAGTTTCTGGAGCCGTGGTTTGCGTTGTTCGTCCTCGAAGGCACTTACAATGTCCAACGGGTAGGCTCGTGTCGCCCAGAGGCCGAAGGCATCGAGCCATTGGCAACCGGTCTCTCGCATCAGGTCCATTACGGCGATTGTGCTGTCGACAGTACACTCATCGAACTGAGGAGCGGGCCAGTTGGTCAGCGGCGTCGGATCGCTCCGCATGTCGTTAATCCAAGCGCCGAAGGCAATCCGATAGTCGTATGACTTGGATTGCTGTGATGTCTCGGATGCGGAAGCATCACCATGCCTGAGCGTGGCGCCGGGGGCCAGCGACGCTCCTGCCAATGCGGCCGTTGACTGGAGAAACTGGCGACGGTCCATTTGGGTACCTCCGGAGAATTAAGCGACGCGAATCGAAACCCGAGCTGACAGGAGCAGCAACGCTGATTCTAGCACCCGTTGGCGACGGCCGCAGCTCTTGGATGTCGAATATCACTTGCACCTCGATGAGGCGAGGTGACAGTGCCATCCCCCCGGTGACATCAGATCAAACCGTCCAAATAGCTGTAGGGAATATTGAAAGCGATCCGGAAAGTGCTATGAATATGCGCTGACGGTTCGCACAACCACACATACTTCGGTCGAGATGATGAGAATGTACCACGCGCTGAAGCTGTTCGCGGTCGCTACATTACTTGGTTCACTGGCGAGTGGCACCAGTTGCGTGTGGGCGGCCGATCCGCTTCCGTCCTGGAACGATACGGCTGCGAAGCAAGCCATCACGAGCTTTGTCGAGCGGGTCACTACCGACGGCTCGCCCGATTTCGTTCGGCCGGCTGATCGTATTGCCACTTTCGACAATGATGGAACGTTGTGGACTGAACACCCGATGTACACTCAGCTGACGTTTGCTCTGGACCGCGTCCGGACGCTCGCCCCGCAACATCCGCAATGGAGGACCAGGCAACCGTTCAAGGCTGTGATTGACAATGACCTTAAGGCACTTTCGGCGGCAGGCGAGAAGGGGTTGGTCGAGCTGGTGATGGCAACGCATGCCGGCATGAGTACGACTGAGTTTGAAGCAACCGTATCGGCTTGGTTCGGCAAGGCCCGTCATCCTCGTTTCCAGCGTCCTTACACCGAGCTGGCCTATCAGCCGATGCTCGAGCTGCTCGCGTATTTGCGATCCCACGGCTTCAAGACGTTTATTGTGTCGGGGGGAGGTGTCGAGTTCATGCGACCAATGACCCAGACGGTGTACGGAATCCCGCCCGAGCAAGTGGTCGGCTCCACGATCAAGACCCGCTACGAGATCCGCGATGGCAAGCCGGTGCTGATTCGTCTTCCGGAGATCGACTTCATCGATGATAAAGCCGGTAAGCCGGTGGGAATCAGCAAGTTCATCGGAAGGCGACCGATCGCGGCATTTGGCAATTCTGCCGGCGACCGCGAGATGCTCGAGTGGACTGGTGCGGGGAGCGGTCTGAGATTGGGAATGCTGGTGCTGCACGACGACGCTCAGCGCGAGTACGCCTATGGCCCGGCCAGCGACCTGTCGGACACCCAGTTCGGCGCCTTCCCCCAATCGCTGATGGACGAGGCCAAGGAGAAGGGTTGGGTAGTGATCAGCATGAAGAACGACTGGGGACGGGTTTTCGTCTTCGACGAGTAGGTCGGTCAGCCGATGGAGGCGGTTGCCGTTCAGTTCAGACAGGGATCTCGCGCCGCGGTCGGATGGAAGTGCAGTGCGTGCGGAAATCGGAGATGACTTGGGCCATCTGCTCCATAGTCTCTGTGTTTCGCGCCGGCTCCCGGTAAAGCATCTGAGCGGCAACGCCCGAGAGTTGAAAACACCAGTACAAGGACATCAGGGGATTGATGAAGAGCTTCGATCCCGCAGTGCGACGGGTGGCATGATGGTCTCCAAAATGCCCTTGCACGGCGGAAGTGATCGACGTGCAGACGACGCTCGCGTAGAAAGGTGGGAGGTCGGCCAGCACGGCCGCGACAGCGCGCCGGTATTGCACAACTGCTGGCATATCTTCGGTCAGGCTGAACGTCCCCAGGTGAGTTGTTTTTGGTGCGTGCTTGATACAATAGTCTTCGAACTCTCTATTTCGGAGGCCGATCCATGTCGGAGAACCAGTCGGCGGATGAATCGCCCGTTTCCCGAGTCTCAGAGGCTGCCGGGGAATCCGAGGTCATGGAGCCTGAAGTGATACAGCCGGATGTTCCCGCTCCGGTGCGGCCCGACGAACGTCTCGCGGCGGTCGACGTGCTGCGTGGCTTTGCGCTACTGGGTATCCTGGCGATGAACATCGTGATGTTTGCCTGGCCCATGGGTGGTTATGAGAACCCGCGGTTCAGTGGCGGCGATGAACCCGGCAATGCGGTGGCCTGGTGGATCAACTCGCTCTTCTTTTCTGGCAAGATGATGAGTCTGTTTTCCATGCTTTTCGGTGCCGGACTCGTGCTGATGACCGATCGTGCGACGGCTCGTGGTGCGTCGCTGCTGGGTACGTACTATCGCCGCATATTCTGGCTACTGGTCATTGGTTTGATCCATGCCTATTTCATCTGGGCGGGTGACATTCTGGTGTTCTATGCACTCTGCGGTGTGCTGCTCTACTGGTTCCGCCGCCGCTCGCCGCGCACGCTGATCATTCTGAGCGTGCTCCTACTGTTGATCAGTTCAGGATTGGGTTTTGGTTTCGTGCAGTACGGCCGATTTGCTGCTGGCGTTGCGGAGCAGGTTGAGGCGGATCTTGCTGCAGGTCGCAAGCCGGCAGAATGGCAGCTGCAGGTGCAGGAGGCGTGGAACGATCAGCTGCGGCCGATGATGCGTCCTGACGATCGGGACTTTGGGAAGGAAATCAGACTGTACCAAAGCGGCTATCTGACGATCGTTGTGGGTCGTGCGCCGGAAGTGCTCATGTTTCAGATCTTCGGGTTTCTGTTCTTCATGCTGTGGGGAGTTGGTGGACGAATGCTGTTGGGTATGGCGCTGATGAAACTGAACGTCTTTTCGGCCGAGCGATCGTGGCGTTTCTATCAGCTGCTGGCCCTGTTTGGCTACGGTATTGGACTTCCTTTGACGATCTACGGGACGTGGGCTCTCTTTGTCAACAACTATGATTCGCTTCACACTCCGTCAGGAGCGTCGGCTTTCATGGCGGGGATGGTCCCGGTCTCACTGGGGCACGCGGCGGCGATCATGATGATCTGCAAGGCGAACCTGTGGATCTGGTTGACGATGCGATTGGCTGCCGTCGGACGTATGGCTTTGACCAATTATCTTGTCCAGTCACTCCTCTGTACGACCCTCTTCTATGGCTATGGATTTGGGTGGTTCGGGCGCGTGGATCGGGTTGGACTGTGGGTGGTTGTGCTGGCGATCTGGGCGCTGCAGTTGATGATCAGTCCGATCTGGTTGTCGCGGTTCCGCTACGGTCCTGCGGAGTGGCTCTGGCGCAGCCTGACCTATTGGCGTTGGCAGTCGATGCGGCAAGCGACGTAATGGGGCAATGTGCCCTGTGCCCTCGTGAAAGCTCTGTGCGTTTGCCGATCCACTACTCGCAGAATGCTCCGTCGCTTGTGCCCGGCGGTGCATGATCGGCGCATGTGGTATCAAACGCCGGAGCGTGCTAGAATGGGTCCGCTCAAGAATTCTCTCACCGAGCTATGACATTCAGCAGGCGAGACGCGTTGATGGACGTTCTATGGCGAGCTGTGCTGGTTCTGATACTTCTGTCGAGCGTGTTGACAGCGGACGAGCGAGGGGACGCTCCTTTCGATTTCGCGGAGGCCTCGAAGGACGTGCCTACGCCGCGCACCATCTGGCCGCTTGTCAAACAGCATATGGTGTCGCCGGAGTTCACGATTCAAAGTGACGAAGTCGTCGAGAGCGATACGGACCCAGCACAGCGTTTGCGGAAAGTGACAGCCCATTTCTGGAGCCAGCAGCTGGCGGGAAAGAAGTGGGGCCACCAGTGTGTGATCTGGCTGCCGGAGGATAACACGCGGAACCTTGCGCCCGACCGTGTGGGAAAAGCCGTGATTGTCGGCTCGCCACCCTATAACTATTTTCCAGTACATGTTGACAAGTATGGCGAACCGATCGCCGCTCGCACCGGCTATCCCACCATGGTGCTGTCGAATCCAGGCGAATACCCAGACAACTCGGCGATCGAGCATGACATTGGCATTTTGAATACCCTGCGAGAGGAGACCGGCAAGAACTACTACAACATGAACTGCCAGTTGGCGGTCGTCTACGTCCAGGCGATGAATGTGTTGCAGGAGTTCCTGAAACTGGACCAGCTGAAAGTCGTGGTAGGCGGTCATTCCAAACGCGGGCGCAGCGCGACAGTAGCTGCTGCTTTCGATTCACGTGTCGCTGGAGTGGTGATCATGGGGAACGAAGGGGTATATGCTACCGATCGAGTCGAGTGGCATCTGTCGTTCCATCATGGTTTCTTTCAAGACGAGGTGAACGTGCCCGTTTTCTATCTGGGGGCAACGAACGAAGACGGCTACAAGATGTTCAATGTCAACCTTCTGCAAGAGCGGCTCAAGCGGCCGATGACGATTGAGTTGATCCCCAACTATTGCCACTCGAACTTCAGCGAGATCCAGTACATGGACTTTCTGATGTGGGTGGCCCACGTGCTGGATGGACGACCGATCACGGAATTTGTGGAGGTGAGCCACCGGCGCGAGGCGGAACGCACGATATTCCAGGCGCGCATCGCCAGCAAGGCCAAGGTGCAGGTGGTGAAAGCGTGGTATGTCTACACAGACGATGATGCGTGGCGCGACCTGATGTGGTACCACCTGCTCATGTACCAGCGGGGAGACGTGTACGAGGCGGTTCTCTCCGGCAAGATTCCGGATGCATTTATGATTGAAGTCGGAGACATTGCCGGTGGCATTCCTGGTTATGTCTCGAGTCTGCCGCAGAAGCTGACGGATGCTCCGGTCATCGAACGCCGCTCGCGCGGTTCACTGCCGCGACTCTGGAAGACCGACTGATTCTCGACCACCCAGGCGCAAAACCTACGAAGAGGTGCCATGAACTCACCAACGAGCATGTGGCTGATCGTTCTATCTTCCGGAGTCATGATCTCTTGGGCAGACGCTCAGACACTCGAAGCCATTACTCATCCACAGTCTGGCCGGTCGATGAGGGCAACGAGCGGCAATTCGATGGACAATGACGATTCCGACCATCTTGCCCAGGGCGAATCCGAGACGATTGCAGTCTTGCAGGGGCCGGGGAAGATCACTCACATCTGGCTGACGCCCAGCTCGCTCGACATCCGGCACCCGCGCGCGCTGGTTCTGCGGATCTACTGGGACGGAGCCGATTACCCGTCTGTCGAAGTGCCGATCGGCGATTTCTTTGCCGTGGGCAATGGCATGCAAGCGACCGTCGATTCGCTGCCGGTCAAAGTGAGTTCCTATGGTCGCGGTTACAACTGCTACTGGCAGATGCCGTTTGCCAAGGTGGCGAAGATCACATTGACCAACGAGTCGGACAGAGCACCTGCGTCCTGCTACTATCAGGTGGATTGGGTTCGGCTGGATCAGTTCACGGAGCCGTTGTTGTACTTTCATGCCCGTTATCACCAGGAATACCCGCCAAAGTTCGGAGAACCGTACACCGTCTTCAGGGGACGGGGATCCGGCCACTATGTGGGTACCGTTCTGTCGTCTCAGAACGGAGTAGGCCACTGGTTCGGCGAGGGGGACGACATGTTCTGGATTGACGGCGAAGAGGCGCCGTCACTGCAGGGTACCGGCACGGAAGACTATTTCAACGAAGCGTGGAACATGCGCGTACACAGCAGTCTGTACACCGGGTGCACGGTGTTCGAGCCGCGGGCGCCCGATGCGCGCGTGACCGCTTACCGCTGGCACATTGCCGATCCGATTGTGTTTGGTAAGTCGCTCAAGTTCCAGATTGAGCGACGTGGTTTTGTCATGAATTCGCAGGGCGAGGTGGTGGCTCAGTCAGCATCGCGACCGGACTTCTGGTCGTCGGTCTCTTACTGGTACCAGGACACAGTCGCCGAACCATGGTGCGAGTTTCCGGCGTATCGGGATCGCGTAGCTCCGGAGTTGATTTTGCATCTGCCTCAGGTTGTCCGTTCCATCAGGCACTCGCAGGAGGTCGAACTGGAGGTTCATCCCTATAACCGGGCGACCTACACGAAGGAGTGGTTTCGCGTGAAGAATGAGTCGATTGGTGCCTGGATTGAGATTCCGTTTCAGATCGCAGAGGCAGGCCGGTATTCAATGTCGCTGTTCCAGCACTTGCGCGAGGACAACGGCATCTGGAAGGTGACGGTCGATGACCTGGAAGTCGATGAGGCGGGGGAATCTCATATCGCAGGTGGTTACCGTGTAAGCCTGGTGAATCAGTTGCCACCGGATCAGGTCAACAAGACGCTCGACTTCTTCAACGTCTACCGCCGCGACGAACACGAAGATTACATTTATGGTCAGCGACGGGAACGCAAGATCGGATTGTTTCGCTTTCAGCCAGGGGAGCACACGCTGCGACTCACCTGCGTGGGCGCAAACCCCTTGTCGGCCCATCCGGAAACGGGGGAGCTGCGTTACAACCTGACGGCCGATGTTTTGTCAGTACGGAAGCTGCCGTTTGACAACTTCGACGATTGGGTGCACCGGGCGGCGAACGAGCAATCGCCCTGAATGACCAGCCACCCTGGAGCTGCGCATCGAGGTCCCTGCGAATGGGTCACGGTGTCGGTACTGTCTGGGCTCGCCACACGAAAGGGAAGGTCTGCTCATGAGTTCCGTTGCTTGCCGGTCCGTCTCAATGGTATTCCTGTTGACGTGTTTGTGCCGGCTGGATGCGGGGCAGCCGATCGTCGGAGAAAGCGATGGGACCTGTGCGCTCGCGCCGGATCAGAAGCAGGTGCGTGGGATCACCTGGGACGAATCGGAACCGCAGTCTCCTCGTTTGCTGGCCTTGGACCCATCGGGCACGGTATTTGTCTATTCGCTCGGTCCTGACAATCAGCTGACCTTGTCCCGCAAGCTTGATTTGCGAGCGGCAGTGGGATCCGCCGAGCTGCGCGATCCGCGAGGCTTGACGTTTGCGGTCGAGCAAGAGGAGCGGGTGCTGTATTTTCTGGATTGGAAACCAGAGGGAACTCATCTGTGGCGGTATGAGATCGACCGGGCTGTGGCGTCCAACATCGACTTGTCGCTATTCATGTTTCGGATTGGCGATCGAGAGGCCTTCGATATTGTGGCGGAGGATGACGGTCTGCTCTTGAGCTACGATGCCGCGGGCCACGGTGATCTGAACCGGCGTGTGCAACGGGGGATGCTCCGGATTCGATGGACCGGCGATTGGACTGAGCAGCCGGCATCGGTGGAGCACCTGCCAGACGCTGGGACCGCGCCGTCGCGAGGTATCGCCACGATGCGTCTTGATGGCGCTGGTTACCTCTGGGGAACGATCGGCAACGATCACATCTACTGTGCTGATCTCCAGACGGGGCGAGGGCTATTCTTCTTCGAACGTCCTGGTTCGATGGATGATGGGAGTTCATGTTGGGGGATGTGTTGTGGACAAGACGCGTTGTGGGTCACGGAGAATCGGCCAGATGAGGTGTTCGTCCACCGTGTGAATGTCACGAAGAACCTCGACGGAGCCTCTGTCGGCCCCAAGGTGCCACGTCACCTGGCGATGACGATCGTCACGGAGCCGGAAGCTGCCCACGAGGATCCTGGGACCGTGTATCACAACTACTCTCGCCCCTACGGTTCAGACGTCATGTTGAATCAAGGTATCTGGCTGGAGACGGAACGGGTCACGGATCTCACCGGCACTGCTGACGCAACGGTTCGGCAGATAGCGTTGGATCCGGCAGGCGATGAGGCGAGTCGGCAGATCCTCCAGTCGGTTGAGTATCGCGCTACTGAAGCAAAGAGCTATTCGTCGAGCTACGAAATCGACGTGTGGACCAACCCGTACAGGAAATTTGTCTACCCGCACCGTGTCAACCGTGATGCCGTGGCGTTGGCAGGAACCGACTACCTCGCTGATGATCCAACGCTCTACCAGTTGTGCGACAAAGCGACGTATGTCGCGTTTGTCCAGCGAGTGCGCGAGTACATTTACCAGAAGTACGCTGTGGAAGCGGATATGGAGAACCCCTATTGGGCCGCGCGCAATATCGTCGAATACATCCAGGACCACTACTACTATCCGAGTTGTGCCGATCGCAAGCCCGCCACCGTCGACTATGCTCGCGGGCACTATGACGCGAATCCAGCCAACCTGAAAATTCAATTGTCAGCCAAGCCATATGACCGGACACAGATCATTGCGTGTTCCGGAACGAGCGTGATGGTAGCCGCTGCTGTGCGTCACCTGGGCGTTCCTGCTCGATGGCTCGGCACGGGAACGGAGCAGGCGGCGGGCACATGGGATAGCAACGGAAACGGGCTGTTAGATCCGGACGAGAGCGCTCCATGTACGAACGGACATCGCTATACGCAGGTCTGGCTGGGAAGCAACTACGGTTGGATCTGCTTTGATGCGACTCCGTCCAAGCCGCCTCTGAACGACTACGATGATCCCCCCCCGCTGCAATCGCAGTGGCGGTACATGACGCGTGCGGCCGCGGGGCACCGAGAGCCCAAGCGAATCGTGTTCAACATCGGCTCGTCGCTGATTGAGCCGCTTTATCGCGAGTTCGAATATGACGATCAGTTGGTGCTCGACAACAACTGCGGTGGCGATCAACGCTACAATCTGCAAGGGCGATTCGATAAGTGTGCGCTCTGGAAGCTGCCCAGGCACAGGATCCTCGTGCGGAACTTGTGCTTCATCACACACGTCTGTGTGGAGCATCGGGAGCAGGACTCGATTGTCACCTGGGAATTGACAGGGCCTTGGGACCGCATTCCGGAGGCTACGGTGTCGGTGTTCCTGCAGCAAACGAACGGCACGGATCCGTGGCACGATGCGGCGAAGTTGGCCACGGCCGTCCGAGCGGATGCGGGATCAGCCGTGGTGGATCTCTCGCGGTGGAAGGGAAGGCAGTTGCGGGTGATTCTGCGCCGTGATGGCGATCCGGAAACGGGCGGCGTTTCGGAGCTGTTTTCGGCGGAGTGAGATGGTTCTGCCGAGGGATTCGCACGAAGCCACGCTTGCCGTCGCCGGCGCTCGCTGCGTTGCGCGCGCTATACCCTTTCTTCGTCATTCTGTGGCTTTCTGTCGGAATCAAAGGCACGACCGCGCCAGGGCAACACTGCTGATGCGGGGAGAGCAGTCATGATATACTGAGGAGGCCCTGCTCGCTGTCCGCTCTGCGCTCAGCAGAAGCCGGGGCCAGCCGAATCACTGTCCGACGCCGACGTACTGATTGAAATCAACAGGATATGATGGTCCATGAGATGCACTGCCCGCTCCCGTCAGTTACTCGTGTTCGTTGGGGGGTTACTGACTTGTTCGATGTCCTTGCCTGATGATGCAAGTCGGGCCTCTGATCCGTCGGCTCCGGCAGCGCTCACGGTCACCGACAAGGTCGTGGTTCGCCGAGTGGAGCCGATTGGAGCGAACCTGACCGCGATCGCCGGGGGGACGAATTTCGCCGTCAACAATCACGTATGGAACAGCGGGTTTGAGCCAGCCGTGTGGCGGAAATTTGTGCGGGTCGAACGAGCTGGCAAGAATTGGTTCGAGTGGGACAGTCACGGTGGGCCAGGTTACTGGAATCTGGCGTGGACAGGTTTGGGCAACGGCGCCACCCTGCGATTCTATCGGATTGTGGATCAGAGTGGTCAGCCGCTTTCGTACGCCGACGGAAAGGACCTGAACGAGCCCAGCGGTGCGCATCATGTCGTGTTCGTCGGTGAGGATCGGATTCCAGTCCCCTCGGCCGAGTTTCCGGAAGGAGGCTACATTGCCAACGACGAACGAGATGGCGACTCGTCGAATGATGCGCATCGGGTTTACTTGCAGCGCGGCGAACACGATCTCCAGTTTGGCGACTACGTCTACATGATGTTGAAGACAACCAATATCTCTTCGGAAGCCAGTCCACCCGATTTGAGGAAGCATTACGACGGAGAGCACCCGTTCTTCCATGGCACGGCTGCGTGGCGTGGTCGGCTGGTACGACATCCGGACCCGTTGCCGGCCGAGTTCGAGGAGCCTGGTGAGACCTGCTTGACGGCCGAGTTTCCCGATGAGGGGAAGATAGCCCTGCATCAGTTTGTCTATCACAAATACGAGCCGCAGGGGGAAGGACAGTGGTACAGTCAGCTGCATCCAGGGGCTGCCTACCGGGTGGACGTGTGGCTGCGCCAGGAGGGCTTGGGCAACGAGGGGCGAGCCCGGTTCTGTTTTCGCAATCATCCTGGATACGAGGCAGTCAGTCAGCCGGAATCGGCGATGTGGCAGGTTACCGATCGGTGGCAGAAGTTCAGTTACGAGTTCACGGCTCCAGCCTATCCAACCGGCAACTATGCTCATATCGCACACGGACTCGAGTTCACCGGGCCCGGCCAGGTCTGGATCGACAATTTCGTGCTCTATCGCCATGACGATGCTCACGAGAAGCGACCGTTCACGCCACATGCGGTGAGTTTCGACGAGTTCATGGCGTCGGTGCCGGCGGAGGGGAAGAAGCCGGCGCTGCGCTTCTACGGTCCCATCTACCATGCCGCGACGGTGGAGTCGCTCATGGGGAACTACGGAGACAGCAGTTGGGAGGTGGCGTGGAACATGCGGTTTGGCAGCGCGCCGATCGCCACGCTCGCTCAGTGCATGTACTGGGCGTATAAGACGGGAGACAGTCCTGCGACTCGCGTTGTGCCTCATTTGACGTTCAACGAGGAGTATGTTGAATCAGATTGGAAGGCATTGGTGGAGTATCTGGGAGTACCCTACGACCCGAAAGTGGATCGGCCTGAGACGAAACCTTTTGCCTACCGGCGTTATCGTTACCGAGGCAAAGATGGCCGCCCGTGGACGGAGGAGTTCCGCGAGATTGTGATCGAATACGGAAACGAGACTTGGCACAACGGTGCCGGCGGCTACGGCTGGGATGGCTGGGGGCGCCCAGGCTTTGTTCATCGTGGCGGTACGGAGTATGGGTTGTTTGCACGCTACATGTTCGATGAGCACGTGATGAAGATGCCAGCCTGGAGGCAACTGCGACTTGGCGACAAGATCAAGTTCGCGCTGGGCGGGAATTATGACGCGGATCTCGATTCACCCGGCGCCTATGCCGAACTGGCGGCCCTGGAGAAGCCGTCGATCGCTTATGTCGGTCATGCCAACTATGTAGGACCAAAATGGGAGACGGGTGACCAGGCGGCCGCGTCGTCGTTCAACGATTATGGAGTCCAGGAGACGTTGGTAAGCCGCGTCACCGGCATCGGACGCACCATTGAGGACGCGGCGGCCGCCCGCGACATTCTTCGACAGCGCGGAATCGACTACGGCCTGATTGCCTATGAAGGTGGTCCAAGCGGCTATTGGCAGAACAAGGAGAAGCCGGAGGTCGATGAGTTGTACGGAAAGTCGGCGGCGATGGGGTTGGCGGCGCTGGACGCCTGGCTCTATTCGAGCTACGTCGGGTTCAAGCACCAGTGCTACCTGGGCTTTTCGTCCGGGAAATGGTGGAGTTCGCACACTCTGCCGGAAGCAGGTGGGTTTCGACCGCACGTCGGCTGGCTGGCTCTGCAGCTGCGCAACCGTTACGCGCGAGGCGATAACATGCGGGAGATCACGTTCGAGTCGGTTCCCACCTGCAAACGGGATGACAAGGAAATTCCCTTGCTGGCGGCATACGCCTTGACTGGCGAGCGAGTCTGCTCGTTGTTCCTGCTCAATCGCAAGCTTGCCGGCGAGCATGGTGGCACGGACTTCGGTGCCGGCACCACCCCGGTGACCGTGGCCTTGCCCTTCAACGCGGTCAAGAATGTCACGCTGTACAAGATCGCTCGCACCGATGGATCGCCGGCCGATCCGCGCGACAATAACCTTGAATCGCAGGTTGTATCGATCGTTGAACAGCATTTGCCGAGTACCGCCTTCCATCGGCGGTTCACCGTCAATGACCGAACCGGCGCGCTGCCCGAGGGGCTGCCTCCCGGAGCGATCTATCTTTATGTGTTCGAGTGGTGAATGGTCGGATAGCAGCCACGGTGATCCAGGACGCGTTTGCTTGCCCACTCGCGGTCTGATCATGTGGGCCTCACGGAGAGACGGCGCAACTGTTGGCATTCGCTTGCGCGGCGCCGACTGCCGGTGTCGGTCCGATCTCCGAGGAGCTCAGGCATGCTTGATTAACGCCTTTTGCAGGGTATCTGCCAGTCTTTCGAGCTGATAGGGTTTCTGAATGAACCCCGCCAGTCGTGACGGCGAGATTCCTTCCAGGGCACTGTCCTCCGCAAAGCCGCTCGTCAGTACGATGCGGGCCGCCGCGTTGATGTCGAGCAGTCTCTGCAGCGTTTCTGTTCCGCTGAGCTTGGGCATCGTGAGATCGAGCAGGATGCAGGTCACGTCCGATTGATGCCGTTGGTACGCATCGATAGCGTCCTCCCCATCGACGGCAATCAGGACCGAGAATCCCAGATGTTCGAGCATCTGCCGTGCCATGTTGCGCACCAGTTGTTCATCGTCCACCACGAGCACGGTACCGGTTCCTCGCCAGACTTCCGCCGCTGCTGAGATCGATGTCGTGAGGGCGTTGAGGGATGCGGCGGGGAAGTAGACTTGAAAGGTGGTCCCATCGCCGACTTCACTGGCCACGCGCAGGCCCGCTCGATGGCTGCGGACAATCCCATGAACTGCCGCCAATCCCAGCCCCCTGCCGGTGAATTTGGTCGTGAAGAAGGGGTCGAAGATCTTCGTTTGTGTCGTGTGATCCATGCCACATCCAGTATCGGCAATTTCCAGGCAGACATAGAGCCCCGGTTCCAGATCCCGGCCGACACTGATGGCGGCGCAGTCTTCCCTGGACAAAGCAATGGCGCGAGTCGCAACTGTAATCACTCCCACGTTTTCCCCAAGCGACTCGGAGGCATTAATGACAAGGTTGAGGATGATCTGATGAAGCTGCGATGGATCGGCCTGAATGGACGGCAGGTCCGAGGCGAGATAGTAGGTGAGAGCCGCTTTCTTGGAAACGGAAACCGCCAGCATTTTCTGCGTGTCTCTCACGATCTGCGACAGATCGACGGTTTCAATGATGCACTGGCCTTTGCCTGCGTAGGCGAGCATCTGGCGAGTCAGGTCGGCAGCGCGCTGCACCGCTTTCTTGATCACGTCGATATCTTCGCGAGCCGGTTCAGCGGATGAAAGTCTCGCCTTCAGCAGGTCAGCATAGCCCATGATGCCGGCCAGGATATTGTTGAAGTCGTGAGCGATTCCGCCGGCCAGGATTCCGAGGCTTGCGAGCTTCTGGGCGTGCAGCAACCGACGCTCCATTTCCAGTTTCTCTTCTTCGGCCCGCTTCCGCCCGGTGATGTCCTCAAACACCGTGTAGACCTGGTGCGGACGGGTTTCCCCGGGGCGGAAGAGAGGCACCGCATCAACGCTGATCCAGCGATAATCCTGAACGGCCGGATTGAAGACCCCCATGACGACGCCTTTGACTTGCTGGCCAGTGCGGAGTGCCACCATCGCAGGGTGTTCCATGCCGGGAAACGGCGACCCATCCTCGCGAATGGTCAACACTTCCTCGCGGACGGAACTGCTGCCCAAGAACTGGTGCGGGGACTTGCCGAGGACCCGTTCGGCCGCGGGGTTCATGGCGATAATCGTGCCATTCTGGTCCTGGTGGACCACTCCCTGCAGCATGGTTTCGGCCAGTACCCGGTAGTGCTCTTCGCTTTGCCGGAGCGATTCTTCCGCCTGTTTGCGCTGTGTAATGTCGCGTCCGAAGATGGCACACTCGATGGTGTTGCCGGAGTCATCAATCACTGGGTAAAGTGTGTGCTCAAATCGCGTTCCCGCTCGTTCATCCTCGAACTGGATCGGTTGACCCGACTGAAAGACGCGGAACAACTGATTCCTGCGCAGTCCTGCAACATCAGGCGGTAGAAAGCGATAGACGGATTCCCCCAGGAGGGCGTCAGCAGGATAACCAAGTCGTCTGGCAGCGGTTTCGTTACATTCGAGGATGTTCCCCTCGCGGTCGACCAGCAGCAACGATTCTCGCACGGCATCCAGGATTCCTTGCAATCGGGCTTCACGCTCCCGCAGCGTCTGTTCCGTTCGTTTCAGGTCGGATATGTCGGACGCCACACTCAAGAATACCTGCTGATCGCCCCACTGCGCGAGCTTCGTGTCGACACGCAGCGGAATGGGAGGGCCGCTCTTCCGGTGATGCCGTACCTCGAACGATGCCTCTCCCTTCTCGGCGATCTCAGCGATGCGCGATTCGATGTGTTGTGCACTGTCTGGCGCGTCGAGCTGGTGCAGATTCTGTCGAAAGAACTCCTCGCGAGTCAATCCATGAAGCGTGAATGTCTTCTCGTTGGCATAGAGAAAGCGGCCATTCGCGTCATGGACGGTGGTGGACGTGGGAGCGGCGTCGAGCAGCTCTGCCAGCTGGCGGACACGGTCTTCCGCCTGCAGGCGGGCACTGATGTCCTGGCCGACGACGAGAGCAGCTGGACGATCGTTGAACATGATCGGCACAGAGACCGTTTCCGAATCGACCGCTATCCCGTCTTTTCGAATTACTTTGATCCGCACGGGCGGATTGGGCTTTCCCCGTTCGACCGCCTGTATGCGGCGGAGTATGACCTCACGCGAGTCAGGGTGAATCGTCTCGATGACTGGAACCTGCGCAAGTTCGTTGGCGGGGTAGCCGAGCATTTCTTCAGCGTAGGGGTTTCCAAAGGCATAGCGACCATCTTGAACTACCAGAATCGAACAGGGGGATGCTTCGACCAGCAAACGATAGCGCTCTTCACTCTGACGCCGCAATCGGTCCGTATGCACATGAGCGATCGCCGCTCCCATTTGGGCCGCGATAGACTCCAGTGCGACAATCTCTTGAGTTGAGATCGACTCTCTTGTTCGTGAGGCGAGATTCAGGCAGGCGATGGTAACGCTCCTGCTCCGCAGGGGGATGGCGATGGCGCTGGAAAGCCCTTCGCGGAGCAGTGAGTGCAGGTGGGACTGCTCCATATCGCGCCGCGAAATGACGGCGGTTTGCCCGTCATTGAGGACCTTGTCCTGTACGGAGCCGGGCTGAATAGGGGTTTCAGACGATATGAACTCGGCACCCAACCCCAGGTGATGGATGAGCTGCATTTTCCGGCTGTCGAAATCGACCAGGTAGACTCCCCCGCATTCGAATCCGGTCAAGGTCATGGCTGAATCGAGGCAGATGCGTGCGATCTCTTGTGGATCGCGAAGCAGGAGCAGCTGCTGAGCCAGATCGCGTTCTGCCAGAAGGATCGCTTCGGCTCGCTTGCGCTCCGTCACGTCACGAACATACTCCACAACTGCTTCCACGCGCTGCGCGTCATCGAAAATCGGAAACGCTCGCACTTCCCGATACCGTCGGTCCACAGGGTTGAGCATCTCTCGCTCCACGATACCGCCAGTCTCGAAAACGGGCAGGGCGCTACAGTCGTCGCAGGGACCATCCAGGAGCTTAAACCGGCCGTAGCAGGTCATGTACTTCTCGGGGTCCGTCTGGACAATCTGGTCGTGTCCTCTGGCATTGGTGTACTGGATATGCAGTTGCCTGTCGATGACGATCAGAAGATCGGGTACTGCGTCGAGAATCGCTGTCAGCAGGCGGTGAGCGGAAGCGAGAGAAACCTCGGCATTCTTGCGATCCGTGATATCCAGCATGAAGGCAATGAAGCGGTTCTCCGAGAGCTTCACGGCATCACACGTACTCCATCGTCTGGAGCCGTCCTTGCGAATCCAACAGAACTCGTCACTGGCCTGACCGAGCTCCTGCAAACGGCGGAAGTGCTGTCCTCCCAGCGCCACGGATTCCTCGGCCAGCAGGTCCGCGAGCGACATCTTCAGAAGCTCCGCTTCGTCATAACCCGAAATCCTGCAGGCTGCCGGATTGACGTGCACGTATCTCCCGTCCGCGTCGACGACCATGACCGACAACGGGGCGTGCTCGAAGTAGGCGAGATGACCTTCGGAGTACGGCTGAGAATCGGCACTGCACAGTGCATCGCTGGCTGGCCCAACTCGGTTGCCCGATGAGTCCATCGCAGAACTCCTTTTCGAGTAGCGTCATGCGGGCTGTTTCGGAGATTCGCAGGAGCAGCAGCGGGAAACGCTACTGACTCAGTAAGCAGTGTAGCCTAACTTGGCTCGGCGAGAAAGAACGCCCTGCTCGTCAAAGTGCCTCTGCCTGGTATGATGATCAAGATCCGGAATCGGTCAGAAACCCCTCAAGGGAGAAGCAGGCTCATGCAGACCAGAAACGGTTACTCGCGGAAGATCGCAGAGGCATGGCTCTGGATGCTGCTGTGTATCTTGGAGTTCTCAGTTGGTCAACTGCCTGCGGCTGAATCAGTCACAGTTCTGCAGCGCGTTGCCGGTCGCACGTTTCCTTCTGTCTTCCAGGCCTGGAGTCCTGTGGAGAACCGGCCGGAAAAGTCGGATCTGCAGCGGATGGCAATGCACGACCTCGTCTTCACCGGCACCTGGAGCATGCAACTTCGCTGGAAAGTCACGGCCGAGCAGCCCTATGAAGGGTTGTCCACGGAGCTGATCAACAGCGAGGGTAAGGAGTCGTTCCAGGCCGCCCGACAGCGGAGAGCCCGTTTGCAGGAGCTCAATCCGAACCTGATCCTCCTGTGTGAGGTGCGGTACCGAGAAGGTCACTATGTGCCGCCAGGCCTCCGGCTCGAATTCTGGCAGCAGGGAGATTACCCGCGTGACAGCGAGTTGTGGCTGCGGGATCAAGATGGGCAGCTCTGCCCAGGCTGGGGAGAGGATGCCGATGGAGATGGCCAGGTGGAGCGGGAAGAGATCCAGCAGATGCTCCTCGACTTCAGGAATCCCGCATTGCACGAGTTGATTGCCCGGAAAGCGCAAGCCTTGAAGGCGTCCGGTGTCTTCGACGGGATCATGTTGGACTGGTGGAATGAACACAACGCGACGACGGGCCGTTTTCCCGACTGGAACGGCACGCACCTGACGCGCGATGAGGAACTGGCTGCGCGACTGGCCATGCTGCGCAAGATCCGTCAGGCTGTCGGAGACGATTTTCTGATCCTGGTGAATGCGAACAATCGTACGGTACCGCAATCAGCCCCGTACGTGAACGGACTGTTCATGGAATGCTGGAAGAAGCACTATGACCAAGGCTATGAGACACGACAGATCGACGAGATCGCGGCTACGCTCCGCTGGGCGGAAGAGCATCTCAGCCAGCCGCGCATCAACTGCCTGGAAGGCTGGCGCGTGGTGTCGGATTACACGGGGGGGCGTGACGTCAGGATCAGGGAGCGGGACAACGAAACAAATCGCCAGTGGATGCGGATGTTCACGACCCTCAGTCTGACGCATTCGGATGGCTACGTTCTGTTTGGCGACGACAACGCTCAGCCGGTTGGCGACCACCTGCACAACTGGTATGACTTCTGGGATGCGGCACTGGGCACCCCCTTGTCCGCCGGCCAGAAACAGGAGGATGGCAGCTACCGCCGGGAGTTTTCCCAGGGAACGGCCGTCTACAATCCGCCTGGCAACGTGGCCGTCACGGTGGAGTGCGACGCGGCGCGGACGAGCGTCGCGACGTCGCAATCCAGAACAGTTCATGCAGTCGCCGCCGGGGACGGCGATCTGTTCCTGAGAACGAAGTAACCCCGTTTCCTTCTCTTTCCTCTGGCAAGCTTCCATGATGAATGCGGACGTCGGCAATATGGCCAACGATCTGGATCGTCTGGGTACTCATGCAGGTTAAACCATTGGCGGTGTTGGTTACCGAGGCGTCTGAACCGCAGAATACCGAACAAGGAATGTCGAATTGCCAAGTGAAAGAAGGGCCTCCTGACGGCGGCTTACTGTCGTTCGGCAGCAACATCGGTTTCGGTGGTGATTGCCACCAGCCAGCTGTACATCCTCCGGTCGCCCGGGGGAGAGTAAGGAATAGCGCCGCCAACTTTGATCTGCATCAAGGTCAGCCGGTCGGCTTCCGCCGATAATCGAGGATGTCAGGACGCTCGATTCGAGCGAGTGTCCGCAAGAAATGCTTGCAGGTGCCATCATTGCCGAGGACAGACCTTTGAAGCCAACAGAAATACTCAGTCAGGAACACCGCGTTATTGAACTGGTACTGGATTGCCTGGAAAGGATGGCCGATGACGCCGTTGCCTCGCAACAGATTGATGCATCGTCGGCACGGGAGGCGATCCAGTTCTTTCGTCATTTCGCCGACGGATGCCATCATGCCAAGGAAGAGAATCAACTGTTTCCCTTCATGGAGAGCAAGGGATTCAGCCGCACCTCTGGGCCCGTGGGCGTGATGCTCTACGAACACGTTGTCGGTCGCGATGCGGTGCGGCAAATGGAGCAGGCTATCGATGACTTTGGTTGTGGCCGCGAGGGCGCCGCCGAGCGTTTTGCCGCCCACGCGCGTCGCTACATCGACATGCTTCGCCAGCATATTCAGAAGGAAGACCATTGCTTGTTTGCGATGGCTGATCAGGCGCTCAGTGACAACGAACAAGCGACGTTGCTCGAACGGTTCGCTCAGGCAGAACGTCAGTTGGGTGAAGGGACGAGAGAGCGTTATCTGGCTATGGCCGAAGACTTGGCCACACGATTCGCGATCGATTTCGTCGCTGGTGTTCCTGGGGCCATGTCGCTCGCTCGACCATTGTCTCCTTTCGCTCCGCGAAAGTAGCGGGAGCGGCGAACTCTTCTTCACTGCCGCGACGCGCAGGATTCCTCAACCTGGCCCCATGGCGGTGTCTCTCTCAAGCCACCATGTTTGCTGGAAGCCATTGGTTCGGTTCGTCCTTAATACGCTTTGTGGTACAATCGTCTTCGATCAGGACGGGCATTGAACGGCAGGCCGCCGGTACGTAGTGGGAGGTGATTGGAGATGACGTGTTCCATACTCGGGAGAGACTTGTTTGAAAGCAGAGTACCAGGCTGTCACCGATTGGGGTGGAGTGGTTTGGCAGTCTCCCGCCAACGACTGGGAAGGAAAGAGCCCGGGTGGGTTGGATTTGACTGGGGCAACGCACCTGGAGTTTTGGGCCCGAGGGGCCGACGGTGGGGAGACTGTGGATTTCTTTTTCGGAGTGCTCGCTGGTAACCAGCCCTATCGCGATTCGGCGAAGGGCGAGCTGCGCAAAGTGCAGCTGACTCGCCCGTGGCAGAAACTGCGCATGGCGATTGACGGTCGCGACCTGAGTCGCATCAAGACCGGTTTCGGCTGGTCGCTCGCTGCCCCTGGCAAGCCGGTGACCTTCTATCTCGACGACATTCGCTATGTGTCGTCTCCGTGATCTCTGGTACTTGTGGCGGTTGGCACCGAGTGGACAAGGCTTGCGCGCAGTCTTGAATCTGGCGCGTGGATGCGTGATTTCGGTGAGCCGCTGCGGCGGGTAGAATGGGTAGGCAGCATTCTTCTGTCGGCAACGGGAGAATGAGCGTAGAGTAGTGGCACGAACTGCACTGGCAGAGCCAGTGGCACGAACTAGCGGAGGAGCGAAGATGCGGAAGGAAGCGAGCTGGCCCTCGACACGTCGGGGAACGTCGCGTAGCAGTCGCAGGGAGTTTTTTCGTCAGGTGGCAGTCCCGGCCGTAGCCGCTCTGGCCCCTTCCATCGTATCGCGCACGGCGCTCGGGTTGGGAGGAGCGACTGTGCCGAGCGAACGGATCACGCTGGGGTTCATTGGGGTCGGCTGCATGGGGCAGGGGCACCTGGCGCACCTGCTCACCTATGATGATGTGCAGGTCGTGGCGGTATGTGACGTTGACGCGTGGCGCCGTGAGAATGCGCGGCAGAATGTCGAGACTGCGTATGCTCAGCGAAGTGCTGCCGGCCAATACAGCGGTTGCGCCGCGTACATTGATTTTCGCGAGCTTCTGGCGCGGGATGACATCGACGCTGTCGTGATTGCCTTGGGAGATCGCTGGCATGCGGTGGCCACGGTGATGGCGGCGGAGGCGGGCAAGGACATTTACGTCGAGAAACCTGTTTCGCTGCGGATTGCCGAGACGCGTGCGATGGTCGAAGCGGTGCGGCGCCACGGCCGCATCTGCCAGGTGGGATTGCAGCAGCGATCGGCACCGGAGTTCCGGCTTGCTACCCGACTGGTACGCGAGGGAGCGTTAGGACGGCTCCATCACATCTATACTATTCACAACAACGTGAGCAGCGATGTGGATCTTCCGGCCGAACCAACTCCGGAATCACTCGAGTGGGATCTGTGGATCGGCCCCTCGCCGTGGCGTCCATTTAACCAACGTCTGCACTACCTGGGTCAGCCGTTGAACGTGGTTCCTTGGGAGTTCGTCCGCGATTTCGGCGGTGGTGGGTTGACCAGTGGCGCGGTCCACGCGCTGGATATTGTGCACTGGGCGTTGGATCGAGACGATTCGGGTCCGCGGGAGATCCTCGGCCCTGAAAGCGGTCAGGTGCCGTATGTCACGTATCACTATGACAATGGTGTCGAGGTACAGATCACGGACGGGCGACTTGTTCGGCACCACCATGAGATCCCGGAAGGATGGGATGAGCTGACGACTTTACAGCCTTTTGGCGGACTGTATGTGGGAGACAATGGCTGGCTGCATGTGGGGCGCGGAGGGTTCTTGAAGACGTATCCCGCCGAGATTCTGCGGGACCACGCCGGCTACTATGACCGCGGCGAGACGGTGCAAGGGCATCATCGCAACTGGCTCGATTGTATCCGCAGTCGACGCACGCCTCATTGTGATATTGCCGTCGGCGCTCAATCGACGATTGTGGCTCATCTGGGCTGCATGTCGCGCTGGCTGGGACGCCCGTTAGTATGGGATCCGGTGCAAGAAGAGTTCTTGAACGATGATGAAGCCAATCGGATGCGGCGGCGAGCCATGCGAGAGCCGTGGCGCGTGTGATCCCCCATTTGCCTGCTACCTCCCTCCCTATCACACCGATCGAAAGAGACACACGCCATGCAATTTCAATTCCTGCACTTCCGTGATGCCCTGGCCGTCGCGGTAGGATTGCTCGTTCTCCTCTCCATGCCGCGTTTCGTGTGCGGACAAACGGACAGCAGTGGCACAGGCGACGAAATCACTCAAGCCATCTCTGTCCTGACATCCGACGCCAGTCGTCAAGAAAAAGTCAATGCGTGCCGGCGTCTGGCGGCTCGTGGCGGCGCGGAGTCTATTGCGCCGTTGGCGGCGCTCTTGGCCGACATAGATCTCTCGCATCCGGCACGGATGGCGCTCGAAGCGATTCCCGATCCGGCTGCCGGCGAAGCGCTCCGAGCTGCTCTGCCTGGCCTGGAAGGTGGACTGCTGATCGGAGTGATGAATTCACTGGCCGCGCGGCGCGAAACGGCTGCCGTGCCGGATATCGGTCGCTACCTGACGAGTTCGGAACCCCAAGTTGCGGCGGCAGCTTGTATCGCACTTGGTACGATCGGGTCACCCGAAGCGATCGAACTGCTGGAAAACGGTCTGTCCCAGCTGGCCTACGAAGTTTATGCCGATTGGGGAAACGCCTGCCTGCGTGGGGTGGCCACCCTGCGTGCCCAGGGACTCGACGATCGTGCCCTGCAGCTCTGCCAGTCGATGCGTGGGGTCAAACTGCCCGTGTTTCTGCGCAACGCGGCGACACGACAAGCTATGTTGATTCGTCCTGCAGCAGCAGATGCGCTGCTGCAGGAACTGCTCGCATCCACCGATGAGAGTTCTTTCTCTACGGCGCTGACGGCCAGTCGAGAGCTCAAGGCGCCTGGTGTGACGAAGGTGTTGATCGCGGTTCTGCCGGCCCTTCCGCCAGCACGGCAGATGTTCGTGATCCAGACGCTGGGCGATCTCGCCGATCCGGCGGCACGCGATGCACTCGTGCAATGTGCTGCGAGTGACGATATCGTCATGCGTTCAGCCGCACTGCGTGCCCTGGGTCATACCGGCGATGCAACGTCGGTTCCCCTTCTGCTGGAGGCGGCCGGCGCTGCGGAAGCAGAAGCCGCTGCGGCCGCTCGCCAGGCGTTGGTCAGCCTACCGGGTAATGACATCGATGCAGCCGTCCTCAGTGCCTTCGCTGATGCGACTGGATCGTTGCGGCTCGCCTTGATCGATGTAATCGGCCAGCGGCAGATTTCAGCAGCGACCGAACAACTCGTGCCAATGGCGACTGATCCGGACCTGCCGACGCGATTGGCAGCGGTGAAGGCGCTGGGGCAGCTGATTGATGCTCCGCAGTTGAGAGTATTGATTGACCAGCTGGCCGTACCGTCGGTACCCGAGCAGCGCGAGATATTGCACCAGGCACTGCGCAACGTCTGTCGTCGAACAACCGATAAGAGTTCTTGCGCTCAACAACTCCAGGCATGCCTGCCTCAGGTTGATCGAGAGACCCGACCGATAGTGATCGGGCTGCTGAGCACGGTCGGTGGGCCGGCTGCGCTGGAATCGCTGACTGCGTTGGCCAAGGATCCCGACGAGTTGCTGCAGGAGGCGGCCACTCGCGAGTTGGGGCGATGGCGCACGCCCGATGTGGCCCCGGCACTGATCGACCTGGCTCGCAGCGCACCGGAGCAGAAGTATCGCATCCGGGCCCTGCGTGGCTATCTGCGTGTGATTCGGCAGATGGACCTGCCCGACGAAGAGAAGTTCGCGATGTGTCGTCAAGCGATGGAAGCCGCGGTTCGGAGCGAAGAACGCCTGCTTGCGGTCAGCTCCCTCGCACGGATCCCCACCTCCGATGCGCTGGAGGCCGCCGTTGGCTGCCTCACGCAGCCTGACCTGAGTGAAACGGCGTGCGCCGCTGCCGTGACGATTGCCGAGCGAGTTGGCTCGGACCATTCCGCGGACGCGGCCGAAGCGATGCGCCGCGTATTGGATGTGGCGAAAGATCCCGAACTCAGGCGCCGAGCCGAGTCTGTGCTCGCTCACATGAAGCAGTGACGGGCTGCGTGCCACTGGCTTTGCCAGTCTCGCCAGGTGCCACTGGCTTCGCCAGTGCTGCAGCCGTTTGCCCATTGCCCGTGTTGCACTGGCAAAGCCAGTGGCACCCTGATCTTGAGTATTGACCGAGCACTGGTCTGGCGGGAAATCGCTGCGAGCCCTGGTGAGCAGTTATTCCGCGTTGTGCTCTGCGTAATGATGGGTTCTAATGGAACCACGTGCCCTCACACCTGTGGATGTCGTGCACCAGGTAGTTCGGTAAATGGTGCATTCACAGAATACTCGTGTCGATGTGGAGTTCTGTGGGCAACTGTCTGAACAACCGATTGCAGGGAGTTGAAACCATGTCGGATCGTCAGTCCGTGAACCGTCGCAATTTCATCCAGCAGACATTGACCGTGATGGGGACCGCCGGAATCGCGGGGGCTGTGACGAGCTACCCGATGCAGCCAGTGCGTGCAGAAGACGAACCGGCCGATGACGAGGCAACACCAGCGTCAGGCGAACCGCTCCCGTGTGGCATGATCGGCAATGTGAAGCTGAGTCGGATGCTGTTGGGCGGAAATCTCATCGGGGGCTGGATGCATGCCCGTGATCTCAAGTACGTCGGCTCGCTGTTCCGAGCCTATGTGACGGAAGAGAAGATCATGGAAACACTCCGTATTGCCGAGTTGCACGGAATCGACACGGTGTTTGAAACAGGCGGAGAATTCGTGCAACGGCATAACCAGGAAACGGGCGGCAAGATGCAGTTCATTCCGCACATCGAAATCAACCAAGGAGATACCGACCAGACGCTCGGAGACCACATCAAGAGACAAGTGGATACGGGGGCCGTGGCGCTCTATGTCTGGGGGGTATCCGGCGACCAGATGACGATGGCGAACCGGATGGACATGATTGCCAAGGCCGTGGAGATGGGCAAGAAGCACAATCTGCCGGTCGGCGTGGGTGGTCATTCCTTGCAGGTTCCCATTCAATGCGAGAAGCACGGCGTGCCCTGCGACTTCTATGTGAAGACTCTGCATCGGGACGACTATCCTTCGGCCATTCCGAAGGAACTGCGCAAAGAGTTCATCTGGTACACGGGTGATCCTGGCTACTATGACAACATGTGGTGCTTGGATCCGGAAGCGACCGTGGAGTTCATGCAGACGGTGACCAAGCCTTGGATTGCCTTCAAGGTGCTGGCGGCCGGGGCGTATGTTCCGCGCGATGGTTTTGACTATGCCTTCAAGAGCGGTGCCGACTTCATCGCCGTGGGAATGCTCGATTTCCAGATCGAGGGGAACTGCGACATCGCCAACCGGATGATCCGGCGTCACCAGCAGCGTGAGCGCCCATGGTGTGCCTGAACGAATCCTTCAGCGAATCGCGCTGTGACTCCCAGGGGCGATGAGTCCGTACGCGCGTGCTGCTTCCTCGACGTTGATGTGCCATGTCGGTGTCACAGCGAAGCAGGATCCACCGGCTTGTTCCCAACCGACGATGATTCCCGGTACAACGGCGGCCGTGCAGCGGCTCAGATCTGAGAGAAAGGGCTGACGATGAAGATCCGCTTGGTGTGTGTAGCGAGTGGCCTGGCCAGCCTTCTTTTACTTGCGACTTGGTCAGCGACTTGCGCGAGTGCTGACACGAGCCCGAATATCATCATTATCATGTCCGACGACATGGGCTGGTCCGATCTGGGGTGCTACGGCAGTGAGATCAATACGCCGAACCTGGACGCTCTGGCACGCGGTGGAGTGCGATTCACGCAGTTCTATAATACGGGGCGCTGTTGTCCCACCCGCGCGTCGCTGCTGACCGGGCTCTACCCGCATCAGGCGGGGATCGGCCACATGGTCGAGGACAAGGGGCTCGACGGTTATCGCGGCGAGCTGAATCGCGAGTGCGTGACGATTGCCGAAGCAGTCAAACCGGCCGGATATCGCACGTACATGGTCGGCAAGTGGCATGTGACTCGCAAGATCCGCCCCGACACGCAGGCTGACCGCTACAATTGGCCGCTGCAACGTGGCTTCGACCGGTTCTACGGAACGATCCACGGGGCCGGGAGTTTCTTCGATCCCAACTCGCTCGTTCGCGACAACCAACTCATTTCTCCCTATACGGATCAGGAATATCAGCCGCAGGAGTACTATTACACAGACGCGATCAGCGATCAGGCGTCGCGGTTTGTGTCGGAGCATGTGAGGGATTTTCCGGACTCCCCGTTCTTCATGTATGTCGCGTTCACGGCGGCGCACTGGCCGATGCACGCCAAGGACGCCGACATCGCCAGGTATCGTGGCAAGTACGACGAGGGATACGACGCCATTCGCGCTGCTCGTATCGAGAAGCTCAAGCAGCTCGGGCTGATTGATCCGGCCTGGCAGGTTGCTCCACAGCGAGGCGGGGCTTGGAGCGACGTGGAGAATCGGACGTTCGAGCTGAGATGTATGGAGGTCTATGCCGCCATGATCGATTGTCTTGACCAGGGTGTTGGCCGACTGGTCGAGGAACTGAAGCGGACCGGCCAATTCGACAATACCTTGATCCTCTTTCTCCAGGACAATGGAGGCTGTGCCGAAACAGTGGGCCGTGGCAAGAACGATGACGTGTCCCTTCAGCGTGCTGCGGCGCCTTCGCTGCCCCCCTTGCCTGCCGACTTCGTTCAGCCCGATTCACGACCGCCACAATCGCGGGATGGATTTCCACTGCGGCAGGGCTATGGCGTGTTGCCGGGCGCGGCCGATACGTTCTGTGCGTACGGTGAGGCGTGGGCCAATGTCAGCAACACACCATTTCGTCAATACAAGCACTGGGTCCACGAGGGCGGCATCAGTTCGCCATTGATTGCCCACTGGCCGGCCGGCATTCCGGCGGATCGCCAGAATCGTCTGGAGACGCAACCGGCTCATCTGATCGATCTGATGGCGACCTGTGTTGATCTGTCCGGCGCCGCGTATCCGCTGGAGTATCAGAATCAGGCCGTCACACCGTTGGAAGGAATCAGTTTGCGACCTGCCTTCGAGGGCCGCTCGCTCGACCGGCGCGAGCCGATTTATTTTGAGCACGAAGGGAATCGGGCCGTGCGCGACGGAAAATGGAAATTGGTGGCCAAGGGGCCTGGCGGACCCTGGGAACTATACGACATGGAAGCTGACCGTACGGAAATGAACGACTTGGCCCGGCAGCAACCCGAGCGCGTGGCGCAGATGGTCGCGGCCTGGGAAACCTGGGCCAAACGCGCTCGCGTGCTCCCTTGGATCTGGAATCCGCAGTACGGCGAACCTGTGGCGAAAACGTCTGCCAAGAAAAGGAAACAGAAGTAGATGTCCGCGCTGCCATCGCGAAGAACGTAGGGATCACTCAAGAACAACTTCGGCAATTCGTAAGAGGCGGGTGCCACTCTCCTGAGCGAGCGGCGTGGCAGCGTTCCATCTTGCAGACGCGATCTCCGCGAGCGGAGCCAGTGCCTGCGAGCCATCCGACCGACTATATTGATATCCAGGAAAGTTCTGACCCACTTCATGGCTGTCGCTGCGGGGAATCCGGGCCTCCTTTGGAGGCCCTATGCGATTCTCGCAAACCTGTTCACTCCTTACCTGAAACTCAATAGAACTGAGGGAATTATTTGGAGTCGTCCCTCGGGAGAAATCGTACGGGAGATCGCATGACCAGCCGAAACGTAACGATAACCCTGTTTGTAAGTCGCTTCGCAGTTCTTGCGACCATTGCACTGGCCAGCTCCGGATGGAAGGCTGCTCTGGGACAGACACCTGAGAATGAAGTGTCAGCGAACCAGGAAGTGGTTGTGGTCGTCGCTCTGTTGCAGATGGACGCCAAGGGAAATGATCAACAGGCGAACTTGGACAAAGGCGACCGGTTCTGCCGGGAGGCCGCGGCCAAGGGCGCTGACGTGGCGCTGATGCCTGAGATGTGGAATATCGGCTATACGCGGTTTGCGCCGGATGATGAAGCGGCGCGACAGTCGTTTTGGGATCAGGCGGTGAGCAAGGAGAGCAGCTGGGTACAGCACTTTCGCCAGCTCGCCGACGAACTCGATATGGCGATTGGTGTCACGTACGAACAGGCGTGGGACCCCCTGCCCCGTAACGCGATCACGATTTACGACCGGCACGGCCAGGAAGTGGTGACCTATGCCAAAGTCCATACGAGCGATTTCAAGGCGATGGAACGTAACATGACGCCTGGTGATGATTTCTACGTTGGTCCGCTTGATACGGCCAAGGGAGTGGTCCAGGTGGGAGCGATGATCTGTTTTGACCGCGAGCAGCCCGAGAGCGCGCGGCTCCTGATGCTCAAAGGAGCCGAGTTGGTTCTCACGCCGAATTGCTGTGGGCTGGATGAGCTGCGGCTCCAGCAGTTCCGGATTCGAGCCTGGGAGAACGTGATGGGTGTGGCCATGACGAATTACGCGGCCCCGTACCAGAACGGCCATTCGGTTGCCTACGCGTCCAATGGCAACTGCCTGCAGATGGCTGGAGAGCAGGAGGGCGTATACCTGGCCCGATTCGACCTGACGGCCATTCGAAAGGCTCGCCGCAAATCGATTTACGGCAACGCGTACCGCCGTCCGCACCGGTACCAGTTGCTTTCTTCGCCCGAAAAGCAGGAGACTTGGTCGAGGATCGACGGAATCGGGCAGCCCTATGACGGCAATAGCCGCTGAACTTCATCTCGCGGTCCCGATCTACCACGAAGAACACAAAGAGCACGAAGATGTTGTGGAAGTGTATTGCCTCATCACGCGTGGCGTACCGATCGACTAAGTTGTGGGGATCAGCGCTGGCCACGTTAGTGGCACAACTACGTCGTTGTCGTCAGGTCATTCACCCTCGGCAGGCAGCAGTGTTTCGAGGAATGGCGTGGATTCAAGTCGATCAAGACTCTCTTCTAGCCTGGTGAGTTCCGCTTGTGACTGATCAGGAGGACTGGGATCGAGAGAACGCAGCTGAGCGAGCAAGGTCGACGGAGTGTCAGCAGATGCCTCGGGTGCAAGTTGAGGGGCGCTCGGAGGTAGTTTGCCGGTTGTGCTGCTTGATGGAGACCGGAATGGACTTTCGGTCATGAACACGGCCACGAGCAATGCGGCCACAAGCAGTATCGCCGCCAATCCTGCGGTCAGGGTCAAGGTTGTCCAGCGCAGCTTGGGCCATCGGGTCGACCTCCTGCGCCGCTGAAGCAGCCTTCCCTGCTGAATCTGTGCCAACACCGCTTCCATGGCAGTCTGTACCTGTGCGGCGGAGGTGAAACGACGACTGGGGTCTTTTTCCAGCAGGCGGTCGATAATGGCCGACAGCGCGTCGGGGATCTCGGCGTTATGCTCCCAGACCGGGCGATGCGGATCATGACAGGTGCGTTTCAGCACCCCCATGGGGCGATCGGCTCGGAACGGTGGATGGCCGGTGGCCATGAAGTACAGCACGGATCCGAGGCTGAACAGATCGGAGCGATGGTCCAGAGGGCGCCCATCCGCTTGTTCGGGCGACATGTAATGTGGTGTACCGGCGACAGTTCCGGTGTAGGTCAGGCTGGCGTCATCCGTCGTTCTGGCCAGTCCAAAGTCGGTCAGGTAGACCCGCTCCACTCCGTCTTCCAGGAGGATGTTCGCCGGCTTCACATCGCGATGCACCAGACCCTGGGCATGAGCGGCAGCCAAGCCGGAGGCAGCCTGTAGTCCAATTCGCAGGATCTCACGGACACTCAGTGGCCCCTCACGATCGACGCGGGCCTGCAAGGACTGGCCCGTGATGAACTGCATCACCAGAAACGGCTGAGCATGGTCGGATTCGACGTTGTGAATGGGCACGACGTTTTCGTGTGCGACGGCGGCGGCGGCGCGCGCTTCGCGAGCAAACCGTTGCCGCGCAGCTCCGACGCGCGCCAAGTGAGGCGCCAGGAGCTTAATGGCGACCGGCCGATTCAGCTCGCTGTCAAACCCCTTCAAGACGATCCCCATGCCACCTGTGCCGATGATTCGTTCGATCTCATAGCGGCCCAGACGCCCCAGCATTTCCGGATGCGAAGGGGGAGAGAGCATTTCTTTGATCGCCGATTCCTCAATCGGATGGGCGTGCCAGGTCCAAGACTCCAGCGAGCGATGACGTACGAGTGTGCCCGTTTCGGGCAAGTCGCCTTCGATCGGGCGTAACATCACCTGCTGATCGTGCCAGAAGTCGGCATCGGCCGACAATTCGGTAAGACGTTGCTGGCAGGCCGAGCACGTTTCGACATGGCTCGCCGCGTGACGATACCGCTGATCGTCTTCGTCTCCGTCCAACAGGAGACGCAGATTGTCGTCGCTGCATGATGGGGAGCTGGTGTTCACTGTGTGTGCTCCTCGTGCCGCCGGATCATCTCTCGAATGCGTTTAGTGATGCGGCTCCTGGCGATGTAGACGCTTCCCGCGCTCATGTCATGCTCGCGCGCCACTTCGGCGATTGGACGCTGATCCACACTGGTGAGCCAGAAGACTCTCCACTGCCGCTCAGAGACCTGCCCCCGCACGTGATCGGCAGCCCAGCGAAATAGCTCGCGTCGATACTCCCGCAGAAACAGTTCGGAGGACTCGTTCTCGTTTGCCCGAGTCGGCAGAGCGTGGAGCATCCGGGCAACCTGGCTGTCGCCACTGCCCAGTCGCTGGTGTCGAGGTCGGGTCAGGAAGTTCACGGCCAGGTTCTGCGCGATCCGAAACAGCCAGGCACGAAACGGACCACGCTGCTGGTCCGCCACCCAGTGATCGATGTTACGCAGTACGGCAGTCAGCACTTCCTGCACAAAGTCTTCGGCATCCGCCTGCTGCAGTCCCTTTCCCCTGCCCAGCCGAAACAGCAGTGGCTCGTAGATCTCCACGAACACGTCCCACGCCTCCGCATCGGCCGCGTTGGGCAACCGGCGGATCAGGGTTTCGCGTGTTTCAGGCGATTGTGTCACAGGAGGCATGGTCCTGGGAGTCGTGATCAATACAGCGCTGATTACAAGGTACGCTCTGGTCTGGGTGCCTCTCGCTCTGCCAGTGCCGCTGGGAATTCCAATCCAGCCATCAAGCAGTCACAGGATCCTGGCACGTCTTCACGTCGGATCAATTAGAACCTTGTTGTAGCCGGCGCGGGAGCCGAATCGGGGGCGTCTCCTGGTTCGTTTTCCTTCCCATCAACAGACGCTTTCTGAGGCTGCTCTTTGATCGATTCAAACAGCTGATACAGCGTGTTGGCTCGCTCGACTTCCACGTCGGCTGCGTCCAACGCGGCTCGCTGGTCATCCACCTGGTCGCGTTGGATGAGACCTTGTTCGTAGCGTACGGTCAACCCCTCCAGTTTTGTCTTGGCTGCGTCGCGGGCCAGGAGGGCCTTCTTGCGATCGAGGTCCAGCAGTTTCAGGTGTGCCTCCACCAGCTGCTCTGCGTCCTGCAGACGAGATTGAGCGAGTTCGTATTCTCTCAAGAGCGGCGATTCGGTTTTCATGGCATCGATGGTAATCTCAGGTTGCTTCTCCTGGCGGTAAACAATCCACTTGTTGACGGATTCCTTTAGATAATCAAGCTGCGACTTGGCTTTACGGTACCGACTGAGAATGTCATTGTAGTCTGCAAGGGAGCCAGGCAGCGGACTGAGCGGTGGCAGGGGACTCTCAGCACCTTTGCGCAACGCCTCTTCTGCGTCTCTGGCCGTCACCGGTACTGTCTCTCTGCTCAATGGCACACGCAGCTCCAGATGGCCATCTTCTTCGCGGGACGCCACGCCTTCATCGGTCCATTCGATAGGGGGAATAACCTGGTTGACAAAACGTTCCTCGAGGAGTCTTCCAGTCGCGGACTCAACAACGCGGATTATCGATGGACCGTTTGGATAGTTCGTGTTCACATAGACATACAATGTGCCATCGCGTGACTCTTGGAAATGGCCACGCTTCTTCAGGTCGCTAACCTCTGCGCCGTTGGTTTGCAGAAGATCCTGCAGCGTCTTCCCTGCTTGATTCGATCCGGCTGGTTGAGTGGGCATCGGTCCGGGGCGAACTGGCGGAGGAAGAACGACGCTGTCATCGTTCAAGGGAGTGCTAGGGTTGCGCCCTGTTCCTCCGTAGAGGTCTCGGAGTGCATCGGAGGCGCTGCTCTCGACCCCGGCTGGAGGAAAGCCTAATCCAGCGGCGTTCTGTTCCAGCACCTTCAGCTGCAGATCGATGATCCCGTCGCGGGCGTCTTCGCGTGCCTTGTACTGCTGCCGCAGCTGAGCAAGTCGGTTCTCAATGGCCCGAGCCTGTTCCTCACGTGCCTGCATGTCCTCCGCAAAAATATCGGCGAGTATTATTCGCAGCTCGGCCCGTGCCGCTTCTTTGTCGGCGTCTGTCGCGGCCTCGCGGAGTTTCTTCAGGGCCGCACTGTAGCTGGTTGAGGTTCGCTCGGCGGTGGCTGTGGCGGTGCGACTGGCGCTTCGAGCCGGCGTGGGCTCATCAGTGCGAGCGAGTTCCTTGAGCGCACGGCGGACCTTTTCCAGTACGTCCGCGGGAGCTCGGACGATGAGCTGTGGCGCATCGCTGTTGGAATTATCGACGGCGATCTTTGCCTTTCCGGCGAACTGCCTTTGTAGCCTTTCGACGGTTTCTTGTTCGTGCGGCCCCTGGAGCGGGTAGATCACCATCATGTCCGCACTGGCCGGCTGCCGCATGTCTGGCGGAATCTGCACCTGGAATGCTGTCGCAGTCGGGTCTCCCGGCTGTGCCGACTGTGCCCACAGAGCCTCGACGGCGTCTCCGACGAACGGGTACGCTCCCAGGCCGGCCAAGAGGCAGGCAAGAACGGCAGCCGAGAATCGAAAGCAGAGTCGTGTCATGGTGATTGTCCTCGGAGTAGGGAGGTTGGCGAAGCGAGTCCAACTTCCGGGCCGACTGCCTCACCACAAACTGTTATAGGCAATACGCCTGTCGGTTGCCCGTCCCGACGTCTTACATTAGAGAGGACACAGCCCGCGGGAGAATCTTTCATTGAATTGCTGGATTTCGCTGTAGCGTGAGTAGTCAGAGTGCTGGCCGTGCTCGCGCAGTGGTAGCCATGCTCGCGCAGAGCATGGGAGAACCACACGCGTTCACGCCATGCGAGTCAGGCGTTGCACCGCCCGTTTGTTCGCGCGTCTGGATGAGCAGCACTGAGGGCCAAATGGTACGGTCAAAATCCGGTTAGCCGTCTTTCTGAGGGGACGCTGAGGGTGTCAAATAGCAGAGACACGTAATACGCTCTCCTGAAATCCCACATGTACCTACCTCAATGGGAACTCTGCCAATGACTATCCGACTGCGATTCATCGTGCCGCTGGTGCTGCTGGCGGGCATCCTGGCGACCATTTCCCCTAGCGCCGCTGCGGATGATCCTCCGCGGCTCAAGCGTGCCGATAGTTTTCTGGGGCTACATCTCGATTTTCATGCCCAGGCAACGGATCAGAATATTGGTCAGAACACCACGCCGGAGATGGTCAACACCATCCTCGACATGGTTCAGCCGGACTACATTCAGGTTGACTGCAAAGGGCACGCCGGGTATTCCAGCTACCCGACCAAGGTGGGAAATCAGGCCGGCAGCTTCGTGGGCGACCCGCTCAAGGTGTGGCGGGAAGTCACGGCCAAGCGGGGTGTGGCCCTGTATATGCACTATTCCGGAGTCTGGGACAGCAAGGCGGTTCAGGATCATCCGGACTGGGCGGTGGTCCATCTCGATGGCTCTCGCGACAAACAGAAGGCCTCCGTCTTTGGGCCGTATGTCGACAAGTTGTTGATCCCCCAGCTACTGGAACTTGCACTCGACTATCGGGTCGATGGTGTGTGGGTTGATGGCGAATGTTGGGCCACCATCGTCAACTACTGCGACCAGGCCAAGCGGGAGTTCACCGAGCAGACGGGCATAGAGCAGATTCCCACCGGTCCGCAGGATGCCCATTGGTTTGAATGGACCGAGTTTCATCGGGAGGCGTTTCGTCAGTATCTGCGGCATTATCTTACCGAAGTGAATCAGCGGGCGCCTGATTTCCAGATTGCCAGCAACTGGGCCTTCTCGGACCACATGCCCGAGCCGGTATGTTGCCCGGTCGCTTTCATCTCGGGCGACTATCCGCACAGCAACAGCGTTGTGGCAGCCAGGTATTCGTCGCGATTTATGTCGACGCAGGGCATCTCCTGGGACTTGATGGCTTGGAGTTTCTCTCAGGTGCCTGGCACGTCGGGCTGGTCGCAGAAGTCTCCAGTCCAGTTGATGCGGGAAGCAGCTTGCGTGCTGCCTCAGGGGGGAGGATTTCAGGCCTATTTCACCCAGAATCGCGACGGCAGTCTGAACCTCGACAAACTGAAATCGATGGAAGAGACCGCCAAGTTCTGCCGGGCGCGGCAGGCGGTCAGTTTCAAGTCGAAGGCGGTTCCGCAAGTAGCGCTGCTCTGCAACACGGCTGCTCACTACCGCCGCGTGAGCGAGAACAACCAGGGCCTGTTCCCCTGGACTGTGGGTTGGCAGCGTCCCATGCTCAACCGACTGCTGGAAAACCAGTATTCGGTCGAAGTATTTGCGGAAGCGAATCTGCTGCCGGTGCTCAGCAACTATCCGCTCGTCGTGGTCTGCGAGTGGGACTATTATGCGTCAGAGCTCCAGGCGGCACTGGCCGAGTATGTGAAGAACGGCGGCAAACTGCTGCTGGTTGGCGAGCAGATTGAGACCAATCTGAGTGAAGTTGTGAAAGGCGGAAAGGTCGTCGCGGAGTCGGTTGGCGGCATGCCGATCAAGCGGATCGATGTGGGCCACGGCCAGGTGGCGGTACTATCGCAAAATGTGACCGGCGGCCAGGTCCCAGCGAATGTCGTGCAGATCGCTGTCGAGTCCCTGGATCCGGGGTTCGCGGTCGATGTGGACGGCTGCAGCAGTGTGGACGTATCGGTTCGGACGACACAAGATGGACGACTTGCCGTGCACCTGGTAAATACCTCGGGAGATCATGAATCGGCAGGCATCATCGAGTCGATCGATCCGATCGGTCCGCTGACCATTTCGATTCGCTCGGCCACTCGTCCCCATCGTGTGACTGTGGTGCCAGAGGGTCGCGCTCTGGACTTCCAGTACCAGGACGGAGTGGTCAAGCTGACGCTCGATCAGGTGGCGATCCACGAGGTGATTGTCGTCGAGTGATGGCGTCCAAGTTACCGATGGTGATTCTGCGGTGCGCCGTTTCCAACAGCGAATGACGGAATGTCCAATAACGAAAGTAGCACGAGTTGTACCTGGTTGAGCCGGAAGCGAGGTTCGTCGAACCTTTGTGGCAGGCTGTTTCGGCTTTCGAACTTCGTCAGGACATTCGTCGGTCGTTAGTTCGGGGGCGGCGCCGTAGAATCGAGCAGTCTCACATAGCTCAGGGGCGTCGCGATGCGGCGCCGTTTGAGCATGCGGACTGGCGTCAAGGGTATTCTGGTCATGGGGGCGGTTGATTGATTGGATCGAAACCCAGTCGACGAAGAGCGGAGGGCCCATCATGCGAATATGTCGCAAGTGCATGAAGGAGTTCACGAATCAATACAGAATTTGCCGCGACTGTGGCGCCATATTGGAGGAGACCAATGATGAGCACTTCATGGCGGCAGACGCGCCTTCCTCCGATGGGCTCATGCAGTCAGGGACAGACAGGCTGGCCGCTGATTCAAACGCAGTGAACCGGTCTGACTCCGCGGATGTGCCGCCGGTCGTCAATCAACCCTCCTGGGCCTGCCCGCAGTGTGGCGAGGTGGTTCCTGGTACCTTTGATTTGTGCTGGAAGTGTCTGACGTACCGGGACGGCAAGAAGGCTGACCAGTCCGAGATAGAAATTCTTGATGATCGAATAGCCCTCAACGGAGAACCTGAACCGATCGATCCTGTCGAGGAGAAAGGCGACGCGGATGAGGCTGAGCCACTGGAGCCGCTGTGCCTGGCGCGGAGTGAGCCGGTACTGGTCTGTCCTCGTTGCGGCTCGGCCCAGATGATGCTCAGCGTGCTCGTGGGTGATGAGGGCCAGGTCACTGGAAGCCTGCGAGTAATGGTCTTCGGCGACCCCCACGCAGTGTTCTTCAAAGATCGATTATCGGGAGAGCTCAAGGCCGACATCTGTGGCCAGTGCGGTCATGTGGAACTCCGCGTACTCAATCCCCTCGAACTCTATCGGCACTATCGCCAAGCAGCTCGATGACCATTCTGCCAGGCGATCCCACGCGTGGATCAACGATCAACGTCATCCAATTCCTCTTCGACCTCATCGGGAACCGCCGGGTGATGCTCGCGCGAGCGTCCAGAAAGCGTGCTCTCTCCTCCGTCATCTTCCCCTCCAGGCTTGGTTCCAAGGGGATCCTTGTCCAGGGAATCATCGCGGGGTCTTTCGGCATGATCCTTTTCGTGCGGCATGTTGCACTCCTTAATGCAGCTGGGACCAATTCGGGAGTCGATGCCCAGAGCTCGGAGAGTGCAATTCACGCGCCGTGAGTCGGGGAAAGCTCACGCAAAGGCGCAAAGGCGCAAAGAAAGAAGCAAGTGAAGGGCCACGTTGACGTGGAGCTTTCTCAGCCTGCTGGCTTGCGGAAGTCACTGCTGGGCGAAAACTCCACCAACGCCGTTTCGCCTGATCATGCTGGCCAGAGCAGTTTCAGACCGGTCGCTATCATTACGACAATCAGGAAGGCGAAGATCAGGCGGCGCCCTTTCTTGATCGCCAGTTTCGCTCCGACATAACCGCCCAACAAGTTACCGCAGGCCATCACCAGCCCGGGAATCCATTGGACTTGCCCGTAGACGATGAACGTCAACGTGGCGAGAGCAGTGGCGGCAAATCCGATCAAGTTCTTCACCGCATTGGCGCCCACGAGTTCGCGCGCATGGAAGAGCCCCAGGCCAACCAGCAGTAGAAGCCCCATTCCGGCTTGAATGAAACCAACATACAAACCAATACCGAAGAACAACGACAGTTCACCAACAGCAGACCGATGAGGTTTTCGATTGGGATCCAGCAGAATCTTGGGTTTGAGAGCCAGCAGAGCGGCCATCGCCAAGAAGATCGCTCCAAACACTGGCTTGAACGCCCCCGCGGGCAGGTAGATTGCCATTAACGCTCCGACCGGCACGCCCAGGAGGGTGGGGATCATCAGTCGGACCGCCAGTCGATGGTCCAAATGCCCGTGGCGATGGAACGTGGCGCTCGCCGACGCGGTCGACAGCAGAATTGCCACTCGGTTCGTGCCATTGGCCATTTTGGGGTCGAGCCCGCAGAGAAACATCAAGGCCGGCAAGGTCAGAAACGAGCCGCCTCCGGCAATGGTATTGACCACTCCGGCGATGAACCCGGCAGGAATGAGCAGCAGGTACCAGAACCAATCGGGCATGAATGTTCCATCCACAGGATTCAGAATGCGACAGTAGACCGCAGAATGAAGCAGGAAGAAGAAGCAGTTGCTTGAGCGACGAACGAGTGCTCACATTGAGTTGGAAGCGTAGGTTCCCCCAGTTGGCAATTGGACATTCCTTGTTCGATATTCTGCGGTTTAGCCGTCGGTGAGCGACGCCATCAGCTGTTTAGCAGTAGTGAGTCGCTCGACGATCTACGTTGTTTGTCCTGCTGCTAGCGGTAATCCGAGTTGTCGGGCTCTGATTCGCTCGATCGCGAATGAACCGCTTCCCCAACACCGTCGTCCACCTGCTTGGAAGTGGATGCAGGCAGAAATATCTTCTCGACAATCCATCGGCCGCCAATAATCAAGTACCATCCCGCACCGGCCAGGACGAGAGAAGAGATAAACCACCCGAAGGCATACGCATCGACACTCAGCGCATAACCCGCTTGCTTGAGTTGCGTCGCATACACGGCAGACTGAGCCAGGCTGCCAATCATGTTTCCTATGCCCTGGATCAGCAGCATGACGCCGAGCAGTCGCAGACCTAGCTGCGCATATGGGCCAACTCGCTGGTCGACTGCCGCTGCGATATCCACATCCTCTTGAGTCTGATAATAAGATGTCTGATCGCATGGTGGAATCGACGGTTCGTGAGTCGAGGCGTTTGGCATGGTGGTCTTTCCTCGAAAGAGTTCAGCCGCTGCCAATGCGTAGGCAGGAAGCCGCAGGTGATAAGCTGCAGGGCATCATGCCAACGATTCTCGCCGCCCGCAGTCGCGGAGTCAACGGTAGCCATGCTCGCGTAGACGTAGCCATGCTCGCGTAGACGTAGCCATGCTCGCGTAGACGTAGCCATGCTCGCGTAGAGCATGGGGGCAGCTCAATACGCTCTCCACTTCCCCGCGGTCTGCGGGACCGCGGCCACTGGTCTGCGCGACTGCGGCTCCGAGAGCGTAGAGCGGAAGAGAACCTCCAGCTAATCGATCTTGATCAGCCCCTGAAACATGGGATAGTGGGCCTGAATGTCGTGCTTGTCCATCCAGGCTCGGACTTCGAGTGTCTTCCAGGAGCCGGAATTGGGGCCTCCCCCATTGTCGTTGTTCCACAACCAGATCGGGGTTGGCCACAAGCAGTACTGCGGTCTGACCCGCTGATAGAACGCTTCGCTCACGCCGGTCTGTCCATGATGTGCCATCTGCACATAATCGGACGCGAGTCGGTCCGCCAGCGGACTGTTGAGAAGCTTGTCGCCTCCTTCAACTCCCAGATCGGCCAGAAACAGAACTGATTTGGCCGCGTCGGACATGCGCAGCACGACGCTCGAGTTGTTGACCGGGTTGCGTGTAATTTCGGGGTTCTTCACTCCGAGCACTTCGATGCGGATGCCGTCGATGTTCATTTCCTGGCCCAGCGTCAACTCGCTCACGCTGCGACCGGTTTGAGCGAGGGTCTGATTGAACTTCCGCAGTGAGTCCTTCTCGCTGTCCGATCCCACCTGATCCATCCATTCCTCTGTGGATAGTGAGCCATAGATTGTATCGATCTGCAGCGAACCGGGTTTCGTCAAGATCTCGCGCAGCGCGTCGAAATGATCGCTGTGAGCATGCGTGACGAACCACGCGTCGACTTTGTCTCCCTGGCCGCGGAGGAAATCGGCCAGAGAGGGAGCGTCCCCCGCGTTGCCTCCGTCAATCACGATGATCTTGCCATGGGTGCTGCGAATCACATAGGACATCATCTGGGTGGGGGTTTGGTTAGGGAGTTGCCAGAGTGTGAATGTGCCGGCATTCGCCGAGCGACCATCATCCGCGAGTTTTGGGCGAGAGAGCAGACAGAGTCGGACCTCGCCCAGGGGCACCGATGACTCCAGGGAGACAGAGTGTGCGTCTTTTCTGGTGAACGTCACCGGTTCGCCAGATTCCAGGTCGGTGATGGTGCCGAGTTGGAAAGGGAGATCGGCGATCTGCACCGTAGTTGCAGGATCCGAGCCTTCGTGATTGATGAGAAACAGGAACCCTTCCTGGGGATTTGCTCGCAGAGCGGCTTCGATCTCGGCGTTACTCGACACCACATGCGATCGAATGCCGGCCGCGGCGGGCATGGCATGGAGCAGATCACGCAGTTGGGTGCGAGCTGCCAAGTTCTCGTTTTCGAACGTTTGGAAATAGGTATCCAACAGGCAGAAACCCAACAGAAACACCTGTCCGCGCTCGACGCGGCGATGGACAACTGCCGGCTGGCCGGAAGTGGTCGACGCCAGCACTTCTCCAGTGGTGACGCGACAAGGACGTGGGCTGACCAGTTGCAGGTCCAGTTCGACCCCCAGGGCCTTGGTGTGAAGTCGATCGGTCGTGAATACCGATTCGTCGGGATGATTTTCGGGCAAGTAGGCCCAGGCAGGAGGTTGAGTCTTGTACGGGATCCAGTGTCCCGCGCGGCGGATGCGATCTGTGTGGACATCGTCAACACCGAACAGCTCTTCCATGGTGTGCATCGGTTGCCGTTGTTCGTTCAGATGTGGTGCGCAGTCCGCGATGACCACCCCTCCCTTTCGCACGAAGCTGGCGATGTGTTCTGCCACGGTCTCGGGAAGCAGTTGTACGTCGCACAGCAAGAGCAGTTCGTAGCCGCACAACGTATCGTCTGTAACCTGATCTTCGTGCAGGATGTCCAGTTCGCCAAACGACCGTAGAAAGAGTTCGAACGACAGGCCGACGTCAAAGTACTCCTGCTGCAGCTGGATGTACTGTGTACGAGGAAAAAGCATGCAGGCTTTGGCTTTCATCTTCGGGGTCTTGAGCAGACGTGGGCCCGCCTTCTGAAGGAGGCGCATCGCGTCACCGAAGGTATCCCAGTGTGCCGCGTCGGCCGGGATGTGATAGCCGGTCAGCAAGAAGTCTGCGCCGGCGGCCACGGCTGTCATACTCATTTCTCGTTCAGCCCATGTCATGGCATTCAGCTCAGGGCACATGAACTCGCCGAACCAGGCGGGATTGCAGGTTCCCACCCAGAATCCCAGTTCCTTGCCGTAGCTCTGCGTGAGGTTGCGCATCTGAGCGAACGCATAATGAGTCTGGCTGATCCGCGGCTTGGGCAACTGCGATGGACGGCCGAATCGAAAGTCAAACATCATGTAGGGATAGATGTCAAAGACGAACATGTCCGAAAAATCGCCGCCCCAATGAAAAACGTCGTCGATCGCCAGTTCGGCGTGCGAGCCATAGCCGGCTCCGAACGTGTTGTGACTGTCATGCGTCAGCACGGTCTTGAAGTGCGGATTGATCTGCTTCGTGAGCGAATAGACCTGCCGCCATCCATCTGGAAAGTTGCTTGACCTGAAATCGATGACATCCTGCCATTTGCGTGGATCGTTGCGTATGCTCTCCAGGTCGGCCGGAAGCTCGTAGCCGAATCGTTTCTGAAACTCGGCCTTGACTTCGTCGCTAGTGCCGAACGACTGTGGACCCCAATGAAACGGCTCGTCCTGGTAGATGAAGGCGTTGTAGAGCCGTGGGATCGACTTGAGTGGGGCGAGGAGCTGCTCCGCTCGCTCGCGAACTGCTGACGCGTAGGCGGCAGAATAGACGCTCGGATCGGGCGGCGTGGTTCGTTCGAAGAGTTCCAGAGGGCCCACGTGATACGTGACGAACATTCCTTTGGACTGTGCATACTGCAGAATCATCGCCTCTTCTTCCGCCGGGCGATGCGTCGGGGCTTCAATGCCCGTGAAGCCGTGTTCCAGGATATTGTCGATCGTCTCACGGATGACCTGCTCGCTGAGCGGTCCCTGTTCGCCCTTCCAGCCTTTTCCCGAGGGCACGGCGGAGAACTGAGTTGCCACCGGGAAGCAGTCGAGTTGGAGGTACTGGCCCTCACAGTCACGTGTCGGATGAAGCAGCATTACCATGCAGGAAAACACGCTGCAGAGGACGATCGTGTGTCGCATATCGAGCTCCTATTGCCTTCGACGGCAGTTCGGTCCGAGGCCAGTACCACGGGGCGAATCTGCAGCCTGACTGGACAGTTGAATTTGCGTGCCGGTTCTCCTCATCGCCGATCGCCGGCTGGCGGTTGTACTCTGCTGGCCGAGAGCAATGATCATGTCGGTAGGCGCGATTATGACGAAATCGCTGGCTCCAGTGTACCACAGGTTGCCTGGTGCGCGTTGCAGCGGCCCCCCTTTGAGTCCGACTGGAATCCGCCGGCGCACTATATTTTTCATGGGTGGTCGGCGCTTCGGACGTGGTTGCCAGACGTTGGAATGAGATGGAATGTTGTCGGACTGTCTCGGCCATGGCATGCAGGCCACGTCGGCGAAAACACTCCAGTGCCTGCCGGATCTTTGCCAGTGAGCTGGCTGGGAAGCAAGTCATCTTCTGCCACAACCGAGTTCGAGAGAATTATTGTATGGGAATCGTGGACAACTTTGATTCGAACGATGATCTGCAGTCGTGGGATACGTCGGCTGAGTCGGGTGCGCCGGAGGTAGGCACCAGTGCCAGAACAGAGACGTTCGCCCGGTTCATGAAAGACATGTCTCTGGTCTTCTTCGTCATGATCCTCTCCATGGTGGGAACCTGGGGCTTCCTGCACCGGGACCGCGTATACGAGCTGGTGACCGCGAAGCCGAGTCTGGGCAAGCTGATTACAGGGAAAACCTGGCGGGAACACAAGCGAAGCAGGAATTACGGGCCATTCGACACGGTGCTCTGGTGGGAAGCGGCGGATGATCCCGACAGGAAGGCCTATTTCGAAGAGTTCTACACCGCCGAACTACCTGAGACGAAGTTCGAGTTCGAAACGGATTTCCAGCTACCAGCCGACTTCTCATCCAGCCAGTAATCCGACCGAGGACACTGGGTGTGGCACTGGCTTTGCCAGTGCTGAATGGCAAATCGCGTTCTATCCTTTGTGGGCGTCGTTGAAGCCACTCACAATCCAGGGATCAGGATCCCAAATGACCGAGCCTGATGGGGCAATCTTCGCCTGAATGACCAAGTACCCAACGACGAATACATCAACGAACGTCGAGTGCCGAACTGACGTGCCATCAGCACTCCACTCGACTTGCTGCCGGTTCAACTCCTCGTTCTCCGGGCCGTTTTCGTCATTGGGTATTTCGTCATTCGTCATGGATCATGGTGGGCGGCGGAATCACGAGCGTTGATTCAGGGCGCAGGTGCTCGCCAGGGATGCTCGTAAGGACCGATGTCGCCGATCGGGATCGGTTCGATCAGGCAGTTGCGGAGTTCGGGAATGCCGGCGATCGACGCGGCGTCAGCCACGCAGTGCAGATCGAACTCGCTCCCAGCGGAGACATTGAGGGCCGATTGTTGGATACCGCCGTCGCGCAAGAATACTGATCCGCACCGCACGAACGCATTACGCGTCACCCAGTTGATATCCGCGTCCTCGGACAACTTGGCCAAATCCGGGTAACGCTCTGCGTAAGGAGGCGTGGTGGCATCTTTCAGGAATCCGGCGATACTTTCCAGCCAGCGTTTTTCACCCCAGCGCGAGAAGCTCATCCCGGCAAAGCAGTTCAGAAACAGGTTATTGTCGACCACATTCTCTTTGCCGCCGTGAATCTGCACGCCGCCGAACTGCACGGCTCCGCAGTTCACAAACGCGTTCCCCTGGACCGTGACACCTGAGATCATGTCGTCCAGACGCACGCCGGCTGCGCCGCAATGTGTCCCGCCGGTGATGTCCTGCCACAGATTCCATCGAATCACCACTCCGCGGTACAGCGGATTGCCGAACATGTCCACACCCCCTTGATCGTCCGATTCCTGGACGACGTTCTGGATGGAGTTCAGCTCGATCAGGTGATCGTTACCTTCAATTCGCATGGCGGAAGACGGGATCCGCTCAAAGCGATTGTGGGCAATCCGATTGCCACAGCCATCGAGATGAACGGCGGGCGCGTAGGTGCGTTTCAGTCGAGCGATATCGGCGACGTGGCAGTTCTCCACCACATGATGGCCGGCGACAAGTGTCGTTCGATCGCCCCCTGCGACGCGCATTGCACCGCAGCCAAGCGTGTGCATGGTGCAACCGAAGATCGTGTGGTGATATCCGCCCTCGACGACGACGGCATCCCCACCCAGTCGCCTGAGCGTACAGGCGGCGATCACGCACTCAGATCCTCCATGCATGCGTATGCCGTCGGCACGTCCGTCTTCCAGGACCAGCCCGGCGAGCAGGACATGCGTGGTGTCTTTCAGTTCAATGAACGGTTGGGAAAGCACGCTGACCGTCGCGGTCGCGTGCTCCCAGTCCTTTCCCGTCGGCGGGAGCCAGTACAGCTTTCCGCTGCGGCGGTCGAGGTACCATTCGCCCGGCAGGTCCAGCTCGCGTAGCACATTTACCGCCCGGTAACGCTGCCCGGCGCGGTACCCGTAGACTGAAAAGGGTTTAGCCAGTGTGAACACGTGCTCATCAGCGTCAATCGTTGCCACCTGCTGGAATTCCTCGTACCAGTCCCAGAACCAGTAGCCGTAAAGACGCACATCGGGCTCATCGCCCCATCGGCTGGGACGGTCTTCCAAGTACTTGAACTTGCCGTCGCGGCACCCGGCAATGGAGCCCCAGACGGTGAAGGTGTCGGTCCCGAGGATTTCGCCTGTGGCGACAAATCCCTCGTTGGGCCATCGTGCGAGTGTTTGGGGCACACCGTCGATGAACAGTTCGGGAGATTGACGAAGCGTGGTCGGATCTCCCAGTTCGCGTACTCCCAAGGCGGCCAGATCCGCCTCCAGTACACGCTCCTGGACGGCCGGATCGAGCTGCTGTTTGGCGGTAATGTCTGTGATGGGTTGCCATGCCGGGATGGTTACGCCGCCGGTCAGGATCGGGGTCTCATCGGGGGCGGCCTGATAGATGATGGGAGAAGCCTCCGTGCCGGAATCTTCTGCCTGCAGTGTCAACGTCTCGTGGGTGAGGTATGTTCCGCCCTGTACGATGACCCGCACTCCGCCGACCGGCAAACGACCGCCGCTGCCGGCCCGCAGCCGACGAATCAGATCGCGCGCTCCGGCGAGTGTGGCCAACGGTGCCGAATTGGTCCCCTTGGCCGTATCGCTGCCGTGCGGTGCTACGTGCAACACGACTGCCGGAGTTGGAACGACCGGAAGCGTCGTTCGATGCGCGTCGCGGTCCCACGGCGGCAGGTTCTTGGCGGTACGTTCCATCACCATGATCTGCCGTCGAGCCGCGTCGCGGTACGCAGTTGGAGCTGCGTTGTCGTCGGCCAGACTCTGCCAGATCAACAGCGACTCGGCCGGCGCATTGGCCCAGCGTGCGGCACCCAGTTGAGCCAGAGCGCGAATAGGTGGCGGAGCGGTCTGGTCGTGTGCAATCGTCAGCAGAGCTTCGTGACGCTCGGCGATATCTGCGCTGCAGGCACGTTCGAGTGCGGGCCACATTGAAGCAGGTGGTGCCGGTGTTTCATCGGCTCCGAAGGCCGTGGTCGCACACATCACAACTCCGAGACGTAGCCCCATGATGAGTAGTGTCCTGCAGGTGTGGTATCGTACGTGCATGGCAACAATCCTTCCCCAGAGGCTTCGATCGTCGGTGTGGCGTTCCCGCTGTTTCTGCGCAGCGGCGATTCCAAGATAGCTCCCGTGCCAGTCGCTGGCAACGATGGCCCATACGACGGAGGTGGGCCATGTTCAAGCGGAAATTCCCCCGGGCATGCGGGTAGGGCCGAATCAAACGTGCGCATTAAGCACGGGGCGGATTGCCGCTCTTCGTTTTTTCCGGTCCTGGCAGCGGATCATCGTGGGGCGTGGTAGAATGGGACCCAGTCGCAGTTCGGGTGGCGACGCTCGCGGGCCAACCACGGCCCCGATTCCCGTTGCTGTCTTCAGGCTTTGATTGAGGTTGGAATATGAGTTCGGCAACTGCACGGATTGTGAAATGTATTCTCGTGATTCTGGTGCTCAATTTGGCCGTGATGGCTGGTCTGGCCAGAGGCCTATGGGGTGCGGAGTTGCGGACGGCTGTGCTGACCTCCGCTGCTTCCCTGGACCGTGTCGGACCGGAAGGCCAAGCCGCATGGCAACTGGCTCAGCAACTCACCGAAGCGACACTCCTCCTTGTGTCCGAGGACGGTACGGTTGCCGATCAAGACGGAGAGGCCGCTGCACTGAGTGATTTCGCGGTCATCTGGCATCATCAAGGGGACACGGCTGCCCAGAATGGTCCCGTCTATCAAGGCCGATGTGTGGAATCCTTGCGACAATATGTCGAGCAAGGGGGCGGGCTGTTTCTCTCCGGTGCTGCTCCCGCTCTGCTGCACACCATGGGACTCGAACCGGTACGATTGCGGACAGGTGGTGGCGGCACAGACAGCTACCAGGTCAAACTTGCCGATGCGCTGCGAGATCATCCCGTGTTTGCCGGAGTGACATTTGAAGGGATATTCCAGGGGAAGACCTACATCTCCCTGACCAGTGGCGGATGGCCCGCCTTCGCCGATTTCTACGGCACGGGTGGTCCGACACGGGGTATGGTGTTGGCCCGCGCCAATTCGGGCGATGAGAATCCGCTGGTCGAGTATGCTGCCGGACAGGGGCGTGTGATCGCGCTGGGCTGGCGAGCGGCCAACTACGCGTTGTCAGGGAACGCATACCGAAAAAACCTGGAAGTACTCACGGGGAATATCCTTCACTACCTGGCCGACAAAGAACGTTGGCAACCTGTTGTGCTCGCGCCGGCAGCAGTAGCTGCAGCCGCCACACCGTGTGTCACTGAGCAGCAGTGGCAAGCGCTGCAGTTGGCCGTGACAGATCTCGGTGATACCTTTCCGGATCGTTATCCCGACAGTGCTGAGTTTCTGCAGCGGCTGGAAGCATTGCGGCAGATGCAACGGGCGATCGTTGGAGCGGACGACGCCGGGACGGCGGCCCGGAAAGGACGCACATACAACGGTGACGAGCTACAGCAGCTGGACGCGATTGCTCGGAAATTCGAACAGCTCAAGCGAGATGCCTTGCTTGCCAATCCACTGATTGACTTCGACCGCTTGCTGCTTATTCGCCGCTCGGCAAGCAACCTGGCTCTGCCTGCCAACTGGGAGAGCAATTCCAGTCTGCCCACAACAGGCATCGACAACCAGCTGGTGGTCCTCTCACCGATCCGGCCTGACGGAGCTCGGACCACTCTGTTCCAGCCTGAGGAAGGGCGTTTTGTCGGCGATGTCGATCTCCATTTCGACGGTGAACGCTTGTTGTTCTCCATGCCCGGTTCGAACGGTCGCTGGCAGGTCTTCGAGTTGAACGTGGATGGCACAGGGCTGCGCGAACTGCCGCTCATCCACGAACTGGATGTCGACAACTATGACGCGTGTTACTTGCCCGATGGGCGGATTCTGTTTACTTCCACAGCGCCCTTTGTCGGTGTGCCCTGCGTGTATGGCGCATCCCACGTGACCAACAGCTACCTGCTGGAGCACGATGGTTCCATTCGGCAGGTGACGGTGGATCAGGAGCATAACTGGTGTCCGACGGTGCTGAACAACGGACGCGTGCTCTACCTGCGATGGGAGTACACCGACCTGCCGCATTCGAACTCTCGTATCCTGTTCCACATGAACCCCGACGGGACAGGGCAGATGGAATACTACGGCAGCAACTCGTTCTTTGCGAACTCGTTCTTCTACGCCCGTCCTGTTCCTGATCATCCGACGAAAGTCGTGGGCGTAGCGACGGGGCACCACGGCGTGAGTCGTGCGGGACGGCTGTTGATTCTGGATCCTGCCTTGGGACGCCAGGAAGCCGAGGGCGTGGTGCAGGAGATTCCGGGCCGGGGAATCAGGGTGGAGCCGATCATCAAGGACAACCTGGTCGACGGTGTGTGGCCGCAGTTTCTGCATCCGTATCCCTTGAGCCAGAAGTATTTTCTCGTTTCGGCTAGACTGAGCCCGGAGTCGTTGTGGGGAATCTACCTGGTCGATGTGTTCGACAACATGCTGTTGGTGTGTGAGCAGCCTGGCTATGCCATGCTCGAACCAATCCCGCTGCGGCGAACGGCTCGGCCGCCCATTATCGCCGACAAGGTCGATCGGGATTCCCGAGAAGCTCTGGTGTACATGAACGACATCTACACGGGCGGCGGGCTGCAGGGGATTCCCCGCGGTGCGGTCAAGCGGTTACGACTGGTGAGCTACCAGTTCAGCTATCGCGGCATGGGCGGACTGCTGGGAACGATCGGCATGGACGGACCATGGGATGTGCGACGAGTGCTCGGCACGGTACCGGTCGAAGCCGATGGGTCGGCGCTATTTCGTGTTCCGGCTTATACGCCCATCGCAGTGCAGCCGCTCGATGAACAGGGGCAGTCGTTACAGGTGATGCGCAGCTGGTTCACCGCCATGCCGGGTGAGGTGGTATCGTGCGTCGGCTGTCATGAACAGCAGAATACCGTCACCATCAATCGAAAGACACTGGCGGCACTCAGCGAACCGGCTGAGATCACTCCCTGGCGTGGTCCGACACGCGGCTTCAGTTTCCAGCGCGAGGTGCAGCCAGTGCTCAACAAGTACTGTGTCGGGTGCCACGACGGGCGAACTCTTGATAACGGCCAGGTTGTGGCCGACTTGCGCGGTCAGAAGATTATTGACGACTGGAGTTCGCAGATTGCCGGGCATGTGGACGTGAGCATCGGTGGGAAATTCTCGGATTCGTATGTCGAATTGCATCGGTTTGTCCGTCGCCCGGGCATCGAAAGCAATATTCGACTCCTGGCACCGATGGAGTTTCACGCCAGCACGACCGAACTTGTGCAGATACTGCGTGCCGGGCACTATGGGGTGCAGCTCGATGAGGAAGCTTGGGATCGGCTGGTGACGTGGATTGACTTGAACGCTCCCTACCACGGTACGTGGTCGGAGATCGTGGGCGAGGCCACGGTCCGTGACCTCAATCGCCGCGCGCTGACGATGCGACAGCGATATACCGGGATGACCGACGATCCGGAAGTGATTCCGGCGACAGACACGTTCGATTCCGCACCGGTCGTTCCGCAGCCCAAAGCGGAAGCCGAGCAACCGCCACTGCAGATTGCTGCCTGGCCATTTGATGCCGACGAAGCGCGGCGACAGCAGACGGCAGATGGAGTCTGGGAGCAGACGGTTGACCTGGGTAACGGAGTGCGGCTCGAACTGCTGCGCATCCCGGCTGGCCAGTTCGTCATGGGCGATGCTCAGGGGCAACTCAAGCAGCGGCCGCAGAGCGTAGTCACCATCGACAAGCCGTTCTGGATTGGCCGTTGTGAAGTGACCAACCAACAGTATGCCGCTTATGATGCGAGACATGACAGTGGTGTGGAGCCGATGCATGGGTACCAATTCGGTATTCACGGATATTCTGTCAATGAGTTGAATCAGCCAGTGGTGCGCGTGTCCTGGGATGAGGCGAACGGGTTCTGTCGCTGGCTCAGCGAGCGCACCGGGCAACGATTCCAGCTGCCCACGGAAGCGCAGTGGGAGTACGCCTGCCGCGCCGGTACCGACAGTCAGTTCTGGTACGGAGACGCATCCGTCGATTTCTCCCGATTCGCCAATCTCGGTGATGCCAGACTCAGCGAGTTTGCCTTGGACACCTACGTCCAGGTGCGACTCGTGGCAGACCCGAACCAGTACGATGACTGGGTCCCCAAGGACGAGCGGTTTAATGACGGCGGATTTGTGACCGTGCAGGGAGGCGCCTACGAGCCGAATCCGTGGGGCGTGTGTGATATGCACGGGAATGCCTGGGAGTGGACAAGGTCACTGCTCAGGCCGTATCCGTACAGCGACAATGACGGTCGCAATGAGCCATCCTCCGCAGGCCGGCGCGTCGTTCGCGGAGGGTCGTGGTACGACAGGCCCTCTCGCTGCAGCTCCGCGTTCCGGTTGGACTACGAGCCCTTTCAGCAGGTGTTCAATGTGGGCTTTCGCGTGGTGATGGAGGAACTGTGAAGTGCCTCGAGCCGATCTGCACTCCGTCCGATCTTATCTTTGACCAGCAGTTGATCGGCACGTGGAAACAGGCGGGACAGGAGACGACGTGGCAGTTCACCCAACAGAGTGATCATCGCGACAAGGCGTATCGCCTGGTGATTACGGACGAAAAAGGGCGTTCCGGGACGTTCTTGGCCCATCTCGCCCAACTGGAAGAGACGCTCTTTCTCGACTTGTACCCGGTCGTGCCAGAGATGAAGGATAACGTACTGAGCAAATTCTACTTGCAGCCGATCCATACTTTTCTGCGAGTGCAATTAGGAGAGGAGACGCTGAAGCTCTCTACGCTGAAGCCGACCTGGTTGAGGCAGTACCTGACCGATCATCCCGATGCCCTGCCGCACACGACAGTCGCGCCGTTTGGCGCCCCGTACCTGGGGGAAGAAGGGGACGCGGTGCAGCGTCTGCTGCTTACGGCCTCGACGGCTCAGTTGCAGCGATTTCTGCTTGACCACGCCGACACGAAGGACGCCTTTGGCGATCCTGTCACGCTGGAACGGGTCTTATAGGTGCGAAGACGGGAACTGTTGCATTCACTCGGCAAAGCAGATCCGAAGAGTACAAGCACGCGTTGCCGGACCGCGGCTTAGAGCTCGACATTTTGCAGAGCAGCGCCTAAGCGAGCCTGGTCGAGGGTCGCCTGACGGAAGATCGGGAGCAACTTCTCATAGACTTCCGCGTTCTGTGGAACAGGATGTGTCACCGCTTCGACCTGATGGGCGTTATCGACCGGACCGAAGTCGTTCCACAATCCCACAGCGACGGCAGCGACGGCCGCGGCGCCGAGCGCGCCGGCTTGCTGTCCCACATTGGTCTTGACGATGTCGACCTGCAGAGCGTCGGCGAGAATCTGACGCCAGAATGGACTGCGGCTCCCGCCACCCACCACAACCATCTCGGGGCCGACTTCGCCCAGGCGACGAAGCTCATCGAGGACGACTCGCAGGTTCAGCCCGATTCCTTCAAACGTTGCTCGGACAACGTCAGCCTGCGAATGACTCAGATCCAGACCGAGCAGGGCGCCCCGAATGGCCGGACTGGGATCAAGCGACGACCCGCCGGCCAGGCTGGGATTGAACAGCAGTTTGTTGGCGCCGACGGGAGACTGGCTGGCCAATTCCGCCATGAGGTCGTAGGGGTCTCGATCCTCGACCCGCGCCTGTGCCACCATGTGCGTGCAGAACTGATCGCGCACCCAACGTAGCGAAGTCCCTCCGGAAAAAATCGCCAGCGCCGAAGCAAACGTGTCGGGAACGACATGAGTGAATACGTAAGGCTTGCTGGTCATGTCCGGTAGTGGGTGTGAGGATGCTTGTGCGATCCACATGGAGGATCCGAGTGAAGCATAGGTTCGATGCGGTTGATAGCAGCGAGCGCCAAGCGCCATACAGGAATTATCCACTCCACCACAGGCGACCGGAATTCCCGACGGGAGCCCCATTTCCTCGGCAGCCTCGGTCGTCAGCAGGCCGAGCACTTCAGTGGACCGAGTGATTTCGGGAAACAGCTCTGCCGGCAGGTCAGCGGCAGCGAGCAGTTCGTTGGAGTACTTCCATTGCAGCAGATCGTAAACGCCGGTCCCGGAGGCGTACGAATAGTCGGTTGCCATGCGGCCCGTCAGGCGATAGTTCACATAGTCCTTCGTACCGATCACCTTGTGGATCTGACGAAACATTTCCTTCTCGTGATTGCGGTACCAGAGGATCTTGCAGACGGTGTAGAGTTCAGCTGGAAAGCCATTGCCTGTCATGAGGTACCAGGCAGCCGCGTCTGCTCGGCCCAGGAACCACTCCGCTTCGCGGGCCGGACGGGAATCCGACCAGATCGGCGTACTCTCGCGCAGCAGGCGTCCCTGGCGATCGAGCGGCACACAACCGAGGCTGTGGCCAGAGACCGCCAGGGCCCGAATCGAACGCGGGTCAATCGCGTCGTGTGCCAGCAGCAGCCTCGTGCTGCGGACCACCGAATCCCACCACGACTGCGGACGCTGCTCATGCCAGCCTGCCTGAGGATACTCGGTGGGATACGCCACGAACTCGGCCGCGACGAGCTGTCCGTCGGCATTGTAGAGCGATGCCTTGTTGCCCCCCGTTCCCAAATCAAAGGAAAGCAGCGTGTCCATGTCAGATCTCAATACCTCCGGGCATGCTGGCGCACTGATCGAGAATGGTCGTGCCGGAACTCAGGCCCACGCCAAAGCGGGTGACGCCCAGTCGGATCATCGCGACGACCGTTTGCAGGTCGCGCACTCCGCCCGCTGCCTTGACTTGAGCGGCGTCACCCACGGCGGATTTGATCAGAGCGACATTGTGCAACGTGGCGCCGGTGGGCGCCCAGCCGGTGCCCGTCTTCACAAACGCTGCGCCCGCACCGACGGCAATCCGACTGGCCCGCACGATCTGTTCATCATTCAGATAGTGCGCTTCGAGAATCACTTTGACCGGTACTCCTTCCGCCGCTTCGACTACTGCCCGGATGTCGTCTTCGACTGCCTGCTCGCTGCCCGATCGCAGCAGGCCGACATTCATCACCATGTCCAGTTCGGATGCACCCAGGCCGAGGTGTTCCTGAGCTTCCACCACTTTGACGCGCGTGCTCTGCGCTCCCGATGGAAATCCGACAACTCCCCCCAGACGAGTTGTCGGGGAATCTGCCAGAAACCGTTTCAGTTCGGGCATGTAGCAGGGCATGACAAAGGCACAGATGCATTCGTAACGCTGGCACGCTTCGGCCAGCCTGCGGACCTCATCGAGTTCCACATCGGTGCGGACCGCACTGAGGTCCATCATGCGGGCCAGTTGGCGAGAATCGATTTTCACGCGGCAGTCACTCCCGGCTGGTCCTCTGAGTTGGCATTCTGAGCTGTTAATCAGCGCTTCCGAAGGCGGCTTTGAAGGCATTGGCGATCTCCGGATGCACCTCCGGATTGGTGCCGTCGGCGTCGTAGGAAAAGCCTAGCAGATCGAGGTCATGTTTCAGTTGCACGGTTTCTTCCTGCGGGCTCACCCGTGGTGCAACGGAGCGAGACAACGGTGTGAGCCAGGCATTGAGTGTGTGGCCTCCGTCGACCATCAAATCGAGTCCGGTCACGTAGTTGGCGGCGGCCGATGCCAGGAAGATCACGGCTCCATGGAGGTCCTCGGGACGCTCCACATGCCCCAAGGGCGTCAACTCACGAATGCGCTGGCGTACGGCTACGGGGGTCGAAGCGTGCATCGGTGTCAGGATGTAGCTGGGGCTGATACAGTTGACGTTGATGTTGTAGCGGCCCCATTCCGCGGCCAGGGTCCTGGTCATGTGAACGACGCCGGCTTTGGAGGCATCGTAGGAGGCATTGCAGTTGGCGATGGTCGCCGACATGGAGGCGATGTTGATGATCTTCCCCTCGGTCGGCGTTTGTCGGATCATTTGCTGGGCTGCGGCCTGAGCGCAGAGAAACGTGCCGGTCAAGTTGACGGCGATGACTTTGTCCCAATCGGCCTGAGCAATCTCCTCGTCGGCTCCCAGAATGCCGATCCCGGCGTTGTTGACAGCAATGTCCAGTCGTCCGAACCGCTGAGCCACTTGCTGGATCATGGCCTGAACTTGAGATTTCTGCGTGACGTCGCAGGCGACGAACGCCGATTGAGCCCCCATCGACCGAATCTCCGCCGAGGTCTTTTCTCCGGCGTCTTGATTCAAGTCCACAATGGCCACGGCGGCTCCCGCTCGAGCCAACGCAATGGCGCAGCCGCGGCCAATGCCGACGGCGCCGCCAGTGACGAGTGCCTTCTTGCCGGTTAAGTCAAACAGAGAAAGATCGGCCATGCGGGCTCTCCACGCGATGAAGGTACCTGGCTGGTTGAGTGAGGAAGCCCCATTGTACTTCACATCGGCAGCCAGGGTAGATATGGTGTTCCGCCTGCCGCTGGCCCGGCCTGAAACGTCGTTGAGACCGGTCGACCCGACAATCTTTCTGTCATCCCATCTTTTTGTCTCCTGTGATGCTGGCGGAAGCTCACGCAAAGGCGCAAAGGCGCAAAGGGCATGGACGACAATCCGAGTTGCCCGGCGTCGGACCGATTACCGGCCGGAGAACTCTGCGGAAGTGAGAGAGTGCTCTTGATGAACCGCGTGTTTTGAATCGGATGCCGGTTGTGGCAGGACAGCCACCGGGCCACGCCCGTGCCAGAGCAGAGCGACACGACGTTGCTCAACATCGAAGGCACAAATCTGATCATGACCGAGTTGAAACAGGACCACGTTATCCGAGAGTTGAACCGCATTGCGTACTGTCCAGGCGATGAACACCGTCTCGCAGCAGAGATGAACACGCTGCCCAGTCTGTCTGTTTTCGGCAGTCAGGCCTTCGAGAGGCCAGAAACCGCTCCAAAACGACCAGAGCGAATCGGCTTCCACTCCTAGCTTGGGTACGGGGCCGAACGTGAACCACGTCCCTTCGGCAGTCGCGTCCTTCTGGACATCACCTGGCTGCGGCGCCGCGACAACCTCCATGTTGGCCTCCACGTCGACCAGACGCGGCTGGGAATAGTTATCTGTCTCGAGACGCGCAATCAGATCCCATCTCCGGCGGTCCTGTTCGCACGGCCGCACGATCAACCGATCGTTGTTGCGTGTCGAGTGAACGTCACAAATCCTCACGTGGTCTCCCGCTGTCAAGCGGCTTCGATAGACGCATCCGTCACTCGGAGCAATGTAGTAGACCAGCACGGACTCGGGTAGTGGAATGTTAGCCGCGTCGACAATATGCATGTCTGTAAAGAGTGAGGTGCCGCTGGCCATCCAATACCAGCCGAACAACGCAGCATACGATATGCTCTGAACGATCAGCGACCCCCACAAGCTATGGACAAGCCAACGCGGCGTTTTGAGGAGTGCCAATGCAACGAAAGGCAACTCCAGAACGAGAGTTATGCCGTATGCTGCGGCTACCAGGAGCCAGAACCATTGCCAGCCATTGGTGAGATCGATGGGGAGTGAATTGAACCGTTCGCTATGGAGCAGCATACTGCCGACCCACGTGGAAAAGTAGTTTCCCGCAATCATCGATGCGACTGCCCGGACGCGATGTGCGCGAAAGAGCCATGCCAACAAAAGGCCTTCCAGCAAACCGATCAACGCGTTGCCGATCAGCAGATGCAGTCCCTCTGCCCACATGAGAGGCGTTCCCGCGTTTGCCCAGACAGCCCGCGGAAGGCTCAGTAGCACCAGGAACACGAACAAAGTACGAAACGGAGTCTTCATCGTGGCCTCAGCTGGCGAGCACTGAACGGAAACGCGACATTCAGGATTTCTCCACCAGTGTTTATACCATCACACTGTGCACGCAGGAAGAAACTCGTGCGGGCAAGGGGGCACACGGGGAATGCGTAGTGCGAGCGGACACGAACCGCATCGCAGAAGACAAAGGCAGATCGGTTCCCACGGGACGGCATTTCAAGAATCGGTACTCTGTCCTCTACTGCTCAACCACAATCGCGACCAGTCCGATGGCTGGATCCTGGCCGATAGAAGAGATGGTCATGGATTCAAGTGGAAGGGTGGCTGGCAGGAGCAGTTCCACCACATTCATTACGCTCGACGAACTACGCACCGCCACGCTCGACGCCCAGTATTCAGGCTGCGGAAAACGTGGTGGAGAGGCGTCGCGCCAGTCGGCCGGTTTCTCCGGCGAGTGAGGCAGTGCAGCCCTGCGCGGCGAATTGTTCTGTACGCAGACAAGAAGCCCGTTGAAACAGATCGTGAACGTGTCCTCCGCCACATTGAACCCCAACGGGGCGTGGTGGCTCGGTGGAAATGCTATACCATGCCGCGCCTTCCCACGCAAGCGTGTCATGGGCCCGCAGCAGGGGATAGATTTCGGTTGTGACTCGGACATCCCCGAGCGTGAAGTGCGCGATAACACCACCTGGAACATCCTGCACGTCAAGCTGTGTCGCCGCTGTCGGAGAGAGCCGCTTCCCGTCGATCTCCAGCGCAGGGATAATCTTCGCCAGTTCGTAAGTCTGGACGAACGCATAGCGATCGTTCACATACGTATCGATGCAGGAATTCGGGACTTGCTCGTCCGTCGCCACCAGTGTCATCTGCCAGGCGGCCATGCGTTCATGATAGTGCCTGCCCTGGCCCGATTCCGACAGGTCTGCCGAGATGGCCGGACCCGGATCGAGGTACATGGAGTCGTCGCCAGCAATTAGCTCTCCGCAGCCCGCGGCAGCCAGCAACAAACCGCAGCCAAAGATGTAAGGCCACATCGCTTGGCGTGGAACACGCAACATCACGGTAGCTCCTCACCCAGCAAAGTGGGGTTCGTTTGTGGAAAAGCAACGAAGTTGGAACCAACGCCAGCAGGGGATTCCGACGGTTCTACAGGGCAACCCCGATCTCAAGCGGCCGAGCGAATGCCATGGCGCTGGCTTGCCGCGAAAAAAAAACGCTGTGTGATTGTACCACGAGTAGTCGCCCTCAGACAAAGCAGTTATTGGCGAGTGTCCGAGGAGGCAATCACGGTGACGTGATCGCTCGCGATGATACGCAGGTGGTTGTTGTGGAGGACGTAGACGAACGCCGGATTGACGGCTGCAGCACCGGGAGATAAGGCAAGACCCAGCTGCCAGCGTGACCATTTAACTTGCGTTGCAGGTCTGCTATAATAGCACCAAGCTGTTATTGTCGGAGATGCTTGTCATGGAAAAACGAGAGATTTCCAATGCCGAAATTGATTGGGTAGATCTATTTCGTCATGTGGCGCGCGAGCAAGTGTCTGTCGAACTTGCCGATGGTTCGATCGCGATCGCCGAGGTTGTACCAAAGAAGAATCCGATTTCGCTCAAGGACTTTGTCGTCCTAATGGACTCACTGCCTTCTCTTGGTGAGGAGGCGGAGTCCTTCTCTAAGGACATCGAAGAGGTTCGTCGGAGTTACCAGGACAGCGATGATCCATGGGAATCGTAGTTGATACAGGGGTGTTTATCCTCTGGGAACGACGCAGCCGTTGTATCGACGCGACGTTGGCTCAACTGGATCGTCCTGGATACATCTCGGTGGTCACTGCTTCGGAGCTCTTGGTTGGTGTTCATCGCGCTGATACTCCAACACGACGGGAGGTGAGAAGTCGGTTTGTCGAAGCGTTGTTGTCCCGGTTTTCCGTCCTTCAAGTGGAACTTGCGGTAGCTCGTCATCACGCTGCATTGTCTGTGGAACTGTCGCAGAACGGAATTCCGATCGGATACCATGATTCGTGGATTGCCGCAACAGCATTGAATCACGGATACGCGGTTCTGACGACGAATGCTCGGGAGTTTGCACGAATTCCCAACCTGGAAGTAATTTCAGTCGAGACGGTTTGAGTCTGATTCTGCTGGGGACGCCTGGCCTGACCAAGTGAGTGTCCTTGCCCCAGACGCATCTGAATTTGCCCAAGGTGCCCTGCCGCCAGCTGACATGCCGATTGAGTCCGCTCACAGAATCCACCGCCGAAGTGTTTGTCCGCTCTTCTCCGGAGCCATTTGACACTTCTTTTGCTGCTCGACGAAGAGCGGCCCGCTGTAATCTCCCTCACCAAACGTTAGGATGGGGATTCGTTGTCGCCACCTTCGCGATCGATCATGGTCTCTCGAGATGAGACGAATGCCAGCGGGGCGACTTGAGTGGTAAGCGTTGGTCCCAGAGGTTGCACTTGCGAGCTTGCATCCTGACCTAGATGTGGATCCTTGCCTTGATGAGGGGAGTTGAGCCATGAGATACGTCAAGATAACGATCGCCGTCGTGCTGGCGCTGCTCATGATCGTGTTTGCAGTGCAGAACATCGCGACGGTCGACGTGCGATTTCTGATCTGGTCGGTCACCGTCCCCAAAGTGGTGTTGATCCTGGGCACGTACGTGCTGGGAATGGTCACCGGTTGGGGATTGGTGGAAGTGCTCAAGCGATCGCTCCGCAAGACGAAGCCCTGAATCAAGGCATGCGCGACGCGTTGGCATCCAACAAATCAACGCCTCAATGCCGGAGCATTCGCTTGCCGCTGCGATCAGACCGCGTCACGCTCCAGGACCCGCCCTCGGGAAATGGTCGGGCAATAGGGAATGCCACAATGCCACATTGCGGCAATGCGCAGTGCAAGTCAGGTAGTGGAGAACCGAGGAAACCGAAAGCAGAAAACCGAAAGCAGACACCCTGCAAACCGAAAGCAGACACCCTGCGCTTCAGGCCTCCAGCGCTTTGGGCCGCGTTGTCCGTTTTTCACCGGGACCCGCCCTCGGGAAATGGTCGGGCAATAAACCCGAAAGCAGACACCCTGCGCCTGGAGTCGTCTGAACCGCAGCATATCGAACGCGAAATGCCCAATGACCAAGGGACGACGCAAGCAGTGCCAGCAACGGCTACCTCTTGGCGGGAGTCGTAACGCGGCGTACTGGCCCATTGTGGCATTGTGGCATTGTGGCATTGTGGCATTGTGGCATTGTGGCATTGTCGCATTGTCGCATTGTCGCATTGTCGCATTGTGGCGCTCCCGATTTCCCCACCACTTCGCGACGGGCCTGTCCCTGTCCGCAGCAGTCGATCAAGCCCGACCGAAAGCAGACGACCGAAAGCAGACACTCTGCGCCTGGAGTCGTCTGAACCGCAGCATATCGAACGCGAAATGCCCAATGACCAAGGGACGACGCAAGCAGTGCCAGCAACGGCTACCTCTTGGCGGGAGTCGTAACGCGGCGCACTAGCCCATTGTGGCATTGTCGCATTGTGGCATTGTGGCATTGTGGCATTGTCGCATTGTGGCATTGTGGCATTGTCGCATTGTCGCATTGTCGCATTGTGGCATTGTCGCGCTCCCTATTTCCTCACCACTTCGCGACGGGCCTGTCCCTGTCCGCAGCAGTCGATCAAGCCCGACCGATAGCAGGCACCCTGCGCCTGGAGTCGTCTGAACCGCAGCATATCGAACGCGAAATGCCCAATGACCAAGGGAAGTCGCAAGCAGTGCCAGCAACGGCTACCTCTTGGCGGGAGTCGTAGCGCGGCGTACTGGCCCATTGTGGCATTGTGGCATTGTGGCATTGTGGCATTGTGGCATTGTGGCATTGTGGCATTGTGGCATTGTGGCATTGTGGCGCTCCCGATTTCCCCACCACTTCGCGACGGCCAGTCCCGGTCCGCAGCAGCTAATCGCGTCGCTGGGACGCACCTGCCCTGGGGCGATGGCGGGCGCTGATCCTCTCCCGCCTCCTGGCCCGCCGGCGAGAATGATCTTGCGTTGCCCGACGGCATTGATATCATACCACTCTCGCTAATTACCCCCCCGGATTTCTGGTGCGAAGTGAGATGGCCGATGCGTTACGTTGAGGCAGCAATTCCCCGATCAGCCATGGTGGTCACGGTCCTGCTACTCCTTGCCGGGAGCGTCGGTGCGGATGATCGCAGTGATCCGACGTCGGATCCAATGAGTAGTTGGGGAAGCAGCCCGTCACGCCCACTGCCGTCGCTGGACAATGCCACGGCGTGGACCGATCAGTGCTTCTTCCATCAATGGAGAATCCAGCAACACGTCGAATCCGGTGAGTGCCGACTGCTGGACGCAGAGGGAAAACTCCATGCTTCCGGAACTTATGGCCAGTGTCGAGCCAAACTGGACTCGATCCGTCAGGAAGAAGACCTGTTACCCATGAGCGGGCGGGCGGTTGTGTTGCTGCACGGACTGGCGGCTCCCTGCTGGTCCATGCACTTACTGGCTCGGCATCTGGAGAAGAACGGCGGCTACACCACCTTCGCCATGGATTATGCCAGTACTCGATCCACCATTGATGCCCAGGCACAGGCTCTGGCCAGGGTCCTGGAGAGCCTTGAGGGGATCGAGGAGATCAATCTGGTGGGCCACAGTATGGGGAACATCGTTATCCGGCGATATCTGGCAGGCAATGGGGCACCGGAGATTGGTTGGAGTGCCGATCCGCGGATCCACCGCATTGTGATGATCGCCCCACCCAATCATGGCTCGATCGCCGCCACACGGCTCTCGGATAATAAGCTGTTTCAACTGGTCTTGGGAGAATCGGGCCGACAGCTTGGAGTCAACTGGAAGGACTTGGAGACACGTCTGGCCATTCCGCCACGTGAATTCGGTATCATTGCCGGTGGATATGGCAACAAGCTGGGGCTCAATCCGTTCCAGCCAGGCGACGATGACGGTCGCATCACGGTCGAGACCACGCGACTGGCTGGCGCCTCCGATTTTCTCGTCGTGCCGGCGGTCCACGAATTTATCGCCAACGATCCTCGCGTGTTCGCCTACACCCTCCGCTTCCTCTCGGACGGGTGTTTTGTGTCGCCTGAAGAGCGACAGCCAATCGCTCGCGCCGAGATGGCAGATCGCAGCCAGCCGGTAACCCGTCGCTGATGCCCCCCTTCTGGCAAAGACTGCCGTTGCCAGCGCCGCTCTGCGCGCCCGTATCAGGGTGCTTGCCCCGATCTTGGGGAGTGGGCAAACCATGTTGATCGTAGCGGATAAAGGAAGCTGCGGACACGTTACGTCTTGCGGGCGACAGATTTAGGGTGGGATTTCGAACGAATTGGACTATAGTGACGGTGTGTCGAGCGGCGACGGGCACGGACTTTGCATCAGGCCGTTGCTGGAGGTAGTGCCGTGAGACGCTGGGATTCGGCGCCCGACCGGTGTCATCCACTCGTGTCATCCACTTGGAGCGATGCCATCGGAACGTACGCAGCGGGCTATCGGTCAGGATGAGCTGTAGCCCAAAGAGCTGCTCCGGGAAGGACGAGGGAAGTGCGTATTCCTCCGGCCGGTAATGCTGGCGTGGCAGGTTTGGGCGCGGGGTGCATGCTTTCGACGATGGCTTGAGTTGAACCAGGTACGTGCGCGTGGTTGGTGGGTTAGTCGTCAGGAAAGCAGATTGCGTATCAGTGGTAACAGATGGCAGTCAGCGGGAGGCAACATGAGTATTTCTTTCGCCAACGGATGCGAGGAGCGTATCGCGGCGGACGGAACGCGTTTGCGTTATTACGACGTAGGCGTGGGGCCGGTACCAGTGGTCATGTTGCACGGTCTGTTTGGCAGTCCCTCCAACTGGCTTTCGATCATGCGTGATCTGGCCGACCACTATCGCTTTCTCGCGTTGCAGATGCCTATTGAGCATGACCATACTCGGCGGCACACGTCGTTTGACTCACTAGGCCAACTGACGGATCATGTAGCGCATTTTTTTGATGAGATGCAGCTGGACCGTGCTGTGCTGTGTGGCAACTCGTTGGGTGGTCAGGTGGCATTGGATTTCTGTTTGCAGCGTCCCGAGCAGGTCGAGCGTTTGATTCTGTGTGGGAGTGCTGGTCTGTTTGAACGCAACTTGGGTGGCGGCCGGCCACCTCGACTCTGTCGCAACTACATCCGGGAACAGGCGTGTGAGATTTTTTACGATTCGCGACATGTGACCGACGAGCTGGTGAGTGACATTCTAGGGATGTTGAGTGATCGCAGTTATCGTCGTTTTCTCTTGAAGGTCGCCAAGTCGACTCGCGATCGGTACATGCTGGACGAGTTGTCGAAGGTACTGGTTCCCACGATGATCATTTGGGGGCGAGACGACGCGATCACGCCTCCCTTTGTGGCGGAGCAGTTTTTGCAGCATATCACGCGTGCCGAGCTGGCTTTCATTGACCGATGCGGCCATGCGCCTCCGATCGAGCAACCGAGTGAATTTGCGCGTCTGCTGCATTCGTTTCTCGGTGATATGGCTACTTCCTCCAACTGCACTCCGAACAAACCCCGGTGAGCCATTCATCTTTCAGTGCACATCGCGGGTTTCCCCGCCTGTTTACGGCCAGCGTAGTGATCATCATGGCCGTGCTGACACCGTGGCTGCTGACGGGAGTGTTGGGTGCTTTGCGGAGCAACTCCAACGATCCCCGTCAGTGGCTTCCACGCGGTTTTGAGGAGACGAAGACGTACAACTGGCTGCAACGCCATTTCGGGAATGACGAGATCACTGTCGTCAGCTGGCCCGGCTGCACGCTCGACGACCAGCGACCACAGCAGTTGGCCGAGATGCTGGTCAGCGATCCGGACACTTCCTATTTCCAGCGGGCGATCACTGGCCAGCAGATACTGCATCAACTCGTCTCTCCGCCACTGGACGTGCCGCGCGAAGAGGCCCTTGATCGGTTGCGGGGAGTGCTGATCGGCCCGGACGGACGGACCACCTGTGTGATTCTGACGATTTCGTCGCGTGGTGCGGCCAATCGGTCGGCGGCCGTGGCTGAAATCCGGCGGGTTGCGCAGGAAGAGATCGGGGTGCCCGAGGAGCAGTTGCATCTGGGCGGGCCGACGGTGGACGCTGCGACCATTGACATCGAGAGTCAGCGGATGTTGCTGGAACTTGCCGGGCTCTCCGGGCTGATTGCGCTGGGGCTGACCTGGCTGCGTCTGCGTAGCATGCGGCTGGCGATCGTCATCCTGGTGGTGTCCGTCTACAGTACCGGCGTGGCCCTTGCCACTCTTTACTACACCGGCGGTCATATGAATCTGGTCATGACCATGTTGCCGCCGTTGATCTTCGTGCTGAGCATTTCGACGGCAGTTCATCTCACGAACTACTACCGGGACGCGCTGCTGGAGACCGCTCCATCGGCGGCGCCACGACTGGCGCTTTCATTTGGCTGGCGGCCTTGCATGCTGGCATCGACGACGACGGCGATTGGCTTGCTGTCACTGGCGGTCAGTGAGATAGTCCCGGTCATGCAATTCGGGATCTATGCGGCTTGGGGCATGCTGGCAAGTCTGGCGATCGTTCTGACATTCCTGCCGGTATTGCTCACTCTCTGGCCTGTGTCGACGTCAGCGGCGGCGAAGGTGGGGGAACAACGCATACCTGTTTCGCGAATTGACCGTCTGTTCGATTTCACCTGTCGCCGTCATGCGGCGATCTTCGTCGGTTCGGTGGTCCTGATGTGTCTGACCGGGATCGGACTCTTCTCACTTCGTTCGACAGTGAAGCTGCAGTACCGATTCGGGGCTCACAGCCGGATCATCGAAGACTATCGTTGGCTGGAAGAGAACCTGGGTCCGTTGGTACCTCTGGAGCTAGTGGTGCATTTCCGTTCCGGAGCGGAGTACGACTTTCAGCAGCAATTGCAGCAAGTGGCTGCGCTGGAACGGGAAGTGCATCGCATCCCGGAGGTGGGGGCGACTCTTTCGGGTGCTGACTTTGCTCCTTATCTTCCGGCAGGGAGTTCAGCGCGGCTGACTGCCCGTCGTGCCATGATCCGTCGCAGTGCTCCTCTGATCAGGGAGCGGCTGGAGGAGAACGGTTTCTGTGCGGCGGGCGAGGAGGGTGAGCGGTTGTGGCGTATCAGTATCCGCGCTCCTGCGCTGAGTGATGTAGACTACGGCCGGTTCGTCGATACTTTGCGCCAGCACGTTGATCCGATTGTCGCCGAGGTGCCGGAGGTGCATGTGACGTATACCGGCGTCATTCCGCTGATCTACAAAGCGCAGCGCGAACTGTTGAGCGATTTGGTCGAAAGCTTCCTGATGGCGTTTGGAGTGATCACTCTGATTGTGATCGTGGCGTTGCGTGGTCTGCGATCCGGTCTGCTGGCGATGCTCCCCAACGTTTTTCCGGCGGTGATCGTTTTCGGCGTGATGGGATGGTGCAGTATCTGGATCGAAATCGGCTCGATCATGACAGCGAGCGCTGCCATGGGGATTGCCGTCGATGACACGTTTCACCTGTTATCGTGGTATCGACGTGGACTGCGCAGCAGGTTGCCGCGGCGTGAGGCTTTGCGGTTTGCCCTGCATCGTTGTGCCGGGGCCATGATCCACACGTCGCTGATCTGTGCCTGTGCCTTGCTCGTGTTCTCGTTGAGCACTTTCATGCCCATTCGTCGCTTCGCCTGGTTAATGGCCTCGCTCCTGTTCGCTGCGTTGGCGGGTGATTTAATCCTGATGCCTGCCATCCTGGCAGGCCCGGCGGGCAAGGTGTTCCGGTCGGGGCTGGCGAAATCGGCGGGAGTTCAGAGCCTTTCTGACCCTGTCGATATCCCCGAGCAGGTACGGGGCCCACATTAACTACTGGCAGGCGGTCCGACCGGGACGTTCCGGGCAGGCTTCCTGCCCGAGACGCGCTTCGCAGTTCCCCACTTCTCGGGTATGATGAGGGGGTCTGACACGTCGACCGCACATCCAACTCAGGAGTCGTTATGGTATCTCACCAGGCTGTTCACACGCTGCGCGAACGCGGTTTGCTCGCCTGCGCAGTCCTGTTGTTTCTGGTTCCTTGCTCCGTTCAAGCACAGCAGGCGTCCGGTGCGAATCTGGCGGACGGCCTGCGTCCGTTCTGTCAGGCGCTTGCAGGCCAGCAGGCGTTTTCGCTGCAAGGCGACGTGGAAGCCTCGATCGATGGAAATCGGCAGAAGGTCAGCCTGCAGCTAGTTCGCTATTCGGACGTGGCTTTTGATCTGAGTGTGACGCACTCTGACTATGCGTTTGCCTTGCGGCGGCGCGGCGACACAACGGCTCTGGCGCTGCCGCGACATGGGGTTGTGTACCTGGGAGCGGGCGAGGTGGATGCGGACGACCATCTGGCTCCTGCCGGAGTGCTGGCACGGCTGATTACGGCGCGCACCAGCGTTTCGACCTACATGCCCGTGTTGAAACAAGCGGACCCGTCCGCACTCTCGTTGATCCTCGCGGGGCTGTTTCAGGTCCAATGGGATGCCGACTCCGGCGCCTGGAGGATTGGTGACAAGGCAACGCTGAAATTCCCCCAACCCGGTTCAGCGAGTCTTGAGTCGAGCGAGTTGACGCTCCAGTTTCAGGTCAAGCCGCCTTCAGACGATCTCCCCGCCGTGGACGACTGGGCCGACTTGCGCCCCATTACCCTGGATCGCCGGCAACTGGAATGGCAGTTGTCACGTGGAGCGCGACGAGCGTTAGAGATTCTGGCTCCCTCCCTGGTGCTGACCAAACCGCGTCAGACTCCCAGGCAGACGTCGCACGGCGAGTTGCGATGGGTCGAGGGGCAGCGAGTTGTGTTGTTGAAGGGAACGCCGGAAGAAGTGGGGCGCGCGCACGGCGAGTTGCTTCGCGACGAGGCGATGGCTTGTGTCGACTCCGTGCTCAACACGTTTGGCACGGTGCAGACCGTGCGTACCGGCCGCTGGTTTCGTCACGATCTGGACTCGGCTTACGCGCGATTGAAGCCGTTCATACCTGAGCGGCACCTGGTGGAAACGCGCGCCTTGGCCTCGGCGCTCGGCGTCGATGCCGCCACGGCCGAGGCCGTGAACGTCTTTCCTGAGATGTTCCACTGTTCTGGCTTCGCTCTGTTTGGAAAGGCCACCGCGGACGGTAAGCTCTATCACGGCCGGGTGCTCGATTACATGACGGAGATTGGCTTGCAGGATGCGGCCACGACTTTCATCGTCAGCGTCGACGGCCAGATACCCTTTGCCAACGTCGGCTACGCCGGGTTCATCGGCAGCGTCAGCGGCATGAATGCGCAAGCCGTCTCCTTGGGAGAGATGGGTGGCCGTGGGGAAGGTAACTGGGATGGGGTACCGATGGCTACGCTGATGCGCCGCGCGCTGGAGGAATGCGAGACACTCGATGAGGTCATCCAACTGTGGAAGGACAGTCCCCGTACGTGCGAGTACTATTACGTGTTCGCCGATGGAAAGACAAATCAAGCGGTCGGAGTGGCCGCAGTGCCCGAATCGATCGAGTTCATACAGCCGGGCCAATCCCACCCTCGGCTCGGTGAGGGGATTGAAGATGCGGTCCTGCTTTCGGCTGGCAGCCGTCTCGATGTGCTCCGCGAGCGGGTGCAGGAGAAGTACGGACAGTTCGATGCACAGCTTGGTCAGTGGCTGATGAGTCGACCGGTGGCGATGAAGTCCAACCTGCACAATGTGCTGTTCGTTCCGGCTGACGGAGTCCTGTTTGTTGCCAACGCCGACCATCGCCGCCCGGCTGCGGAGTGCCGGTACGTGCGACTTGACCTCAAATCGCTCCTGGCCGAACCGCTGGGCAAGCAGACAGCTGTCGCGCCGGCAGTTCCGGCGGATACCAAGTAGGCTGCCGAACCACACGCTGGCGCGGGAAGCCGCGCCAGCAGCTGTGGGCGATTGAATCCATCGTCCTGATCCGGAACTTGGGAGGCGCTGGTCCGGCCGGAGTGGTCCTCCCATTCGTCATTGGGTATTTCGTCATGCGTCATTCCGGTGGGTGTCACTGAATCGCGCCGCAGCATTCAGCCGTCAGCCGCCTGGCTGGGAGCTGCTGGTTTTCTGTTGCGATAGAGCGACAGGTCGACTACGTTGACCATCATTTCGGCTGCCACGCGGGCGTCCAGGAACTCGTGGATCTGGCAGGCGTGGTCGCGGGGTGACTTGAGCAACGCGTTGTAGTTGATCTTGAGCAGCCGGATGTGCTGCTGTCGGGGAAACCACTCGAACAGTCGCTCAAGATGGAGCTCATAAGCCTGTCTCATCTGGTCGCGCGGGGCGGCTGGGCGGTTGAGTCGCGCGAGCATCTTCTCTTGCGACACCAGCACCTCGTCGAGATTGCGCTGCATGAAGACCACTCGGTATCGCTCGCTGGCCGGAAGATCGTACAGCAGCTGCGACACCATCTTGAAGACTTTCCCCCGCATGTTCGGCAGCCACGATGTGTCGCGTTTGATCTGTTTGACCTGTTCGTACTCCCAATACCCGCGGGGGTTATCGACATCAGGCTCGCGCAGCTGGTCGGCCATGACGGATAGACCACCCGCGTAGAGCATCTGCATCATCAACGACGTGCCGCTGCGCGGAAGTCCGGAAACGACGACAATCTCTTGATCCAAGCTCACCGCATGAGCCTCCACGTGATACAGCACCACGAAACGACTGTTGGCGATTCGGCAACACGTACCTGGCACGACGATTCTGGATTCAGACATGGACCTTGAGCAGTGGCCGAACGGCCCAGGCGACGGCCATCGACGTCACGAACCAGTAGATCAGCCACGTTCCGCTCCCGCTTGTCCAGGATGTGCGCTGCGGGTAGGCAATCTCAATCGACTGGACCACCGAGTCGGAAGCAAAAGGCGCTTCCCTGGGATGCAGCAATATCTCCCACCAATCCCAGTTCGGTCGCCGCAGACTCACCGGCAGGTACCCATCTCCCACCACGAGCTCTTTGTCCACCATTTGCCCCGCCGCATCGAAGACCAGCTTGTGTGTTCCGGGCTCACGTGCCCGAATGTTCCAGCAGATGATCCGCCGATCGTCGACCCGAACAGGGCCTGCCACGACCTCGATGGCCGAACTCAGCTGGAAAGACACTGCCGAGACCCTGTTCGGCCCGTTCTCTGCCACCTGCACCGTGAGTACTGCCTCTTCGCCGACACGCAAGGGACGCGCCTGGTACCACAGTGCCATCTGGGCCAGCAGCAGGCACATCGGCGCCGTCATGACCAGTATCGGCACGATCGCCAGCAGCATCAGACGGCACGCTTCCGTCAGGATTCGACTTTGTGCGCGCAAGCTCACTCGCACGTCGTCTTTGAAGAGCGAGAGGGCCAGCAGGTTTGCCTTGATCTGATTGCGGGCGTTCCTGACAGCCTGCTGATTGGACGTGTATTTGAACACCACCAGCATCAAGACACCGGTCACTGCAGCCAGGACGGTTGCCGACAGCCACCCCGGCAACAGGCCGATGGGTGCCAGCAGAATGTCGGCGCACCGGCCGACCAGTGCATTGATATGGACGATCAAGCTGGTCATGGTCCCAATCACTCGAGATATCCCAAGCCACGCAACTGGTCGGCCACTTGTTCCTCAGCGGCCTCTACCTTCAGTCTTTTGATCTCGCTTTCAATCGCTGCCGTGATGAACTCCTCGACGCTGCTGTAGCCGGCGGCCTGCGCCGCCGCGCAGGCCCGATCATACAGGGCCGTTTCAATCTTCACTTTCGTCATGATAGGTCTCGCTCGTCTAGGTTCCGAAGATGCTCTTGCCCGTCATGTGACGGGGAGTAGGCAGGCCATATGTGGCCAGGATGGAAGGAGCAATGTCGACCAGAGCCGGTTGGGCCGCGCGAAAGGGCGTGTTGCAGAACAGGACCCCGGGAACTTCCAGAGCGTCAGCGCAGTGATCGGCGCTCCACGCTGAATCGTTGTCCAGCAGGACGTCCGGAGTCAGGTCACCCAGGCAAGTGGCCCAGGAGGCGCGATAGCCGGCGGCGTACCCGATGATCAGGTCGGGTGCCAGTTCTGTCGCGTCTCCGGCGTACACTTCATCGGCGCGATACACACGTCGAATCACCTGTTTGCCGTTGATATCGCGCAGGGCCTGCAATCGCAACGTCAACTCCCGCAACAAGGTCTCCTGCTCCTCGCCAGGCTCCACCACTCCATCACGCTCCCTCCCTTTCAGATTCAGATACAGTCCATTGATTCCCAGTCCGTAGGCGCGCGTCCGACTCCAGTCGGCATGCTGCATGATGGAACTGCACTCACGAGGATTCAGATAGCCCCAATCCCGGAGCCAGGAATTGAGATTGAATTGGCGGCCGAAATTCGCGAACCCGTGATCGCTCATGACAAAGATGGTCGCGTTGCCACCGTACCGGTCAGATACCTCGCCGACGACGGCGTCCAGTTGTCGGTAGAGCCGCCAGATGTGAGCGAAGTACCGGGCCGCTTCCGGAGACGATCGCACCGGATGAGGTTGATCGGAATTCCACCAGAACATGTGCGACTGCAGGTCGCTGCTGGAGAAATAGAAATAGAGCACCCCTTCCTCGTAGTCGTTGAGGGCATATTCGAACAGGGCCAGGCGTTCTTCCAGCACCATGCTGGCCTGCCGCAGGAACTCCTCGTCAGCGAATATCCCGTTGGACCGCGCCTTGTGATCCTCCTGAAACCCGGTCGTGTAGAAGAGCCCGAGTTGCTGGGCCACGTCCTGTACGAAAGTCGGTGGTTCCGACAACTGCACCGCCGGGTCCGCGGGATCGATGTTAATGGGAGTAACATAAAGGCGACACTGGGGCGTCACTTCCTGTAAGTAGAAGCGGCAGATGCCGGTGACATGCCTGTCAGGAATGAACGCGGGGTTGGCCAAGGCGAAGTCGAGTCGGACCCAGGGGCTCCATTGCCCGGATTGCAGCACGATCTTGCGCCCTTGCAGCTCGAGCAGCGCGGCGTTCGACGTGACGTCCCGATGGACAAGGAAGGGGATGTCGACGGGACGCGGCGCTTTCAGCATCGCGTTCTCAGGACCGCGAATGGTCCCTTTCGCCGTCTGGCCGTCAAATGCCAGGTGCGACCGATATCCACCCCCATCTTCGACGCCATGGCGGGGGACTTCTTCACCAAAATACTGATACGTGCCGTACGAGCCGAGCATATCGGGTGTACCCATGCCGCTCAGGCAGCGGTGATTTCCGTACTGGGACGGACTCGGCGGATAGTTGGCCGGCAGGTCATAGAAGGTGGACGGGATACCGGCTGCATCAAGATAGTCCCAGAAAGGAACCCCCTGGCGTCGCAACACGGTGGTAGGGAGAGCGTGTTGAAACGGCCAGAAATCAAGCTGCAGCCGGTATTCGCCCAAGTCCCAGGAGCCTTGCCCCGGGAGTGTCTCCGCGCCGGAATAGAACGGCCGGCATTGCTGGTCCGGATGGCGATGGATGAAGTCGAAGATCCCATGTGATCCCGGTCCCGCTCCATTGATGAAGTTCGCCCAAGCCACGGGACTCTGCGGCGGAATGCTCGTTCCCAGCGAGCTGTAACCACCCGCTGCACCTATCTTCTGCAGATTGGGGAGCAAGCCCTGCTGCATCATGGTTGCGCAGAGCCGTGGGTCCATGCCGTCGATACCAATGACGATGACCTTCTTTCCGACGCTGCGCGACGCGCGTCGGCCGCCGCCAATCCAATATGAGCCGGCGGCGATGCCCGCGGCTCCTGCCACCACGCCTGCCGACGAAGTGAGGAACTTGCGACGGTTCGGTTTCTTCCGCTTCGACTCGCTCATTACGCTACTCGTGTCTGCAGTGATTCCGCACTGGTGGAGTCGACGGACCTGTCTCTCAACGTCAGCGCTCGGCCATCCATGTAATCGGGCGCCGGCACTCCAAACAACTCCAGTACGGTTGGACCAATATCCAGCAGCCGCGGATGCGACTCCGCCACCTTGCGACTGCAGAACATCACGCCCGGAACAACCGAAGGATCGACGCAGTGATCACCGCTCCACGCCTTCTTGTTGTCGTGAAACACTGCGGTGGACGTCCGGCCTACCGCAGCGTCCCAGGAAACCCGATAGCCGCTGGCATAGCCGACGATCAGGTCGGGAGCCTGGTCCTTGTACGGACCTCGGTACACCTTCGGTGCCTGATAAGCTCGCAATACCGCGCGCTGGCCGGTCTGCGGATCGATCAGTTCGCCCAGCTGCTGGGCGATTTCAGCGCGGAGTTGATCCGCCTGCTCGCCCGGTGAGACGATGCCGTGCTCAAACTTCCCAGCGATATTCAGGAAGATTCCAGTGAGCCCAATCGCAAAGGCGCGGGTCCGGGACCAGTCGACACCTCCAAAATGCTCCTCCTGCCGGCGAGCGGGATCGACCGTCAAGTAACCGTTCTCTTCCAGCCAACGGTTCAGATCGATACCGCGGCGGAAACTAGTGAATCCATGATCCGAGATGACCATGAGCAGCGTATCTGGCTCGCGGCACCTGGCCATCGTGCGTCCCACCAGCTGATCCATGCGACCATACAGCTCCTCAATCGCCTGGCGAAACCGTACCGGTACCGTTTCCGGTCGAGCTGGATGCTGATCGTCCAAGTACCGCCAGAACATATGCTGCATGCGATCGGTGGCGTCGAACACACATACACATAAACCCTGCGACACCTTCTCCAGACCGTCGAAAAACATCAGTTCCCGTTCCCGGTCCGTATCAAGGCACTGCTGCAAGAAATGCTCGTCCTCCAGTACTTCCTCGCTCAGCCCCCATGTGTCCTCCGCCAGCCCCAGGGTGGCAAACGGTCCCTGCTGCTTGGCCAGATACACCGGATAGACGGCCGGATAACCGATCGTCATAGCCGGCTTCTCCGGATCGATGTTGATGGGCGTCACGTACAGTTCCACATCAGGACCGGCAGCCAGCAGGAGAAATCGGCACACTCCCTGGACTGACGAGCCCCAGGCGACGCGGAATCGTACCGAAATCCAGTCGGTGTAGGCGCCCAGAGCCAGTTCATACTTGCCCCCGTTGATCTTCAGGGTCGCGCGATCGGTCTGATCGATGATCACCGTAAATGGCAAACGCAACGGATGAGGCTCCGTGAAGCGAGGATGTTGCGGTCCGATCAGCTCCGCATGAATCACGTTGCCGCTGCGCTGAACATAGTGGACCTCGCCCCCCGTCTTCTCGCCAGGTTCAGGAGCCTTGGTCGTGTAGTAGGAAAAGGTCCCTTGCGTCCCTCGCAGATCGGGTACGCACATGGCCGACAGCTGCACGCCTCGGAGCTTTTCAGGAGGGAAGGTAATGGGTACGCGGATGATGCAGTTGAAGATGCCGTAATCACTCAAAATGCCCCAGAACGGCCGGCTCTTGCGCAGCAGGCGAACGTCCGCGCTGCCTCGCCGAAACCGTGCCCAGTTCCATCCGGGACCGCGTACGGCCGGTCGAATTTCCACCGAACTCAGCTTCGGTTGATATGTCCGATGATCGGGCATCAAGAAATCGAAAATGTTGTGCTTGCCTGGATTGACTGAGGTCTGAAAGGTCGACCAGGCAACCGGTGAAATCGGCGGTAAGGAACTCGCCAGTGGCTTGAAGTCACCTTGCTCGCGCAACGCGGCCAGATGGGGCAGCTTCCCTTCGGCGATCAAACGCGACGTGAGGGCGTGATCCAGTCCGTCCAGGCCCAGGATGACGACCCGCTTCACGCGACGCTTCCCAGGTGGCTTGCGCCGCAGCACCGTTCGCAAGAGTCGGCGAATCGGCCAGAACAAGATCATGGCCACCGCGGACATGACCGCGCCGAAAATTGCGAGAAACGAACCGGCTAACGCAAATCCGGCTCCCGGCCCAATGTACGCCTCCGCTACACCGGGAAGCAACACAATCAGCAAAACGGCTGTGATCGACCAGCGTCCCGTTCGATTCATGAGCAACTCGAATTCCGCTCGGACGAGGATTCGACCGAACTATGGGGTAACGACTACGGCGCCGGTTTGACACCTTGCGGCCCACGCTCTTCCCGCATGACTTCCTCCAGCAGCTTTCCCGGTGTCAGGTCGCGATTGGCAAAGGCAGGATGGTCGACTCCGTATCGATAACTGCGAAACAGACCGCCACCTCCGCCCGGCCCATGAATCGGCAGCGGCCCACCCGGGAAACCGCCCATCCGACCGCCGGCTCCCGGACCACGCCCGCCTGGTCCTGCAAATCCGCCCGGCGGCCCACCAGGCGGTCCA
>JBGSHS010000118.1:0-4891 GCA_041752115.1 Pirellulaceae bacterium | reverse complement strand
GAAGCTGCTGGGGGAGAGGGAGCAGGAAGGGGTTTCGTGGGCTGAGCTCGACTTAGGCGAACCATTGGAAATGAAGAGAGGGAGACAAGAAAATCTGGAGGACAGAAAGATGGAAGAGGGCTTTGAGGAGCTGGGTGGGCGGTAGCTGCTCAGTCCTGATGGCACTAGACCAGTAGGTGAACTTATCCCCCAGAGATGCTATTATTGGGAGAATGATATTTTGACGCGGGGCAGGGAACGGACGGATGAAACATGCTGAGCCATCACTGGGATTTCTTGATTCTGACGGCAGCCAACGAGCCGCAGGCGGCGATCTATCGGCAGCAATTGGGTGTGCGAGCCGGGCTGGGACTGTTGGGTGAGTTCCGGCGCTGGCTCGTCGTGACCGATCCCGGCGGGAAACGAGTGGGCAGCGGAGGAAGCACACTCTGCTGCCTGCTGGAAGTGCTCAACGAAACCGGTGTGTCGGGACCGCCCGGTCAGTGGCAGAAGGCATTGGAGAACCAGCGCATCCTGATCGTCCACGCCGGTGGTGATTCACGCCGTCTGCCGGCATACGGTCCGTGCGGCAAGATCTTTGTGCCGCTCCCTTGCGAGAGCGATAACGCTCTGACCACAACACTCTTCGACTATCAGCTGCCGATCTACGCCGCCTTGCCACCTTCCGCGGCCGATCGGGGGCAAATCGTGATCACGTCGGGCGACGTCCTGTTGGGCTTCGATCCGCACCAGGTGATATGGGGCGAGTGCGGTATTACGGGACTAGGCTGTCGTGCGGCCCCGGAGCGTGCAGCTCGACACGGCGTGTATTGTCCGCAGAATGGCGGAACGATCCGCCGCTTTCTGCAGAAACCGTCGATCGAAGTGCAGCGTCAGGAAGGGGCGATCGACCAGTACGGAGAAACGGTGCTCGACATCGGCGTCATCGCGTTTGACGCGGCGACAGCCGTTCAGCTGCTGAAAATGTGCGACGTCCGTGAAACAGCTGAACGGCACCTGGCCATGCACGGCCCCATGCTGGACGGGGTTGTCAATCTGGGACTCGACTTCTATCGCGAGATCTGCTGTGTCCTGGGGACCGAAACTACGTTCGAGCATTACCAACAGGCGGTTGCACAGAGCGGATCGCGTTGGCCGCAAGAGCTGCTGCGCCAGATATACGACGCGGTGTCGCCTCTCGCGTCATCTGTCTGCGTCTTGAAGACGTGCGACTTCCTGCATTTCGGCTCCACACGTGAGATCCTCGCCAGCGGCCGGCGAATCCTCCAGCAGCATCAACAGCGACTGGGCCAGCCCGGAGCCTGCTTGAACATCAACAACCAGTTCGCCGCAGGCATCGCCGTGCCAACTGCCGAGGCTTGGATCGAAGGATGCCGAGTGCACGAGCCGCTCGATGTGCAGAACCAGAGCGTGCTGGTGGGCGTGGATGTGGATCAGCCGCTGGCACTCCGCAGCCACACCTGCCTGGACATCTTGCCGGGCAGCAGTCGCAGCGGCGACGTCGTTCACTTCGTGCGGTGCTACCACGACAGCGATCCACTTCACAACACTCCGGCTGACCAGGTGCAGTTGTGTGGTGAACCACTCTCCTGGTGGCTCGACCGGGCGGCCATCACTCCAGAAGCAATCTGGCAGGCGATCCCGTCGGCAGACCGGAGTGTCTGGAACGCGCGGCTCTATCCCGCCGTCTCCGAGCATCACGAGTATCGTCAGTGGCTCTGGATGCTCAGTCCAGCCGAGGCCAACCAGGAGCAGTTTCGCGGTTGGGCCGATGCGGATCGATACAGCTTCGAAGAGATGGCGCGACTGGCCGACGTGCAGCAGTTTCACGCTCGGCGTGAGGCGGCTCGAGCCAACGACATTCGTCACAATCTCCGTCGCCTGTTTCGGAGCGACAGCGGATTCTCGGCAGCCGATCTCACTTATCTTATTCGTCAAAGCGACGACCGCTGCCAGTGGCTCATTAGCGTGCTGAGCGAAGCGCACTGCCATTGGCAGCAGACGGCCAGCGAACCACAGCAGGCCTTCACCTTCTCGCGTGTTATCCACACGATCGGCCAGGCGGTTGAGGCCGTGGCGTATCGCAGCGACCGTTTGCCTGCTCTGGAAGAAACGCTCGAACTACTGACCGCTCCCGCAGGCAGCGAGATTCCTCAACCGAATATCCGGTCCTCAGCGGGCGAAGACTGGAACGAAGACGACAAGCGTCTGGCCACGTTGTTTCCCGGGCTGTTGTCGAGGGTTCCTGACGCCGATCAATCATGGCTGGAAGCTCACGGGCTGGGGATATCGCCAGATATGACTGTTGCTCAATGGGCTCAGCGAGCCAAAGATCTGGCGTTTGAGCATATGCGACGCCAGATCCTCTCGGCCACGGACGATGCGAAACCGCCCCGCAACTGTCTGCGATCGGATGAGATCGTCTGGGGACGAGCTCCCGCACGCTTGGACTTGGGAGGCGGCTGGACCGACACGCCACCCTATTCGCTCGAACACGGCGGGTGCGTGCTCAACGCAGCCGTGGAACTCAATGGCCAGCCCCCGATCCAGGCGTTTGCTCGCGTGGTGACTGAGCCGGTCGTGCGCATTCGCTCCATCGACGTAGGCACTCAAGTCGAACTATCCAGCTGGGACCAGCTGCTGGACAATCGGGTCGCGCATGGCGAATTCTCGTTAGTTCAAGCCGCACTGGCCATCTCCGGCTTCGTGCCGCGCAACGGGCAGCCGCTCGCCGATCTGCTCACGCAGTTTGGCGGCGGGCTGGAACTCACCACGCTCGCTGCCATCCCGAAAGGGAGCGGCCTGGGTACTTCCAGCATCATGGGCGCGGTCATTCTCGCGGTCGTTAACCGAGTGCTCGGCCGAGCCCTCTCGTCAACCGAGTTGTTCCATGGCGTACTGCGTCTGGAACAGAAGCTGACCACCGGCGGCGGCTGGCAGGACCAGATCGGCGGCTCACTGGGAGGTTTGAAACTGATCAGCACTCAGCCTGGCCTGATCCCCGAAGCGACGGTCCGCTACGTCCCGGCCGACGTGCTCGACCCACGCCAGAACGGCGGTCAGACGCTGCTCTACTATACCGGGATCACTCGCTTGGCCAAGAACATCCTGCAACAGGTTGTGGGCCGGTATCTCAGCCGCGACCGGGAAGCCATGCGCGTGTTGCGTGACCTGCATTCGATTGCCGGTCAAGTTTCGGAATCGCTCGCCCGCAAGGACCTGGCCGAATTCGGCCGCCTGATCGATCGAGTCTGGGCACTCAACAAACGCCTGGACCCCGACTCGTCGAACCGGCAGATCGAAGACATGCTCGCTCGCGTGCGGCCGCACATCCACGGCGCCAAGTTATTGGGAGCCGGCGGCGGAGGGTTCCTGCTGCTGATCTGCAAGAGCCGCGACGATGCGGAGCTATTGCGCAGCGAACTCGAATCAAATCCGCCCAACCAACGCGCTCGCTTCTTCCACTTCGCCGTCAGCTCGCCCGGCTTGGAAGTGAGCGTCTGCTGATTCCCGGGGGGAAATGACGAAGGAGGCCAGGAAGCGATGTTAGCCTCCGGCCGCGCAGGGCCAACTCAGACTACCCCTTTCGTGTCCATTTTCTTGTCATCCCATATTTCTGTCTCCCCGCACCTGCAAGGAACGAAGACAAAAAGATCTGGTGACAAAAAGATGGAAGAGGGGCAGAAGGAAATAGCGGATTACCCCTGCGTTTCTTACCCTGCGGTCCTCGAAGGGGCTCGGCGACAGGTGAAAGTAGCACGCACTTCAGTGCGTGACAGACGCTGGTACCGACATCGCCACCCGAACGCGGTTCGAAGGGATCGGTCGCGAGCTAAAGCTCACGCTACGACGCGCGAGCTTAGAACTGCAATTCGTGGAGCGAGCTGGCGGTAAGCACCTGTTTGTGGAAGGCCTGCAGTCGCGCGATATCCTGGCACTGGCCAATCTGCTCCAGCAACTGCGGTGGCACTACGCCAAAGCGGATCTCCAGCGTCTGCCGCAGCAGGTCCACGATGCCCGCCAAGCGGCCTTCCTGACGCCCCGCTTCAATCCCTTCCTGACGTCCTGCTTCGATTCCTTCCTGACGAGCCGTTCGTTCCCAGCTGGTGAGATAAGGCATGTGCAGCTCCTCTTCGATCAGTGCCACGTCCTGCCGAAATTGTCGAGCCAGCGGCTGCGGCAGCCGCAGCAGGTAGTCCATAAACCGCAGCAGCTTCAATATGTCGTCCCGCTGGTACCCGCGACGATACAACTCCCGGACCAACGCCACCTTGTACCTGTACCGCTGCGTGCTGTCGCGGCCTGCTTGTAGTTTACGCAGCTGAACCAGCGTGGCAATCGCAAACGGACTGGGATCGTCGGTGAGTTGCGCCTCAGCGCGGAAGTCCAGCAGCTTGACCACCGGGAATTCAAACTCCAACCGGCAGCCGGCCTGCTCCCGCCGGTAGCGGCTGGGCCGAAACCGCCGGTCCCCATCGACCAGCAGCGCCAGGCTCACCACCGGCCGCTGGTAACGGTCCCAAATCCGACAATTGTACAGGCACATGCGGGCCGCGAACTCCGCTTCCGCCTGCCCCTGCACTTCCACGTGCAGCAGGATCAGCTCGTCGCTGCCATCGCGCCACTGGACCTGCAGCAGCTTGTCCACTTCCCGGTGCGCGGAGGACGAACCGACCAGGATCTGAGCCAGTTCCTTGTCCAGGTACTGGTACCCCGCCAGAAAATCGATCCCCGCATGCACCTGCGGAAAGAAGAACCGGAAGAACTCTTCCAGATAATCTTCGATCAGCTGCTTCCAGCCCCCATCCATATCGGCCGAAGTCGACTCGCCCACCGCCACGTCCCTTCCCCGAAACGCCTGCCGCTCCCTATCAGGAGAATCGCAAAACAG
>JBGSHS010000117.1:0-4757 GCA_041752115.1 Pirellulaceae bacterium | reverse complement strand
ACGTGTCCGACATTTTGGCTGCGGCACGAGGCGGTGCGGCCCCCCCGACGTCCCAGACCGCTCCATCGGCGAAGAAGTCAGAGAAGGCGATCCCGGAGAAGTCGTCAGCAGAGCAACAACCCCGCGCGGCGTCAGAGACTGGACCAGCGAAGGCTCAGGAACTGAGTGTGGCCGACGTGCTTGCCGCCGCTCGGCAGCCCAAGTCGGCGTCCCCCACGTCCAGCGTCACCGAGGCGATGGAAGCCGGACGCACTCGCCCATCGAATCAGTCGACTGCTGGAGCTCCCTCGGCCACTCCACCAACTCGTGCTGCTTCGAACGACATGAGCGTGGCGGATATCCTGGCCGCCGCTCGCGGGCAGAAGAAATCAGAAGCGGCAGCTGACACTGCGGTGACGAAACCCGAGGCCCCTGCGGCGGCGCCTCAGCCACCGACCGAGGCCGCTTCGTCCACCGCGTCGGGCTCACACCAGGCTCCGCCTTCCGTCAAGAAATCGGCAGCGGGAAACCTGCCGCAGGAAGTCTCCGAGATCGTGGCGTATTGTCGCCGCGTCGATGCGAAATAGCCATCGATTACGAACCACTCACCGCGTCATGATTCACAGGACAGCTTGTCTCTCACGGAGGCACAGAGAAGAGACACGGAGCCGGGCGCGCGGAGCAAGCGGGCAAGACGTGCCACGAAATCTCTGGCCACTCTGACTTTTCTTTTCTCCGTGGCTCCGTGAGGTCCATTCGAGTGGCGACCCGCTGGGTGTCATGAGGGCCGTTCGCTCGTGGCAAGCGGCTGGACCAGCTGATAGAACGCTGCATCGGGGCAGGCTCTTCGCGTCCACCCTGCAACGTGGTTCGTGATGAACTTGCGCCGGTTTGGCGGCGGCCCTGTTGCTGCTGCCATCAGCCGACTGTATCGGTCGCGGCCACGTGGGCTTCACCGAACCGTCTCAGGTTGCTCAGGGACTGCCGGTTGCGTGGCTTCGCCTGCCTCCGCGGGGGGCAGTTCAGGAGTCAACGGCACTGGTGGGACCGGCATGGTCTCCATCTCTGTCACGTCGGGAGGTACCGGAGTCTCGATCACGCGCATCCCGTCCGAGGAATACCACTGCACGTGAGGAACTGATGAAGGATGTGGAGTGTGAGAGAGTCTGCCGATCCTGCTCGTGAGGAAGGCCCCCGCCGCAGCCAGGCCACCCAACAGCATGGCCACTGCCAAGAGCACGGGCCACCACGCGCGCGACAACCGCTGACCCCGCGGCGTCGGCTCGTTCCACTCTGCGGACGAGGCAATCGCGTGCACCGACATGGCGGCTCCATTTCGCAGCAGGATCGCGATCCAGATGCCCACCGGCAGCGTGAGCAACCACAAAGGGGTTAGCGGCAGGACTGCGACCACAATTGCCGAAATCGCCGCGGAGCGTGACGGGCCGTGCGCCAGTTGCCGCCCCACGACGATCTGCATCAGACTCGTTAACACGGGAAAGCAAGCGACCAGGAGCAACAGGAAGGTGGGAGCTCCGCGCGCTAACAGGATGAAGCTGGCCGGGAGCAGGAACATAAGATTGAACACGCCGCAGACGAGCAACACGACTGCCGGCGCGGTCAGCGGTACCTCGGTAGATCCTGGTTCGTCCCAGCCGGGCTTGCCGTCGGGCATCGGTTTCTCTGGCGACGGGGAGCGATGATACACTGCGGCAAGGTCGGGAGTTCGCCGAGCATCGAACGCCCCTCGGGTATCTCGGCGACTTAAGACCACCAGTCCCCACACTCCGAAGGGCAGCCCCAGGAGAAACCACGGATGAATGGGGAGCAGTGCGATCATGCAGCCCGTGATCGCGAGTCCATAGCTCCGGAGCTGTTTCATCTTCGCAGCTCCGATCAGCATCAGGATCGCCAGTCCCAACTGCAGCGGAACGACGAACAGGAGCGGGAAGAACAGGATGGGGCTTGATACAGTCGGTTGCGGCCTGACACTCATGGTGGGAACATGTACGACGGTTGCCTCCTGAGCAGATCCCAGGGGAGTCGTCGTACGGACTTCGATCGACTGGTTTTGCCAGTGCGGGGACGGGGCCACGATATCCACCGGGCCAATCTCCACCGGCTCGACGACTCTGGTGTGAGTCCAGCCGAACATCAGTGCCAAGACCATCAGAAATGGACTGAAGCAGTTCAAGACGCCCACCACCTGCAGCCCGATGGCAGGGCCTCGTATCGCTTCACGGGTCTTCGACAAATTGGTGTGCGGCTGCGAGACAGGGGGACGCGAGTGAACAGGTGAACGGATTTCCTCTGGCGGCAACTGGTTCGTCGCACGCTGTACCGCTTCGGTCACTTGTCGAGCTGCCGGCAGGTCTCGCCGAGCGATTTGCAGTCGCACTCGACCCTGCTCGCTGCGTGGCACGTCCTGCAGAGTCTGCAATTGGTCGGTCATCAACTCGATATTGTGCCCCCATCCCAACCAGTTGCTGAGCAGTTGAAACGAGACGATTTCGGTTAGGGGTATCGACACCGATTTGATACCCGATTTGACATAGCCGAAGACGTCATCTTTGACTTCAAACTCCAGCAGGACTTGGTCGCCCGTCAACCGCAGACTGCCAGTCGCCTTGGCGAATCCTGCGTACACATCGCCAATGGTGAACGGCACTCGCAGTCGCCGAGTCTGGCCGGCCGTTTGAGCGACGGGGGGTGCGGTCGCGTGCGACGGCGCGAAGCCGCCGCTGCTGGCCGTCTGAACCGCTGTCTTGACCTCGCTGGCCTGCTGGTAACGCAGTGCCGGTTCCTTTTCGAGCGTCCGCAGGACCACCTGATCCAAATCTGCAGGAACGTCGGTCTTCTGGGATGGGGGAGCGAATCGCCCCAGCGGCAACTCACCGGTCAGCAGTTCATAGAAGACGACTCCCAAGGAGTAGATATCCGCCCGATGGTCCACCTCCAGCGGCCGCTCGAACTGCTCGGGAGCCATGTAGTGCGGAGTCCCCATCACCTGGCCGGTGCCGGTGAGTGTCAACTTGTTGTCGGTGCGTCCCAGCAGCTTGGCCAGTCCGAAATCGGCGATCTTCACATTGCCACGTTTGTCGAGCAGTACGTTCTCAGGCTTGATGTCTCGATGAACGATGCCCTCGTCATGGGCGAACTGTAGCGCTTCGCAGATCTGGGGGACGATCGCCAGCGCCTGCTGAGGCGAAAGACGCCCCGCTGCGAGTGCCTGGCGCAGGTTCACACCAGCGACGTACTCCATGATGAAATAGAAGAACCCGTCCGCCTGGCCGAAATCGAAAATCACCACAATGTGGGGATGCGTCAGCCGAGCCATGGCCCGAGCTTCTCGTGCAAACCGTTCGGCAAACGCCGGGTCACGCCCGACTTCCAGTGGGAGCACTTTCAGTGCCACCACACGATCCAGCGCTTTCTGGCGAACCCGATAGACCGACCCCATCCCCCCCTGCCCGATCAGGTCGAGTATCTCCAACTGCGGAAAATGCTCTGCCAGTTCACTGACGGAAGGAGCGGCAAACCGCCCCCCCGGCTCCTGAGTTGGCTGGTCGCCACGCAATGAAATCGGTTGCGGATCATCGAATCCCAGGCCCAACATGCACTTGGGACAAATCCCGTGCGGCGTGTCCGCGGGCAAACGATCCCCACACTGAGGGCACCTACCTGGAGCAGCCATGGCTGAACATCCTCGAGATTCACGGGAAGACAAGATTCACGGGAAGACGATGGCAAGACGACTATTATTAGCCCGAATTGTCCCGTAGGTTACGGTGATTCTGAGAAGTTTTTCGGAGCGACCACGGTAGATGCCGTTTTTCGAGCGGGACACGGTCATTCAGAGAGCCGGGTGATGGACCCAGATCAGCCCCGACGAGCGGGCTCGTCCCGCCATCGACAGTTTGCCAGCACGCACTGGAGCATGGTGGTGGCGGCCGGGCATGGGGAGTCGGACCAGTCGCGTGCCGCTCTGGCTCAGCTGATCGACATGTACTGGTATCCTCTCTATGCCTATCTGCGACGACGGGGGCATCAGGCGGCGGAAGCCCAGGATCTGACTCAGGGATTTCTCACCGAGTTGCTGGAGAAAGGTTCGCTGCAGGCGGCTGATCAGACTCGCGGTCGATTCCGCTCCTTCCTGCTGGCTTCACTCAATCACTATCTGGCTCATCAGCAGCGACACGATCGATCGGAAAAACGGGGAGGTGCTTGCCGCACCTTCTCGCTGGATGTCGCGGAAGGTGAACGGCGCTATCTCCTCGAGCCAGCCGATCCGCTCACGCCCGAAAGAGTGTACCAGCGTCGCTGGGCCATGACCTTACTGGGACGCGCCGTGGATCGACTGCGCAGCGAATACGAACGAGGTGGCAAGTTGCCGATCTTCGAGGCGCTCAAAGCGTATCTCGGTGGCTCCGACACCTCCGTTCCCTATCGTCAGATCGCCCAGCAGCTGCAGTCCAGCGAAGGGGCAGTAAAGGTCGCCGTCCATCGCCTCCGCCAACGCTGTCGCAACTGCCTGCGCCAGGAGATCGCCCAGACCGTGGCTTCGCCCGCTGATGTCGACGAAGAACTGCGGCACTTGTTCCAGGCTGTCCAGGGGTAGAGGACGCGGTCGCCACTTGCCGAGCGTAGCCATGCGCGCGCCGAGCCGTAGCCATGCTCGCGCAGAGCATGGGGGAAATCGCCATCCGCACTCCACTTCCCCCGCGGTCTGCGCGACCGCGGCCACCGGTCTGCGCGACCGCGGCCACCGGCGCAGAGCA
>JBGSHS010000116.1:0-44258 GCA_041752115.1 Pirellulaceae bacterium | reverse complement strand
GAGAGCGGATCCTGGCCACAGAGAAAGGCCCGCCGGACGCAGCGGGTCCAGCAGTGATAGACGGCTTTGCGGGAACGATCGACCAGTCGTCGGCGAGAATAAGACGCCATGGGACATCCTCCAGGTCTCGAGTGCGGCCGCTCTCTGCACCGCCAACGGTGCGCGAAATCGACCGCACTGCGTGAAAGGAAATGCCCGCCTTACGCGTCTTACAAGTGCCCCTATCATAACCGATCGCTGTTACCACAACATCCCTGCCGCCGGGCAGCACGTGCTGTCATGGCAGTGACAACGGCGGGGCATGCTAGCAGCGCTGCGTCATTCGAGGTCCATTACATGACTGTTGTGGGTAGTCAGATTGCAGGAGAGCTCCGTGAATACGAGTCACGAGAGCGTGGGAACTCACGTTAGACGCAAACACGACCAGTAGCGCGATTCCAACGGCAGAGAGCAGGGCAGGGTGTCTGGTTCCGTTTGTCTGGTTCCGTTTGGTTCCGTTTTGGTTTGTGGTTCCGTTTGTCTGGTTCCGTTTGAGAGAAGACGAGAGGCCGAATATGGCGATGTCTGATGACTTTCGAATCGAGCGGTACGCTAACGCTCACCGGCCCAGCTCACTCGGTGCGCTGCATACTCCAAGCAGCCTACCTGCGGTCTGGAACAGATGCCGCGTCTGGCTCGGCCGACACACCTCGATCGACGCGTCCGTCAAACGTCGCTCGCTGCAGGGTCAGGGCGGCCAGTGTCAGCAAGATTACTGTGCCGAGCGCGAGGACCGAGTTGCCGATCAGGTCGATGGTCCCCACACTGCCGGTCGTCCAATTATTCGCGATCGGATTTTCGGCTCGACACTCTTCCTGCGCGCTCAGTCGCACTGCGCCGGGCAACGTTGCAGCCACGCACAGCGCGAGTGCCGCCCGACGCCACCATGGAGTTCGCGGTCGACATCCTTGTCTGCGTTGCACGCTATGCTCCAAGCTTCGCGAAGAGACGTCCGCGGGCCTCATGCCGGCAGACGCCGGGGGCCGGCTGCGAGGTGCGTTACCATTTCACGATCTCGAGCAGGAGCTGGGCAATGTGTGCCGGATCGCAGCCCAGAAATTCTCACGACTTCCTCGTCACAAGAAGGTTCGACTGCGCGCGGACAGTTGTGTCTGGACGTATCCCCTGGCCTCGAGGCGATGCCGGTCAGTCTGGACTGTCGCAGAAACAGGGCATTCGGGAGGAAATGCCTCGTCCACATGCCGCACCGTCCCTATGAGGTCCCGCAGGACTCTTGCGAGGTCCAGTTCGCCTGAAGATAATGCGGGCCGATTCGTCCCGCGCGGCTGCTTACGTAAGAATGAACGCGACGAGCTTACGTGCACAGTCGTACGGGGGCAAGTGCAGTATGTGCGGGTCTGGGGCGCAGTTAGACCAGGTGAGTTCCTGAGGTCTCCCGGATCAAGGTTGCCGTCAGCGGGTGGCGGTCTCTAAAATGTGAAACGCCCTACTATGATAACGACTCGATGGAGACGCCTATCATGCGTGCTACCCCTGCTCTCAATCGCTGGTTCACCATCCTGGCATTAACCTGTCTCTTGGCAACCATCTTGGCGGCCCATGCGGTCGGCGACGACGCGACGTTGCGGCGCAAAGCCCAGGATCTGTTCGGAACACTTGAACCGACCCCAGCGCGCGCGCTGTCGACTCCCGATGTAAAGCTCGGACGTCAGTTGTTCTGGGATTCCCGACTTTCCGCGGACGGCAAGACTGCGTGTGCGAGCTGCCATTTGTCTGAGGACCACGGCGCGGATCGACGCACGTTCTCCACCGACGCCAAAGGCAAGCTGACCAAACGGAATTCTCAGACCGTCTTCAATTCGACCGGCCAGTCGTCGCTCAGGTGGACCGGAAACAGAAAGAACGCGGCCGAGCAGGCCGAGAAGTCGCTGACCGGATCGATGGGTTTTGCGACGCTCGAGGACGCCGTGCAGAAGCTGCGTGAATTGGGGTACGAAGCGGCTTTCCGCCAGGCGTACCTCGACGAGGCTGAGCCGGTAACGGCCGCGAACTACGGGCGCGCCATCGAGGCGTACGAACGCACATTGATTACTCCATCTGCGTTTGACAAGTTCCTGGCTGGCGACAATGACGCCCTCAGCACCGTCCAGAAGAAGGGACTCAATAAGTTCATCGAACTTGGCTGCGCTGATTGCCACTCAGGACCGTTGCTGGGCGGTGATTCGAGGCAGACGTTTGGAGTGATGAAGGACTACTGGTCAGCCACCGAATCGAAGAAGGTCGATCCAGGGCGATTCGAGGACACGCAGAAGGAGACAGACAAGTACACTTTTCGAGTCTCGATGCTTCGCAACATTGCCAAGACGGGACCGTACTTCCATGACGGGGCTGTCACGCAGCTCAGCAAGGCGGTCCAGATCATGGCCGATGTGCAACTGGGAATCGTCGTGACGGATGACGACACGAAGAACATCGTGGATTTCCTCGGCGCGCTCACCGGTCAGGTTCCAGCCCATTTCTCACCCCCGGACGATTCTCAACAGGATTAGCACGAGCCTTCCTCGTCTCTCCAAGTGTGATGGCTCACCCCGGGAGGGCGCGCGCAATCAGCCCTACCGTTGCACCACCCAATAGCAGCCATGTCGAGTTCCTTCGGAAGCGCAACCACAGGATCAGGCCTACCCCAACTTCGCTCACCACCTCGACCGTCATGGGACGGTCCGCGATGACGGCTTCGTTCATGGCGAGGGTCGTGCCCGCTTCCATCGACTGGGGTGCTGCACGAAAGGGCTTGCCGCCGCTTCCGACAGAGTCCTTTTTTCTCTCTTCTCCTTATTCTTCCAGTGGGGTAGGTTGGCCAGATCGCTGGGGACGAGGGGGCTGGCCCCGATGCAGACCCAATCTCGGCCGTTCGGCGTTGGCGTCAGTGCGCAGGCTAACGCAGCCCGCGCCGACTCCCCTTATACTGTCCCAGTACATCTCGTTTTATCCACTCACATCAGGCGAATCACATTCCTGCTCGATTGACGTGTAACAGAAGCGAGTGCGGTTCATCTAACAGGTTGAGGAACCCAAGCCTATGGACCGAGAGACGCATTTCCAGTCTGTGCTGGTGGCCAACCAGGACCGCATCTATCGGATCTGCTGTTGTTACATCCGCGACGCAAATGAACGGCAGGACGTGTTTCAGGATATCTGGCTGCAGGTCTGGAAGAACCTCGATGCGTTTGGGAACCGGTCGGCCATCAGTACTTGGATATACCGCATTGCCGTGAATGTATGTTTGGGGCACCTGCGTCTGGCTCAAAGACGGGGTCGCCTGTTCACTCACGACGATGTCGACGCGGCGTCCCCGGTGTCGACCGGTCTGCCCGCGATCGATTCTTCCCGCGAGATGGCGAGCGACCTGCGACGCCTCTACGCCTGTATCCATCGATTGCCCGATCTGGACAAGACGCTGATCTCTCTCTTCTTGGAGGATGCCAGCTCGAAAGAGATCGCGGAAGTCCTGGGGATTTCGGAGGCGAATGTGCGAGTCAAACTGCACCGCATCAAGAAGAGCCTCAAGCAGTTGTGGGAGGAGACCGACGATGGACGTGAATGAACTGAAGCACTTGTGCAAGTCGGTGACGTCGCCGGACGTTTCGTCACCTGACGTACCGGGCGGAGCGGAGCCGTCGGGCAGCGTGCTGGACAGGCTCAAAGCCCAGGAGGCCGCCGAAGCTCAGCGGCTCAAGAAAGCCCGTCCGCTCTGGTTGATGGCCGCGACCTGTTTCCTGATGCTGTTCGTCGGCATGCTCTGTTTTCCGCCTGCCGGCCTGCGGCCATCGCGCCTGCTGTTTGGAGGCGTCCTGGCGGCCGTGTACCTGCTGAACGCGGTTCTGATGGGGAGGAGGCTGCGTCACCTGGCCCGGATTGACTACGCCGCATCGCTGCGAGTGTTCCTGGATGAAGCGGTACAGCGCCACCGATTCATGGGTTTGAAAGAATTCTGCCTCATGAGCGTGGCTTTGATCGTGCTCGGTGTAGCGAGCGGCATGTACGTTGACGACAGCCTCATTCGTCGCTTCGTGACGCCCGAATATCGCGCGCTCGGGATGGCGGTCTTCTGTCTATTGTTTCTGTTAGTGTGTGTGGCCGGTTTGGGCGTCACCTATCGCAACTGGAAACGCGACAAGGCACCCTTGCTGAATGAAATCCAGAAGATGAAGATGGAATTGACGGCGAACGAAACGGACGAGCAGGTTTCGGAGCAAGTGTCACGAAGAGCGGATTTGCACCCATGAATTCGGAACAATTTGATTAGGTCGTGCTCGGTTCGTTTGCGAAAGAATTGGAAGTGGCGGCAGGCGGCCGCGCCCTTGAGGCGGCGGCCCATCGCCTGGGCCACTTCGGCCACCGCACTGGGCGAGCCCACCGCGTGGCAGAACAGCGTCTCGAAGTGCGTAATCGTGTCCAGCCAGACGTTCTCGTTGAGGTGCAGCCGCTCCAGCACCGCGTCAACGATCAACCAGTCGTCGTCGAGAAAAGACGCCCTCGTGCATCCTCCGTTTCTGCCGCACGGTCGCTCGCTGCACCGCCAACGGTCGGGGAGAAAGCAGACTCCCTGCCCTTGCTCCCAACCTCGACCTCCAGGCGTCTCTGCCGGGTTCTCTGGCTCGCGGGATGCAAAGGGCCGGTGTGTCTCGTCTGGGCCAATCATTCGTTCGGAACCCCGGTCGGTCGATGTGCCTGAAGCCGGTTGTCAACAAGAGCGGTCGCGACTCAGGACCGGTACTCCTGCGTGCGCAATGTCGTGCGGCTATCAGCCTTCGGTGTTGTCGACCGAATGCCGCTGCGGACGCCCCGAACTCAGTCAGAGAACCTCGACGGCGCCTCGCTGGTATGACGACAGTGGCCAAGGGGCTTTCCGTAGTCTTGTGCACCAGGTCGATAGGACCTGGTGGCGAATCGAATACTGTGCCGTGCGGCGCACGCTCCACGCGGTTTCGGCGTTGGAAGTTCTAGGTGCCATTCTTCGCTGACGAGGCGAAGACAAGTCGATACGCAATGCCGGCGACGGCTGCGCCAAGAATGGGAGCAATCCAGAACAGCCACAACTGGGCCAACGCCCAGCCGCCAACGAAGACCGCAGGTCCGGTCGAACGGGCCGGATTCACCGACAGGTTCGTGACGGGAATCCCGATCAAGTGGATCAGCGTCAGCCCCAAGCCAATAGCAATTGGAGCAAAGCCCTGCGGCGCTCGCTTGTCCGTCGCGCCGAGGATGATCAGCAGGAACATGAACGTCAGGACGAATTCCGCCACAAAACCTGCCAGCAGCGAATAGCCGCCTGGAGAATGCGCGGCATATCCGTTCGCGGCGAAGCCATCCGCTAACGTGAAGCCGGTCTTGCCGGAGGCGATCACGTACAGGACTGCGGAACCCGCGATGCCGCCAGCGACCTGCGCGATCACATAAGGTAGGAGATCGGTCCGCTTAAAGCGATCGCCCAACACCAGACCCACCGATACCGCGGGGTTGATATGGCATCCGGAAATATGGCCAATCGCATAGGCCATCGTGAGCAGCGTCAGCCCGAAGGCGAACGCCACTCCCAACAGTCCAATGCCAACGTCAGGAAAAGCCGCCGCTAAGACCGCGCTACCACATCCCCCAAACACCAGCCAGAATGTGCCGATAAATTCAGCCGCACAACGTTTGCCAATATCCATCAACCAATCTCCCTTCTCAAGTGAATGTACCCAAATCCAGCCGTACTATTTCAGTTCGACAGTCACCTTCTCAATTGTGCCGTCGAACGTGAACGGTGCCCGATCGAAATAGTCAAGTGACACAGGCGAACCGAGATCGACGCCGACATCCAACGTCTCGCTGGCGGTGAAGGCTGCCGGTACCGTGCGTTTCACCCTGTCTTGGCCGACGGCCTTGCCATCGACCATCAGCACCACGTCAGCGGCTGCTCCCGGCTTGGCGATGGTGGTGTCGATGACCAACGCGTGCTTGCCCGACGCGATCTGACTTTCACTGCGGATCGACGTCCGTTCGATGATCAGCATATTGTACTCGTAGACCAACTGCCCCTTGTCCATATAGAGCGTCAAGCCACCGGACGCGCCCCCCAGTGCATACAGCACGCCGGACGCTGCCGGGCCGACCTCGATATCGACTGTCACCCGGTTACTTTTTTTACCGAGGCCTGGCGCCGCGAATTCCGGCAGCCGGGTCGTCGTGGCATCGAATCGCCACGACTTATACGGACTGGTGATGGCATCCTCCGGGTGAAACCGCGTCCATAATCCCCCACCGATCGGCAGTGCCTGATTCGCCTTGGCCTCGGCCACGAAGAGCTCTTTCATCGTCGCCAGTCGCTGCGGTTCCTTGGCGGCCAAGTCCTCCGCCTGAGAAAAGTCCTTTGTCAAGTCATACAGTTCCCACACATCCTTGTTTGCGTCCCAGCCTTTCAGCCGTGCAGTGGAACCAGGCGTATCCCATGGAATGAATGGCCCAAAAGCGCAGGCGAACCACCCGTTGTGGTAGATGCCTCGGCTGCCGTTGTTTTCGAAGTACTGAGTCATCTTGCGTCCCACGGCCTTCGCGTCGGAGAAGGTGTAGGCCATGCTCACGCCGTCGAGCGGATCTTGCTGGTATCCGTTCACTTCCCGAGGGTGTGCGACACCGAGGATCTCATACAGCGTCGGTACGATATCATTGACGTGGTGAAACTGCGACCGGGGCGTCTTGTCCGGTGTGATACCTCTCGGCCACGAGATCACCAGCGGGTTGCGCGTACCACCGAAGTGAGCGGCGACGAGCTTCGTACTTCGGAATGGCGTGCCACCCGCCCACGCCCAGCCGGCGTGATACATGTTATCTACTTTGGGAGAGCCGAGGGTTTCAAGCCCACCAAGTGTCTGCAGAGCGGTGAGTTGCTGCTCGATCGTGTTCGGAATGTTGTTCTGGGCCAGGAGTTCGCTGACAGAACCCTGTTGCCCCTCGGCGCTGGAGCCATTGTCGCCCCAGATGTAGAGGATCAACGTATTGTCGCGCAGCCCCAGTTCCTCGAGCCCATTCACCAGCTTGCCGACCTGAGCGTCCGTGTGCTCGACGAACCCGGCAAACACTTCCATCAGTCTCCGCTGAAAAGGTTTTTCCGCGGCGGGGATGCTGTCCCAGGATGCCATTGACGGATCCCGCGGGGTCAATTTCGCATCCTGGGGAATCCAGCCGAGTGCCTTCTGTCGGCGGAACACGCGATGGCGGTAATTGTCCCAACCGTCGTCGAATTTTCCTTGATACCGATCGGCCCACTGCGGGAAGATATGGTGCGGGCCGTGGGCCGCACCGGGAGCCCAATACATCAGGAACGGTTTGTCCGGCGAGAAGGCCTGGTGCCGCTTCAACCACGTAAGGGCCTTCTCGGCCATGTCCTCGGTCAGATGGTACTTCTCGCTGTGCGGCGGCTCGATCGCGGTGGTGTTCTGGTAAAGCCGGGGCTCCCACTGTGAGGTCTCGCCGGCCAGAAAACCATAAAAATAGTCGAACCCGTGCCCGGTTGGCCAGCGGTCGAACGGGCCCATGGCGGTCGTCTGATTCGCCGGCGTATTATGCCACTTGCCAAACGCCGCCGACTTGTAGCCGTAGTGATGCAGCGTCTCCGCGATCGTCGCCGACGTCTTGGGAATGATGCCCGTGTAGCCGTCGAAATCCGATGCTCGCTCCGCGATCGTGCCGTTGCCAACCCGATGATGGTTGCGACCAGTCAAGAGCGCGGCCCGCGTGGGTGAGCAGATCGAAGTGGTATGGAAAGCGTTGTAGCACAGACCCGACTGCGCCAGTCGCGACAAAGTGGGTGTGTGCGCTTCGCCCCCGAACGTGTCGGGCAGGCCAAAACCGACGTCGTCGATCAGCACAATGAGAATGTTGGGGGCGCCCGGCTTGAGTCGCTCCGGTTCCACTCGCCACTTCATCGTAGATTCCTGCAGCGTCGGCCCCGCCACACTTGCGGAAGGTGTCGACGGAAAAGGGAGCACCAACCCGTCCTGTCCCGACGTCGCGGAACTTTCCTGTCCCCACGCCACTGGAGACAACGGGCAACATACCAGGATAGCAGCACACGTCATCGTCGTGGCGCCGCATTGGCTGGCAAGGAATCGCATGACGAACTTCTCCTGTCGTGACTTATTGCTTGAGATACGCAATCTTCGTTGTGCCGATGGTGCCGTTGAAGGCGAACGGCGCCGCGTCGAAGTAGTCGAGAGACACGGGCGAATCCTGATCGCTCCCGATGTCAAAGGTCGCATTGCTGGTGAAGTGGAGCGACATGGCGGCCGGCACCTGGCCCTCCGCCACCGCCGCTCCATTTACCTTCAGCGTCACGTCCATGGGACCACCGATCTTGGCGGCGAGCTTTGATTCGACCTCGATCTTCACCTTGCCCGTCGGCAGCTTGCTCTTGGCCTTGATCTTGGTGCGAGTTATTTCGAACAGGTTGAACTCGTAACACAGGATGCCGTTCCTGACGTAGCACGTGACGCCGCCGGAGAAACCAGCCAGCGCGTAGAGCACTCCGTTCGCATTCGCGGGCACCTCCACGTCCATACTTACCAGGCTGTCAACCTTGCCCAGCTTGGGAGCAGCCGATTCCGGCATTCCCGCCATGGGGCCCTCGAAGGTCCATTCGGTCAGTGCGGTGGAGGGCGCGTCCTCCGGATGGAACAGCGCCGTGGACCACAGGCCACCGCCGATGGGCAGGTTCTTGTTCTTGGTAGATTCGATCAGGAAGAGATCCTTCATTTGTGCTACTTTCGCCGGCATCTGGCCGGCGAGATCGTTGGCTTGGCTCCAGTCTTCTTCCAGGTTGTAAAGTTCCCAGACGTCCTTGTCCGGCGACCAGTCGCGTGCGCCCTTCGGGATTCCGCCCACCCACGGTTCGCGCGGGCCCATGGCCGAGGCGAACCAACCGTCGTGGTAAATACCTCGACTGCCCATGATGTCGAAAAACTGGGTGTGTTTCCGGTCCTCGGCAGTTGGCTCGGCGAACGTGTAGACCATGCTGACGCCATCCATCGAATCCTGCGGCACGCCGTTGACCACGCTGGGCGGGGTGATTTTCAGGACTTCATAGATGGTCGGCACGATGTCGTTGACGTGGTGAAATTGCGCCCTTGGCGTGGCGTCATGACGGATGCCTTTCGGCCATGCGACGGCCATGGGCTGCCGAGTACCACCGAAGTGAGCCCCGACGAGTTTGGTCGATCGGTAAGGCGTGCTGCCCGCCCAAGCCCAGGCCGCGTGATACATGTTGTCGGTCTTCGGGCCGCCCAGCGCGTCGAGGCCGCCGAGTTCATCCAGCGCCTGCAGGTGTTGCGCGATCTTGGTCGGAATGCCGTTCTGGGCGAGTTGCTCGCTGATCGTGCCATTCAGGCCTTCGGCAGAGGAACCGTTGTCGCCCCAGATATAAAAGATGAGGGTGTTGTCGAGCTTGCCCTGCCGCTCGATCTCGTCCAGGACTCGGCCTGCGTGAAAATCCGCGTGCTCGGTGAAACCGGCGAAAACCTCCATGAGTCGGCGCTGGAAGGGCTTTTCGTCCTCAGGAATGGAATCCCAGGAAGCCATCGAGGCGGGCCGTGGCGTGAGTTGCGAGTTCTGTGGAATCCAGCCGAGTTGCTTCTGACGAGCCAATGTGCGTTCGCGATACTTGTCCCAGCCGTCGTCGAATTTGCCTTGATACTTGTCCGCCCATTCCTTCGGGACTTGGTGGGGACCATGCGATGCGCCCGGAGCCCAATACATGAAGAATGGTCTGTCGGGCGCGTAGGCCCGCTGCTCACGCAGCCACTTGATGGCGTCCGTCGCGATGTCCTCGGTGAGGTGGTAGCCTTCACTCTTGTGACCAGACAGTTGAGTGGTGTTGCGCACCAAGGTCGGTTCGTACTGCGAGGCTTCTCCGGCGAGGAAGCCGTAGAAATACTCGAAACCGTAGCCGCTCGGCCAGTACTCGAACGGCCCCTTGTTCGTGATCTGTTCCTCGGGCGTGTTGTGCCATTTGCCCCAGGCCCCGGTATTGTATCCATAGTTCTTGAGCACTTCGGCGACGGTCGCCGACGACTTGGGGATGGTGCCGCTGAACCCGTCGAAGTCGTTGGCCAGCGCGGCGATCTGGCCATTGCCGACGCGCGTGTGATTGCGTCCCGTAAGCAGCGCGGCACGCGTGGGCGAACACATCGCGGTGGAGTGGAAGCGATTGAAGGAAATCCCCATCTTCGCCACCCGATCCAGCGTCGGCGTATTGATTTCACCGCCGTAAGTCGAGGGCGTGCCCGGCCCGACGTCATCGATAAGGATGATAAGGATGTTTGGCACTCCCTCCGCCAGATGTCTCGGCTCGCTACGTTTCTTGTAGATCGAATCCTGCATCGTCAGCCCCGGGGTCGAGGCGGACGGCGTGGGTGGAAAGGGCAGAACTTCCTGCGCCGCTGCAATGGGCGCGAACACGGCAGCCATCACCACGCACAGGCCGATAAAGGGGTTTGGTTTCATGGAGCGAATAACCTGTTCAATTGAGGAGGGGCCAAGTTGCGCTCCAGTCGGAGTCAAACCGGCCGGGCGGCGAATATCGTTCGAAAATCACTTGCCCGGTGCGCCGGGCTTCAGCAAGGCTTCCATGGCTTGATCGATGGTGAAGCTGGCCGGCTTCTGCCGTGGCGGAAAATCCCTGAATGTCATGAGCATCTTGCCGACGATGTTCTGGACCGGAACGGCGATGAAAGCTCGGCGATACCACCAGTCGTTGTAGTTCATGCCTTCGTCACCGCGTTCGAAGGGATCGACTTCCAAGTCAAAGAAGATTGGGGCTCGCAGCGTGGTGAACGGGCGCCGCCACACGTCGATTCCCTTGGCTTCCTGGATCATGAAATGAACCTTGATGCGCTCGTAACGTACTGCCAACAGGTCGCCGTCATCACTGAAGTAGAAGAACTCCTTTCGCTTGCTCGCGCCTTTGTCTTTTAGGTAATTAACCTGATTGTAACCATCCAGGTGGACTTTGTAGGTCGTATTGCCGACTTGGTGACCCCTGAGCAGCTTATCGGTGATGTTGGGTTCTCCCGCCGCAGCCAGGAGTGTCGGCAACCAGTCTTCACTGGCAAAGATGTCCGTAAAGACAGTGCCAGGTTTGACTACGCCGGGCCAGCGGATCAGTGCCGGAACGCGCCATCCGCCTTCCCAGTTGGTGTTCTTCTCGCCGCGGAACGGCGTGCACCCGGCATCCGGAAACAGGCAGACCATCGGCCCATTATCGGTGGTGTAGATGACAATGGTGTTTTCCGTCAGCCCCAGCTGATCGACTTTGTCGAGCAGCTTTCCTACCAAAGCATCATGCTCGACCATCCCGTCGGCATAGAATCCGAGTCCGGTCTTGCCTTGATTCTCTTCCTTCACATGCGTGAAGTTGTGCATGCGTGTGGTATTGAACCAACAGAAGAACGGCTTGTCGGCCTTGGTCGCCCGTTCGAGGAAGTTCGTCGTCGCGGCCAGCACCTCCTCGTCGATCGTCTCCATCCGCTCTTTGGTCAGTGGCCCTGTGTCTTCGATCTTGCCACCAGCGGTGGCCTTGATGACGCCGCGCGGGCCGAACCTCTTCTTGAACTCGGGACTCTGGGGATAGTCCGGGGTTTCGGGCTCTTCCTCCGCGTTCAAATGGTACAGGTTTCCGAAGAACTCGTCGAAGCCATGGTTGGTAGGCAAGAACTCATCTTTATCGCCCAAATGATTCTTCCCGAATTGCCCCGTCACATAGCCGAACGGTTTGAGAAGTTCCGCGATCGTCGGGTCTTCCTTGCGCAAGCCAAGATCAGCTCCCGGCAAACCAACCTTACTCAGGCCGGTGCGAAACGGCAACTGGCCGGTGATGAATGCTGAGCGACCGGCCGTGCAGCTCTGCTGCGCGTAATAGGTCATGAATTTCCCACCTTCCTTGGCCAGGCGATCAATATGGGGCGTGGTGTATCCCAGCATTCCCTGGTGGTAGGTGCTCAAGTTCCAAATCCCAATGTCGTCGCCCATGATGACGAGGATATTCGGTTCCTTGTGCTGAGCCGATGCAGCAACCGCCAGGTTGACAATGCAGCTGAAACTCATTGCCAACAACATATGGACCGCCATGACGTGCCGTGTGAATTTCATCGCGTGTTATCTCCTGGAATCATTCTGGCGATTGTTAGCTGGTTGCCTGTGAGGGATATGCGGATGCGTGTCTGCGCTCGGTAAATATCCGATAACGCCAATACGGCGCGGGGTTCAGCAATATTCTCCCCGTCCCTTGGTACACACGCACTCGACCGTCCCCGGAAGTAGACTTACCCAGATAGTTCTTGGTCGCCCGTCGAACCGTGAACTTCACGTCCCCGGTCCGGGCAATCACATATTTGCCATCGGTCACCAGTTTCTGGCCCTGGCCCACGAGCACCTCGTCCATGGGACCACACGTGGCCAGAACGACTTTGCCAAAAGCCGCTGACTTGTGTTTGCAGGTAAACCAGGCCTTCGCCCGCCCAAAGAGCGGTACCGACACGCTCGCGGCGGAAGCCTACTTCCACGCTTCCTTCCGATGTCCCGTAGGTACCTCGTTCCAAAATCCACGACTCTCCCCTCAGGTCCAATACGTGGAACCCCCCCCGGTGACGACTCCAGCGTGATGACCCCCGTGCCAGGCCGGTTTCAACTGCCACACTAGGCGACAGCAATTCGACATTTGTTTCTGCCAGTTCCAATCGAGCGTTCTTCGTCTTACCGAAATAAGCCGTGGCATCTAACTCCAGTTGGTCTCGGCCCCGCAAGGTAATTCCGGCCGGAGTGGTGTATTCGCCCTAAATCGTCCAGTGTGCGGCCAGCGACTTGGCATCGAATTTGTTGATTGCGTCGACGTACGAGGCGATCGCTGCCCGCACCGCCTGCACGTCCTCATTCTCGCTCGGTGCAGGCTTCGCCGGCTGCGGGCTCTGGGGGGCTCTCGTCACGGTTGAGTTGGGGGCGACGGTTTCCTGGAGTGGCTCATCCGCCCGCTGTACACCAGCGGGGACAGCGAGGAGGCTGACGACCAGCCAGCGAAGAAGGAATTTCATGAGGCATCCCGAGGTTGAAAGGTTAACAGTGATCAGGTTCAGCAAGTGCCATTATTGGTAGCGTCAGATTGAGGCCCCGGCACGGCACAACGACCCGCCAGCCCATTGGTTCGGATGCCCGACGACACGTAGGTGTCCCCGGCCAGCACGGCCACCACCGCCGGCACCAGTTCGTTTACGGCGGATCGCTTCAGCACGCAAGCAACGGCACCGGTGGACAGGATTCGAGCCGCCGCCACGGGCTCGTCGTGGATACTGAGCGCAACGATTTTCAGATGCGGATAGCGGCTGTGCAGCACAACCAGTACGTTCGCACCCCCGACGGGAAAAGAGACGTCGACCACCGCAATCTCTGGCTGAAGCCGTTCGATCGCCCTGAGAAGAGAAGTTTCCTCGGCGACCATAACCACGACTTCAAACAGCTCTTCCAGCAGGCCACGCACGCCTTCCAGCATGGGAGCATGCTGATCTGCCAAGACAACGCTGCCATGTTTCATGTGTGTCGCAGTCCATGATTCAGCCATTTTCACCCGTCATGAATTGCGACACGCTCGAACAGAACAGCAGAACTGAGTCGCAACTACCTGTTTCTAGTAGTTCCCCCACCAGATAGACAGGAGTATTAATACTCAAATTGACCGAGAAGTTGGTGCGTCCCCCGCACGCATCACTGGGCGCTGATGATGCCGTGCCGCACCGCGTACTGCACCAGGTCGCTCGAGGTGGCAATACCCAACAAGCTCATGATGCGAGCTTTGTGGTTCTCGGCGGTGCGTGTGGAGATGTGCAGCAGTGAGGCCACTTCTTTGGCCGTGCGGCCCTCCGCGAACAACTGCAGGACCTCGCGCTGGCGGGGGGTCAGGAGCGACGCTTTCGGAAGGCGGGCTGAGGACACTTGCTGCACACAGTCGGCGATTGCCGGGGTGATGTACGTCTTGCCGCTGAGCGATTCGCGGATCGCCACTAGCAGTTCCTCGCTGGCCGAGTGTTTGAGTACAAAACCGGATGCACCCGCTTGCAGCGCCCGTACAGCGTAGGAGGCATCCTTATGCATTGTGAGGAAAACGACTTTAGCGCTGCAGCCGGCTTTGCGCAACTGCGCGACGGCATCCAGGCCATTGAGCTGTGGCATCGTGATGTCGGCAACAATGATGTCCGGGAGCAGACGCAACGCCGCCTCCACCAGCTGCCGACCATCTTCCACGATCGCGACCAGTTCGAAGTCTGGTTCCAGGATTCGCCGCAGCCCGTCGGCAACTATTCGGTGGTCATCGGCCAGTAGTACGCGTGGACGGTTCATGTGCATTTCTCTGCCAGGGGAATATCCACCGTGATCGATGTTCCCGAGCCAAGTTGAGAGTGGATGGTCAGCCTTCCATTGACCAGTCGGACCCGCTCCCGCATGCTGGCCAATCCAAGTCCCGGTTGCTCCGTCGCGTGCTCGACATCAAACCCGACCCCGAAATCGCGAACCTCGAGGTGGATCATCTCGACATCCGATGTCAGTCGGACATCCATCCGGTTGGACTGCGCGTGCCGTGCGGCATTCCATAATGCTTCTTGGGCAACTCGGTAGAGGCAGAGACTGACCTCTTGGCGCAGATCTGGCGGGATATCGCCGCATTGGCAATCAACCGCCGTGTCTTCACGAGCGGCCAGGCGATCACACTCACTCCGCAGGGCATCCGCCAGGCCCAGATCATCGAGAATGGTGGGGTGAATTTGCCGGGCGATACTATGAACATCGTCAGAAAGCGAGATCAGGTCATCTCTCAATTGCGCCAGCGTCGCGCGAGTTCCTGGGGAAACAGTGGATTTCCGTGCCAGCTGGCCCGCCTCAATTGCCGACGCCGCCAGTCGCTGAGAAAGGTCATCGTGAAGCTCCCGCGCCAACCGCGTCCGCTCATCTTCTTGCGCCGAAAGCAAGCGGCCAGCCAGTTGTATGGCCTCGCTGCGGCTGGTGTGGAGCGACCGTTCAGCGCGAATGCGTTGCGACCGGTTAATCAGTAAGATTGCGATGACAAGACTCTGGAGCAACAGGAGCGTCAGGCCAGCAAGTATTTGTTTGCCGTGCTGTTCCCACAGCGTCATCTCACGGTATCGAATGATTGAACCTGGTGGCAAGTCTGCGTCGTCCACGCCCCACCGCTGTAGCTGTCGGGCGTCGAACATGAACTGATGCATCTCGAGTCCAGTGATGGGGATCTTCGACGGATCTTCGCCCTGGAGCACGCGCACAGCGAGGTTCCCAGCCAATTCACCTTGAGATTCCGCCGATCCGAGGCTTCCGCCGATGATTCCGTGACCGAGGAGAGTGTCGTAAAGTCCAAACATCGGAACGGGGCAAACGGCGGCAATCTGCTCCACAACGTCAGCCGTCGTGTAGTCGTTACCCCACACATCCTGGTCATAGTTGAGTATCAACACAGCCGATTCGGAGGCCAGAGCCGCCGCCATCTCCAGCAACTTCGGCATGGGAAGACCTTCCGTGTATTCAATCTGCAGCTGATCCTTGTATCGATCCAGCGTTTGTTGCACCATCGCACATAAAGCCCGGTCGTGATTCGATCCGCCGCTGACTACCAGCCAGTGTTGCGTGTGAGGAAACAGTGCCCGCGCTGCATTTACTGTACCGTCGACGTCCAGTTGAAACGCAACGCCCGTCATGCCTGGCACACCTCGAACTTGCTCCGCGAGCGCACGGTTGACGGAGCAGAATACGACGGGGACATCCGAAAAGAGCGTGTCGCGATGCTTCCTCACAAACTGAAATGCCTGCACATAAACGGGCATCACCAAATCAATTCTCTGGCCGGCGTACTTCATTCGCAACAAGTCATTCCAACGTTGCAGATATTCCGCGTTGTCGATGCGTCCCAGATCCAGGTACTCGATGTCGATACGCACTCCCATGGGAAACCCAGTAGCCAGGGCTCGTCGAATACCACGATCCCAATCCGCGTTGATCGGAGTCAATGTACGATACGAATAGAGTTGCACAATGTGCTTCTTGGCGGGCAACTCGTTTTCACCCGCCAGACACCAGTGGGCCGAGATCGCCACGCTGCATGCCGCAAGAAGGGTGACTGCGCTTACCGGTTTCATGGCGAGATGGATGCTTTCAATGGAGACTTCACGTTTCAGGACACGCAGTATTGCTGGCCGGCCGGGCCGCATCATCGGTCAACTGCGCTACAGAGGTGCTTGTACCGAGTTGCAGTGGTGGTCTACCCAGGTGGTGAGGCGGGGCCTGGCAGCGAATCCTATTGTGCCATGTCATTGATCGCGATGCTATGTTCTGGCTGTTGTCGGGAGGAAAATCGCTAGAGCAGAAACGGAGAGGCGGGAAGAAACGGGCCGCCTGTCCCCATTCCCCACGGTACCGCAGCATCATCAGGGTGCCAGCCGACACCCGACCAGGTGAGACGTGGACGCCCGCCAGGCAAAGCCATCGCTGCCCTGCCTAAGGAAAATGTCACTGTGTGGATGGCCGGCAAGCTGCTTGCTGACCATCGAGAGTGGATGTGGAAAGCCCGCAGCCAGATCAGCCATCGTGTTGAGCGTGCCTTGGCCGACTACCACGAGCAACATCGTCGGGCTCCCAGATTAGTTACGTCGTTGCCGGCAGGCTCGTCGCTGAGGCCTGGCGCAATTCACGTGAGTCACCATACAAGAGGGCGACATGCCAGCTCGCCATCTTCTTTTTGCTCCCCGTGTCGAGGGAGAGCACATGCCACTTAAACTGGTGCGAGCCTCAAATTCAGGATATCTGACCCAATCAGTCATCGGAAATAGCCTATGGCATCACGATGAGCGACTTTGTCACCTTGCGGAAAACGCTGCTACGAATACTTCCGACTTCGGTAAAGCGCAAGGAAGCTATGGTTGTTTACCCGCCAGGTTGGCCCGATGGCCCCTTGGAAGGTGATGAACAGCTGACGACCTCTGGAGCATTGGCATGTATCAACCAACGATTCACGGCAAAGTCACCGTACTGCTCCTCGAACTTGGCAGGGAGTTGCGCAAGTACCTGCAGGATCGACTTCCTCGCTTCAGTAAGAACTGGTGGAGCGAATTGGTGGTGAACTGCCTGAGTTTTCAACAACGTCGTGCTGTGGAACAGAATGCCATTACGAATCTGAGCGAGCTTGATGCGGCGGCGCTATTTCGCATTCTCGATCAGAACTGGCACCTCCTTTCTCGCAACGAGAACTTGTCTCCCAGTGATCGCAATTACTTGAAGGAACTTCAGAGTGTTCGTAATCGGTGGGCCCATATGTCTATCGGGGGTGTGAAGCAAGAGGATATCTATCGCGATCTTGACACGATGCAACGGGTTGCGAGGTTGATCGCCTCGGAGGATACGTTGCTTGAGGCACTTGCCAAGACGAAGAACGAAGTGCTGATTCAAGACCAGACACGAACGGTTCCACTACCTGTAGAACCGGATGTGTCAGAGTCCCTTCCCGAAACTGAGTTTCAAGTGGGGCAATTGGTTGCCTTGCGCGCCGAACCAGGTCGGACCGGGGCGGTCGTAAATATTGTGGTCGAGCCACATGAGAATCGCTATGGCGTCTTCCAAGATGGCAAGGTCACGACATTCTATGCCTCTCAACTTCAGGCGGTTAAGGAGATCACCTCGACTCTCAAGTTCCACACACTTCCGGAGTTTCATGCCAAGCTCAGTGCATTACAGATTCGGCATCCGAGCATGGCGACCCTTTATTCTCTCAACGCCGGCAAGATTGATTTCGTACCGTATCAGTTTCGCCCGGTGCTGAAGTTCATTCGTTCGGACCGTCCTCGACTGTTGATTGCCGATGGCGTTGGCGTAGGCAAGACGATTGAAGCAGGGTTGATCCTGCGTGAGCTGCAAGCCAGACGCGACATTCGGTCTGTCTTGGTCATTTGTCCCAAGCCCCTTGTCGTCGAACGCAAGTGGGCAAGGGAGTTGCGGCGTTTCGACGAACATTTCACTCAGTTGACCGGTTCCAGTCTGCGGTTTTGCATTGAGGAGATGGATCTGGAAGGGGAGTGGCCCGAACAGCATAACAAGACGATCTTGCCCTATTCCCTCTTCAATGAGGCACTACTGCATGGTCGCCCACTTCGTGCAAAGTCCCACGGCAAAGGTCTTCTCGATCTTGACCCGCCACCCAAATTTGACCTGGTGATTGTTGACGAAGCACATCGCATCAGCAATCCCGACACACTAGTTCATGATGGCGTTCGCTATTTCTGCGAGCATGCCGAAGCAGTTGTGTTCTTGACTGCCACCCCCATTCAGCTTGGCACCAACGATCTGTTCGTGCTCCTCAACGTCCTGCGGCCAGACCTTGTCATCGATCGCGAGGCATTTGAGCATATGGCAGCTCCGAACAAGTACATCAATCAGACAATTGACGTGGTCCGGTCGAAGCAAGCTGACTGGCGCGCCACGGCTCGTGAATCGATGATCGAGGCGGCTTCGACGTCTTGGGGCCGATCCATCTTGCAGAACAGCCCAGATTTTCAACGAGTCTTCGACACCTTGGGTCGCGACTCCGTATCAGACGCTGAGCGTGTCTCCTGCATTTCCACACTCGAGCAACTACATACGTTCTCGACCATCATCAACCGTACGCGCAGACGGGACATCGGCGAGTTCACGGTGCGACGTCCGGAGACAGTGGAGGTTGAGTTCACGCCGGAACAGCGCGAACTACATGACGCGATTCTGCAAACACAGGCGCGACTACTGTCCGCCGTCCACGGCCGTGACAACGTGAAGTTCCTAATGACGACAATACGGCGTCAGACGGCTAGCTGTCTATTTGGGCTTGCGCCGCTACTGAAGGACATCCTGACACGCCATGTGGACGAATTGACGTGGTCAGAAGCGGACGAGTCGTACGCGCCGACTGAGGACAGTGATATCGCTATGGTGGAGGCCGAAATTGCGGACGTTCTCCGAAGAGCGGAGAGGCTCACCGGTGAGGACCCCAAACTCTGTGCCCTTTGCGACATCATTTCCAAGAGACAAAAGGCGCCAAACAACAAGATCATGGTGTTCAGTGCCTTTCGGCATACACTCCAATACCTGTATGGCAAGCTGCGGGCTGATCATCTCCGTGTGGAAATGGTGCATGGCGGAACACCCGACGAAGAGCGTATAGCCCTCCGCAACCGTTTCCGCTGCGGGAAAGAAGATGCCAAGGCGTTGGACGTGCTGTTGTTCTCCGAGGTTGGGTGCGAAGGGCTGGACTACGAGTTTTGCGACTGCATCGTCAACTACGACCTGCCATGGAACCCCATGCGGATTGAGCAACGCATCGGCCGGATCGATCGCCGGGGGCAGAAGAGCGAGTCCGTGTCCATCTTCAATCTAATTACGCCGGGAACAGTCGATGCCGACATCTACGAACGATGCCTCCTACGAATTGGCGTGTTCAGCCACGAAATCGGCGGCGGCGAGGAGATACTCGGTGAAATAGCGCAAGATATTCGCAGCATTGCGGAAGACGGGTCACTCACCTCAGAACAACAACAGGCCAAGCTACAGCAACTTGCAGATAATAAGATCCGATTGGCTCATGAGCAGGAGCAACTGGAAGCCACGCAGATGGAGCTCTTTGGTTTGAAAGTGCCGACAGGCTCGGCCGACGCAGATGTCGCTGCTGCTGCCAGCTATTGGCTATCGGCGGATAGTGTGCAGAATCTGCTCACCAGGTACCTCCACACAAGGTGTGGTGACAAACAGGAGTACATTCTCGGGGAAAAGTCGCTGAAGACCCTGCGGCTCTCTCAGGAGGCCCGAGACGTGCTGCTCGCGGATTTCCGCAAGTTGCCACGAGATAAGTCTCAGGCGTATCGCTCCTGGGAAGAATGGCTGAAAGGTACGGATCAACATCTCGCAGTCACCTTCGACGTAACCGCAGCTGCAGAATCTCCTGAGGCGTCATTCATCAACTTGCTTCACCCATTAGTTCGTCAGGCCGCGTCGTCACTCAGCGAAACGCCTATCGTGATGACGTCCTGCATTGTGCAAGATGACAACCTACCCGCTGGGGAATACCCGTTCGCAATTTACCAATGGCGATTTCACGGTCTTCGGGAGGACCTCTGTCTCCAGGGAATCAGTACCGAGGATGCGATTGCCGATCGGGTCATGGAATTACTGGAGAAGGGCGGGCCTGTGGGGAGCGACGCGATGTCCATACTGACCGATGAAGTTGTCAAGGAGCTTGAAAAGGCACATTACAACAGGTGGTACGCAGCCAAAACGGAACATCAGGATCACGTGATCCTGGTCGCAGACTATCGGCGGGAGAGCCTGAACACAAGCCATTCGGCGCGAATGGCCCTACTGCGCGAACAGTTGGCCAACGCAACTGACGACAACATCCGCCGGATGCGCCGGTCCCAACTCGGCCGCGCAGAAGCGGACTATCAACGCCGTTGCGATGAACTGGCGCAGTCCGCCTCGAAAGCGGACATCATGGCTGAACCCGTGGCATATGGCACTATTTGCATCTGCGGGAGTAAGTAAATGCCGACCAATTATGAGCACATTCTTCGCGATAATCTCCATGAATATGGTCACGGTGCACGGCACCTGGCTTTTCTCGGCCAGCTGTATACCGACCGAACGCATTTCGTATACGAGCTGCTGCAAAACGCCGAAGATGCACGAGCCACTCGGGTGAAGTTTCTCCTGCGTCCAGACGGCTTGGAGATCATGCATGACGGGCGGCTGTTCGACGAACGTGACGTGCGTGGGGTGTGCGGCGTCGGCGGAGGAACCAAGGAGAAGGATTTCACGCAGATCGGCAAATTCGGGATTGGCTTCAAGTCCGTCTATGCGTTCACCGCGACTCCGGAGATCCACTCCGGTGACGAAGACTTCTGTATTGAGAGCTATATACGCCCTCGTCGACTTGAACCACAGACTTTGGTCTCTCCGTGGACCACACTCTTTCGTTTTCCATTCGATCACTCTGACATCGCGCCTGACACAGCGTTTCGGGAAATCACGAGCCGATTACAGCGGCTTGGGCTCCGGACGCTGTTGTTCCTGAAGAGTGTCGGCGAAATTCAGTGGGAGGTTGTCGGCGAGGGATCGGGCACGTACCTGCGCGAAATCAGCCCGCTCTATGGCGGCGATCGCGTGCTGCTACTGGGTAGTGCCAAGGGTACGGAAGCTGAAGAGAACTGGCTCGTGTATCGGCGTCCTGTGCGGTTGGGAGACCGCCATGGGCGCGTGGAGATTGCCTTTCAGCTCAAGTACGTTGACCGAGGGTCGGACGAAGACAAGAGTCGCCTGACCATTGCCAGGCTCTGCGACTCACCCCTCGTGGTGTACTTTCCAACCGAAAAACCTACTCGCCTGGGTTTCTTGGTGCAGGGACCGTACCGGACCACACCAGCCCGCGATAATATCGCGCAGAATGACGACTGGAACGGCAAATTGGTTGAGGAGACTGCAGAGCTTCTCCTCGCGTCTCTCCGGACGTTACGTGAGAACAATCTCCTCACCATAGATCTCTTCGAGAGTCTGCCCATTCAGCCTGACGCGTTCCCCGAAGAGAGCATGTTTCGCCCGTTGTTTGACCGCGTAGCGGAGGCCTTGGCAGACGAGCCACTCCTTCCTACTGCAGATGGCAGAACCACCAACGGACGAAATGCGGTTCTGGCCCGTGGTGGCGGGTTGTTGGATCTCTTGTCTCCTTCCCAGCTCCGTCAACTGCTGCAATGTGAGTCAGAGCCGCAGTGGTTGACCACGAAGATCACGCAGGATCGTACGCCCGTATTGCACCGATACTTGCTGCAGACGCTGGAAGTACGCGAGGTCACATCGGAAGTACTTGCCCGCCAAGTGACTGAAGAGTTCTTTGGCGCACAATCCGACGCCTGGATGGTACAGTTCTACGGTTACCTGCTGCGACAAGAGGCCCTTTGGGTACCCAGGCGTCAGGACAAGAGCGAGGGCCCGCTACGGCGGCAGCCGTTCTTGCGGTTATCGACAGGCGAGCACGTTGTTCCGTTCCAGTCGGATGACACACCAGCGGCGTTTCTTCCGAGTGTATGCGATCTGAACGTGCCGTTCGTCAAGCGGAGCATCGCAGATGACGAGCAGGCCAACGACTTTTTGCGACGTCTCGGGTTGGGTGTACCGGATGTCGTTGACGAAGTCATCAACACAGTTCTGCCGAAGTACCGGGCGGATATGGAACCAGACAGTGTGGACAGCGCCGAATACGCGTCTGACCTTCGTGCGATCGCAACCGCTCTTCACACGGATTCTGCCATGAAACGCGGTCGAATCATCGAGCAGGCGCGCAAGACCCCATTCATATTGGCACAGAATGCCGCCACGGGAGCACTCGCATTCCGCCCGCCAATCGCCGTATACCTACGATCCCGTGACCTGTCTCTCTACCTTTCCGGTAACGAACAAGCGTGGTTTCTACTGGACTCTGACTCGGTGGAAGCACTTCAGCCTGCTGACTTCGAGGCACTGGGAATTGCCGAAAGGCCACGCCGAATTGCATTCGAACCTGACCTCACCTCCGAGGAGAAGTACGAGCTTCGAAACCGCACAAAGGCCACGCGAGAAGAAGCCCCGGTAGACTATAAGGTCGACGGCCTCGCGGAAGCTCTTGCCCGAATCGTCGCTTTGGCAGGCAACGATGAAGCCGTCGAGCTTGCCCGCGTCGTCTGGAACGCGATACGGCAAAACTGTGGTGAATGTTGGACCGGTAGATACGAGTGGTTCTACTCGTATCAACGTAGGGCGACGTTCCCAGCCAGTTTCCTGAAGCGGCTTACGGCAACGGCGTGGATACCAGACAGAACGGGTGTCTTTCATCGGCCGGGCGAACTGGACGTGTCTGAGCTATCAGGTGACTGGCCGCTAAACGACGAGGTAATCCAACAGCTCGGATTAGGAAATGCTCAACGGCAAGAAGCACAGTGGGAAGAGGACCACCGCCAGGCCTACGCGAGCGAGTTGGGTGTGGACCTGTCCGACATCGAGGTCGTTCTGGCAAATCGGGATGAGTTTATCAGGTGGCGAGACGCGGTTGTTGCTTCGCGCTCTGCTAAGACGGAATTTCCAGAGCGGCCGGCAGCCAATCCGGCCCGGCGAGTCGAGGGAATACTCGAGTCGCTTGAACGGGCACCAGCGAAGACATATGCGAAGCGCGAACGCACCGTCCGCGTGTCAGTTGCCGATTCAGAGGCGGTAACTTGGCTCCGCAATCAGTACACCAACGACGATGGCGAGATGGTGTGCCAGATCTGCGAGCAAAAGATGCCCTTCAAGAAGCGGAATGGCGAATATTACTTCGAGGCCGTGGAGCTCACGCCAGACGCCGACTTCGAGCATGGGAGGCTCTACATCGCACTCTGCCCAGTATGTGCCGCCAAATACAAGGAATTCATCAAGAACGATGAGGAAGCACTCGTCGAGCTAGAGCGTGGACTGACGGCGAATGACTCCCAGACTGTCCGACTGAAGTTGGGAGATGAGTCCACAAGCCTTCGCTTCGTGGAGACGCATTGGCTGGACGTGAGGACTCTTCTAGCCACATGTTCGGTGTAATTCGCCCACGACAAAACAGCGGCGATTGACGCAAGGTGCTAGAGTGGTGACCAGTCCACGCCTGGAACAGGGCCGTGGACAAGGCAATTGAGAATCGCCGAACAGTGAACTGACTTAAGGCCATCGCTTATTGCGCTTCACCTCCGCTGCGCTGCGCGCCTAGCAACAGCAGCGGCCGGCCCGTTGGCGCCCGTTGGCGGGCAATTTGCAGGTAGACGAGATACCCCATTCGGCAGACCGTGAAAAAATACTCCTGTGGCGGCAACTGATTACGTCGGGGCGGTGAAGCGAACTCGCAGGTCAACCGAGATCTCTGGGGCTCGACGTGAACGACCACTTGGACGGCGTGCCAGATTGTCGTAGCGGAGGGCGATCGGTCGCGGCCGTTCGGTTGCGTGACCTCTGGCCCACTGGCCGTCCGACTTGACCCACTGTCGTGCTCTGCGGCGCGAGAGTTGCTCGACCCAATGCTCCTATCTTGGCAGGCTACCGCCCAGGGCCGTCCAGACGCCGCTGCACTGGCCGAGAAACGGCCTCCTGAGACGGGTTTTCCATGAGGCTCGCTGCGCCGTGCAGGGGCGCAGTGGTTGCCCGCGCCGCGAAACCACCAGAAGGAGTTGAGTTTGACGCCGGAAGATCAACAACCGTACGTCCTGTCGGTAGAGCACGCACTCGAAACCCTGCATGTCGCTCCCGATCAGGGACTGAGCGAACAGGAAGTCCATGCTCGCCAGCGCCGATACGGGCTGAACCTGCTGGAAGAGAAGAAGCCCCGCGGGGCTGGGATGATCTTGTTGGATCAGTTTAAGAGCGTGGTCGTGCTGATCCTGACTGCTGCGTCGGTGCTGGCCTTCGTTTCGGCACGCTGGGCTGAGGGAATCGCCGTTCTCGCGGTGATCGGCGTCAATACGCTGATCGGGTTCTTCGTCGAATGGCGAGCGATTCGTTCGATGGAGGCATTGCGGAAGATGGGCGAGACGCGGGTTCGCGTTCGGCGGGGTGGCCGGGAGTCGGAAGTCCCCAGTGAGGAACTCGTCCCGGGCGATGTGGTACTCCAGGAAGCCGGCGATGTCGTGCCGGCCGATATGCGATTGATCGAGGCGAGCGGACTGCGTGTGAACGAGTCGGCGATGACGGGCGAGTCGGTTCCGGCTGACAAGCGACTTGACTCCATCGGCCCTGACGCGCCGTTGGCTGAACGGACCAACATGCTGTACAAGGGAACGACGATCGTCGAAGGTTCCGGGGTAGGTGTGGTCACAGGCACCGCCATGGAGACGGAACTCGGCCGTATTTCGCAGTTGGCCGAGGAGGCGGAGAAGGAGAGCACGCCGCTGCAGCGGCGGCTGAACCAACTGGGGGCTCGACTGGCCTGGATAACCATCGGAGTGGCTGTCGTCGTAGCCGGGGCAGGGATTGCGGCGGGACAGGAGACGGTCTTGATGATCGAAACAGCGATTGCTTTGGGCGTGGCTGCGATTCCCGAAGGACTGCCGATCGTCGCCACCATTGCCTTGGCGCGCGGGATGTGGCACATGGCGCGCCGCCACGCGCTGATCAATCGACTGCCGGCCGTAGAGACGCTCGGCGCGACGCGGGTGATCTTCACCGACAAAACGGGTACGCTCACGCAGAACCGCATGACGCTTCGCCGGGCGCTCTGTCCTTCCGGCGACTATCAGCTCGATCCATCTGGTGGCGAATCTCCCGGATCAGACCCGTTGCTACGGCGGATTCTTGAGGTCGGCGTGCTCTGCAATAATGCGTCGCTCAACCAAGAGGAAGATGGAGCGGCAGCACTGGGCGACCCTACAGAAGGTGCCCTGTTGGAAGCCGGGCTCCTCGTAGAGCTTTCGCGCGAGCGGCTGCTCCAAGAGAAACCGGAAGCGCGGGAGGAGTCGTTCGATCCCGATGTGATGATGATGGCCACCTATCAGGAGATCGACGGCGGCATCGAGGTGGCCGTCAAGGGTGCACCTGGGGCAGTGCTCGAAGTGTGCAGCTCAGTTGCCTCTGCCAGCGGCCAGGAAAGTGAACCGCTTACCGACTCGACGCGGCAGCACTGGCTCGAGCACACCGAGTCGCTGGCGGGCGAGGGCCTGCGCGTGCTGGCCAGCGGCTGGGCTGTTGTCATGGGGCTGAGCATCATTCCCATGGTCCTCGGACAGACGCTGCGGGCGTTTCAAAAGCAGCGACAGACTTGATCTTCGCTGCTGCGCCCCGGCGAGTCTCGTTGTGGCAGGTCGAATCCGGGCGTTTCGGCGGCTAATGCGATTCGCGCATACCGCCGCTTCCACGTTTTCGGTCGTCAGACCGCGTTCGGCAAGCCACTGTCCGTTCCTCTGGGGCACTCTCGTCATCCCAGATGATCGGAGCTTTCGTGGAACCACGTTCGGGTGTCCACCGGGGCTCCGAGGATAAGTTTTGCCCCTGAGGTGAGACTTTAGTGGTCGGCGGGGGTTAAGGTAGAATGGGACTTCTTGCTCAGAGGTGGACGACTGCAGGGGAGAAACTTCATGACGTGTGGGAAAGTAGGCCAGGTCGGCTGCTCGGTTGCGCTCTTCGTAATGGCTTCGGGTGTTCTAGCCCAGGAGGCCGATTCTCTGCCGCGCAACGAGGAGCGGGAGCAAGTCAGGCCGGTGGACCAGCACGACCTGACCATCAAACAGGCGTACAAGGATTACTTTCTCATCGGCATGGCGGGAGACCTTCCTGGCAGGTACACCGAGGAGGAATTGGCACTGGTCCGGGAGCATTTCGACATTGCGACGCCGGAGAACTGCATGAAGCCGGGCCCGATTCACCCTGGCCAGGATGTGTGGAGATTCGAGCGGTCTGATGCTCTGGTGCAGTGGTGCGTGGCGAACGACATTGCCATCCATGGCCACACACTCGTGTGGCATGCGCAGACCAATGACTGGTTTTTCCGTGACGGCGACAAGGCGGCCGTTACGCAGCGCATGAAGGACCACATCAGCACACTGGTGGGCCGCTATAAGGGGAAGATCCGGAGCTGGGATGTCGTCAATGAAGCCATCAACGACGGCGGCAACGCGCGGACGGCCCAGACCGAGAACCTCCGCAATTCCTCCTGGTTGCGCGCGCTGGGGCCGGAGTTCCTGACGTTGGCATTCAAGTTTGCACACGAAGCGGATCCGGATGCCAAGCTGTACTACAACGACTACGGCATCGAGGCCGGCCCAAAACATGCAAGTTCGATGGTGCTGCTGCAACGATTGATCAACGACGGCGCGCCCATTCACGGCGTGGGAATTCAGGGTCACTGGAGCACGGGGCGTATTCCGTTTGACGCCCTGGACAAGGCGATCTCCGACTATGCCGCGCTGGGGCTGGAGGTCAGTGTGACGGAGTTGGACGTGACGATCCGCGGCGAGTCGGGAGGTCAGTTTGGCAGCGGATTCGGCGGTCGTGGTTTCGGAGGCAACAGGCGGGGTGGCGGCTCGCCGCCGTCGCCGGAAGATCTCAAGGCCCAGGCGGACGACTACGCCAGGTTATTTGCGATCTTCATCAAACATCAGGAGGCGATCGAGCGGGTGACTTTCTGGGGCCTCAATGACCGCCGAACCTGGCGAGCGGGCCAGTACCCGCTGATCTTCGATGCCACCAACCAACGCAAGCCGGCTTATCAAGCCATCATAGATGCCCGTGTCGCAGCTGCGCCGGCAGAAGAGCATCCGGCTGTGGTCGCGCCGAAAGGTCTCGACGTTGTTCCCGCTGCGACGAAGTACTGGACAGCCGACAACGGCAACGGCACGTACTCGAATCCTTTGTTCTATGAGGAGTTTGAAGATCCGGACGTCATTCGTGTCGACGACCAGTACTATCTGGCAGGAACGACGATGCATATGAATCCCGCGGTGCAGTTGATGCGTTCCAAGGACCTGGTGAACTGGGAACTCGCCGGCTACTGCATGGATCGGCTGGACCTCGGCCCAGCCTTCCGACTCGAACGGGGGAATATCTACGGGCAAGGGATTTGGGCGCCCTGCATCCGCCACCATCAGGGCATGTTCTATGTGTTCTCGAACGTCAACAGCGCAGGGCTGCAGGTCTTTCGCTCCCAGTCGATTGAAGGACCGTGGGAGCGGAACCAGTTGCCGGGACGGCATGACCTGTCGGTGCTCTTTGACGACGACGGCAAGATCTACATCATTTCCGGCAACCACAGTCCCTATCCGATCGAAGAGCTCTCTGCGGACCTCAGGTCCTTCGTTCCCGATGCGCCCAAGCGATCATTGAACGAGAGGATGGGCGAAGGCCATCACCTCTACAAGATCAACGGCAGATACGTCGACGTCTCGGCGATCCCCGGCGGTGCGGTCGACCAACTGGTCGCTGTCGCCGACTCGATCGATGGACCCTGGACGGTGACACGCATGGTGGAAGGCGAATCGTTGGGTGTGACGGGGGCCGCTCCCGATCTCGCCTCGGCAGACGACCGCGGTCTCTGGCTGCATCAAGGCGGCATCGTCGACACACCTTCCGGCCAGTGGTGGAGCATTATCATGTCGGACCACGGCAGTGCCGGTCGCATGGTCTCTCTTGTGCCGGTCACGTGGGACAGCGGCTTCCCGCTCATCGGTCTGCCGGGCAATTTGCGCAAGGCCCCCAACACCTGGCTGAAACCTGACACCGGCCATGTTCAGGAGCCGAAGTCGGCATTTATCCACGACGACCGCTTTGACGGCGGCAAGCTCAATCCGCACTGGCAGTGGAATCACGTGCCTGACGACAGCAAATGGTCCGTCACCGAGAAGCCGGGCGTGTTGCGTCTGTATTCGCTGCCGGCGAGCGATTTCTATACGGCTCGCAACAGCCTTTGCCAGCGGCCGCCGGGCCCGGAATCGATCATGACGGTGGAGATGGATACGTCGGGCATGGTGGCGGGAGACACGGCGGGCCTGGCGCTGCTGAGTTCGCCCTACGCCTGGATCGGTGTGGTGAAATCGACAGAGGGCACATCACTGCAGATGTACAGCAGTCCCGGTCGAGGCCGCCGAGGAGGCCAGCGCCGCACGGATCCCGCGCCGCCCAACGAGCCGGTGGTCAGCTCGTCCGCTGCTCCGGAGCGTCTCTGGCTCCGCGTCCACTGCAACTTCGACAACGATCAGGCGGTCTTCTTCTGGAGTGCCGACGGTCACGCCTTCACCCCGCTGGGGCCGTCCTTCACGATGACGTTCCAGCTGACCACATTTCAGGGCGTTCGTCCGGCGCTGTTCCATTACAACGCCCTGGGGCAGCCTGGCGGCTATGTCGACTTCGATAATTACTCGGTGGACGAACCTCGGGCGAGTGGCATCGAACGCGCGATTCCGCACGGCAAGACGATCGTGTTGACCAGCGGCGCTGATGGCAGCGTACTGGCAGCCGATCTCACCGCGTCGACGTTGGTCAATCTTTCGGCGGGTGATGACACTCCCGCTGGTGCCAAGCTCCAGGTCATCGATCTGGGGCTGGGTCGCGTGGCGCTCAAGGCCAGCGATGGACGGGTCGTCTCGGTGGCGGGACCTGAGAGCGTCGTCCTCAAGGCCCTCGGCGACGCGGCGCCCAGCGACGCGGAGACGTTCCAGTGGATCAATCTCCTGCGTGGCGACACCATGCTCATGTCACTGACCAATCACCGTTATCTCGCGACCAAGCCCCACACGCCGGGTCCCGTGACGGTCACCGCCACCGGCCCCAGTCCGGCGCGCAAGGGTGGTGCCTGCTTCCGATGGGAGGAAGTCGCTGCGAGCACCGCCGATTAGCCGATGCGGCCGAAATCGAATCGCCTCCCGCAGAATAGAACAATGAGGGCATCCGTCGAGTTGTCCAGGGGGCGATGGCGATCGTCGGGCTTGTTCGGCCGATTGGTTCAGCGTGCGACTGCCAATTTTCTGACCATGAGACGGCTGTCGTTTCTCACGGAGACACGGAGGCACGGAGACTTGTCGCGGTCGTCAGTGTTCACGGTTTGCCAGCCGAGTGAGGGCGTCTCTCATCAGCGCCTCGCTGCGATCCGGCAAGTAGCCGTGAAAGTCACTTTCCCGCGACCGCATGCCTGCTATGATGAGTCGTCACGTGCACGTATCGGATCGTAGGTCTTGGATCGGATGTCGACTTGGAAAATACCGCGATAACCATGAAGGCGAAAGAACGCGAGAAGTTGTTCCACGTGCTCAAGGCTCGGTTCGAGCAGAACATGCAGCGCCATGCAGGCATCTCGTGGGAGGATGTGCAGACCAGGCTCGAAGACAATCGTGCGGCTCTGGCGTCACTGCAAGAGATGGAAGCCACAGGTGGCGAACCGGACGTCATTGGTCAGGCCACCGATTCGGGGCAATTCATCTTCTGTGACTGTTCCTCAGAAAGCCCCACAGCGCGCAGAAGTACCTGTTACGATGCGCAAGCGCGCGCATCCCGCAAAGAACACCAGCCGGACCGTAGCGCAGTCGAGATGGCTGCTGCGATGGGTATTGAGCTATTGACGGAGCAGCAGTACCGGGATCTGCAGGAGCTGGGCGAATTCGATACGAAGACGTCCAGCTGGATCGAGACCCCCTCGGACGTGCGCGCACTTGGCGGAGCTCTCTTCTGTGATCGGCGTTATGGCAAGGTATTCGTTTATCACAATGGCGCGCAGTCCTACTACGCTGCCCGAGGATTCCGTGGTTCGCTCCGTGTGTAATCTGTGTGTTGCGGTCTAGCGACTTCGTATTCTGGCCGTGCTCGGGGGAGCGATTTCAGTGGGGCATCACGATGCCGGCGTCTTGCAGGACGGAGACTTTCCGAGGGATCAGGGGCGTTGGTGCTGGCGCACAGGGAAACGAATAATCTCCGTCACGGCGACCACGTCTGTCGGCCGTCGCGATATCGCGCGGCACGACTGCGGGCCCACTTCTCATTGCAGGAAACATGCGACCGCGAGTACTGCCACCAGTCATGCTCATGTCCAGGGCGGACTGCGAAGACGACGGTTGGTACGATCACTTCGGAGTCCATCCTCCACCAGCGATACGTGCGCACGGTCTGTTGGCAGTTTCCACAGGTATGGCGCGACTCGCTTACGGTCTCCTTCCAATTCGGTACCGGTGCGACCAGTGCGACGACGATCAGTAGAGTTGCTGCGATCACCAGCCACTCGATGCGGAATGGTGTTTGCATGGTGTTTCCAGCGTCGTAGAATCGACTCGTTTAATGATCGTTCTCCAGACAACTGCCTTACCTGGTCGCTGCTAATTCTACCGCCAGGTGATTCTGTGAAACAGCAGTATCGGGTCCTGTGTCGGCGGATGCCGCAAGGGGGCGCGGATATCCGGAGGCGTCATCGCTCGCACACTCTTGCGCTTTCCGGCCCGGGGCTCTGTTGGGGCTGTCGCTTCGCGAGTGAAATCGGTCCGACGTTCGGATGCACGTGGGGCATCCCACTACATCTTCCATCTTCGTCGCCACCGCCGTGTTTGCCGCAGTTGACTTGAATGCACGGCCGTTCAGCCACTCTGTACTGTGCTGACGGCACTGTGTCCCAGATTGGAGAGCGTTCGCTCGATCAGCTGCCGCATGGCAATGCGGGTTTCCACGTCCTCCTTGCCATGCTCCTTCCAGTTCTGCAGCGTTTGATTAAGTGATTCCCAACGCAGGCCGAATCGTGTTACCAGGATGAGAAACGGTTTAGCCGTGTTGATTTGACTCAGGCGGATTGCCCGCAGTACTCGGTCCGACCGGTCTGTCGTCTCAGTCCAGACGGCAGAAACCTGCTGGGGCAGGGCCGGGATCACGTTGTTCTGCAGTAACGGTCCCCAGTCGCGCCGGCGGGAGCAAACGAGGTACGCCGACTCGGCGTGAGTCCAGCAATACAGCAGGAGCCACGCTCGGCGATAGATATCGAAAGCTGCGGCAGCGATCAGACCGCCGAGCATGAAGGGAATGACCAACGGCAAGAGCAGCAGCAATCCCAGGAACGACAGAAGCCGCGGCATGGTCCACCCATTTCCTCGCCGACGCGTGAGGCGGGGGCCGCATTCGCTGATGAGCGGCTGACACGCGTCGACTTATTGTCCTTTCGCCAGTCGGGCCAACACCTGATCGCGCGCCAGTTCGCTCCCGATCAGTTTGGCGATCGCCACCGCGTCGTCCACCCGCCCCACACCCGCCAACAGCTCGGCCGCTATGGCCGCGGTTTGGTCACGCGCCAGTTCGCTCGAGTCCATGGCTTCGACAGCTCCTTTCGCCACCGTACCGTCACCGGCCTGAGCGGCGTCCCTGGCCAGATCGGCCAGAGCGCTGATGCGCGCCAAATCGCTGGAAATCCCTTTTGCCGCCTCCAGCCGAGCGGCGAAGTTACCCGACTCGGCGCCCGTCGATTCACTCGGCGCCTCAGCCTGCGGCGTGGACACGCCCGGCGCTCGACCACACCCACACAACAGAACGCTCAGGAGCCCCATCGCCAAGATTGCTGGTACATATTTCATGCCGCCATCACCCCGTTTACTTAGAATCGGCACCATGCTTCGCTTTCGCTGCCACCTTTGACGAAGGCAGCACACTCCGCCAGGCGGATAAGGGATTATTCGGACAGCAGCCTGAATGTCCAGTCTCGACCGTGACATCACGCCATGCGGCTGAGTCGAATGGGCCGGAGCCGCGGGGGCCGGAGCCGCCGTCGAGTCGGAGTGCCATGACAACGTGGCGTTCCCTCAACACGACTCACCTGTGAACCTCACCAGCTGATACCAGATAGCCCGCGATTGAACAGACTCATGAGCAGCTGAGCGTGAAGTGGCAAGGAACGGAGCTGGGTACGCCGTGTCAGACACCCGAGATGGGGGTGTCAAAACGGCCTTTGCGAGATTTTTACTGCAAGATCATTGAATTTACCGGGGGCGCCTGGGTAGATTGTGGGGAATAGGAAGCGGGATTTGGTGGTAGGGCCTCAAGATTCCTGGTAAAGGGTGCCGTTCGGTTGCGCCCTGTTGTCGCGTTGTGCCAGTGTGGCTTGTTACGAGTCTCCGTCGTGAGTCTAAGCTGACCGCTCGCGTCGACCTCGTTGTGGCCAGGTTCTTTCAGGCGTATCAAGCATCATGACGAAGGAGCACCGCAATGAGGTTTCTGGTTGCAGGTACGGTTGGATTGTTGACTTGCTTGTGCGCGAGCGCAACGTGGGCCGACTACACGGAAGCAGGCGACAATGACACGTTTGCCACGCGTGAGACGGTGACTGCCGGAGAACGCGTTGTTCTGGGCACGATTGCCCTGACGTACGACGCATTCGTTTCAGATCAGCTGTTGGCAGGATCGGTGAATCTCCACGAATTCACTACCGCCACAGGAGGGCAGTGGTATGCAGCGTGGATTGACAACCACGACGGGGCATCTCCCTGGGTGCTGAATCCCAAAATGGGTTCCTTCACGGAATCCAATTTACTGCAGAGGGAGGATAGTTACGGCAGTCCCGTGGGTTTCTTGGCTCCAGCACTGACCGGCACATCGGATGGCTCGGGAAATATCAATTTGAAGGTGACGGGAGACGACGACGACTTTTACAACGGTAATCACAACGAATCGGGTGATTATGAGCTCTATCTGAATATGAGCGGCATGGACGTTGACTTCTTCATGTTTACTGGATTGAGCGCCGGTACGTCGTTTTCGGCTGAGATCACCGCAGGTGATTTTGATACGGTTCTGGGGATGTTCGATGAGGACGGCAATGTCTTCATGTTTGATGATGACGGCGGCGCCGGTCAGCTTTCCCGTATAGCCAATGGAATCGTGCCGGATTCTGGCAATCTGGTTCTTGCGGTTTCGGGAGTCGGCGATGATCGGTTCTTCGGGCACCACGTCACGGGTGGCTCTTACACCCTGACACTCACGGCGGTTCCCGAGCCGGCGACGCTGGCGATGTGGCTGGTCGGCGGCTTGATCGGATTGTGTTGGTGGTCGCGACGTCGCAGGGCTGCGGCCTGAACGTCCCGGCCAGCGGCATTTCGAACAATGCTCAAGCCGGCGAGCGGATGGCTCGTCGGCTTTTTCGATGGCCAGCGCATCGGCCGTCGGTGCTATCTCATCGAGGAATCGAACCGTCGAGGAATTTAACGGAGAGCCGCCGATTGTTCAACCGTCGGCCGCAGCATGATGGAGGAAGCGAACGCCTTGGCAGGAACTGCATTCCGGCAATGGCGGCGGATCGCCAGCCGCGGTTCTGCCCTGGGAAATTCGACATTCCTTGTTCGACATTCTGCGGTTGAGGCCCCATAGATGGCCGACTCTTCCTCGCGTTTGCCCGAGTCAGTCGCGGTTTGTCTTCCGTAATATACTTGACCGCAATCGCCGCACGCGATTGTCAATGACGAGCGACGATGGACCCACTCGCAAAAAACGACTGGTGACGACAATGTCGAGTGGCCATCGCGACTTGTCAACCTTCTACATCCGGTCGGTTCTACGTGTGATATTCGTCAATAACTTCGTCATTGGGTATTTGGTCATTCGTCATTCCCGGCGGGTGTCGCTCGAGGGCGCACGGTCATTCAGGGGGGCTGTGGCGTTTGGGCGGTTGGGAATGCTCTCTCAACCGGTTGTTTCTCGCCAGTATTGCTCCCAAATTTTCCAAGTGACGGTAGAATTGAAGGCAGCGAAAGAATGCCGTCTCTTGCGAGTGCTTGTCAGTTTGTCACGTCCCCTGCGGCATGCTCCGTTGATTGGACCGACTCGGTCGTCGCGATTTCTTGGATTCGTTGTCGGTAACGAGCCGAGTGGCGATGGCGGAATGGGTCCTGGAGGCTGGTCCAGTTACGGCGATGGTGGAGTTGAGATGCGGCTGATTGCTTGGCCGTGGGAGACAGCGTCGGGGAAATGGACGAAACGGGTGGGGTTGGGCAGGCTCCCACTGTCGTTGCGGAGAGGCTGTCATGTCATTGCCCGCCAAGGGCCCGGTACACGAACGGCACTGGGTTGCGGTACTGATCGGCGCTGGGTTGCTGCTCGGGCTGTATTGGACGAGCCGATACAGCTATCCGCTGTTTCACAGTCTGGCTGAGATCTTCAGCATTGTCGTGGCGTGCACGGTGTTTGCCATCTTCTGGAATGCTCGCCAGTTGATGGGCAACACCTGTTATCTGTGCATTGGAATTGGCTTCTTGTTTGTGGCGTTTCTGGATCTGTTGCACACGCTCAGTGTGGGGAGAATGAATGTTTTTCCCGAGTACACGACGAATCTGGGAATTCAGTTATGGATCCAGGCACGGTATCTGGAGGCGTTTTCCCTGATTGGGGCGTTGGCATTCCTGCACAAGCGGGTTTCACCGGCGGCGTTGATTTCGGGGTACGCTGTCGTCGTTGTGTTAGGGCTGGCGAGCATTTTCCACTGGGACATCTTCCCCACCTGCTACGACGTCGAGGGGACGCACCAGACGCTGTTTAAGATCGTCAACGAGTTCATTATCTGCGGCCTGCTGCTGGTCAGCCTGGGGTTGTTGTACTGGCGGCGTGAGGCGTTTGATCGCGAAGTCTATCGACTGCTGGCCGCATCGATCGCCGTGACTGTGGCATCGGAACTGTCGTTCACGCTCTACGAGGACATTACGGGTTGGCCCAACGTCCTGGGGCATTTCCTGAAGATCGTCTCCTTTTATCTGGTGTATCGAGCTTTTGTGCGTGTGGGGTTGAAGCAGCCGTATGCGCTGCTGTTTCGCGAATTGCGTCAGGCCAAGGAAGAGGCTGACGTGGCCAATCGCGCCAAGGGGGATTTCCTGGCGAACATGAGTCACGAAATCCGCACTCCCATGAACTCGGTGATCGGCATGACCGATTTGCTGTTGGAGACGGAGATCACCGACTCGCAACGCGATTATCTGCAGATGGTTCGCGAATCGGGTTATGCGCTGATGAATCTGCTCAACGACATTCTCGATTTCTCCAAGATCGAGGCCGGCAAGCTCGACATGGAGCGGATCGTGTTCAGTCTCCGTGGCCGGGTCGGTGAGACGATGAAGTCGCTTTCCATTCGAGCGCAGGACAAAGGGCTGGAACTGGCCTGCCACATCCACCGCGACGTACCTGATTCGCTGATCGGTGATCCGGCCCGTCTGGGCCAGGTGATTATCAACTTGGTGGGAAATGCCACCAAGTTTACGGAACGTGGGGAGGTCGTGCTCGAGGTGTCATGTGACTCGAGCGGGCCGGGCGACGTGGTGCTGTTGTTTGAGGTGCGCGACACAGGCATTGGCATTCCGCCCGATCAGATCGATCGGGTCTTCAACGCGTTTACGCAGGCCGACACCTCCACGACGCGAAAATATGGTGGAACCGGGCTGGGATTGACGATCTCATCGCGTATCGTACAGCTGATGGGGGGGCACATCTGGGCGAAGAGCCAGGTGGGGACGGGGAGCACGTTCTGTTTCACTGCGCGGTTTGAGCGTGCGGCCGACAAGCCGCTCAGTTCAACCAAAGTTGATTCTGGAGCGCTCAGCGGCGTGCGCGTGTTGATTGTCGACGATAACGGCACCAATCGGTTCATTCTCGAGGAAATGGTGAAGGGCTGGGGGCTGGCGGCCTGCGGCGCGGCCAGTGCCCAGGAAGCCATCGAGGCGCTCCAGGATGGAGTACGCCAGCGGCGACCGTACCGCATTCTGATTTCGGATGTGAACATGCCGCAGGTCGGCGGCTGCACGCTCCTGCAGTGGGTTCGCGACGACCCGGAACTGGCCACCACCGCCGTGATCATGCTCACCTCCGGTGCTCGACCTGGTGATATTCAGGTATGTGAGAGGCTGGGAATCGTGGCTCGGCTGATGAAGCCGGTGGTGCAGTCCGAATTGTTGGACGCGATCGGCATGGCGACCGGCATTACGGGGAGACCGGCGGTCCGTGCGACGTCCTCGGGATCGCACGCGGTTCCTGCCAGTGGGGTTCTGCGTGTACTCTTGGCCGAGGACAGTCTGATGAACCAGCGGCTGGCCGTCGCACTTCTGGAGAAAGAAGGGCACCACGTCGAGGTTGCCGCAGACGGGCGGCAGGCGCTCGCTCTGCTGGGCCAGCACCCCTTTGACGTGATCTTGATGGATGTCGAGATGCCGGAGCTTGATGGCTTCGCGACGACCGAGCTGATTCGAAAGCGAGAGGAGTCGACGGGCGAGCATATCCCGATCATCGCCATGACCGCACATGCAATGAAAGGGGATCGCGAACGGTGTCTGGCGGCCGGCATGGACGACTATCTGGCGAAGCCAATTCGGGCTCAGCAATTGGCCGAACGGCTGCGGCAGGCGGTCGCGCGCTGAACTGGTGGGCGAACCGGCGAGCTGCCGGTTCGCGGCCCAGATCAACGACGTGATCGGCTTTCGGAACGAACTGCCTGAACCGGTGGGGGGCTATTTCAATGGCAGGGCGAACAGCGTGACGCTGCACGGCGCGACCTGCAGGGTGTCAGGCGTGCCATTGACGTCGGCCTTTTCAATCTGCACGCGCGGCGGCTGGCCCGGCGTGTTATAAGCCATGGGATCGGAACCGGCGATCTGCCACCGTTGACCGCCGCCGGAGAGCGTGCAGCCTTGCAGGGTCAACGTCAGGTCGAGCGCCTGCATGGTCGGATTGACTACGCCGACTGTCAGCATCTTGCCATCGGGTGACAACGCCGCAGCCACGTCCAGCGGCGACTGCGTCTGGACCTTCAGCGGCGTGGTGCCAAAGTGGGCGCGATACAGTTGCAGCGCTAAGCCGGTGGTTTCAAGGCTGGCGTCGGTCTTAGTGGTCTTGATGCAGCCGATCACATTGACCGTCTGAGCATAGTTGGCCATGAACATAAGGTCGCTTTGCCGCGCGTACTCATGGATGCCGGCGGCGATGCCGAGGGCATCTTTGAGGAAATAGCGGGTTCCGAGCTCGCCATAGGGGTGCGGACCGTACCAGTAGTTCCACTCGTCCATCGCAATCTGAATGTCTTTGCCCTCAAGTGACGCGAAGTTCTTGCGATACTCGCGATGGGCCACGGCTTTTCGCCGGATCGCGTCTGGAATCTGAGCCACGTGCGAGGCGAGGCCCGGCCGTTCTTGACAGTAGAAGTGCTCGCTGATCAGGTCCATGTGGTCGGCGCAGTGCTGCATCATCCCTTCGCTCCACGGACCGGCGTCCCCGACGGCGATCAACTTGATCGCCGGATCGACGCGCCGCATGGCATCGGCGAACTCGTTGTGTTTCTGGACGTACTTTTCCAGCGACATGTGTCCCAGTTGCCAGGAGCCGTACATTTCATTTCCGATGCTCCACCATTGCACCGCGTAGGGTTCCGGGTGTCCGTGCTTGGCGCGCAAGGCTCCCATCGGCGTGTCGGCTGAGCCATTGGCGTACTGCACTTCGGCCATGGCCTCGTCGACCGACCCGAGTCCGCTGTTGACGGCGATATACGGTTCCGTGTCGAGCAGTTGGCAGAAGACCAGGAATTCGTCCAAGCCGAAGTCATTATGTTCCACTCCGGTCCAAGCGGGGTTCTTTCGTGGGGGGCGACGGTCGCGATCACCCAGGCCATCGCGCCAGTCATATCCGCTGACAAAGTTCCCACCGGGCCAGCGATAGACGGGGGAGTTGAGTTTCTTGAGCAGTTCGAGCGTATCGGCTCGCATTCCCTGAACATGGTCGGCGGGCATCAGGGACAGTGTGCCGACAAAACACGGGTTCTGCTTCACGTCGACGCTGAGTGAAGCCTTGGACGTCGATTCCTTGGACGTGAACGAGAAGGTGTGTTGGGTGTACCCTTGAGATCCGGTGGTGAACTTGGCCGGGGCTGACGCGCCGCTCAACGCGACCGTGGCTTCCGTCACCCCGGCTTGAGCTTTCAGCCAGATGTAGCCGACGTACTGCTTGCCCTTCACCAGCGCCAGATCGTTCTGGGCAATGCCACTGCCTGGCTCGACCAGCGGCGTATGTTCCCCCACGAACGGATCCTGGCCGACCATGGAGACGCCGTTGGCGGCACCTCGCATCTGCCAGGGCGAGGCTTTCACGACCGGTATGGTATCGGGAGCGACAGGCTCGTTTCCGTAAGGAGCATAGTCGGCGGTAATCGGATGGTAGAACTTCCGGTCTTCGAGCATCTCGGCCCAGATGCCGCCGTAGATGCAGCGTCCCAAATGCTCGATGAACTGGCCGTAAACGTACTTGGAAACCGGCTGGCCCGGCTGGTCGGCGTGAATGACAATCGTCGGTTGCCAGTCGGCCGCTGAAAGCAATTCGAGCTGCACATCATCGAACCAGGCCGTGCCGGTGGCGAAGCCCCATCCGCCAAACAAACAGTTCACTTGCACCGCATCGTTCGAATCCGTTTCGAAAATCGCCTCCACGCGAGTCCAGTCCTGCGTTCCCGAGATCGCTTCGGTGGCCACGCTCTGGATGTTGTGTACGTTGAGCAATGCTCCACGACCTCGCCGCTGAGGGACCCCCTTGAGGTTCTCGGTCTTGATCCACCCACTGAGCCGGTACGTGGCGTGTGGCTGGACGGCCACGGTTGCCGACCAGCTGAGATCGCCACCCTGGTCCGATGTGATCTGAAGGGAACGTTGGCCAGAGCGAGCCGCATCGCTCACCGACAAGGTTCCGTCACCTCCCCACCGCGTGGCCTTCCAGCTTGCGGGTGCATCCCTCTCAAGTTTTTCGAAGGAGGGGTTGGGGAGCAGATTCTGTTCACCCGGTTCGGCCTGCAGCGGCTGGGAGCGCCCAGCCATCAGGCAACAGGTAAGCAGTAGCAGGTGCGTCATGGTGCGGCGAGGCATAGGAAGCTCCGAAAAATAAACACTCTAGGGGAATCGTCATCGATGCGGGGGCCGGCGTCGCCCGGCCGCTCGATCGGCTGCGTGGCGGTGCCGGGGCTGACTCCAGGCCGAGCGGTTTGTGCACAATACGTCTCTGGTAATCGCCCTACGTGACACGAGCACGTAGCCGCGTGTGGGAGTTCAGCCACCCCGATGCTCCTCAGTTTGGCCCGATTCGCCGCGGGAAGCAACACCCCTGAACGTCGCTTGGGGCCAGTGAAGGCGGGGATTTCCCATAGCCAAAGCGGACCACGGCTGGTCTAATGGTGGGAAGTCGGGGACCGTCAGGGGACGAAAGGTCAGTTCGAGACGAGGGGCCCTCGATGGGCAGGCTGGGGCACGGAGTGAACGCCCTATCGTCGGCCGGCCTCGCAGGCTGAGTTCTGAATACCGAGTACGATGGAATCGGCGACCCGAAGGCGACCCGGTGGCAAGGGAGCAGTATTGGGTAATGGGTATGTCGGCAGTTCCCGCACGAATCGACCGCCGCATCTTGATTCTCTACCGGATAGCGCCCGAGCATGCCGAGCGGATGATGGTGCCGGGCCACCAACCCCGCAAGCTGAAGGGGTATTCGCTGGGAGGCATTGCTTTGGTGCGCTGTGCCCGGGTGCATTCACCGCTGTTGCCGGCACGCATGATGGCATGTGAAAACGCGCTCCATTTCGTCTGTGGTTTGCGGATTGTACAGCAGCGGGCGGAGGCGAGCGCGCTCGTAATGCGCTACGATACGTCGTCACGGCTGCACGCCTGGATCGGAGGGGAACGGCGTTGGCATTGCCGTCATCACCACGCGCGTTTTGAAGTCCAGGAATCACCGGAGATGATCGATATTGAGTGTGACAGCGACGATCGTCGCTCGCACGTGGCCATCCAAGCGCACCTGGACCGCAAGATCTGTCGACAGTCGGTGTTTCACAGTACAGACCAGGTGCTGCACTTGCTGCAAAGCGAATTGCGGTCGCTGGGGCTGACCCGCTGCGACGGTAGCGGATCCTCGCGTCGTCGGTCGATTCGTCAATCCCAGTTGATTCCGCTGCGCGTGGACCGCCTCGAATCGAGCCTGTTTGAGGACCAGCAGCGTTTTCCGGCTGGCTCGGTCCAATTCGACAGCGCCTATTGGCTGCGCGACGATGAACTGGTGTGGAGTGACGACGGGACGCTGCGTTGCGACGTTGCCACGGCGTAAGCGGTGGGCCTGCCGATTCCCTCGAACTCCCGTGCCGATTCCCCTCCCAGAGGGCTTCCCCTATAATCGGGCGATTCCCAAGGAAGATGTGGCGGCGTCTCACCGTTGGACCGTCCCCTCCACTGCTTCCGGCTCCCGAGAGCCCTGGGAACGCGGCCGCGAGAAGTCATTTGACCCTTACCAGAACAACAGGGACCCGAAAGCCATGACCCATCGTCAACTCTTCGTTTCACTGCTTACTCTGGGATTGACCCTCCCTTCGGCGCTGCTGCTGGCCGACGAAGGAATGTGGTTGTTCAGCGATCTCCCCACGCAGTACCTGCAGGAAAAGTATGGGTTCACTCCGACACCCGAGTGGGCCAGGCAGTTAATGCTCTCCAGTGTCCGCTTCAACTCCGGAGGTTCGGCATCGTTTGTGTCGAGTACTGGACTGGTGCTCACCAATCACCATGTCGGAGCCGATACGCTGCATAAGATCTCCACTCCCGAACAGAACTACTACCAGGACGGGTTCCTTGCCAAGACGCTGGCCGAAGAGATCAAATCGCCCGATCTGGAACTCAACCAGTTGATTTCCATTGAGGATGTGACCCAACGGGTTCAGGCGGCCGTGAAGAGCAACATGTCGGCGGCGGAGGCCGCTCTGGCTCGGCGAGCTGTGATGGCCGATATTGAGAAAGAGTCGCAGACGGCAACCGGGTTGCGGAGTGACGTGGTGACGCTCTACGGAGGCGGCCGGTATCATCTCTACCGCTATAAGAAATACACGGACGTGCGATTGGTCTGGGCGCCGGAAGCCGCGATTGCGTTCTTCGGCGGCGATGCCGACAATTTTGAATACCCGCGTTACGACCTCGACGCCTGCATCTTCCGCGTGTACGAGAACGACAAGCCGGCCGAAATCAAGGACTTCCTGCGCTGGTCGGATGGAGCGGTGCAGGAGGGCGAACTGGTGTTTGTTTCGGGCAATCCCGGTCGCACCAACCGCATCTCGACCCTTGCCGAACTCAAGTACCTGCGCGACATTGGACTTCCCTATCGGCTGGACTTCATTCGCCGCCGCGAAATTCTGCTGCAGCAGTTCGGCCTGAAGAGCCCGGAGAAAGAGCGACGAGCGCACGAAGAACTGTTCGGGATCCAGAACTCCCGCAAAGCGCTGACCGGTATGCTTCAGGGTCTGCAAGACCCTGACTTCATTGCTCGCAAGCAGAAGGCGGAAGAACACCTCCAGGCCGAAGTCGCTCGCGACCCCCAATTGGCCGGATGCGTGGACGCCTGGAAGACGATCGCCCAGTTGCAGCCAAAGCAGGCCCAACTGCTCAAAGAGGGAATTCCGCTGAATGTGGAGCTCTTCCGGATCGCGCAGACGCTGGTCCGCATGGCGGCCGAAGATCAGAAACCTAGTGCCGAGCGATTGCGGGAGTTTCGGGACTCGGCCCGCGAGTCGTTGCTGCAACAACTCTTCTCGCCCGCTCCGATCTACAAGGACCTGGAACAGACGAAGCTGGCCGACCTGCTCGGATTCATGATGGAACTGCGGGGAGGCGATGATCCGCTGGTCCGGCAGGTCCTCGCCGGACAAAGCCCGCAGGAACTCGCTGCGGAACTGGTTCAGAGGACCAAGCTGGACGATGTGGCCGTGCGCAAGAAACTGGCGGAAGGAGGCTCTGCTGCGATCGACGCCTCGAACGATCCGATGATCGCACTCGCTCGACTCGTGGATCCGGAGTCGCGTCGCGTGCGGGAAATCCAGGAACAAATGGATGAGCAGGAGCGGCAGGCTTATGCGCAGATTGCCGACGCCATCTTTGCCACGCAAGGCACGTCGACCTATCCGGATGCAACGTTCACTCTGCGTCTGGCCTTCGGCGTCGTGCAAGGATATGAGCAGAACGGCGAGCAGATTCCCCCTTTCACGACCTTCGCCGGTGCCTTTGAACATGAGAAGGTACACGGAGGAAAAGAGCCGTGGGCGCTTCCTCCGCGCTGGCACGAACGGAAGGACAAGCTGGATCTCGACACGCAGTTCAACTTCGTCTCGACGGCCGACATCATCGGTGGCAACTCCGGAAGCCCTGTCGTCAACCGCGACTTGGAGCTTGTCGGGCTGATCTTCGACGGCAATATTCAGTCGCTCTCGGGTGACTTCCGCTACGATGATAAGCAGGATCGGGCCGTGTCGGTCAGCTCGCAGGCCATTCGTACCGCGCTGCGAGAGATCTACGGCGCCCAACGCATTGCCGATGAATTGGGGAAGTGATCTTTCCCTCGTCCACCATCGTTCTGCGGTTCGTCGTCCCGCGGTTTGGTGTGCGAACGGAAGCTGCAGTGAGCCCGAGTTTCTCACCAAGAACCGGGCCAGCCGACGCCAGCACCCGGATACCGTTTCGAACACGAGCACCGCGGTGCTGAGCACGAGCGCGAGCACGAAAGGGAACAGCGAGAGTCAGCGATCACTGCTTTGACCACTGGATGTAGCTGGAGTAGTAGCCGGTAGACCGTTTCCAGGTCCCGCGCGGCTGGACGCCAAACCAGCCGTAGGCATACGTTTGGGCTTTCACTTCATACCCGCGGCCGGGATAATAAGCACTCCCCTTAGGGGTGCGCGCCGGAGCCTTCAGGATCAGATACGAAGGAACCTGTCCATCCGCGGCGTGTGCGGTGACAGACGAAGCGGCTGCCACGGCCCACAGGAAGAGCGCAACGATGAAGTGTCTCATGCAGCCGATCCTCATTTCACTGCGTGATGAAGCGAGATGCACGCGCCTGGCAATCCAGCGGAGTCAGCGCAGGCCAGCAGAGCTGGCGTACGGATCCGCCTGCCGAACTGTGCCACCCGCTTCGCGATCGCTCTGATCAGCATCGACTGTGCCGACGATGGCCGACAAGGAAACCCGGTTACTCAGCGCTTCGCCACTTCGGCAGAGGAAGAGTCTGCCGATTATCGGGATCGTGACGTCAGAGGCCAACAGGATGCGGGACGCGTCGCCGTCTCGCACGGCTCGCAGAGGGTGCGTGGCACAGAATGTACCCTGCCGCGGGCATTCCTCCAAAGAGGGCTGCGGCACTACCGGGTCAATTCGCAGCCGATACGATAGACCTCTTCGGCGTCGAGCAACTGGTCGTTGGAAGTGAAGAGTGATTGAATGGCTGCTTTGTGGATCTTCATCTTCGGCCCACCGACACCTATGGCGCCGTAGCACGCAATGCCGCTGCGGTCTACTCCGGCATCCATCGGATCGATCGGTGCAATGCCGACGGGAGGAACGGCATTCAGGTCGATAGCCACGCGAAGACTTGTGAGTGTATTCCAGGTCTGCTGCGAAACCAGCTCGATGCCGGCGGCGCCAGCTGCAATGAGCACGTCGACCCCGCTGATGGCGGCAGCCACTTCTTCCGATGACGTGGTGGCAAACGGAATGAGGGTGGCGTTGCCATAGCGTTTGAGAATTTCTGAGCAGACTCCTGCTGCCCGCTCTTGGCTACGGGAAGCGACGTGGACCTGGGCACCGGCGTGGGCGAGCAACCGCACGGCTCGCTGCCCGACCGGCCCGGTC